>DAIENX010000072.1:0-50344 GCA_027340875.1 Elusimicrobiota bacterium
GGGCGCCGCTGGAAGGCGTGGCCGTGGCCGAGGCGTACGACGGAAAAAAGGACGCCTGCTTCGGCAGGGCGGCCGCCTGGACCCCCGTGCGGCTCGGGCCGGGAGAGCTGGCCGTGTTCTGGCCGGAAGACGCCCACGCGCCGCGGCTGGCCGCCGGCGCGCCGGGGCCCGTGGTGAAAGTGGTGGTGAAAATTTCGCTGGAGGCGGGTCTATGACGCTTAAAGAACTTATCAGGTCCGCGATCTGCGGCGAGATGGAGGACATCTCCGCCTGCGAGACCGACGGCGAGGCCTTCCCGGCGGCGGCCGCCTTCTACGGCAAGCTGGCGGACGAGAAACGGGAGAGGCTGCCGGAGCTGGGGCGCATCTTCAAGGAGGGCACCGGCTTCCGGCAGCGCCGCATAGAGCCTTCCAGGTCGCTGGAGGCCTCGCTGCGGGCGCGCGCGGCCAGGGCGTCCGAGGCGGCCTCTGTCTACGCCGCGCTGGTCAGGCAGATGAACAAGCCGGAATATAAGGAAGCGCTGAAGGCTTTCGGCGACAGGGAGCTGATAATACTGGGCGAGGTGCGGGCTTTCAAGGCGGGGCTCGGGAAATAGGTCTCGCGAAAGCGTCCCATGGCCGGTCAGCGCGACCGGCCTTTTTTTATTTCCTCGGCCCTCGCCAGGTTGTCCGCCGCGCTACGCATGCCGGGGGCTATGCCGAGCGCTTTCCTGAAGAGCCTTTCAGCTCCGTCGATATCTCCCCGGCGGGCCAGCAGTATGCCGTAATCGTTAAGGGCCTCGGTGTCGGCAGGGTCGGCCGCGAGCACGCGGCGGTACAGGCCTTCGGCCTCCGCCGCGCGTCCGACCGCGGCCTCGGACCGGGCCAGCACCAGCAGCGCCGGCGCGTAGTCCGGGTGCAGCCTGAGAAGGTCCATCAGCGCGGCGGCGGCTTCCTTGTCCATGCCGGAACCCCGGAGAACGGTGTAGCGGTTGAAGAGGGTTTCCGTGTCTCCGGGCTTCAGCGCCAGCGCGGCGTCCAGCGCCTTTAGCGCTCCGGGCGCGTCGCCGTCCTTCCAGCGCGCCAGCGCCAGCCCGTCGAGGTAGGACGGCTCATCCGGCGCTTCCGCGGCTATGCGCTCCAGCAGCAGCCTGCTTTTCCGGAAGCGCCCGCGCAGATAATACTCCCGCGCCAGGTTGTAGAGCATCGGCTTGGACGCCGAGCTCAGCGCCGCGTGCTCGTAGATCTTCAGGTCGGTGTCGCGCTTCGGGATGTTGAGCGCCGAGGCCAGAACGAATACCGCCGCCGCGGCGGCCAGCGCGCGCCTGCCCGCCGTTTTGCCCGCCAGCTTGTCCGAAACCCAGAGGAACAGCCCGGCGTTGGAAAGGTAGGCCCAGTGGTCGAGCATCAGGTCGTTGGCCGCCAGCAGCGGGAACTTCGGGGCCAGGTTCAGCAGGTACCAGCCGGCGCAGAAGGCGGCGCCGCGGCCGCCCTTCCTCCAGATAAGCGCCGCCGCGGCCGCCAGCGCCGGCAGCGCCGTCCAATTAAGGACGGCCAGCTGCGGCTGCATCCGGTGCGAGTGCATGTCGAAGGGCAGCGCGGCCTCCTTCAGATAGACCAGCACGGCCTGCGGCACCTTAAGGAACAGTCCGGCCGCTACCGGCCCCGCGCCGCGCGAGAACAGCCCCATGCCCAGCGCTCCGTGGCGCAGCAGCAGGTAGACCGGGACGAAGGCCAGGAAAGGGAGCAGCTTGCGGTACTCGGAGCGGGGGCGGCGCAGGTACCAAAGGCAGAGGGCTGCCAGCGTCGGGGTTATCACGCCGTTCTCCTTGAAGCCGCAGGCGGCCAGGAACAGCAGGAAGGACCAGGCGGCGCGGCCGCGCAGGAACAGCAGCAGCGACGCGGCGACGCACGCGCCGGAGGCCAGCTCCGCGCGCCCGGCTATCACCAGCATCTGCTCTACGGCCGCCGGGTGCGCCGCCAGCAGTACCGCCGCCCAGAAGGAGGCGTCCCTGCCGAAACCCAGCTCCAGCGCCAGGAGGAAGAACAGCAGCGCCGCCGCTGCGTGGAAGGCGAAATTGGTGAGATGATACCCGAACGGCCTCAGGCCCCACAGGGAGAAGTCGGCCATGTTGCTGACCGTCTGCAGCGGCCTGTAGTAGTTGAGCCCCTGGTCGAACGGGTCTCCCCTGAAAGCGCGGACCAGGTTGGCGGCGCTCATCGAGATATGCGGGTTGCTCTCTATCATGCGGTGGTCGTCCCACAGGAAGCCCACCCGCAGCGTCAGGCCGAAGGCCAGCAGCGCCGCGAGCAGTATGCCCGCCGCCGCCGGCAGCCTTTTGTCGGAGTCCTTCAGCACGAGGAGATTATAGCAAGTACTCCGGGCGGGACCGCCCCGGAAAAAGATAGAATATGTGCATGAGCAGGATAGCCGACGGCTCCGAGGTGTACTGGGACGGCGGGCAGTACGACGCCTTCAACACGCCGTACGAGGACGACCTCCCCTTCTACCTGGCCGAGGCCCGCAAGGCGCGCGGCCCGGTGCTGGAGCTCGCCTGCGGCACGGGCAGGCTCTCCCTGCCGCTGAAAAAAGCGGGCGTGGACATGACCGGCCTGGACTTCTCCGGGCCTATGCTGGCCCGCGCGAAGGCCAAGGCGAAAGAGGCCGGGCTGGACCTGCCGCTTGTCAGGGGCGACGCGAGGAAATTCGCTTTCGGCCGCAGGTTCAAGCTGGTCTTCATGGCCTTCAACTCCATGCAGCACCTGGGGCGCAGGGAGGACCTGGCGGGTCTCTTTTCCTCGGTGCGGAAGGCGCTGGCCCCGGGCGGCCGCTTCATTTTCGACGTCTTCAGCCCCGATCCCCGCTACCTTTCCAGGGACCCGGAGGAGCTGCTGCCGGTGGCCTATTATGACGACCCGGCCGGTACCGGCAAGATGCTGGTGAACGAGCAGTACAGCTACGACAAGGCCGCCCAGGTCTCCAGGATAGTCTGGCATTACCGGCGCGAAAAAGACGGTCATACGGTTAAAAAATCCTTGAATCTCCGCTGTTTCTTCCCGGAGGAGCTGCTGGCGCTGGTGCATTACAACGGCTTCAGGGTGCTGGGCCGCTACGGCGACTTCTCCCGCGCCCCGTTCACCGCCGCCTCGGGGAAGCAGATAGTCATCTGCGCCCCGCGCGCCGCCGGCCGGCGTTCCCCGGGCCGGTAGACGCTCCCCGGGGGGTCTCCTTGTAAACCATCCCCGCATTTGCTATCATTAACCTACTATGAATACCTATGAGTTAATGCTGATAATCAACCCCCAGCTTACGGACGCCGAAGTAGGGGAAGCGATCGAGAAGGCCAAGAAGACCCTGACCGACGAGAAGGGCGAGGTCCTCTCCGAGGACCGCATCGGCCGCAAGAAATTCGCGCATGCTGTCGGCAAGAACCGCGACGGCTATTACGTCTACATGAAGGTGAAGGCCTCTCCGGAGAGCGTGAAGGCCATCAACCACGGCCTGAAGCTGCAGGAGACCGTGCTGCGCGCCATGATGATGAAGGCGTCCGCGGAGCCCGTGAAGAAGGCCTGAGCTCAGCCCGACATGGACATACGCGTACCGGAACTTAACCAGGTCATGATAGCGGGGCGCCTCACGCGCGACCCCGAGCTGCGCTTCACCCAGAAGCAGCAGGGCGTCGTGTCCCTGTCGGTGGCGGTGAACCGCCGCTACCAGGACCAGGCCTCCGGCGAATGGAAGGACGACACTACTTTCGTGCCGGTCACCGTCTGGGGCCCGGCCGCGGAGCGCTGCAAGGAGAAGATGCGCAAGGGCAGCCCGGTGCTGGTGGAGGGCCGCCTGACGGCGTCCGAGTACACCGACAAGGCCGGCCAGAAGCGCAAGGAGCTGAAGATCACGGCCCGCCGCGTGCAGCTGATGACCTTCGGGGCCGCCGAGGCGGGAGAGGGCGGCTCTAAAGAGGCGGCGGAAGAGATACAGGCGGACGCGGAGCCCAAGGGCGACTCGTCCGGCATAGAGGAAGTCCCGTTCTAACCCTTTAAAGCCCGGAACGGCCAGCCCGGCAGGCGCCGGGCGCAAGAAGGCTTTGCCGGATACGATCCAACAGGAATAGATACTAGGAGCGAATTATGGAGAACAAAGAAACCACCCCGAAGCCGGCCGAGGCCGCGCCCGCCGCCGCCCCGAGGCCCTATGCCGGCCCGCGCCGCCCCGGCGGCCGCAGGTTCGCGCCGCGCCGCAAGGTGTGCAGGCTGTGCGCCGAGAAGATCGAGCTGGTGGACTACAAGCAGACCCAGATAGTCAAGAGCTTCTGCACCGACACCGGCAAGATACTTTCCCGCCGCATCACCGGCGCGTGCGCCAGGCACCAGCGCCAGATCATGAGGGCGGTCAAGATCAACCGCAACCTGTCCATCATGCCCTACAACGGCTAACGGAGCTAAATCATGAAAGTGATACTCAAGAAAGACGTGTACAAGGTCGGCCGGTCCGGCGAGATCAAGAACGTTAAGGACGGCTACGCCCGCAACTTCCTGATGCCCCGCGGCCTCGCGGAGACCGCCACTCCCGGCGCGCTGCGCGCCTGGAAGAACTCCGCCGAGAAGCGCGCCAAGCGCGTCGCGGCCGAGGACGCCGCGCTGAACGAGCTGGCCAAGCGCCTCGGCTCGATAACGCTCTCCTTCTCGCGCCCCGTTTCCGAAGAGGGCGTGATGTTCGGTTCCGTGGCCAAGAGCGACATCATCAAGAACCTGGCCGCCGCCGACATCGAGATACACAAGGACATGATACGCCTGCCGGCCTCGATAAAGGCCGTCGGGACCTTCGAGGTGGAGATAGCCCTTAAGCCGCATATCGCCGCCAAGATCAAGGTAGCGGTCTCAGCCCAGAGCAAGTAAGCAACGCAACCCGCCGGGCCCCCGCACTCAGTCTGCGTTGGCTCGGCGGGTCGTTTTTCCGGCGGCGTCCCCCCGGGGGCGCCAGATCCAGACGGGGTCCACCATCATGAGCTATAACAAGGTTCCTCCGCATTCCACCGAGGCGGAAATGGCCGTGCTCGGCGCTCTGCTCATAGATAAGGACGTGCTCGAGAGCGTAGTCGAGATCCTCCAGCCCAAGCATTTTTACAGCGACGTGCACCGCCGCATCTACGAGTCCATACTGGAGCTGCACCAACGCCATATGCCGGTGGACGTGGTCACGCTGACCGAGGAGCTCAAGAAGACCCATCGTCTGGAGGAGCTGGGCGGGCAGAAGTACCTGGCCGACCTTATGGAGAAGGTCTCCACGTCGGCCCACACGCAGGCCTACGCCAACATCGTCAGGGAGAAGGCCCTGATGCGCGAGCTGATCCGCGTCTCCACCACGATAGTGGAGAAGACCCAGGAGGGCTCCGAGCCGGTGGACAAGATCATCGACTACGCGGAGCAGCAGGTGCTGCAGGTGGCCCAGACCAACACCGACCACGGCTTCGCCTCGGCGGACTCGCTGGCCGCGCAGACGCTGGAGCGCATGGAAAAGCTGTTCTCGCAGCGCTCGCCTCTGACCGGCGTGCCGAGCGGCTTCCTGAAGCTCGACGGCATGACCGGCGGCTTCCAGAAGTCGGACCTGATAATACTCGCGGCCAGGCCCTCGATGGGCAAGACCGCGCTGGCGCTCAACGTCGCCTACCACGCCTGCGTCGAGAAGAAGGTGCCGACCGCCATCTTCTCGATGGAGATGGACAAGCACTCCATCATGCAGCGCATGATCTGCAGCGCCGCCCGCGCCAACATCGGCGCGGTGCGCAAAGGCCTGCTGTCCAGGTCGGTCTGGCCTCAGTTGACCCGCGTCACGCAGACCGTCTCCGAGTCCCCGCTCTTTATCGACGACACGCCCGGCCTCAACATCCTCGACATCCGCAACCGCACGCGCAAGCTGATGACCCAGCTGAGGAACGAGGGCAAGGAGCTGGGGCTCGTCATCATCGACTACCTGCAGCTTATCCGCGGCGCCGGCAAGACCGAAAGCCGGCAGCAGGAGGTCTCCGAGATCTCCCGCCTGCTGAAGGACCTGGCGCGCAGCCTGAAGCTCCCGGTCATAGCGCTGGCGCAGCTGAACCGCCGCACCGAGGACAAGGGCCGCACCGACAACAAGCCGATGCTCTCCGATCTGCGCGATTCCGGCTCCATAGAGCAGGACGCCGACCTGGTGGCCATGATACACCGCGACGAGTATTACAAGCGCGAGGACCCCACGGTGAAGAACCAGGCCACGCTGATACTAGCCAAGCACCGCAACGGCGAGGTCGGCATAGTCGACCTGGCCTTATTCAGCGAGTACACCAAGTTCGAGAACCCGGCCGTTAAGGCTATAGAGGAAGAGCCGCTGCCGGAGTCCACGGTCTTCTGAGCCCGGCCATGCCCCCCATGCTGCGACCGACCCGCGCGGAGATCAGTCTCGGGGCCGTCCGCGGCAATCTGGAAAAACTCGGCCGGACGGCCGCTCCCGCCAGGCTGCTCTTTGTCGTCAAAGCGAACGCCTACGGCCACGGCGCGGTCGCGCTCGCCCGCCTGGCGGAGAGGGAGAAGCTGGCCTGGGGCTTCGGCGTTTCCTGTGTGGAGGAGGGGCTCGCGCTGCGCGAAGCCGGCGTAAGGAGCCCGGTGCTGGTCCTGGGCAGTCTGTACCCTTTCGAGAGCTTCGTGGAAGCCATCAATGCCGGCATGATGGTGACGATCGCCAGCCTCGACGCGGCGCGCCAGGTCATAGAGGCCTCCCGCCGCCTCGGCCGGAAGGCGGGGTGCCACATAAAGCTCGAGACCGGCATGGGGCGCATCGGGGCCCGCAGGCCCTCCGTGTTGAAGATCTACGAAGAACTCTCGTCCTCCGGGGCCGTTGAGGTGTCGGGACTTTACACCCATCTCTCCAGCGCCGATACCGACCCTGACTACACCGGCCAGCAGCTTTCCATCTTCAGCGAGACCGTCTCCGACCTGGAGCGGCGCGGGGCGAAGGACCTTATGCTCCACGCGGCCAACTCCGCGGCCACGCTGCGCTACCCGGTCAGCCGCATGGACATGGTGCGCTGCGGCATCGCCGCCTACGGGCTGGCGGAGGGCTTCGAGCCGGTCATGCAGCTCAAGACCAGCGTGGTCTTCATAAAGAACGTGCGCGAGGGGGCCTTCATCAGCTACAATAAGTCGTTCAGGGCCGACCGCGCGATGAAGATAGCCACTATACCGGCCGGCTACGGGGACGGCTATATCAGGCGCTTCTCCAACAGGGCCGACGTGCTGATAGGCGGAAAGCGCTGCAGGGTGCTGGGGAACGTCACTATGGACATGACGATGGTCGACGTGACCGGCGTGAAGGACGCCGCGGTCGGCTCCGAGGCGGTGCTGCTGGGCCGGCAGGGCGGAGAGGAGATAACCGCGGCCGAGCTGGCCGATATCGCGGGCACCATCACCTACGAGATAGTGACGCTGGTGACGGGCCGGGTGCCGCGGGTGTGCGTGGAATGAAACACTACGTTACCGAGAAGATAGGACGCGAGGCGATCGCGCTCGCCGAGGCGCTGGGGGCCGGCGCGCTGATGTTCAAGTCCGTGGTCTTCTGGCTGTTCCGCTCCAGGCTCGAGGTCTCGGAGACCGTGAAGCAGTCGGTCAAGATAGGAGTGAACTCGCTGACCGTGGTGGCCCTGACCAGCTTCTTCACCGGCATGGTGCTGTCCCTGCAGACGGGGCATTCCTCGCAGAACCTCTTCAACGAGCCGCTTTACATCGGCACGATGGTGGCCTTCTCGATGCTGAAGGAACTGGGCCCGGTCCTTACCTCCATCGTCGTGGCGGGCCGAGCCGGGGCGGTGGTCACCGCCGAGATAGGGACGATGCGGGTCACCGAGCAGATAGACGCGCTCTATACGCTCGGCACCAACCCCACCCGCTACCTGCTGGTTCCGCGCTACATCGCCTTCATGATCATGCTGCCGCTGCTGACGGTGTTCGCTGATTTTCTCGGCATCATAGGCGGCGCTCTCGTCGGGGTGGTCAGGCTGGACATCCCGACCAGCGTGTTCATGAACGACATCTACACCTACGTGGACGTCAAGGACTTCATGCACGGCTTCCTGAAGACCTTCTTCTTCGCGTTCATGATCTCCACGGTCTCCTGCTACAAGGGGCTCAGCACCACCGGCGGGGCCGAGGGCGTGGGTAAGTCCACCACGGAGGCCGTGGTGACCAGCATGGTGCTGGTGATGGTGCTGGACTATTTCATCAGCGCGCTGCTCGTGGCGGTAGGAGTATGATTACAGTGCCGGGACGGCTTGGGCCAGGAGGGCCGTCGCGGACCGAAGCCGCTTGCGCAGCGCGGCGAGGGAGTGACGAGGGGCGAGCACGGTGTGCGAGACCCCGTGCCCGACGGGCCCAAGCCGCCCCGGCAACGCGCGCCGCGGGACACATCTCCCGTACGGCGCACCAGGGCTTGAATTTGAAGGTATGATCGAAATAAGGAATTTGAACAAGGCTTTCGGGGAGCACAAGGTGCTCAAGGACATCTCCGTCGATATCAAGGAGGGGGACCTGTTCAGCGTGATAGGCCCCTCCGGCATCGGCAAGAGCACCTTCATCAAGTGCGTCATCCGCCTGCTGCGCCCCGACAGCGGCCGCATAATCGTGGACGGCCAGGACATCGGCTCCACCGGCAGCGAGTTCACGTTGGCCAAGGTGCGCCGCAGTTTCGCCTACCTGTTCCAGGAGGGGGCGCTGTTCGACTCGCTCACCGTCTTCGAGAACGTCTCGTTCGGGCTCAAGTACCTGACCGACAAACCGAGGAGCGAGTACCGCCGCATCGTGAAGGAGAAGCTCGCGCTGGTGGGCCTCAAGGACGTGGAGGACCTGAAGCCGGCGGAGCTGTCGGTCGGCATGAAGAAGCGCGTGTCTCTGGCTCGCTCCATAGCGGCCGAACCCAAGTACATCCTCTACGACGAACCCACCACCGGCCTTGACCCCGTCACCACCGGCATGGTAAAGGACCTGATCACCGATATGCGCGCCAAGCTGGGCATCACCTCCGTGGTCGTCACGCACGACATGAAGCTCGCGCTCGAGATCTCCAGCCGGGTCGCTATGCTCTACGGCGGCGAATTCGCCGAGGTGGCCGAACCGGCCGCGTTCTGCAAGTCCCCTCATAAAGGCGTGCAGGAGTTCATGAGGATATCCGGCCTTTCTTCGGAGTGTAAGTCCTGAAGCGGTCCGGCCAGGCGGTCGAACGCGGCCAACCCGGCCGCGTTTTTTTATATAATGGATATCGTATATAGATATCATTCGGCCGCGGTCGCGGAAGGGGTTCCATGAACGGCGAGATAAAGGTCGGTTTTTTCGTGCTGGTCGGTTCCGTGCTTTTCGGTACCGCCGTCTTCCTGCTCGGCGACTATTCCTTCCAGAAGTTCTATTCCCTCAACGTTGAGTTCTCCGACGTTGCCGGCCTCCCCGATAAGGCCACCGTCAAACTGTCCGGAGTCTCCGTCGGCAAGATAAAGCGCATCTACATCCAGGACGACAAGGTCATCGTGCAGCTGGCCATCCGCGCCGGCGTCAAGATATACCGCGACTCCCGCTTCCTCGTGGGGGCCACCAGCATGATAGGCTCCAAGTTCATGCAGATAGACCAGGGACACCCTGCCGCCGGCAAGCTGAAGGCGGACGAGACCGTCAGGGGGGACGATTCTCTGCCGCTGGACCGCGCGATCTCCAGGGCCGTCGGCAGCCTGCAGAAGATGGTGGAGGAGATCAACGGCGAGGGGCGCCTGGCGCGCGACCTCAACGAGATAATGAGGAACCTGCGGGAGATAACGGCCAACGTGAACGAGCTGGTCTCCAACAGCCAGCCGCACGCCGAGAAGATCGCGCAGCGCCTGGACACCATCACCGCGAAGCTCGACGCGATGCTGGACAAGACCAACGCAATAGTCGACAAGGTCAACAACGGCGAGGGCGTCGCCGGCGCGCTGGTCAGCGACCAGAAGATGAAGGCGGACGTGGCCGAGGCCGTCAATAACATAAAGGACGCCAGCGTCTCGGTCAAGGACGCGCTGGGGCGCGTGACCGGCTTTCGCACCTACCTGAAGTGGGACTATAAGTACGAGCCGCTGGCCCGCTCCTCCAAGAACGATTTCGGCGTGAAGATCTACCCGCGCGAGGGCCGCTATTACTATCTCGGCGCGGCCAACACGGTCAACAGGAAGGACAAGGCCAAGGGCACGGACTACGAGGTTATGAACACCGTGGACGCGCAGCTCGGCTGGGAAGTGGGCGAGTTCGAGCTTTACGCCGGAGTCCTGCACGGCTCCGGCGGGGCCGGCGCCCGCTGGCGGCCCTTCATGAACTCCAAGTGGGACCGCATAGCCCTGCTGGCCGAAGGCACGGAATTCAGCCGCAATCGGACCATCAAGGGCAGGGATTTCAACAAGCCGCGCTACGACGTGGGCGTGGATCTGAAGCTGAACAAGTACGTTGCGGCCGGGGTGCGCCTGAACGACCTGGCGGAGACCAGGCGCGTCAACTATACCACGCGCGTGCTGTTCGAGGACAAGGACATAGCCTACCTGTTCGGCTTCGCCTCGCTGGGGGCGATGAAGAAATAGCATGAAGCTCAAGACCGTCTACCGCTGCCAGCAATGCGGACAGTCCTCCCCCAAGTGGGCGGGGCAGTGTTCCGGGTGCGGCGGCTGGAACACGCTGGTCGAGGAGGCCGAGGAGATCGTGTCGAAGGCGGCTTCCAAGGCCCGCGGGCTTACCGATTTTTCCGAGCCGCCGGTGAAACTGTCCGAGGCCCGGGCCATGAAGGCCGAGCACGCGTCCACCGGGATCTCGGAGCTGGACCGAGCGCTGGGCGGCGGCCTGGTGAGGGGGCAGGTGGTGCTGCTGGCCGGCCCGCCCGGGATCGGCAAGAGCACGCTGACGCTGGAGAGCTGCGCCGCGCTCGCTTCCGGGGCGTACAAGGCCGGAAAGGTCCTTTACGTTTCCGGCGAGGAGTCCCTCGCGCAGGTAGGTTCCCGCGCCGAGCGCCTGGGCGCGAAGTGCGACAACGTCTATCTGATGAGCGAGACCAACCTCGCCCGCGTGATAGAGGAGTTCCGCAAGATCAAGCCCTCCTTCCTCGTCATAGATTCCATCCAGACCGTCTATCATCCGGATTTCGTCGGCTCGCCCGGTTCGGTGGGTCAGATCCGCGAGTGCGCCGCGGAGCTGCTGAAGATCGCCAAGTCCGCCGGTGTGCCGCTCTTCCTGCTCGGCCACGTCACCAAGGAGGGCTCGCTCGCGGGCCCCAAGGTGCTCGAGCACATAGTGGACACCGTGCTCTATTTCGACGCGGAGAAGAGCAACGTCTTCCGCGTGCTGCGGCCGCACAAGAACCGCTTCGGGGCCGTGGACGACGCGGGCATCTTCGAAATGACCGCCAGGGGCCTGCGCCCCGTGGCGGACGCCGGCCTGATGCTGGGCGAGACCGACCGGGACAGGGCCCTGGCCGGCCGCGCCTTCGCGGTGGCCTTCGAGGGCTCCCGCCCGATGCTGGCCGAGCTGCAGGCACTGGCCACGAAGTCCTATCTGCCGTACCCGCGCCGCACCGTCACCGGCATGGACCTCAACCGCGCACAGATGCTGATAGCCGCGCTCGAGAAGAGCGTGGGACTGCGCTTCGACGAGATGGACGTCTTCGCCTCCCTGCAGGGGGGCATCAAGCTGAAGGACCCGGCGTTGGACCTGGCCTTCTGCGCGGCGCTGATCAGCGCCGCCCGCGATATCCCGCTGCCTCCGGACTGCGTGTTCCTGGGCGAGGTCGGGATACTGGCCCAGACCGCGAGCCCCGGTTTCATGGACCGCCGCCTCGCCGAGGCAGAGCGCCTCGGCTTCAGGACAGCTTTCGTGCCCCGCCAGCCGAGAAAGGACGAGGGAAGGTTCAAGTCCCTGCGGCTGGAGGTAGTACGGGACACGGGCGCGCTTTACGCCGCCCTCGCTAAATTAACGCCCGCCAGAACGGGCAAGTCGGATAAGGAGCAATCATGATAGTATGGATCTTCAGGGCGGTGGCCCTGCTCGGCACCCCGGTGTTGACCTGGTTGACCGTTTCCAAGGACCTCAAGGGCCTGGCCTTCGGAGTGCTGATAGGCCTGGTGATAATCGGCATAGAGTACGTCTTCGAGAACGTCAGCCTGTTCTCGCTGATCATCGGCATCATCGGCGCGGTGGTCGGAGTGATCATCTCGAAGCTGCTGGATTACACCGTGTTCCAGATAGACAACGACGCGTTCAGCAACCTGTGGCTGCGCTACAACATCATAGTCCGCTACGCGCTGGCGCTGCTCGGCATGATCATCAGTATCAAGAAGATCCCGGAGCTGGACGACCTGGACAAGAACATCCTGTCTCTCCGCCGCAAGGGCGGCAAGAACATGAAGGTGCTGGACCTGTCCGCGATAGTCGACGGCCGCGTGCTCGACATCTGCGACACGCATTTCATCACCGGCGGCATCATCACGCCTCGCTTCATAGTGCAGGAGCTGCACGAGCTGGCCGAGTCGCAGGACCATATCGAGCGCGCGAAGGGCCGCCGCGGCCTAGATATCCTGGCCCGCCTGCAGGAGTCGCGCGACATCCCGTTCCGCGTGATAGACAGGGACATCCGCGAGGTGCAGGACAACCAGATGAAGCTGGTGACAATAGCCAAGGAGCTGGGCGCCGCTCTCATAACGATAGACTTCAATATAAACAAGCTGGCCGCGCTAGAGAACGTGACCGTGCTGAACATCAACGACCTCACTATCGCCCTCAAGCCGGTCGTGTTGCCAGGAGAGGACATGAGCGTCTTCGTGATGAAGGAAGGCAAGGAGAAGACGCAGGGCGTCGGCTACCTGGACGACGGCACGATGATCGTCATCGAGGACGGCAAAGAATACATCGGCAAGAAGGTGGAAGCCGTAGTGCAGTCCATCCTGCAGACCTCGCAGGGCCGGATAATCTTCACCCGGGTCAAGGGCAAAGCGGTCCAGCAGGGGCCGAAGCAGCCGTAATACGGCATGAGCAGCGCCAGGAAGCCAGCCGGGACGGCCGAGGCTATAATACTGGCCGGCGGCGCCGGCACGCGGATGGGCAGGGAGAAGCAGTACCTGCCGCTGCCCGGCCGGCCGATGATAGAGTGGACCGTGGAGGCTTTCGTCTCCAGCGGGCTGTTCTCTAAGGTCATATTGGCGCTGGGCCCGGAGAACCTTGACAAATACGGCCCGGAGTGGGAGAAAGCCGGCGTGAAGACTGCGCCGGCCGGCGGCACCCGTACCGATTCCCTGCGCAACGCTTTCAAGCTGGTCAGCCCGGACGCGGGGCTGGTGGCGGTGCACGACGGCGCCCGGCCGCTGGTCACGCGGGAGCTGATAAAGGCCTGCCTGGAGGGCGCCGAAGAGGCCGGAGCGGCCGTGCCGGCCGTGCCGCTGAAGGACACCGTGAAGACGGTCTCCGGGGACGGCAGGGTGTTCGAGAGCACGCCGCCGCGCGCCTCCATGATGGCGGCGCAGACGCCTCAATGCTACCGCCGCGAAGTCCTGGCGGACCTGCTGGCGGCGGCCGAAAAGAAGGATTACAGCGACGAGTCGCAGGTTCTGGAGCAGCTCGGGATCAAGGCCGCCGTAGTGCGGTCGGATTACCGTAACATCAAGATCACCACTCCGGAAGACATAGCTATAGCGGAGGTTTTCATGAAAGACGCGAAACAGACAACTTCCCGTTCCAATATCGCCGTGTCCCGCGCGGGTTTCGGCTACGATATCCACCGCCTGGTGGAGGGCCGTCCGCTGATACTGGGCGGCGTGAAGATAGAGCACCCGCGGGGCCTGCTGGGCCATTCCGACGGGGACGTGGTGCTGCACTCCATCTGCGACGCGCTGCTCGGGGCGATATCGGCCGGCGAGATAGGCGTCTATTTTCCGCCTACAGACCTCACCATCATGGGCATCTCCAGCGACGCGATAGCCGAGAAAACGCTGGAGGTCCTGGCCTCGAAGAAGGCGCGCATCATCAACGTCGACGCCACCATTGTGGCCGAGGAGCCCAAGCTCAAGCCTCACTACGAGGCCATCCGCGACTCCGTGGCCAGGATACTGAAGCTGGACAAGAACGACGTCAGCATCAAGGCCAAGAGCCGGGAAGGCCTGGGCGAAGTCGGCCACGGCGACGCCATAGTCTGCTACGCCACGGCGAGCGTGCTTAAATGAAATCCGGCCTCGCGGCTCTGATGCTGGCGGCTGCTCTGCTCTCCGCCTGCTCTCATTCCAGGCAGGCCCTGCCGGGCGAGCAGGTCCCGTCCGGCCCCGGCGCGGCCGCCGTCTTCGAGAAGCGCACCTTCGCGCTGGTGAAGGTCCCCGATCCGGACCTGGAGATGGCGCTGGAGGGGATATTGTCCGACAGCCACGCCGCGGCCGTGCGCCGTTACGCGGGAGATTCGCCGATGGACATAGGCTTCACCTATTCCATGGCTCCGCACGGGGCGGTCTATCCGTTCTCCGAGATAGAGGTCTCCTGCATCATGCAGCAGAAATACGCTAAGCGCAAGGGGCCGGAGCTCTGCTCCGATTTCTTCTCCGAACTCGATGCCAGGATAAAAAAGGCGCTCGCCGCCAGACAGCAGGTCACGCCATGAACTTCAGGATCTACAACACTATGACGCGGCAGAAGGAGCTCTTTAAGCCGCTGAAAGAGTGGGAGGCCGGGATCTACACCTGCGGGCCCACCGTCTACCATTACGCCCATATCGGGAACATGCGCAGCTACATCGCCGAGGACGGCCTGGTGCGCTCGCTGCGCTTCCTCGGCTGGAAGGTAAAGCGCGTGATGAACATCACGGACGTCGGCCACCTCGTCTCCGACGCCGATTCCGGGGAAGACAAGATGGAGGTCGGCGCTCGCCGCGAGGGCAAGAGCGCCTGGGACATAGCCAAGTTCTATACCGAGGCTTTCTTCCGGGACTACTACGCCCTCGGCTGCGCCAAGCCGGACGTCACCTGCCCGGCGACCGACTACATCCAGGAGATGATAGACCTGGGCGCGGCCCTGGAGAGGAAGGGCTTCACCTACCCGATAGCCGGCGACGGCGTCTATTTCGACATCTCCAGGCTGCCTGACTACGGCAAGCTGGCCGGGAAAGCTCATATCGACGGCATCAGGGAGGGCGCGCGCGTAGAGGCCGTGGCCGGCAAGCGCCATCCGGCCGATTTCGCCATCTGGAAGTTCGCAGCTATCGGCGAGAAGCGCCAGATGGAATGGGACTCCCCGTGGGGCCGCGGTTTCCCCGGCTGGCACATGGAGTGCTCGGCCATGGCGATGAAGCACCTGGGCGACACCATCGATATCCACTGCGGAGGCGAGGACCACGTGGCCGTCCACCATACCAACGAGATCGCGCAGTCCGAGGGCGCGACCGGCAAGACCTTCTCCAACTACTGGATGCACGTGCGCTTCCTGGTCACCGGCGACGAGGGCAAGATGTCCAAGTCGGCCGGCGAGTTCCTCACGCTCGAGTCCGTCACCAGGCGCGGTTACGACCCGCTGGCCTACCGCTACTACTGCCTGCAGACGCATTACCGCAAACAGCTGGAATTCTCCTGGGACGGCGTCGAGGCTTCGGCCCGCGGCCTGGATTCGCTCCGGACCCTCGCCCGCAAGGTGCAGGCCGAGGCCGGCGCCCCTGCGGCGCTGGACAAGGGATCCAGGCCGTATACGGACTTCGCTGCGGCCCTGTCTGACGACGTCAACCTGCCGGCCGCCCTGGCCGTGCTGTGGGAGACGCTCAGGGACAATTCTATCCCTGCCGCGCAGCGCCTGGTTTTCGCGCAGGCGGCGGAAGAGGTGACCGCGCTGGACCTCTTCAGGGTGAAGGAGTCCGGCGAGCTGGCCTCGGAGCTGATGGCCATGATCAAGGACCGCGAGGCCGCCCGCAAGGCGAAGGACTGGAAGAAGTCCGACGAGCTGCGCAAGGCGCTTTCCGACAAAGGCGTGCTTATAGAGGATACCCCGTCAGGCACCAAATGGAAGCTCACCCGCGGATGAAGAACCTCCTGGCCGCCCTGCTGCTGCTCGCCCCGGTCCTCTCCTCGCCGCTCAGCGCGGCCGATGCCCCGTCAAGGACCTATACGCTGAAGGACGGCTCCGCCCTGGAGTATTCCAGGCCGGGGCTATGGCATACCATAGGCTCCGGCCCGTCGGACTGGCGGACCTTTCTCAAAGACAGCTTCAGGAAGGAGAACCTGCCCTGGTTCGCCGCCATCGGCGCCTCCACGCTGTTCCTGATAGAGTACGACCAGAAGATCTACGTTAATACCAGGCGCGCCGGCAGGAAGCTCGGCATCTCCAGCGCGGACAAGACAAAGACCTACCTGAAAGTGGGCGGCGTCTCCATCTTTCGCGGCCCGAGCGATCTTGGGTCCGCTTTCTATTTTATCGGCGACGGTTGGCTGAACCTCGGCCTGTTCGGTTATTTCGAGATAGCCGGCCGCCTGAAGGACGACTGGCGCGCCCTGCAGACCGGCCACCAGCTGGCCGAGGGCCTTATAGTCACCGGCTTCACCACGCAGGTCATGAAGCGCATAAGCGGCCGGGAAACGCCGCGCGCCGCCACCGCCCCCCGGGGGGTGTGGCGGATGTTCCCTTCCTTCAAGGACTTCCAGTCCCACCGCACGCGTTACGACGCCTTCCCGTCAGGTCACCTCGCCACCTGCATGATGACGCTCACCGTCATAGCCGAGAACTATCCGGACAGGAAATATATCAAGCCGCTAGGCTACTCGCTGCTGGGCGCGCTCAGCTTTCAGATGGTGAACAACGGCGTGCATTGGGCCAGCGACTACCCGCTGGGGCTGGCCGTGGGATACGGGATAGGCAAGGCCATAGCCTCGCACGGCCGCACGGCCGCGAGGCGGACAGCCGCGCCAGCGCCTTCCGCCCTGAGACTGGAGCCGTACTTCGGGCCCGAAGGCGCTGCCGGAGCCGCGCTGGCGTACAGGTTTTAAAAGAAGCGTCTTTTTTGCTAAAATATCCGGGTAGTACAACCGAACGCGGGCGTGGTTCAATGGTAGAACGGGACCTTGCCAAGGTTCAGACGAGGGTTCGATTCCCTTCGCCCGCTCCAAATTTTAAAACCGGCTTATTTATGCCGGTTTTTAAATTTGTCGCGGGCTCGGGAATGTTCTTATAGGGAAGCTCGCTGACGCTCGCTGTCGCCCGCTCCAAAAACTTAAAGACCGGCTTATTTATGCCGGTTTTTAAATTTGTCGCGGGCTCGGGAATGTTCTTATAGGGAAGCTCGCTGACGCTCGCTGTCGCCCGCTCCAGGTATTAAACCAACATAGGGCGTTGTTATCTGATCCGGGGCGAAGGGAATATTCCTTACGAAGAACGGTCGCTGGCGCTCCCTGTCGCCCGCTTCATATCTCTAACCCATCCTGTTCCCGCGTGGGTCTTTGGGCTCAGACGGTCATGGGCCAAAAAAACCTGCTCCTTTTGGGTATTTTGCCTTATGCGTAGGCGGCCGGCTAATTTGTAGCCTAGTCTTTTGAGAAGACACGGATAGCCCGTTCAAGGAGAGAGAATGAGATCACTTGTCGCCGTTATACTGATAGCCGCCGCTGCGCCGGCCATCGCCGCCGGCCCCGCCCCCCAGCTCCCGCATATCGACGCGGGTTCCATCTGGGCGCAGATAAACAACCAGCATAACCCCTTCCCGCAGCCGCAGCAGACCACCCTGGACTACTGCACACTCACCGACATGAAGAACAACAAGTGGTACTTCAAGTGCAAGAGCGGCGCCGTGCTGATAGAGCCGGCCGTGAAGCCGGATTTCCCGGCCGGGGAGCCGGCGGGCCCCTGCGCCACCATGATCATCCGCCCCATGCCGGCCGGCACCCTGCCGACCAAGGCCGCTGCGAACTGGACCGATGCCGCCAAGGCGGCTTTCGAGAAGGCCCTGGACGAGGGAGGGCTGACCGACTATGCCGAGACCAGCGAAACGCCTCCCGGCGTCCGCCGCCAGCTCGAGCAGGAGCTTAATTCGCTGCCCCAGGGACCCGGCAACGAGGCCGAAGTTTATAAGATGATGGTCAACGGCCGCACCGCCTTCGTCGTCCAGAGCTATATCCACGACGATTCGATGCGCGTCCACCTCTTCAACGCCGCCGGGGTAAAGGTGGCCTACGGCGAGGGCAGCGTGGATAAGGACTTCGCCTGGCTGCCTCTGTAAGCTTCGCCCGAAGGACAAAGGCCCGGGTTCTCCCCGGGCTTTTGTCCTTCGGATAGCGCGGCCTGCCGTATTTTTTCTGCGGCAGGCCTTCGTTTTAGCCTGAATCCCGCAGTTGGAGGTGGTTTCCATGGTAAATCAGGCGGACAGAAATATTCTGCAGGATTCCCCGCGAAGCGGGCGGAGGGTCCAGCGCTATGCGCGCCTGGCCCGACGAGGTGTATGCTTCCCGTAGGGCGCCCGCTATGCGGGCGGAAAACTTCAACTGAAGTTTTCATGTCAGGCTTTTACGTATAGCGGAAGATCGTTCAGGCAGGAACAGGGCCGGCCGGCGCGGGTCCTACGGCAGGGCGGAGACCGAGGTCCAGTATTTTCCCACCCGGCGCATCATTTCCCTGAACCCCTCGAAATTGGCCGGCTTGGTCAGGAAGGACGCGGCCCCGTGCTCGTAGCTGCGGCGTATGTCCGTAGCGGAGGAGGAAGTGGTCAGCATTATGACGGGGATCTTCCTGAGCCTCTGATCGGCTTTTATCTCGCGCAGCAGGCTGAATCCGTCCATTCCGGGCATGTTGATGTCCAGCAGCAGGAGGTCGGGCGGCACGGGCTTCCTGCCTGAGTAGCTGCCGGCGCAGCGCAGGTAATCCAGGGCGGCTGCGGCGTTCGACAGGGTCGCCAGGTTGTGCGGGAAGGCCAGGCGGGAGAATACCGCCTTGGCCAGCAGTACGTCGTCCTCGCTGTCGTCCACCAGCAGGATATTCAGGGTACGCGGGGGGACATCCATAAAGGCCTCCTTGGCCGCGCATTAACGACAACTGCAGCCGAACGAGCAGGGCGCTCCTGTCGTTCTGGCCGTTATCCCTATCGAAATAGTCTAGCAGGGGTATATATTACCGGCAATGTGACTGAATATACATGTATATAAAGTCAATTTCGCGTTTTTAAGTCCCAGGCCGCGGGGCCGAAGGTCCCAGGCCGTGGCGCGCGTGTGGTCCTAGCTCGGCATGGGTAGAAAATCCGGGATCCGCTGGGTACTTGGCCTCTGCCGTCCCGGCGCCGATTCCGGTAGACTATTAGCAATGAAAAACCTTAAAGAGACCATCACCAGAACGGCGGCAGCGGTATTCGCCCTGGCCTTCGCCTTCCAGGCCCGGGCTTACTCGGCGGAGGACCTCTCCTCCTATTTCGAGGGTTCCCGGCAGGGTTCCATGTCCGACCTTGTGCGCGGACTGCACTCCACCAATGGCGGAGTTCCCGCCCCCAAGACCCCGGAGGCTCAGCCCGGCCAGTCGCCAAAGCCCGGCAACAACGAGCTGCTGCACTTCTGGGAGGACCTGAAGAGCGACGTTTTCGATGATATCTGCAAGGGCGTGGAGATACCGCTGGACCAGAGTCTGGACCTCGCGCAGGTGGGCGTCCTCAAGGGTGAGTTCAAGCGCTACATGAAGCAGTTCCCCGACAATAAGATAGCCGTGATAGACGAGGTGGGCGTGAAGCTGAACGCCGCTCACACCTTCAGCGACGTCCTGAACGTGGGCGGCAACGCCTTCAACATCGGCTTCGGCGGCGCGCTGGAAGGCAAGTCCGTGGTGGTGCGCAAGACCAACGAGGACAAGTACTGCAAGAACCTGCTTACCATGGTCGACCTGCGCAAGGTGAAGACCATCCTCCCCATAAACGAGAAGCGCATCAGCGGGATGGGCGTCAACGAGATCTGGAAGTTCCCCGCGGTGCTGCGCATGAACGTCGGCGGCGGCATCGGCTACCCCGCGGCGCCCTGGTTGAACATTTCTTTCTCCCTCGGCAGCTCCAAGGAGCTGAAGCCCTCGGTGACCCTCTTCAGGATGAGCGAGGACAAGCTGCGCCTCCGCATCCGCCTGGACCGCATCAACGTGCAGAGCGCCGGAACCTCGGTGGGCACCTCGTTCGACGCCGGGCTGATAGGCCTGCCCGCGGCGGAGAACTTCCTGGTCAAGCTGCTGGACCGGAACCTGGCCAGCGAGTTCAATAAGTACATAGCGTTCAGGTTCGGCCTTTCCACCAGCCGAGCGCAGGGCAAGAAGATACTGCTCGAGTTCATCATCGACCCCCGCGACCCTGAGCAGGTGGCCAGGCTGGTCGACTTCCTGAAGGGCGACCTGGGCATCATCAAGAAGCTGATACAGATGGGCATCCAGTTCAACGATTATTCCTCTTCGGACGACAGCGCCGCCGGGGCACAGGCCCTGCAGAACGTGGACAACGTGGCCCAGCAGGGGCTCGGCCTGAACTCCACCTTCGCGGGCGCCAACCACTTCAACAGCACGTCGCACGCGATGAACATCGTGCTGCCGGTAGTGCTCGACCGGCAGACCAGCACCACGCAGCGCTACGACCGCTACCAGGCCGCCGGCGCGGACCAGGTGCTGCACGTCAACACGGTGGCCAAGAACGAATCGGTCAGCAACATCAACGTGCCGTTCGTGGGCAAGATCTTCAAGCATAACACCAACCAGAACTTCTACGTGGTCAACTACGAGGACAAGGCCGGCACGGTGTCCGACGCGGCCGTGGTCTACCAGCGCTACGAGGGTTACATCAAGCACGACGAGCGCGACGCCCGCGGCATGGTGAAGGACATGAACGAGATCCTGAAGTACGCCGGCACTCACGGCGACGGCACCAACGGCGAATTCGTAGTGGACGTGGACGCCATGTTCCCCAGGCTGACCGCAGAGGAGAAGGACCCTACCTGCACCGGCGGCGACGGCGACCCGGTCCCCTGCACGAAGAGCTACAAGTCGGCCGTCATGTCGTTCTCGCTGGTGTTCACGCAGAAGGCCGTTCGCGACATCGTGAACGCGCAGTCCTCTCTGATCATGAAGGCCGTGCTGAACGTGATGGAGGGCCTGGACCGCGAGATACTCTCCAAGGTCTACCACCTCTTCAATATGGACGGCGAGGGCAAGGTGAAGTACGACTGGAAGGCCGCCCGCAAGCTCCTGGCCTCCTACGAGCGGGACGGCGAGAACGCCTTCGACCCGCTTTCCGTGGTGAACTCGTTCTGCACCAACGTGGCCCACATAGTCTCCGACATCGCTTCCGTCCGCGACACCGCTGACCAGAAGGAGAAGTCGAAGCGCCTCTCCGAGGTGCTGGCCGGCAAGGGTAAGAGCCGGCTGGGCTATGAGAACCTGCTGCAGGTGGTCATACAGCTGGTGGACGTCAAGGACATCTACGCCAAGCTGGACATCAGCACCGACAAGCGCATCAAGGGAGAGGAGAACGTCAACTCCACGTACAACCTCTACAACAACGACCTGCAGGCCGGCTACAATCAGCAGCTCAACGCGGCGAACTCGCTGCGCGACAGGTTCTCCGACCCGACCGAGCTCAGCGACTGAGCCCGCTGGCCCGTAAAAGAAAAGCCCCCGGCTGACCGGGGGCTTTTTCTTTCCTCCGCGGCAGGGTCAGCGGATCTTGCCGTCCACCCCGAAGATGTAGGCTATCAGCGCGGCGCGGGCCCACATGCCGTTGCGCTCCTGTCGCCAGAAGACGGCGCGCGGGTCGTCGTCCACCGTGACCTCTATTTCGTGGCGGCGCGGCAGCGGGTGCATGATCACGCAGCCCTTCTTGATCAGCTTCAGGTGCTCGGACTTGAAGTAGAACGGCGAGTAGTCCACGGACTTGGACTCGCCGGCCTTGTCGTGCTCGTCCTGGATGCGCGTCATGTAGATGGCGTCGGCCGTCTTCATAACGCCCTTGAAGTCCTCGGTCTCCTCGTACGGGATGTTGTGCCTCTTGAGGAACTCCAGTATGTCGGGCTCCATCCTGAACTGCTTCGGGGAGACGAAGGAGAGCTTTATCTTGTTGTAGTTCTTCATCAGGTAGGACAGCGAGCGCACGGTGCGGCCGCGCTTGAGGTCGCCCACCATCACTATGTGCTTGTTGTCGATGTCGCCGTTGAAGCTGCGGTAGAGCGTGTAGACGTCCAGCAGCGCCTGGGTAGGGTGCTGGTCCTTGCCGGAGCCGCCGTTGACCACCGGGACCGGGCGGCCGGTGCGGGTCATCAGCCAGGCGGTCTTCTCGACGAAGCCGGGCGTGGGGTGGCGCATGATGATCATGTCCACGTAGCTGGAGAACGTGCGGACGGTGTCCTCGGGGGTCTCGCCCTTGACCTCCGAGGAGGTGCTGGTGTCGCGAACTTCGCTGGTCTTGACGCCCATGACGTGGCATGCGTTCAGGAACGACATGAACGTGCGGGTGGAGGGCTGGGCGAAATAGAGCATCGCGCGCTTGTCGGAGAGCAGGCCGGAGACGTAGTCCGCGCCGTCCTTATGCTGCGTGACCTCGCGCAGGCGGTCCGCCGTGCGGAACAGCAGTGTGAGCAGGTCGCGGTTGAACTGCTGGGCGAACAGGCAGTCGTAGACGCGGCCGTCCTTATTGAAGAAAGGGACCCTCTCCGAGATGGGGCGGGGGAGGAAGTTCTCCCAGTCCGGCTGCACGCTGGTCATTTCCTGTGTTCTCTGCATGGCGTCTCCTTTTGTCGCATATGGCGAACCACCCGGGGCGATTCGCGCGGCGGGCGGTCAATGGCGTGTGAACGCCGCCGGGTGCCTAGACCTTCTTTACGAGGTCGAGCAGGACCAGCCTGCGGCCGCTGCCTATCTTGACCTTCGCCAGTACGGAAGTCCCGCTGTGCAGGTCCTTTCGCGGGTCGTTCTCGTTCAGGAAAAATTTCTCGATGCCGTACTTCACCGCGTTGCCGCCCCAGGAGTACTGGAGGGAGCCGGCGGCCCAGCCCTGCTCCTGCGGCGAGTTGCGTCTGCAGTCGGTGGCCTCGTAGACCTGCACTTTGCCGGTCTCGGTACGGGCGGTCTTGCCCTTGTGTTCGAGCTTGACGTAAACTGGGCCATAAGCGGCCCGCGAGGAGCAGTCCCCTATCCCGGGCCGGGAGATATCGTAGTTGAGCGCCACGTAGGTGCCGCTGAGGATGTCCCGGGGGTCCACCGGCGCGGTCTCCAGGTAGAACTCCGGAGAGTCGGAGTCGCGCGAGGAGAACAGGTAGCTGGCCCATCCCATGAAGAAGAGGAGCTGCAGCAAGAGGATGACGCGCAGTCTGCTCATTTCCTCACCGTCTCTATGAGGACCTTGCGCCCCCTGTTGATGCCGTAGGCCAGTCCGGCGAACAGCAGGCCGGTGCCCAGGAAGCCGAAACCGCTTTTAAGCAGCGTGCCGAAAATGTCGAAGAAGCGGGTCAGGACCAGCAAGGCGATGAAGAGGACGCCCGTGTTGATGCGCTTCTCCAGGTTCTCCTGCGCGCCGTTGATGATAAGGCCGGCGCCGGCGGCGATTATCGTAAGGTTGGCCAGCACCGCTATGGCCTTGGCGCCATCCTCGGTGGCCCCGAACAGCATGAAGGCCGAAAACATCGGCACTATCAGGGCCGCGCGGAAGGCCATGCGCCAGCGGTCGCCGAGGCCCGGGACCAGCGGCCTGAGCATGGCGGAAGCGACGGCGGCACCGAACATCAGCCAGATCAGGGCCCCGCCGGCGGAGCTGCCTGGGTCGCGCTCCAGGCTGGGCGTGTAATGCCAGAAGAAGGTCATGCCGTATACCGTGGCGAGCCAGGCCATGTGGGGCAGGCGGCTCTCCAGCCGCTCCTCATCCGGGGTCCAGACTATCCAGAGGGCCACGGCTGAAGTGGCCGCCAGCAGCAGCAGCGCCGGGCTTTTTACCTGCAGCGGCGTAGAGGCGACGACCAGCCCCAGGACCCAGACCAGCGAGGCGCCTAGCACCCGCAACATCGGGTGGCAGCGGCGATAAAGGGCGGTAGCGGCCCCGGCGCCTATCACCGCGAGGGCCAGCGGCCAATGCCACCAGAGCGGCATGGCGGCCGCTTCGGCCAGCCTGTTGGCGTAGGTAAGGGAGATGATATTATCGCGCCCGAAAGCGCCCATGAAGACGCAGAGGAACAGCAGCGCGCTGGTCAGTGTCGCCGTCATGGTCCGCTTCAGCAGCAGCGCCTGCGGCAGCACGAGAGCCGCCCAGACCAGGTAGGGTTTCACCGGATCGCCGCTGAGGTTGAAGATCTGCGCGTAGAGGCCTATGCCGATGACCGGCATGAAGAACCAGATCATCTCCGCCGGGACAGCTACCGGCGCCTTTTCTTCGTAGGAGAGCGCGGTGAAGCCCGCCGCTCCGAAAAGTATCAGGAAGCCGGCTATCTTGGAGACGGCCCCGAACTTGTCCCAGTTGTGGGCTATGATCAGCAGCAGGCCTATGGCTATGAAGATGCCGGCGAAGGCGGCTATCAGATACGTGGCCTTCCAGCCGGCCGTAACGCGGCGCGCGTATATCCTGTCCCAGACTCCGGAGGCCTGTTCGGACGTGATAAGTCCGGCGGCCGCGGCTTCAGCCAGGTCGTTCTTTAGTCTGGTGTAATAGGACATGTACTTTAAAACTACCCCGGGAAGATTATACGATAACCGCGAACGCGAACACAAAGCGCCGTCGGCGCGAGCCCGGGGGCCTCGTCCGTAAGATTTTGTATCATAACCGGGGCAGGAACGTGGAAAAGAAAAGCGAAGCCGGCGCGGCGGCTGGAAAGACCGCGCAGCTCTACCGCTCCGTGACGGGCATGACGGAGCGCTCCTTCCTTGTTATGCTGCTGGCCATCGCAGCGGCCGGGGCGGCGGGCCTCCATTCCCGTTATTACGTCGGCTTCTTCAACGACGACGCCAACTTCATCCTGCTGGCGCGCTCGCTCTGGCAGCACCTCGGCTCTCTCTCCGGCGGGTTCGGCGGCGCTTTCTCCCATTTCCTGCCGGGCTACCCGCTGTTCCTGATGCCCTTCGCGGCGGCCTTCGAGCCGCACTGGTCCTGGCTGCGCTGGACCACGGCCGGGGTCTCCCTGCTAACGGTATACGCCTTCTGGAAGCTGCTGGAGGGCTGGCTGGGCGAGGAGGAGCGCCGCTGGGCCTCGCTGCTGTATGCAGCGCACCCGCTTTTCGCCCTCTGTTCCGGCATGGTGATGGCCGACCCGCTGCTGGCCTGCCTTTTCGTGCTCGGCCTGCTGGGATTCCGCCGCTCTCTCGAGGGAAAAGGCGCCCCTGCGACGGTGCTGATGATAGGCGCGTGCATATTCGCCACTGCCGTGAAGCCGATCGGCCTGCTGCTTCCGCTGGCGCTGACCGCGGCCCTGCCGGCCGCCGGCGCCAGGCGCCAGCTGCGCCTGCTCGGCCTGCTGTTCTGGCTTCCCTGCATTGCCGCCGCGGCCTACGCGGCCTTTTCCCGGCACAATCCCACCGATTATATTACGTACATGCTGCAGGGCCTGGCCTGGCTTTCCGGGCAGCCGCCGCTGCAGCGCCTCTATACGCTGCTGCATTCGTTCGTGCTGGTCTGCGGCCTGGGCTGGTTCTGGCCTCGCGGCGGTATGTGGGACCTTTCAGGCTCCTTGCTTATAGCGGGCGTGCTCTATCTCTGTGCTCGCGGCGCCGCGGCGCTTCTTTCCGGCGCGGACAGGTCTCGTTACGCTGCTGCCGCGGCCTGCGGCCTGCTGCTGGGCCAGGGGATAGTTATGTCCCTCTGGACGGTGTACTCGGAGCGCTACGCCCTGCCGATGCTGCCATTGGCGCTGCTGTTCTTCTCGGCAGGGGCCACGGCCGCCTGGCGCGGCCGCCCGTGGGCGGCCAGGGCGCTGCTCGGGGCGCTGGCGGCCGGCTTCATGCTGCATACGGTGCAGCTGGCGCTGGTCACCAACTCCGAGCGGGCCCCGATGGACGGCAGGTTGTGCGCGCGCACCCTGGAGTGGATAAGGAGGGAGACGCCGCCGGAAAGCCGCTTCGTGGGGAGCTCTCCGCTGGTAGCGCTGTACACCGGCCGCGCCGGAGACGGCCTGTTCGGCGCCAGGGATTTCGACCTGTTCCTCACCGCGCTGTCCCGTTCCGGCATCACGCACGCCCTGGTCACCGACCTGCCGGTCCTTTCCGCCAGAGGCTCCTACGCCAACGACCATGCACTACAGAAGCGGATGGAACGGGCCTGGATAACCGGGCATCCAAAATATTTCAGCAGGCTTTTCTCGGACGCCGCTGAACATACGGCGGTGTATTCGGTCAGCATCCCGCCCGGGTGGGGAGAGGCCGCCGGCCTCTACGCGGCCGCGCTGGCGGAAGTGCGGACGGGCAGGCTGGCCGAAGGCGAGCGCGACTTGCGTCTCGCGCTGGAAGCCGTGCCGGATTTTCCGTCAGCGCTGACGGCGCTGGCGGCGGTCAAGATGATCTCCGGGAAGGACATGTCCGGCGCCGAGAAGCTGCTGCGCAGAACGCTGGAGCTGGAGCCCGACTTCCCCAGGGCCTCGCGCATGCTTTTCGCCCTGCTCGAACGCGGCGGGCGCAAGACCGAGGCCGCGAAGGTCAGGGAGGCCGCCCTGACCTCCCGTTCCGCGGTCCCTTTCGAGGTTCCAGAAGGCTCTAATTAGAACCCAGTACGAAGGAAAGCAGGAAGGCCGCGCTGACCACGTACATCAGCGGGTGTATCTCCGCGAACCTGCGGCGGGCCAGCTTTATCGCCGTGTAGGTGATGAAGCCGAAGCCTATGCCGTAGCTGATGTTGTAGGTCAGCGGTATGCCTATCATCGTCAGGAAGGCGGGCAGAGCCTCGTCGAAACGGTCCCACTCTATCTCCCTGGCGGTCTTCATCAGCAGCGAACCCACTATGATCAGCGCCCCGGCCGTTATCGGGTAGACGAAGTAGTCCCCGCAGCCAGGCGGAATGACGTCGGCCGGCGGCGTGAAGCCGCTGTTCACGAGAAGGCAGTAATGCTTGGCGTTCGGCAGGCGGTAGCCGCCGCCTATCATCTGGATCAGCGGCGAGAAGAACGCGCAGAGCGCGAACAGCAGGCCGGTGACCACGGCGGAGAGACCTGTGCGGCCGCCTTCCGCCACGCCCGCCGCGGACTCGATGTAGGTGGTGATGGAGCTGGCTCCGAAAAGCCCGCCGGCCACGGCGGCCGCCGAGTCCACCATCAGTATCTTCTTTATGTCCCTGACGGAGCCGTCCGGGTTCACGAAGCCGGCCTGCTCGCCCACCGCCACCACGGTGCCCATCGTGTCGAAGAAGTCCGTCAGCATGATCGCGAATATCGTGAAGGCCAGCGCGGGGCTTAGCGCGCCGAGCAGCGCCAGCTTCCCGTCCACCCGCTGGAAAGGGGCGAAGAACGTGGAGAAGTCAGGAGCGCCGAAGGCCGAATGCGGCACGGCGGTCACGCCGAGCAGCAATGCCGCGGCCGTGGCGGCCAGTATGCCCCAGAGCAGGTCGCCCTTCACTTTGGCTGCCATCAGGAAGGCGGCGGAGAAGAAGCCGATCAGCGTCACCCAGACGTAGGGCTGGGAGAAATCCCCCAGGGAAACGAGAGTTATCGGGGCCGGGCGTATTATGCCTCCCTCGTTGAGGCCTATCACCGTTATGAAAAGACCGATCCCGACTCCTATGGCCCGCTTCAGGTTCAGCGGGATGGCGTCCATCACGGCCTCGCGGAACCCGGTCACTACAAGCCCGAGTATCAGCGCGCCTTCCACGAAGATGACGGACATGCCGACCTGCCACGGGACGTTGGCCTGCTGGAAGCCTATCACGGAGAAGGTCAGCACCGCGTTGATGCCCATGCCGCTCGCCAGGGCCAGCGGCCTGTTGGCGACGAGGCCCATTATAATGCTCATCAGCGCCGCGCCCACCGCCGTGGCCGTCACCGCGCCGGCGAACGGCACCCCGGCGGCGGACAATATGCCCGGGTTGACGAAGATGATATAGGCCATCGTCAGGAAGGTGGCGGTGCCGGAGAGGAGCTCCGTCCTCATGGAGGTGCCCCGCTCGGCGAACTTAAAGAGTTTTTCCATGCCGATAATTTAGCATTTTCCGCGGAAAGCGGCCGCCTATTTTATAGAATTGACCAATGGCACGAGGCAGGGCGCTTGATATGCTCGGCTGGGCGGCTTTCGCCCTGGCCTGCTCCGTCTTCGTCCTGCCCGTGGTGAACCCGGACATCTACTGGCACCTCTCCGCCGGCCGCTACACGGTGGCGCACTTCGCCCCGCCCAGGACGGACTTCCTCTCATGGCCGCTTTACGGCAGGGAATGGGTGGACTTCGAATGGCTGCCGCAGGTGTTCTATTACCTGCTGCACCTGGCCGGCGGCTTCAGGGCGCTGCAGGTCTTCAAGGCGCTGCTGCTGGCCGGCGTCCTGCTGACCTTCCGCTCGACGCTGCTGCTCTACGGCCGGCGCGCCGCGCTGCCGCTGCTGCTGCCTTTCTTCGCTCTGGGGCTGATGTCGAACTGCGACCTGCGCCCCGAGAACTTCACGCTGCTCTTCTTCGCGCTGACGCTGCTGGCGCTGGAGAAGGCCCGCCTCGGCGGAAAGCTCCCCGGTCTGCCGGCTGCGGCGGCCTTCTTCGCCCTCTGGGCGAACCTGCACGCCGGCTTCGCCTACGGCCTGGCCCTGACGGGACTTTATGCCGCGGGCGAGGCCTTCTCCGAACAGCTTCCTTATATTTACGGCCGGGGCCCTCTGGCCAGGCCGGGCCGCAGCGTGGACTATCTCAAGGCTCTGGGCGCCGGGCTGGCGGCCAGCCTGGTCAACCCTTACGGCTGGAAGATCTACCCGGTGATGCTGGACCACCAGCGGCACATGGCGGAGCTGCAGGCGCACATGCAGGAATGGGGGAGGGTGACTTTCTCCACGCCGTACCAGTGGCCTTTCGCGCTGGCGCTCGCCGGGGCTTTCGGCTCGGCGGCATATTTCCTGCTGAAGCGCAGGCACGTGGTCTATCAGCACGCCGCGGCCCTTATGTTCTTCGCGCTGGCCGCTTCGGGCCACGCCCGGCATATCCCGTTCTTCATGATGACGGCCTGCGTCTTCACGGCGGCGCTGCCCTGGAAGGAGGCGGGTTCCCGCGCGCGGCGCGCCCCTGCCGCCGCCGCGGCGCTGGTGCTGGCCGGCATGGCCTGGTTCTTTCCGGCCAGGGTCTGGCCCAACTATTCGGCCGAGCCGCGCGTTCACCGCTGGCGCTCCGAGGGGCTGTCCGCTTTCCTCGCGGCTAACAGGACCGAACTGGCCGGACTGAAGCTCTTCAACAGCTGGGGCTGGGGGGGCTGGATAGGCTGGGAGCTCGGCCCGGACTACAGGCCCTTCGTGGACGGGCGCTATCTTTTTCATGACCGCATAGGCGATATGGCGGGTTTGCAGCTGGACGCGCGTAACTGGGACGGGCTCTTCTCCCGCTACGGTTTCGGCCTGGCCCTGCTGACGAACGACAGTCCGCTGGTGCCGGTGAGGCAGGTGGTGCCCGGCGCGGGCGAGCGCGTGCTGTGGCGGCCCGCCTACCTGTTCTATATGCCGAACAGGGACTGGGCCGTGGTCTACTGGGACCGCGACATCATAGCGCTGGCGCGGCGCGACGCGGTGCCGGCCGGCTGGCTGAAGGAGCACGAGTTCCGCTGGCTGCGCCCCGGGGACATCATGAACGTCACGCTGCCGCTGGTGGGCGGCAAGCTGCCGCTTTCGGTGCTGAGAGGCGAAGCCGAAAGATACGAGAAATACTGCGGCGGCCGCGGCCCCAAGCCGTACAACGCGGCCCTGCTGCAGAGCCGGCTGGAGGAGCTGTGCTCGCGGAAGGGGGTAAAATGCGCGCGGTGAAGGAACAGATGTCCTCCCATCCGCTGGCGCTTTTTCCGGACTTCCGGCGCATGTTCGCCGGGCGCGTGGTGTCGGCGGTAGGGGACAAGTTCTTTTCGATAGCCATAGCCTGGTGGGTGCTCTCCTCCGGCGGAGAGAATTCCAAGCTGCACCTGGGGCTGGTGATGGCCATGAATGTCGTGCCCGTGGTGCTGTTCGGGCCGCTGCTGGGCACCCTGTCCGACCGTTCCGACAAGCGCCGCGTGATGCTGGCGGCCGACGGCGCCCGCGCGGCGCTCGTGCTCATGCTGGTGGTCCTGCTCTGGGGCGGCAGGCTCACTCTGCCGGCGCTTTACGCGCTCTGCTTCTGCATCTCCGGCTTCGGGCCGCTGTTCGAGTCGGCCGAGGCGGCGTCCATACTGCGGCTGACCTCGGAGGAGCAGATGCCGCAGGCGGTGGCCGCGGACTCCTCCATACTGCAGCTGTCCAACGTGGTGGGCTCGGCGCTCGGCAGCGTGCTGATGGCGGCCGCCGGCGTGGCCGGGGCCTTCCTGTTCAACGCCGCCGGCTACCTGCTCTCTTTCGCCGCCATCTGGGGCATCAGGACGGAGCTGAAACCGGAGGCCCGCACGGAGAGCTCCTTCATCGCGGAGTTCCGCGAGGGGCTGGCCTACATACTGGGCAACAGGCCCATCCTGGCCCTGATACTGACGTTCGCCTTCTTCAATTTCTTCGTCGGGCCGATACTGATACTTATACCGATGATAGTGAAGTTCACGCTGGGGGAATCGGTAACCTGGCTGGCCGTCTTCGAGACGTTCTTCGCGGCCGGCTCCGCCGCTCTGGCCGTGGCCCTGAGCTTCAAGAAGTCGTACGGCGGCATCTACGGCTGGTTCTTCGCGTCGGTGCTGGGGGTGGGGCTCTCGTTCGGCGGGCTGTATCTCGTCTCTAACAAGTACGCGATCTGCGCGCTGCTGTTCGCCGCCGGCGCGGCGCTCGGGGCGGGCAACGCCGTGGTGCTGACGCTGTTCCAATCCGTGGTGCCGGACGCGATGAAGGGCCGCTTCTTCTCGGTGCTGACCACGCTGGCCTACGCCGTGCTGCCTATCACCTTCATGGTCAACGGCATGCTGGCGGAGAAGTACTCCGTGGGCTTCTGTATAGCCATGAACGCCTCGGCGGTCCTCCTCCTCTCCTTCCTGGTGCTGCTGCTTCCACGGGCCGAATACAAGGCGTAAAAAACCCGCGGCTTCCCGCGGGTTTTCTCCATTCCGGCCATGAGGCTGCGTCAGGACGGGTTGGGGATGTCTATGAACTCCGTCTTCACCCTGAACTTCTTTTCAAGGACCCCGGCCAGGGCCTGCACGCCGGGCTTTTCGGTATTATAGTGCCCGGCGGCTATGAAATTGCAGCGCGCCTCTCTCGCGTATTCCTGCACGGGCTCGCCGGTCTCGCCGGTGATGTAGAGGTCCAGGCCGGCCTCCGCCGCCTGGTCGAACATGCGGGCCGCGCCGCCGCTGACCGCGCCTATAGTGCGTATCTTCTCGGTGCCGAAGCGGAAGCAGAGCGGCTCGGCGTCCAGCTTTATGGCCAGCGCGGCCGCGATGTCGCCGAGGGATAGCGCCTTCGGCAGGGTCCCGCGGAAGCCGATGTATTGCCCGTCATAATGGCCGAACGGCCTGAGGGACTTCGCCCCCAGCATCTCCAGCAGGCGGGCGTTATTGCCGGCCTTCGGGTGCGCGTCCAGCGGCAAATGCCAGGCGCAGAGCGACATGCCGCTGCGGAACAGCGTCTCCAGCTTGCGCTTGAGCGGGCCGGTGAAGGTCTGCGGGCGGCCCCAGAGCAGGCCGTGGTGCGTTATCAGCATGTCGGCGCCGCCGCCGGCGGCGCGCTTTATGCATTCGAGGGAGGCGGAGACGCCGAAGGCTATCTTGCGCACCTCGGGGCGCCCCTCGGCCTGCAGGCCGTTCTGGGAGGAATCCCTGAAATCCCTGGACGAAAGGTATTCGTCGACGAAAGAAACTATCTTGTCCCTGTCTGCCATAACCCCTCCCTTTGTCGCACCCCGCGCGGAGCGCTCCGGACTACTGCCTGCCGGGGCGGAACGCGTAGATATAGCCGTTGGAAATGTCTTCCGCTATATAATCCGCGATGGCGTAGCCTCCGTCCTTGGGAGCCAGCAGCAGCGCGGCGTAGCTCCAGAGCGACGGGGTGCCCCTCAGCGCCCCGGGCGGCAGCGCGGCACGTATCCAGCCGTCCCTGACGGAGACCTTGTACTGGCCGAAGCTGCGCGGGCCCTCGGGCGTTATCTTGTAAAGCGAAGCGCCTTCGGAAGAGACTTCGAGCGCGTATTCCCACGCGCTGTCCGGGTAGATGCGCAGCGGACGGCCCTCCAGCGGGTGGCCCACTCCGGCGCGGGCCCTGTGGTTCACGTCCATATAGAGGTCCAGGCGGATGCGGCCGAAGCCCGACGGGGAAGGGACGGACTGGTCTATGGCTCCGGGCCGGAATTCGAAGAGCGAACCGGCCGTGCTGACCGACACGCGCAGCGCCTCGAGCTTCCAGTAAGGGGCGTCCTCCGCCGGCGCCGGCGAGCCGTCGGGAGCCGGCGGCATGACGGGGTCGCGCCGGACGTTGGTCAGCTCGAAGCCCCCGGGGATGTCGGTCACCGAGATCTTGTCGTCCTGCGCCGTGGTCGAGGCCGCGTCGGCCAGGCTGGAGAAAGCCCAGGGCGGCGGGGGCTTATTCATCAGCCTGTAGGCGTTGGCCAGCGTGTTCCGCAGGTCCAGCTCGGCTTCCCCGGCCGCGTCGGTGGAGGCCAGGACCAGCAGGCCGGGTCCGTTCTCGGCGGAGAAATACTCCCGGAAAGCCGGCTCCGCCTGCGTGAAATTGCCCTGCTCGGAATTGAGGTAGGACATCAGGTCCGCCCGGGTCCGGCGCAGCGCCGAGAGCGCTCCGGCCTGCAGGGGGGCGGAGGCCCAGCGGCTGTAATCCCCGCTCCATGGCCTGAAGGCCGCCGCGATCTCGGACGGGGCGGCCTGGGTGGAGACGGCCTTCTCCAGCTCCGCGGATACGGTGGCCAGATCGCCCGTGCCGGCCGCGGTCAGCAGGCGCTCGAGCTCCGCGCGCGCGGCCGCCGGGTCCGGGGCGGTAGTCTCGTCGAAGACCACGAACCGCTCGCCGGCGGCGGAGAAAGAGGAAGTATAGGCCGCGAAAGGCACCGCGTAGACCCCGCCGTACTGCATCAGGGGCGTTCCGGTGGAGACCGCCGGGCCGCAGGCTATCCATTTCACCCCGAGGGCGCCGGCCAGCGGGAAATAGTCGGGGACCAGTCCGCCGGGAGGGGAGACCAGGCCGGCCGGGGCCTTGCCGTAGGCCGCCGCGGCTTCGTCCCGGGACATTCCCAGCCTGAGCGAGAGGAAATACGAGGCCGCGTCCGGGTTCTGCAGCCCTTCGGGCTTGCCTTCCCACGCCACTACGGGCTCGCCGGCGTAGTAAAGGAGGGGCAGTGGCGGGTCGCCGGCCGGCCGCCGCGCCAGCTCCAGCCTGCCTTCATCCGCCAGCTTCCTGACGCGCCCCTCAAGTCCTTTGACCGGCAGCGGCAGCGCGGCCGTCAGGCGGGCGTCCTTGTTGTTCTCCAGCAGGCCCAGCACCTCGGGGAGCGCGGAGTTGCCGTCGGGCACCCAGAGCAGGGCCCGGCCGGCGCCCAGCGCGGGGCTGGCCAGGAGAATAGCGGCGGACAGCGCCGCGGAGAGCTTGTTCGGTAGGCTCATTTTACCGTTATCACCGAGACCTTCCGGCCGCCCTCCGTGTCCGTGTCGGGGTTGAGCGGGTCCAGCACTTCCTGTCCGTCTATGCGGCAGATATACTTGTAGCGCCCCGGCGGCAGCGGCAGCATGGCCTCCCAGGTCTTGGCGTCCTTCTTCACCAGTACCAGAGAATCGGGGTTCCACTTGTTGAAATCCCCGGCTATCCGCACGTCCTTGGCCCCGGCTATCTTTATCGTGAAGCGGACGAAGCGCAGTTCCGGCTGCGGCGCCTCCACCGGCCGGTCCGGGCGGGGGTGCATCAGCGGCATAGCGGTGGTGCGGGTGGGCTTCACGGTAGCCACGTTCCACTGCCCGACGAAGCTGAAGTACTTCTTTATGGCGTTGTTGAACAGCACGCTGGGAACGCTGACCAGCGCGAAGACTATCGCGGCCAGCAGCAGGAGCATGGATTTTCGCTCCATCATCGGCCGGCCTCCTCTTCTAGGACCGGGCGGATCCTGACGTCGGCGCCGAGGGCGCCGGCCAGTTCCCTGAACTTCGCCAGGTCGACGCCGGGCGCCTCCACCGCGGTGGCCGCCACCTCCGGCAGCAGCATCACCGCTTCCCTGATGAACTCCTTCACCTTCTCGAAGCCGCCGGCCCGCCAGGGCTCCATCGGCCTCATGCGCTCCAGCCACTGCTGCGGGTCGGCCGTGTTCAGGCTGACGTGCACTGAATCTATCAGTCCCTTCATCTCGGGGACCACGTTGCGGCCCCAGACCGCGTTGGCCAGGCCGTTCGTGTTAAGGCGTATCCTGAGGGCGGCCGGTATGGGGGCGGCCCTCCCTGAGCGCACTATCCGTGCGCAGGTCAGCATGGCCTCCAGGCGCATCGTGGGCTCGCCGTAGCCGCAGAAGACCAGCTCGGAGAAGGGGGCCGCCGCCCATTCCGCCTTGGCCAGCGAAAGCACATCGGCCGGCGACGGCTCGGCGCCGCCCAGATCGAGGTTGCTGCCGCGGTAGTCCATCTTCCACGAGGCCTTGACGCAGAAAACGCAGGCGGTAGGACAGCTGTTGGTGAGGTTGACGTACAGGGCGTCGCGGTAGCGGTAGACTATCTTAGGAGTAGCGTCCATATGAAGTATTTTTCTGCTTCCCGCTATTATTCTATCATTTAGAAATGAGGATTTTGATAGCCCCCAACGCCTTCAAAGGAACTCTTACCGCGCGCGAGGCCGGAGAGGCGGCGGCCCTGGCCGTTAAAGAGGCGCTGCCGTCGGCGCGGACGGAGGTGCTGCCGATAGCCGACGGCGGGGACGGTCTGCTCGAAGCGCTGCGCCCTGTTCTGGGCGGCAGGCTGGTGACCAGCCGGGTAGAGGGCCCTCTGGGCGGGAGGCTGAACGCGCGCTGGCTGCTGGCCGGGCGTACCGCGGTCATAGAGATGTCGGAGGCGGCCGGGCTGAGGAGAATGCGGGGCGTTCTCAGGCCCATGGACGCCACCACGGCCGGGGTCGGCAGCCTGATGCTCGAGGCGGTGAAGCGCGGCGCGAAGGAGCTGGTGATAGGGCTGGGCGGCAGCGCCTCCAACGACGGCGGCGCCGGCTGCGCCGGGGCTTTCGGCTTCTCGCTGCTGGACGCGGCCGGCAGGCCGATACGGCCCGGGGCCGCCGGCGCCGGGCTCCTGAGTAAGGTGCTGCCCGGCGGCACGGCGCTGCTGCTGCGCGGCGTGAAGGTCACCGGACTGGCTGACGTCAGGAACCCGCTTTGCGGCCGGCTGGGGTCCGCCCGGGTCTTCGGCCCTCAGAAAGGAGCGGGTCCGCGCGAGGTGGCCGAGATGGAGCGGGCCCTGAAGTCCTATGCCGCGGCCATAAGGCGGGAACTGGGCGTGAGCATCTCGACGCTGCCCGGCGGCGCCGCCGCCGGCGGGCTCGGGGCGGGCCTCGCGGCCTTCTTCGGCGCCTCGCTGGAGGACGGCTCCTCCTTCGTGCTGTCGCGGCTTGGCTTCCAGCGGAAGCTGGCCTCCTCCGACCTGCTGATAACCGGGGAGGGCCGCTTCGACGAGCAGACCTTTTACGGCAAGGCCCCCGGCGCGGCCCTGGCGGCCGCGAAACGCCTCGGCCGGCCGGCCGTGGTGGTCTGCGGCAGGTCCCTGCTGCGCGGAAAGACCCTGCTGCTGCGGCGCGGCGTCTCGCTGATCGTAGAGGCCGGGGCGTCAAGGGACGAGGCGGGAGCGGTGCGCCGCGCGCTTGCCGCGGCTCTGCCCGGTTTCCTGCGCAGCCTCTCCGGCTGTTGAGGGCGCTCCATTATTTATTTATAATATCAATCCTGTTTTGCCGGCCGGTGCCGGTACCGGAATACGCGCGATAGAGAGGTTAAAATGAGCTCGCACCAGGCAAATCATATTTCTTTCGGCACGGACGGCTTCAGGGGCGTGATAGCTAAAGACTTCACCTATGACGTGGTCAGGAAGACCGCCCAGGGGATGGCCGACTATATAGCCTACAAGTACATGCGCATGGAGAAGCCGACCATAGCAGTGGGTTACGACCGCAGGTTCATGTCCGACCGCTTCGCCCGCACGCTTGCCGAGGTGCTGGCCGCCAACGGCCTCAACGTAACGCTCAGCGCCACCCCGCTGCCCACCCCCGCCGTCAGCCTGCTTACGGCCAAGGGCTACGGCATGGGCGTAGTGATAACGGCCAGCCACAACCCGCACAACTACAACGGGATAAAGGTCAAGCAGAACGGCCGTTCGGCGCCGCCGGCCGTCACGGCCGACATAGAGAATTACGTGGCCAAGGCCGTGCCGGTGAAGCCCGGGGAGGTGCAGGTGGCGGTGAAGGATTTCCGCCAGGCCTACACGGACTACCTCGGCTCCCGCGTCAACGCCGCCAAGGTGCTGGCCAGGCTGCCGGGGCCGGTGGTGGTGGATTTCATGCACGGCTCCGGAGCGGATACCTCCGACATCTTCAAGTCGAAGAACGTGATAAAGATACGCGACAGGCACGACCCGCTGTTCGGCGGCGTGGCTCCGGAGCCGGTGGAGAAGAACCTGCAGCCGCTGATCGAGGCCGTCAAGAAGAACAAGGCGCTCTTCGGCGTGGCGCTGGACGGGGACGCCGACCGTTTCGCGCTGGTCTCCGACAAGGGGATTTACATGACGCCCTGCCAGACCGCCCCGCTGCTGCTGGAATACTTGCTGACCACCGGCAAGTACAAGGGCAAAGTGGCGCAGGCCGTGTCGATGGGCTACCTGACCAAGCGCATAGCGCGCGCGGCCGGCCTGCCTTTCGAGGAGACACTGGTCGGCTTCAAGTACATAGCCGAGAAGATGCTGTCCGAGGACGTGACCTTCGGGGTCGAGGAATCCGGCGGCTATACCTGGAAGGGGAACCTGCCGGAGCGGGACGGCTCCCTCACCGCGCTCTTCATGATGGAGATGGTGATAAAGACCGACAAGCCGATCTCGTCCCTGTACGCGCAGATAGAGAAGAAGTACGGGCGCTCCGCCTTCGTCCGCACCGATTTCGCGCTGGAAAAAGCCATCCCCAACAAGCATTCCTTCGCGGTCAAGATAAAGAAGAAGCTGCCCAAGCTGCTCATGGGGCGCAAGATCACCGAGACCAACACGATAGACGGCCTTAAGATAGTGCTCGACAACGACTGGTGGGTGCTGATGCGCCCGTCCGGCACCGAGCCGCTCTTGCGCACGTACGCGGAGACCGAGACCCCGGAGAACACGAAGAAGTTCCTGGACCTGGCCCGCAAGCTGATAGAGCAGAAATAAGGCCCGCCGTTAAGGTCAAAATTGCTATAATTTACCAATAGAAATACAGGGAGGAGAGCGATCATGAACTGCAAAGGCAAGAGGTTCTTTACATCCGAATCGGTGACCGAGGGTCACCCCGACAAGGTTTGCGACCAGATCTCTGACGCGGTGCTGGACGAGATCATGAAGAAGGATCCGGCCGGCCGCGTGGCCTGCGAGACCTTCATAACCCGCGGCATGGTGGTAGTGGGCGGAGAGATAACCACGAAGACCTTCGTGGACGTGGACGAGCTCGCCCGCCGCGTCATCCGCGAGATAGGCTATACTCATTCCAAGTACGGCTTCAACTACGAGACCTGCGCGGTGGTGAACGTGATCGGCCGCCAGAGCCCGGACATCGCCCAGGGCGTGGACACCGGCGGCGCCGGAGACCAGGGCCTGATGGTCGGCTACGCCTGCGACGAGACCCCGGAGCTGATGCCGCTGCCGCTGCAGCTGGCCCAGCGCCTGTCGATGAGGCTTTCCGAGGTCCGCAAGAAGGGGATACTCCCGTATCTCGGCCCCGACGGCAAGAGCCAGGTGACCGTTGAATATCACGACGGACGCCCGGTGCGCATAGAGACCATCGTGATCTCGTCCCAGCACACCGAGGACATCCTGGACAAGACCGGCCACCAGATCACCGAGAAGTCCCGCAAAGAGATCTACGATAAGGTCATCGCGCCCGTCATCGACAAGCGCATGATCGACAAGAACACCAAGGTCTTCATCAACCCGACCGGCAAGTTCGTGGTCGGCGGCCCGCAGTCCGACACCGGCGTGACCGGCCGCAAGATCATCGTCGACACCTACGGCGGCATGGCTCCGCACGGCGGCGGCGCGTTCAGCGGCAAGGACTCCACCAAGGTGGACCGCAGCGCGGCCTACATGGCCCGCTACCTGGCCAAGAACATAGTGGCCGCCAAGCTCGCGAAGGAATGCACGGTGCAGTTGGCCTACGCGATAGGCGTGGCCGAGCCCGTGGGCCTCTACGTCGATACGCACGGCACCGGCCGGGTGGCCGACGAGAAGCTGGCCCAGCTGGTGAAGACCTCCTTCAACCTGACGCCGCGCGGCATCATCAACGCGTTGAAGCTGCGCGCGCCGGTGTTCCGCAAGACCGCGGCCTACGGGCATTTCGGCCGCGCCGGCTTCGCCCGGGAAAAGACCGACGCCGCGGCCATGCTCGCCAAGAAGGCCGCCGGTTCGGTGAAGGCCCAGGCCGAGTGCGCCTGCTGCTGCTGAAGGCCCGGACGCGCCGGAGAGGACTCTTTAGGGGGTGCTCCGGCGCGGTTTTTTCTCGTCAGGGGGACAGATGAGAGTATTGCTGGTAGAAGATAACGCCCTTACCCGGTACACGATACGGGCGCTGCTGGAAAAGCTGGGACACGAGGTCGTGGGCGAGGCCGAGGACGGCGCCGCCGCGGTGAAGGGCTATACGGAGTCCAGGCCCGACATCGTCTTTCTCGATCTCATACTGCCGGGCAAGTCCGGCCTCGAGATACTGGAGGACCTGCGGGCGCTGGACCCGGACGCGCGGGTGGTCGTGGTGACCGCGGTGGAGCAGGACGAGATAGACCGCAGCCTTAACGACAAGGGCGTCACCGCCATACTCCGGAAGCCGTTCTCGTTCGACGATTTCAAGGCCCTGATGAGCGGTCTGCGCTGAACCATGCAAGAGAAGGCGGCCAAAGCGTTGGGGGAGATAGCGGCCGAGAGCCTGGAGAAGTGCGTCTCCAGGCTCTCACGCGTCTCGTCGGGGCGCTGGCGCGTGGCCGGCTCCGCGGTCTCCTGCCGCAGTATGGCAGAGGCCGTCAAGGAGCATTCCGTCCGGGCCGCCGGAGAGAGCGCCGGCGTCTATTTCGATATTTCCGGGGATTTTCCGTTCTCGTCGATGGTCATGTTCAAGACCGAGGATGCCGAGATCTACTCCAGGGGTTTCCTTGGAGCGTCGTTCGAGCGGTTCCGGAACCTCGGCCAGGCCCAGGAGCTGCTGTTCTCCGAGCTCGGCAATATAATACTCAATTCGCTGGCGGCGGCCATGTCGAAAGCGACCGGCCGGCCGTTGATCCCGTCGGTGCCCAAGTGCGTGCGCGGCGAGACGCAGTTCCTCCTCGAGGCGCTGTGGTCCTCGATGGGCGCTCCGGGTAAGCGCAATATGCTCACGGTGACGCTGGACCTGAGCTGCTGCGGTTCGGTCACGCAGGCCGAGCTCATAGTGCTGATCCCGGAGGCCCTGGAGGCCGCGCTTTCAGGCGAGTGACGGCCCCGTACAAGGAGTTTTCATGAAGAACAAGCTGTTTCGGGCCATAGCCATCCTGCTGCTGGCCGCGGCGCCTGCCGCGGCTTCGCAGGTCTCTATAACCGGCATCAGTTGGGAACTCTCCCGGCTGATCGGCAAGAAGCGCTCGCCCTATGCGCCGGTAAGCGCCCTGAAGGCGGCTTCCGGGACCCCGTTCACCGACGCCCTCCGCGCGGTGGTCTCTCTGAGCAACTCTTCGGACAGGCCGGCCGAAGGGCTGGTGCTGCGTTACGCTCTCAGCCTGCGTCTTCAGCGAGCCGGCGAACAGCCGGAAAAGGCCTTCTGGGCCGTGCCGTTCTTCGTGGAGGAGGTCCGCGTCTCTAAAATAGACCCGGTCTCCCAGCGCCAGGCGCGCGTCATACGTTTCGAGCTGCAGAGCCAGCTCAACAAGCTGAAGAACAGCGGCTTCGAACCCGCCGCGCTCAAGCTGGAGGTGATGCTCTCCCCGCGCAGCGGAGACGAGCCCTCCGAGATAATCCGCGAAGCCGTCATAGAGATATCCAAGCCGTAGGCCGCGTCCCGCGGCCAGCGAACGGAGCCAACATGCTGGACATAAACCTTATCAGGACCGACGCGGAGAAGGTCAGGAAAGCCCTGCTGAAGCGCATGGATTCCGTCGACCTGGACCCCGTCGTGTCGCTGGACAGGCGCCGCCGGGAGCTGCTCACCGAGAGCGAGGCGCTCAAGATGAAGAAGAACGCCGCCTCCGCCGGCGTGAAGAAGCTGGACAAGGACGCCCAGCAGGCCGTTTTCGCCGAGATGAAGGAGATAGCGGCGCGCATAAAGGCCATCGACGCCGAGGTGGCGGCCGCCGAGGCGCAGCTCTCCGAGCTGATGGCCGGCCTGCCGAACATGCCGGCCGAAGACGTCGTCGCAGGCGGCAAGGAGAACAACGCCGTGGTGCGCGAATGGGGGAAGAGGCCGGAGTTCGGCTTCACCGCCAAGGGCCACCTGGAGCTTTCGAAGGACCTGGGTCTGATAGACTACGAGCGCGGCGCGAAGCTGGGCGGCGCCGGTTTCTGGGTATACCGCGACATGGGCGCGCGGCTGGAGTGGGCGCTGCTGAACTTCTTCGTGCAGACGCATCTGGCCGCCGGCTACTCCTTCACGCTGCCGCCGCATATCCTGAACTACGAGTGCGGCTACACCGCGGGGCAGTTCCCCAAGTTCAAGGACGACGTGTTCCTGCTGGCCGGCACCGGCGACAAGACGCAGTTCCTGCTGCCGACGGCCGAGACCGCGCTGATCAGCCTGCACCGCGACGAGATCCTGAAAGAGGACGAGCTGCCGAGGAAGTATTTCGCCTACACCCCCTGCTACCGCAAGGAGGCCGGCGGCTACGGCGCCAACGAGCGCGGCATGATACGCGGCCACCAGTTCAACAAGGTGGAGCTGATACAGTTCGCGAAGCCCGAGCAGTCGGCCGCCGCCTTCGACGAGATGGTCGGCCAGGTGGAGGGCGTAATGCAGAAGCTGGGCCTGCATTACCGGCTGGTCAAGCTGGCCGCGCAGGACTGCAGCGCCTCGATGGCCCGCACCTACGATATAGAGGTCTGGATACCGAGCATGAAGACCTATAAGGAGGTCAGCTCGGTCTCGAACGCGCACGATTACCAGGCGCGCCGGGGAGCGATGCGCTTCAAACGCGCCGCCACCGGCAAGAACGAATTCCTGCACACGCTCAACGGCTCCTGCCTGGCCACCAGCCGGCTGTTCCCGGCCATTCTGGAGCAGTTCCAGCAGGCTGACGGCTCGGTGCTGGTACCCGAGGTCCTGCGCGCCTCCGTAGGGGCCGACAGGATAACGATATGAGGAAACTCGCGCTTTCCGCCCTGTTGCTCTCTTTCTGCGCCGCGGCCGCTCCGGCGAAGAAGGCCGAGCTGGAACCGCTCCCCGAGGACCTTAAGGTGCTGGCCAAGAACGGCCTGGACTCCATCTACGCGGTGGATATCCCGGCCGCGGAGAAGTACTTCAGCGAGGCCCTGAAGAAATATCCCGACCACCCGATCCCCTACTTCGGGATGGCTATGTCCAAGTGGGCCGAGCTGGAGTATCTCGAGGATGAATCCGATCCGGGGCTGGAGAAGCAGTACGGGGAGCTTACGGACAAGGCCCTCGAAGTGGGCCGTGCCTGGATAAAGAAGCATCCCGGCGACGCCAACGCCTATCTGGTGCTGGGCGGCATGTACGGACTGCGCGCGCGCCTGGGCGTGCTGCAGCATCACTGGGTGGACGCTTTCCTGACCGGGAAGAAGGCGCTGTCGGCCACGCGCAGATCGCTCAAAATAGACCCCGAGCTGTACGACGCCTACCTGGGCCTCGGCATGTACGAGTACTACTCCGGCACGCTGTCGGGCGTGGTCAAGCTGCTGGCCGCTATCGTGATGCGGGGGGACGCGAAAAAGGGCCTCGAGTATCTGAACCTCTGCCGCGAGAAGGGCTATTTCAACGCGCTGGCCGCCAAGCTGATGCTGATAGAGATCTACACCACCACCGGCAGCCCTTACAAGGACCCGGCCACGGCCGTTAAATGGGCCAGGGAGCTGCGCGCGCAGTATCCGAACCACCCGCAGATGCATTTCGTCGAGATAGTCTCGCTGTACGAGAACAAGGAGTACGACGAGTCCCGCAAGGAGGCCCTGGACTATCTCAAGAAGGTGGAGGACGGCGTGGTACCCTACCGCCGCCGCTACCTTCCGCGGGTGCTGACCGCGATAGGGACCACCTACCTGGTGGAGAAAAAGTACGACGAGGCGGCCGAGTATTTCAAGCGCGCGGCCGACACCCTCAAGGAAGACCCCAAGACCCACCCGGCCCGCTGGGGCGTCTGGGCCATAGTGCGGCTCGGCAATGTCAGCGATCTGAAAGGCCTGCGCGACAAGGCGCTCGAGTATTATAAGCAGGCACAGGCCTACAGGGACGACTGGGGTTTCTCCGAGTCGATAGAGAAATACCTGAAGTCGCCGTTCTCGGCCGCGGCGCTCCCCGGCCAGCTGCCCCCTCCCTGACGATGAGCGGCGAGACTGTCATCTTCCTGGTCCTGGCCATACTGGGCTTCGGGCTCGGCGCTTTCTTCGATAAGATCAGTCTCAGGCACCTGGACCCGGCCGGCGCCTTCTTCGCGCGCCTGCTGGTGATGGTGGTCCTGTTCGTGCCGGTGCTCATCTGGAAGTCCCCGCAGACCAAGCAGGCCCTGCTGGGCTCCGACCGGCTGGGCCCGGTGTTCGTGGGCCTGAGCGTGATAGTCTCGATGTCCGCGGTCCTGTTCTTCCTCAAGGCGCTTTCGGAAGGTCAGGCCACCAGGATAGTGCCGCTCAGCTCCACTTACCCGTTCGTCACTTTCGTGCTGGCTCTGGCCTTCCTCGGCGAGAGCTTCACGCTGAACAAATTCCTGGGCACGCTGCTGCTGTCGGGCGGGGTGTACTTCATCTCCAGGTGAACCGTGGCCTGCGCCGCCCGGGGTTCTGACCTATGACCCCTGAAGAATTCGAAGCCGCCGTGGAGCGGGCCATAAAGGGCCTGCCGCGCGTTTTCCGCTCCAGGCTGCGGAACGTGGCCGTGATCATCAGGGTCAGGCCCACCGCGGAGCAGCGCCGGCGCTTCGGCCCGGGCCTGCTCGGGCTTTACGAGGGCGTGCCTGCCACCGAACGCGGAGCGGCCGACGGCGGGCTGATGCCGGACAAGATAACGCTTTTCAGGGAGAACCTGCAGGCCGGGGCGCGGGACGGGGCGGAGACCGAGGAGCGGGTGCGTCACACCCTGATGCACGAGATAGCCCACCACTTCGGCATGGACGACGACGAGCTCAGGGAGAAAGGGCTTTACTGACGCCGGTACTTTGCGCTACTTAAAGGAGGAGCTATGGACAGGGCCGTATGGCTGAAATTGTTCGCGAAGCGTTTTAAGGTGATACAGGACAGTATGGACTCGTTGCCCGGAGAGGTCACCTACCACATCCCGGAGAAGCAGGTAGTGGTTATAATAGGCTCGTCCACTCCGGCAGGCGCCCTCAGGGCCGAATCGCTGACCGATACCGAGGAGTGCCTGATCGTAAACCGCGGCCAGGGCAAGCGCTCCTTCGTTGACTGGGATAAGATAGACGCCATCTGCACGGCCGAGACCTGAGGCCGCAGGCGGGTCCGATTCAGACGAGCTCGGCGCGCCGCAGATAGCCCTCGGCGCTGGTGATCCTCGCCTTCACGAAATCTCCGGCCTTGAGCTTCGCTCCGGGAGGCGGCGCGACCTCCACCCGGCCGTCTATTTCGGGCGCATCCCGGTAGGTGCGCCCGAAATAGGGAGAATCCATCAGCAGGTCCAGGGTCTTTCCCCTCAGCTTAGCGTTTATCGCGTCCACCACCCCGCTCTGGGCGCGTACCAGCGCCTCAACCCTCTCCGTCTTGGTGCGTTCTTCCACCTGCTCCGGGAAGCCGGCGGCCGAGGTGCCGGGTTCGCGCGAATAGGGGAATACCCCGAGGTTGTCGAACCTGGCTTCCTTGACGAAGGAGACCAGCTTCCTGAAATCGGCGGCGGTCTCCCCCGGAAAGCCTGCTATGAAATTGGTGCGGATGGCGAGTCCCGGCATCGCGCGGCGCAGCTCGGCTATTTTGGACTTGATGGTCGCCGCGGTGGAAGAGCGGTTCATCCTGCGGAGCACCGGGTCCGAGATGTGCTGCAGAGGCATGTCCAGATAGCGGGCCACGCTCTTGTTGGCCTTCATCACGGCTATCAGTTCCTTGGTAACGCGCTCCGGGTAGACGTACATCAGGCGCCACCAGCGGACGCTTTTTATCTTCACCAGCTCCTTCAGCAGCTCGGCCAGCCGCGGCTTGCCGTAGATGTCCGCGCCGTAGGAGGTGGTGTCCTGGGCTATCAGCGAGATCTCCACCGCCCCGCTGGCTGCCAGGCGCGAGGCCTCCTCCAGCACCGATTCGAACGGCTTGGAGCGGAACTGGCCGCGTATCGAAGGGATAAGACAGTAGGCGCAGCGGTTGTCGCAGCCGTCGGCTATCTTGAGGTAGGCGCTGTGCCGGGCCGTGAGCCGGGCCTTCAGGTGGGGGGAGTCCAGTCCCGCGGCGGGGGCGATGAACGTCCCGCCTTCCTTCACCGCTTCCGCGGCCCTGGCCAGGGCGTTGATGCCGACCAGGACGTCTATATCGGGGAACTTCTGCAGCAGGGCGTTCTTCTCGCGCTCCACCAGGCAGCCGGAAACTATCACCTTGGAGAGCTTCCCGCGCGCCTTGAGGCGCAGCAGACGGCGTATCTCGCCCTCCGACTCCTCCACGGCCGAGCCCAGGAAGGCGCAGGTGTTTATCATCGCGGCGTCCGCGCCTTCCTCTTTCTGCGTCAGCTCCCAGCCGGCGGCGGCCAGCTCCCCGGCCATGACCTCGGCGTCCGTGAGGTTCTTGGGGCAGCCGAGGGAGACGATGAAGAGTTTTGGCATGGTGCGGGAGGGGGCGGCGGGTACCCGGGCCAGCTCAGTGGCGCTCGAAGCGCTTGATCAGGAAATAGGTTATCCAGGCGATCAGCAGCATGATCGCCATGAAGAGCGGATAGGCTATCTTCGGGTCGTGTATGCCCGTTATGGCGTAGAGCTCCGACATGCCGCCCACCCCGGCGAAGAAGCTCGGTATTGCCACGGCTATGACTACGGCGTTGAGGTTCTTCATCAGGATATTCAGGTTGTTGCTGACGATGGAGGCGCGGGCGCCTACCATCGAGGCGAAGATGTTCGAGTAGATGGAGGCCTGGCGGTAGCACTGCAGGTTCTCGATCATTATGTCGTCGATGAACTCGATGCTGCGCTCGCTGAAGCCCGCCTTCTCCGCGCCGTGCTTGAGCCGCTCGATCACGCTGGTGTTGGAGGTGATCGCGTTCACGTAGTAGACCAGGCTCTTCTCCAAAGTGAACATGTTGATCAGGTGCCGGTTCTCCATCGAGTAGGTGATCTTTGTCTCCAGCTCGTCGGCGATCATGTTGATCACCTTCAGGTGCTCCATGAAGTGGAAGATCGAGCTGTAGATCAGCTTCAGGAAGATCTCGCGGATGCCCGTGACCTGCTTGAAGTACTTGCCGGAGAACATGTTGATGTCCTCGGAGAGGGCCAGCAGCAGCTTGTCCTTGAACAGGAAGAGACCCATCGAGGAGACCTTGAACATGAAGTGGTCCTTCGACGAGTAGTTCTTGGGCCGCTTGAAGATCAGGGCCAGGTGGTCCGGTTCCGTCTCCATGCGGGCCGGCTCCTCGGGGTCGAACGCCGAGCTGAAGGTGTGCTCGTCGAGATCGAAATTCTCTACGAGCCACTTTTTCTCGTCCTCGCTGGGGCTGATGGCGACCCAGATCTGCGGGGTCTCGGCCTCCACCTGCCTCAGCTGGCGGTCATCTATCCTGTAGCGTTTGATCATTGAATCGGGAAGGGCGCCCCTAAGCGCGGCGCCCGTTCGGTCAGCGGCCGGCCTTCTCCTTCGCGGGAGCGGGCTTCAGCTTAGCGGCTACGGCAGCCCCGATCCCGGAGAGGTTGTCCACCACGGTGGCGCCGGCCTTCTTCAGCGCCTCCACCTTGGAGGCGTGGGTGCCGGAACCGCCCTCGACTATGGCGCCGGCGTGGCCCATGCGTCGTCCGGGGGGGGCGGTCTTGCCGGCCACGAAGCAGAACACCGGCTTGGTCATGTGCTCCTTGATGTAGCGGGCCGCATCCTCCTCGGCGGAGCCGCCGATCTCGCCTATCATGATGACGGCCTCGGTCTGCTTGTCGGCCTGGAAGAGCTTCAGCGCGTCCACGAAGTTCATGCCCTGAACCGGGTCGCCGCCTATGCCCACGACGCTGCTCTGGCCCAGGCCCTGGCAGGTGACCTGCCAGACCGCCTCGTAGGTCAGCGTGCCGGAGCGGGAGACCACGCCCACGGAGCCCTTCTTGTGGATATAGCCGGGCATGATGCCGGCCTTGCACTCCTCCGGGGTTATCACGCCGGGGCAGTTGGGACCGACCAGCGTGACGTCGCGGCCCGCGGCCCGCATCGCGCTCAGGCGCTTCTTGACGCCGACCATGTCCATCACCGGGATGCCCTCGGTGATGCAGATGATGACCGGTATGCCGCCGTCGGCCGCCTCGAGTATCGAGTCGGCGGCGTACGGCGGAGGCACGAAGATCAGCGACGCGTTCGCGCCGGTGGCCTTCACGGCGTCGCGGACGGTGTTGAAGACCGGCTTGCCGAGATGCTCGGTGCCGCCCTTGCCGGGGGTTATGCCGCCCACCACGTTGGAGCCGTACTCAATGCACTGCTGGGCGTGGAAGGAGCCCTGCGCGCCGGTGAGGCCGTGGACGAGAAGCTTGGTGTTCTTGTTCAGAAGTATGGACATATGTTCTGTCTCCTGTGAAAATAATCGTTCCCTGTTCCCCGGGGCGGACCTGCCTGAACCCGGGTTCACTGCAGGGGAACCGTTGCGCGGTTCCCCCCCGAAGCGGGGCCCCCCTTCCCCAACGGGTCCAGGCAGGTCCGCTCCGGGAACCTTTCCCTATTTCTTCGCGGCGGCCACCGCCTTCTGCGCGGCCTCCCAGAGCGAATCGGCCTGCTCGAGCTTGAGGCCGGACTTGGCGAGTATCTCCTTGCCTTCCTTGACGCGGGTGCCCTCGAGCCGCACTATCAGCGGCACCTTTATCTGCACCTTCTTGGAGGCCTCGACCACGCCGGCGGCGATATTATCGCACTTCATGATGCCGCCGAAGATGTTGACCAGGATGGCCTTCACCTTGGGGTCCTTCAGTATTATCTGGAAGGCCTTGGTCACCTGTTCCACGTTGGCGCCGCCGCCGACGTCCAGGAAGTTGGCCGCGTCGCCGCCGGCCATCTTCACGGTGTCGAGCGTGGCCATCGCGAGGCCGGCGCCGTTGACCATGCAGCCGATGTCGCCGTCCAGGCCGATATAGTTGATGCCGATGGCCTTGGCCTCCTTCTCTATCTCGGAAGCCTCGTGGTCGGGTTTGGCCGCCTGGTCCTTGTGGCGGAACAGCGCGTTGTCGTCGGTGACGATCTTGGAGTCCAGGGCTATCAGCCGCTCGTCGCCGGTGAGGACCAGCGGGTTCACCTCCACCAGACTGGCGTCGTTCTCCACGAAGACCTTCACGAGGCTCCTGGCGAACCCGGTGAAATCGCAGAAGTTCTTCTTCGGGATGTTCAGGTCGAAAGCGAGCTGCCTGGCCTGGTAGTCCAGCAGGCCGGCCTCGGCGTCCACCGGCACGCGGATGATCTTCTCCGGATGGGTGTGGGCCAGCTCCTCGATGGACATGCCGCCCTCGGCCGAGGCTATGATGGAGGGGGCTCCGGCTTTGCGGTCCAGCACCACGGAGATGTAGATCTCGCGGCCAATGTCGCAGGCCTCGTCCACCAGCACCTCCTCAACGGTCAGGGACTTGCCCTGGGTCTGGTGCGTGACCATCTTCATGCCCAGCATCTTGCCGGCCAGCTCCCGCGCCTCGGCGGCGGTCTTGGCCAGCTTGACGCCGCCGGCCTTGCCGCGGCCGCCGGCCAGTACCTGGGCCTTCACCACCCAGGGGCCCTTGCCGGACAGGTCGAGCTTGTCGAGGCTGTCCCCGATCTTGATAACTCCGCAGCGCTTCTGCAGCGGTATGCCGTAGCGGGCGAAAACGTCCTTTCCCTCGTATTCGAGAAGCTTCATCTAGTGGTCCTCCAGGCCTGAATGGGCGGGCTGCGGCCGACCGCGAGCTCGTCGGGCGGGCGCAAACGCGTCCCGGACGCCCGCCGCTGTCGCCGCGCGGCGCGTCCCGGGCGCGGGTTTGAACCCCGGTTATATAATTTGTAGTATAATTTGTGATAGCAAGTCCAGCCCCGCAGACGGCAATCTCACAGTCAAACATACAGAGGTTATCCAAATGACCAAGGCAAAGAATAAGTCCGTCAATATCAGCAAGAACAAATCTTTCACGGTACGCTTCGCCGGCGATTCCGGCGACGGCATACAGCTCGTGGGCACCAGGTTCGCCAACGCCACGGCCGTGGCCGGCAACGAGCTGAGCACCCTGCCGGACTACCCGGCCGAGATCCGCGCCCCCGCGGGCACGCTCGCCGGAGTCAGCGGCTTCCAGATCAGCTTCGGCGACGAGACGGTAAAGACCCCCGGCAACAAGCCCGGCGTGCTCGTCGTGATGAACCCGGCCGCCCTGGCCGTCAACCTGAAGAACGTGGACAAAGGCTCGATAATCATCGCCAACTCCGACGCTTTCAGCCAGGCCGGCCTGGAGAAGGCCGGCTATAAGACCAACCCGCTAGAGGACGGGACGCTCTCCAACTACCGAGTGATAGCCGTGCCGGCCTCCGAGATGACCGAGGCCGCGCTGGCCGATTCCGGCCTGACGAAGCCCCAGGTGATGAAGTGCAAGAACTTCTACATGCTCGGCATCCTGTTCTGGATGTACGGCCTCGAGACCGAGGACACCAAGGGCTGGATAAAGACCAAGTTCAAGAAGGTGCCGGCCGTGGCCGAGGCCAACCTGAAGGCCCTCGATTCCGGCTACGCCTACGCCGAGGCCACCGAGATCTTCGACGCCCGCTTTGAGACCATCAAGAGCGCCGTGACCCCGGGCAAGTACCGCAACCTGACCGGCAACGAGGCGGCTGCCTACGCGCTGCTCACCGCCGCCAAGCTGCTGAAGAAGAAGCTGTTCTACGGCTCCTACCCGATAACCCCGGCCTCCGAGATACTGCAGACCCTGGCCAAGCACCGCGCCACCGACGTGGTGGTGTTCCAGGCCGAGGACGAGATAGCCGCGATGGCCGCCACCGTGGGCGCAGCGTTCGGCGGGAACTTCTCCGCCACCGGCACCAGCGGTCCCGGCCTCTCGCTGAAGCTGGAATCCATGGGCCTGGGCGTCATAGCCGAGCTGCCGATGGTCATAGTCGACGTGCAGCGCGGCGGTCCCTCCACCGGCCTGCCGACCAAGACCGAGCAGTCCGACCTGCTGCAGTCCATCTACGGCCGCCACGGCGAGTCGCCGCTGGTGGTGCTGGCGGCGGCCAGCCCGGCCGACTGCTTCTACACCACCCTGGCCGCGTCCCGCATAGCGGTCAAGTACATGACTCCTGTCATCGTGCTGACCAACTCCTACCTGGCCAACGGCTCGGAGCCTTTCCGCATACCCAAGCTCTCCGAACTGCACAAGTTCGAGATGGCCAAGCTGCCGCCGCCTGACCAGTTCAAGCCTTACGCCCGCGACCCCAAGACCATGGCCCGCCCGTGGGCCTGGCCGGGCCTGAAGGGCTACGAGCACCGCATAGGCGGCCTCGAGAAGGCCGAGGAGACCGGCGCTATCAGCTACGACCCGGTCAACCACGAGAAGCTCACCGCCGCCCGCTCGGAGAAGATGCGGCTGGTGGCCGAGTCCATCGCCCCCACCAAGATCTGCGGCAAGGATCAGGGCGAGCTGCTCGTCCTGGGCTGGGGTTCCACCTACGGCGCCATTTCCACGGCCATGACCGAAGCGGAGGCCGAGGGCCTGGACGTCTCCTCGGTGCACCTGCGCCACGTCTGGCCGCTGCCGCCGGACCTGGGCAAGGTGATGAAGCGCTTCCGCAAGGTGCTGATCCC
>DAIENX010000091.1:0-59291 GCA_027340875.1 Elusimicrobiota bacterium
TGGTTCGGAGTGCCTTCGCGGAGGCCGAGGCTTGCGTAGCGCCGAGGCCGAGTGAGGAGGGGCGGCCACGGTGTGGCCGACCCCGTGCCGACGGACCAGTCCCCGTCGTCCCACTCACCTATGCGTGGATCAGGTCGCGGATATCTCGAACTCCGGCGGGTTGGCGATGGTGCGCTTGACCAGGCACTGCTCGGCGGCCTTGATCACCGCGCCCTTGTACTTCTCGGGGAAGCCCTTCGGCAGGGTTATCCGGAAGGTGATCTTCTTCATCAGGTGCGCCTCCGGGTCCCAGTCCATCTCCTGGACTATCTTAAGCCCCTCGGTGCTGAGCCCCCTGCTCTGGATGAAGCCCAGCACAAAGATGCCCGCGCAGGTGCCCAGCGAGGCCAGGAACAGGTCGAAAGGGGCGGGCGCGGAGTTGTCTCCGCCGCCGCCCTTCGGCTGGTCGGTCGCTATCTCGAAGCCGTGCCACAGCGCGTTCACCTTCTTGCCGCCGGGGAAAGTTATCTCCATTTCGCTCATACCGGTTCTCCTGTCGCAGGGAATATCCAGTTTTCTGGATCCCGGCTTTCGCCGGGGTGACGGAACAGCATGTGCCTGTCACCTGCATATTTGATGCAAAAATGGCCTGAAAGTTTCAGGCCATTCTATCCTGCAGGTCCCCGCTCAGATCTCGTAGCGGTGCAGTTCTTTGGTGATGCCCGGGATTATGGTGCTCTTGCCGTCGCCTATGGCGTGCAGCTTCAGTATCTCCCCGAAGATGCCGTCGAAAGCCTTGGTCACGTCGGGGTCGAAAGCCTTGCCGCTTTCCTCCAGGATGTATTCCCGGGCCTTCTGCGGGTCCCATTTGGGCTTGTAGACCCGCTGGGCGCAGAGCGCGTCGAAGACGTCGGCCACGGAGACGATCCTGGCATACACCGGGATCTGCTCGCCCTTGAGCCTGGCGGGGTAACCGGTGCCGTCGAATTTTTCGTGGTGGGAGGCCGCCACCTTGCAGGCTATCTGCAGCAGGTGGCTCTCGGTGTTGGAGAGTATCTTGGCCCCGTAGATCGTGTGCTTCTTCATCTCCTCGAATTCCTCGGCGGTCAGTTTGCCGGGCTTGAGGAGTATGGAATCGGGGATGCCCACCTTGCCTATATCGTGCAGAGGGCTGGCGTAGCGCAGGTTCTCGGCTTCGCGCTCCGGCAGGCCCAGTCCCTGGGCTATCAGCGCGGAGTACTCGCTGATATGGCGCAGATGTACCGCCGTGTCCTGCTGGTCGCGGTATTCCGCGGTCACGGCGAGGCGGTAGATGGTCTCGAGCTGGGACCTGGAGAGGCTTTCGTAGAGCTGGGCGTTCTCGATGGCGGAGGCCGCCAACGAGCCGATGAGCTGCAGGATGCCCTCGTCGTCCGTGTTGAACGCGCCGTTCATCTTGTTCACGGCCTCGAAGACGCCGATGATGTGACCGCTGACGTTCTTCAGCGGTACGGCCAGGATGCTGCGCGTGCGGTAGCCCGTCAGGCGGTCTATGTCGTGGTTGAACCTGCTGTCCTCGTAGGCGTCCCTGATGTTCAGGATGGTCCCGGTGGCCGCCACTTGCCCGGCTATACCCCTGCCGAACGGCACCCGGATCTCGGTGTGCTGCAGGCCCAGCGCCACCTTGGACCAGAGCTCGTTAGTTTGCCGGTCCAGTATGAACACGCTGCCGCGGTCGCAGCCGAGGATGGTCTTCACCTGCTCCGCTATGATATGGAGCAGGCGCGTCAGGTTGGTCTCCTTGGAAACAACGCCGCCGAAGTTAACAAGAAGTCTCAGCCGGTTCTCTAATTCCTCGGCCCGGGTCATAGTGTTTATTTTACATTATACCGCTCAAGAAAAAGTCATTTATTTGAGGCTTCGTCCAGGAAGACGCTGTAGTGGACGGCCCTCGCCGACGGGTAACATTTCCGCAGGCCGGCCCCGATCTGCGCCAGGCACGAGGCAGCCCCTACCACCACGGTGGCAGCCTGCACGGAAGCGATGTTGCGCAGCTTGCGGTCCAGCACCCGCGCGGAAAGCTCTGGCTGGGTGAAGGCGAAAGCCCCGGCTCCGCCGCAGCACCAGTCGCTCTCCGGCAGCTCGCGGTAGCTCTTGCCGGCCAGTTTGCGGAGCACCTCGCGCGGCTGGCGGCGTATGCCCTGGCCGTGGCAGGCCCGGCAGGAATCGTGGTAGGTGACCGGGCCGGCGGAAGCGCCGCTGGCCGGCTCCCCGGCCTTGTCCGGCGGGATGAACTCAAGGACGTCGCTGACCGCCTCGGCGAAGGCCTTCGCGCGCGGCCGCCAGTCCGGGTCGGCCGTGAAGAGCTGTTCGTAGGACTTCATGAAGGCGGCGCACGAGGAGCAGTCCGCCACCACCCGGAAGGAGCCGAACTTCTCCTTCAGCTCCTCGTAGCGGACGATGTTCCTGCGCGCGAACTCCCGCGCGTCGGCGAGGCGACCGTAGTTGTGCGCGAGCAGGCCGCAGCACTGGTTGCCTATCAGGACTCCCTCTCCGGAATGGCGCTTCAGCACCCTTACCGTGGCCAGCGCCACATCGGTGAAGACGAAGTTGGGGCCGCAAGGGGCGAAGTACGCCCAGTCGATCTTCTTCTTGTCCGCGGGAGAAAGGTCCGGGTCTCCGGAGAGGATCTCGGAAGCGAAGCGCAGCGGAGCCTCCTTCACCGTCGTCTCGGCCTCGGCGAGCGCCGGCATGCCTATGAAATCGTAGAGTCCCATTTTGGCCGCCAGCGTGGGGAGGCCTGTTCTCTTGACCAGATAGGCCAGCCGCAGCCAGAAAGCGAAGAGCCTTGGCGCGTTCAGCAGGGTATTGACCGCGGCCCGCGCGAAGAAATTATCCCCGTAGCCGTCCAGCGAACGCCGTCCCTCCAGCACTATGTCCGGGGTCGGCACTCCGGCGTAGCAGGCGGAGGAGCAGGCGCCGCAGAGCAGGCAGGTGGAAAGGGATTCCTTGGCGTCTGCCGGGTCCTTCGCGCGGCCTTCCACCAGCATGCGTACGAACTGGTTGCGTCCCCTGGCCGATATGGTTTCCCTGCCCGTCATCATGTAGGTGGGGCAGGAGGTTTCGCAGTAGCCGCAGCGGTTGCACTGCGCCGCGGCGTCGTAAAGGGTCTTCTCGCCGAGGAGGGTCAGCAGGGAGCCCAGGTGTGACGGCGCCTTCTCGTGCGGGTACAGCTCGTTCACGTCGCTGTGGAAGCCGGTGTGCGGAGCTAAACCGTTCTCTCCGGCAGGGGCGCCGGCTTCTTTTATCTGGTGTTCTCGGTCTTTTCTCATCGTGATGGTCGGTCCCCGTATACCCAGGGGTTCAGCAGATTGCCGGCGTCCAGCTCCTTCTTCAGACGCCGCTGCATCGGGCCTGGTTCGAAAGCGTCCCAACCGGCCGGCTCCTTCCAGTTCTCGCCCTTGCCGGCCTTGCCGGCGGAGACGGCGAAGGTGGCGGAGAGTATGACGGCGTAAGCGCCCAGAGAGCCGCAGAGCAGCCTTACGGCGTCGTAGCCGGCCACGTTCTTGACGGTCTTGCCGCCCAGTTCCAGCAGGGCGCCTTCGGCCGTGGCCACCTGGAGACCCAGCAGCAGGCCCCTGATATCGGGACAGACGTTCGAGGCTATGAGCCCGCCTACGCTTCCCTTAAGCTCGGGCAGTTCGAGGCGGAAACCTTCCTTCTCCAGCGCGGAGCGGAACTTGGCCATGGAAAGTCCGGCCTCCACTCTGGCGGTCAGGTTCTCGCCGTCTATCTCCACTATCCCGGAGAGGCGGGCCAGCTGCAGCGGCTTGGCGCCTTCCATGATGCGGCCGGGGCCGAGCCTGGTGCCTAGCCCGGTGACGGCGGTCCGGGTCCCCGCGGCCGACCGGAGGCGCAGCTCGTCGACAATGTCCCTGGCCTCGGGGCTAAGTCCCGACTTGGCTGGGAAGACGAAAGTGTCAGCCAGGCCTTTGGGCTGCCTGGCGGCCGGGGGCCTGTCGGCCGCTACCGGCAGTATCTTGTCCGGGTTGGCGAGGCCCGCCGGGTCGAAAGCGCGCTTGATGCTCTGGAAGAAAGCCAGCTCCCCGGGGCCGTAAAGCCAGTTCATAGCCACGCGCTTCTCCACGCCTACCCCGTGCTCCCCTGAGATGGTGCCGCCGAGGGCGATGCAGGATTTGAGTATCTCGTAGCCGGCTTTCTTTACCCGCTTGACCTCCTCGTTGTCGCGGCGGTCGAAGACTATATTGGGGTGGAGGTTGCCGTCCCCGGCGTGGAAGAGCAGGCCGGCGGTAAGCTTGTAGCTGGAGATTATCTCGCGGGTGGCCTTCAGGGCCTCGGGCAGCAGGGGTCTCGGTACCACGCCGTCCTCGACAAGCACGTCGGGCGCCAGGCGGGCCAGCGACGGGTAGGCGCCTTTGCGGGCCTGCCAGAGCATCGCGCGCTCCTCCTCGCTCTCGGCCATCTTGAAGGCGGCGCAGCCGTGGTCGTGGCAGATCTTATGGGCCGTTTCCAGCTCGGTCCTGATGCGCACCGGGTCCTCTCCGTCCAGCTCGAGTATCAGCACGGCCTCGGTGCCTTCCGGGAAATGTCCCTTCCTGCCGCCGAGCGAGGCGTCCAGCGAGACCTTGTCCATCGCCTCCAGCGCCCTCGGCAGGATGCCGGAGCTTATGATGCGGACAACGGCCCGCATAGCTTCGTCCAAGGAGGGGAAAGCCGCGGAGGCCGTCTTTATATGCGGCGGGATAGGGAGTATCTTCAGCCAGGCGCGGGTGATTATGCCCAGCGTGCCTTCGGAGCCGACCATCAGGCCCATCAGGTCCGGACCGGGATCGCGGTAGGACCAGGTGCAGAGCTCCCCTTCCGGTGTCACTACTTCGAGCTTCTCCACGTTGTCTGCGGTCACGCCGTATTTCAGGCAGAGCGGACCTCCGGCGTTCTCGCCGATGTTGCCGCCTATGGTGGATACCTTCTGGCTGGCGGGGTCGGGGGCGTAGAAGAAGCCGAACGGCTCCAGCGCCTTCTGCAGTTCCATGTTCACGACTCCGGGCTCCACCACCGCGACCTTGGCGGCGGTGTCTATCCGGTGTATCTTCTTCAGGCGGGCGAGGTTCAGGATCGCGCCGCCCTTGAGCGGGATGGTGCCACCGGAGAGGTTGGTGCCGGCCAGGCGCGGCAGGAAGGGGATGCCGGCGCCGTGAAGCAGCTTGACCACAGGCGCGACCTGCGAGGCGGAGGAGATATCGATGACCGCCTCGGGCCTGGCCCTGGCCATGCCGGCGTCGTACGAGTACATCAGGATGTCGGCTTCGCCGGTGCGGACGTTCTCGCGGCCGACGATCTCCTCCAAAGGCTGCCTGATGCCTGCTATCCTGTCTTTTTTGAACATATAATGGGCCCGAAAGCCGCGCGGCCGGCCGCGGCCGGAACTACTTCGCCGGCCTGAGCTTGGCGGTGAAGTGGGGCAGTATAGGGGGGGCTTCCACGACCTCCAGTCCGGCTATCCGCCTCTTGTGCTTGGCCAGCCAGCCGAACACCTCTATTACGTAATCGATATGGCTCTGCGTGTAGACGCGGCGCGGCATCGCCAGGCGCACCAGCTCCATCGGGGCCGCCTGGTAGACGCCGTTCTTGTCGCGTTTGCCGAACATCAGCGTGCCTATCTCCACGCCGCGTATGCCGCCCTCGAGGTACAGCGCGCAGGCCAGCGCCTGCGCCGGGAAGTTCTGCGGCTTGATGTGCGGCAGGAACTCCTTGGCGTTCACGTAGACGCCGTGGCCGCCGGGCGGATCGATTATCGGGACGCCGTGCTTCAGCAGGCCCTCGCCCAGGTAGGCCGAGGAGCGGATGCGGTATTGCAGATAGTTCTCGTCGAGCACCTCGCGCAGGCCTATCGCTATCGCCTCGAGGTCGCGGCCGGCCAGGCCGCCGTAGGTGTTGAAGCCCTCGGTCAGGATCAGCATCTGGCGGGCCTTGGCCGCCCAGTCGCGGTTGTTCATCGCCAGGAACCCGCCGATGTTGACCAGCGCGTCCTTCTTCGAGCTCATCCAGGTGCCGTCGGCCAGCTCGAACATCTCCTCGGCTATCTCCTTTACGGGGCACTGGGCGTAGCCTTTCTCCCGCAGCTTGATGAAATAGGCGTTCTCGGCGAAGCGGGCGCAGTCCAGGAACATCGGTATGCCGTACTTGGTGCAGAGCTCGCGCACGGCTTTCAGGTTCTCCATCGAGACCGGCTGGCCGCCGAGCGAGTTGTTCGTGACCGTCATGATGCAGAGCGGGATGCTCTTGGCGCCCTTGTCCTTAATGAACTTCTCCATCGCCGCCACGTCCGCGTTGCCCTTGAACGGCGCGGGCTTGCCGAAGTTGAGCGCCTCCTTGACCGGGAAGTCCACCGCTTCCGCCCCTGAGAACTCCACGTTGGCGCGCGTAGTGTCGAAATGGGAGTTGGAGATTATGCATTTGCCCTTGCCGCCGATGACCCCGAACAGGATCTTCTCCGCGGCGCGGCCCTGGTGCACCGGTATCACCTCCGTGAAGCCGGTAAGGGAGCGGATCTCCCGCTCGAAGTTGTAGTAGCTGCGGGCCCCGGCGTACGACTCGTCGCCGTTCATGATGCCGCCCCACTGCGCCGCGCTCATCGCGCCGGTGCCGGAATCGGTCAGCATGTCTATCAGCACCTTGTCGGCCTTGATGTTGAAGAGATTGTAGTGGGCCAGTCCCAGGGCTTCGAGGCGTTCCTCGCGGGTCGTGATGCCCAGAGGTTCTACGCTCTTTATCTTGAACGGCTCTATGATGGTCTTCCAGTTCCATTCCATAAGCGCGGCTCCTTTATCTGACAAGCAGCATCAGCAGAACGAAATAGGCCGTCATCAGCGCGGCGCCGAACGGCAGGGCGGCTTTGGCCCATTCCTTGGACTTGATGCCGAGCTTGGCGGAGCTGATGATGTTCGGTATGTTGCCCGGTATCAGCATCCCGCCGGAGATCAGCAGGCCCATCAGGATGAACGTCACCTGGCGGTCCGTCATGGCCGGGGTTATCTCGGCCGCGGCCAGCGTGGCGTTGTCGAGTATGGCCGAGACGGAGTTCACCCAGTAAAGCAACCAGGTGGGCAGGCTTACCATGTAGCGCTCCGCCAGCGGCGTCAGGCCGGCCCCGAGGAAGATCAGCGCCATCACGAAGATGTAGACCTTGGCGGCGCGCGTCAGCACTACCTTCACGGAATCGTGCGCGTCCTCCTGCAGGCCGCCCGTGCTGGAATAAGCCGCCTTCGCGCCCCTGGCGGCGAGAGCGGCGCAGAGCAGGACGCCGGGTATTATCCATTCCCCGACTTCTCTCAGGAGATAAAAGAAGTCCGCGTTGTGCGGCGGGGCCTTCAGCTTGGCCACGACTATGGTGGAAAGAGGTTCTCCCAGGGGCGTCAGCGCGGCGCCAAGGCCTATGGCGTAGCAGGCCAGCACGGTGAGGCGGATCTCGTAGGAGCGGTTGAACTTCAGCAGCGAGATGACTTCCGCGAGTATGATCGCCGAGACGATGGCGGTCAGGAAGCTGGAGCCGAGACCCAGCGCGGCCACGATGACGAAGATGGTCGCCGTCACGCCTATCTTGCCGGTCAGGGCGTGCACCAAGTGGCGCAGGCGGGAGCGCACCTGGCGGAAGATGAGGCCCACCACGGCCACTGTTATCGTTATGGGTATGGGTTCCCGGAAAGCTTCCCCTATGAGGTGCATGCTCCAAAGGCCGGAGATGCTGACCGCGGAAAGGCCCATCACGAACAGGAAGGCTTCCAGGTCCTCCTCCACGCGCTTGACCGAGAACGGGAGTACCAGCGTCATGCCCATGACCAGCGCGAGGCCTATCAGTACCAGGTAATCCGAGATCATTATGGTCCTCTTCAGAGTGCCGCCCGCCCGCCGGCGACCCTTTATTGTGCTAAAATAATATTCTATTAATTTAATAGAGGCGATATAAAGGGCATGTTCAAGTTCAGGAGGCCTGCGGGCCTTTTTCTCTGCGGCGGAGGGGCCCTCGGGGCCTGGCAATCCGGCGTTCTGGCGGAGCTGGTGAAGCAGGGGCTGCATTTCGACGTCCTGGCCGGCTTCAGCATAGGCTCGCTGAACGGCGCCGCTTACTGCTACAACAAGACTACCGAGCTGCGCGGCATCTGGGAGTCGCTGACCTCGGAAAAGATACTCAGCTTCAGGCCGCGCTACAGCAACATCCCGCTCGAACTCTACCAGCAGGACAGCGGCAGCATGGCCGCGAAGCTCAACTTCTTCATGCAGAACAGGCTGGCCAAACTGAGCCTGTTCTCCAACAAGTCCATTTACGGCTTCCTGAACGGCTTCCTGGCCAGGAGCGGCCCCACCTTCCCGCGGAACATCAAGTTCTACGTGATCAGCCACGCGGTGGAGACCAAGCTGCCGTACATAGCCCGCTTCGACGGCTCCACCCAGGGGCACGGCTTGGCGTTCAACGACGCGCTGGTGGCCAGCTGCTCGATACCGATGATATTCCCGCCGGTGCCGGTGGAGGAGCACGGCCGCCGATACCATCTCGTGGACGGCGGGGTGATAGGCATAGCCACGATCAACCTGAGCATCTTCGAGGGCTGCCGCACGATAATAATGATCGGCAACTCGCGCCCGGAGGACATGGATTTCCCGGCCTATGGGCCGTTCGGCTATTTCGAGCGTAAGGCGCGCCGCATGCTCGCGATACACACGCAGAAGGTCTACGAGTCCCGCGTCTTCATCAAGTCGGAGCCGGAAGTATACCTTATAAAGCCCCCGATAGACCTGGGCCTGAACCTGCTCGAGTTCGAAGGGACAAAGTGCACGAAAGCCTACGATATCGGCGCCGCCGAGGCCGTCAATTTCCTGCGCTACGCGGAACAAGCGGAGAGTTGAGATGATCGAATTCACGCTGCTCAACTTCCTGGCGCTGATAGCCTTCGGCGTCTTCATCGGTCTGCTGGGCTCGGCCCTGGGCGTAGGCGGCGGCATCTTCATGGTGCCTTTCCTGGTCCTCGCGCTCAAGGTCCCGATACACCAGGCCGTCGCGGCCTCGCTGGCGGCCATAGTGGCCACCTCCAGCGCCGTGGCCGCGGTCAACGTGGAGCGCGGCTTGACCAACATAAGACTGGGGATCACGTTCGAGGTCACCGCGGCGCTGGGGTCGCTGACCGGGGCCCTCGTGGCCAGCAGGCTGCCGTCGGGAGTGCTGCAGCTGTTGTTCGCGCTTATGCTCTTCCCCGTTTCCGGCCTGATGTTCATAAAGGTCCGCCGCGGGACGCGCAGGCAGAAGGTCGCCGAGCCGGCGCCTGCCGCGGCGGGCTCCGCTTTCGATTCCGCTTTCTTCGATCCGGCCGTCGGAGAGCATACTCCGTATGCGGTCAGGAACCTGGCCCCGGCCTCGTTCGCCGCTTTTTTCGCCGGCTCGCTGTCGGGCCTGCTGGGCATAGGCGGAGGCATAGTGCATGTCCCGCTGATGAACCTCGTCTGCGGGGTCCCCATGAAGGCCGCCGCGGCCACCAGCAACTTCATCATAGGCGTCTCGGCCGCCGCCAGCGCCTACGTATATTTCAGGAAGGGCATGATGCCGCTGGAACTCACCGGGGTCATCGTTACCGGAGTGCTTATAGGCTCCTTCGCCGGCATCCACGCCCTCTACAGGGCGAAGTCGGAGAAGCTGCAGCTGGTCTTCTCCGCGCTGACGCTGGCCGTGGCGGTCAAGATGTTGATGAAAGCGCTGGGAGGGTAACGGTCGGATATGGGAGAGACCTTCTCGCAGAAACATTTCGCGGCGCTGATACAGCGCACGCTGCTGGCCGGGGTCGTTCTCAGCATGACGCTCATCTTCGGAGGTTTCGCCTTCTCCGTCGCGGGCTTCGCGCACGCAGAGGCTGTCCTCAGAGCGGGCCTGCTGATACTCCTTCTCACCCCGGCCGCGCGCGTGATCATGCTGATCTACGGCTACTGGCGCGGAGGGGAGTACTATTTCGCGCTGGCCTCCTTCGTGGTGCTGTCGCTGCTGGGCGTCTCCCTGCTGATCGGATAACCTATGAAACGACTTCTGCTGCCAGTCCTCCTCGCGTTCCTGCCCTGCCGGGCCCTTGCCGCCTCCGACGACGATCTCGGGCCGGCCCTGGTGGACCTCGGCGCCTCCACCCGGCCGTTCACGCTCAGCCCCGGCGCCGACGAGCGCTACGACATGGGCATAGCCTACATGTACAGGCTGGAGTTCGACAAGGCCGAGGGGCAGTTCAGGCAGATAACCTCGCTGGCTCCGGAGAGCCCGGCCGGCTATTTCGCGCTGGCCGCGCTTTCCTGGTGGCGCTACTCGCAGAACTTTGACGTGCAGGACAGTTTCAAGAGCGTGGAGAAGGACTTCATCTCCAACGCGGAAAAGACCATAGACCTCGCGGAGAGGATGATCGGGGAGCAGAAGGACCTGGACCAAGCCTACTTCTTCATGGGTAGCGCCTATGGCCTGGAGGGCCGCTGGTACGCGGTGCAGCGCAGCTGGTGGAAGGCCTACACCCGCGGCAGGAAGGGCAGGAAATACCTGAAGAAATGCCTTGAGGTCAATCCCGCCGTCTACGACGCTTTTCTGGGCTTGGGCATCTTCGACTATTACGCCGCCACGCTGCCGGGCACTCTGGGCCTGGCCGCGAAGCTCTTCGTCGGAGGGGACAAAGAGCGCGGCATCGAGTACGTGAAGCTGGCCAAAGAGCGCGGGCGCTTCTTCAAGGTGGAGGCCCGCTTCTTCCTGATAGAGATCTATTCGATGCACGAGCACGATAACAAAGCCGCTTACGCCGAGACCGACGCGCTGAAGGCCATAGACCCGACCAACATGCTGTTCCGGGTCGGGGAGATAATGACGCACATCCAGGCCGAGGACTGGGCCGGCGTGCTCGCGGAGAGCGAGGCCTTCCTGGGCGCCTGGCACGTGAGGCCGCAGCTTGGGCTGGAGCAGCAGCTAGCGATGATCTACCTCTCGGCCGGCGACGCGCTCATCGCGCTGAAGCGTTACGAGGAGGCCGTCGGCTGGCTGACCACCGGCATAGAGAAGACGGGCTTCCCCGACAAAGGCTGGGTCACCTACTGCTACCTGCGTAGGGCGGAGGCGCTGGACCTGCTCGGACGGCGCCTTGACGCGCTGGCCGACTACGGGACGGTGCTGAAGCGGCCGAATTTCTGGGACTCGAGGAAGTACGCGAAGGCGGGGCTGAAGCAGGCCCCGGACTACGCGGAGGTCTACAGGCAGATGACCGTGGACTGACGCGGATCCGATATTCCGGAGGCTGGAGAGGAACTTATGGCAAAGAGCGAATTCACGGCGGTGGTACCGGTGGCGGGCGCCGGCACGCGCCTGCGTCCCCACACCTATACCTATCCCAAAGTGCTGCTGACGGTGGGCGACAAGCCGATAATCGGGCATATTCTCGACGATCTGCAGGCCGCCGGTATCAGGAAGGTCTGTCTTGTCATCGGCTATCTGGGCGAGAAGATAAAGGAGTACGTCTCCGCCGGCTACCCCGGGCTGCACGTGACCTACGTGGAGCAGCCCGAGCCGAAGGGGCTGGGCCACGCCATCTGGCTGACCAGGCGCAGCGTCGGCGGCCCGGTGCTGGTGATGCTGGGGGATACGATACTGGACGCTGACATCTCGAAGTTCCTGACCTCCAAGGACGACTGCATCGCGGTCAAGGAGGTCGCGGACCCCCGGCGCTTCGGAGTGGTGGAGACCAGGGGCGGCTATATCTCCGCGATGGTGGAGAAGCCCGAGAAGCCGAAAACCAACCTGGCCATAGTGGGCATCTACTCCTTCCACAGCTCGCAGCTGCTTTACAACAGTCTGGAGAAGCTGGTCGCCTCCGGGGTGACCACGCGCGGCGAGGTGCAGTTCACCGACGCGCTGTCGCTGATGGTGAAGACCGGCCACAGGATAAAGCCTATGCCGATAGAAGGCTGGTACGATTGCGGCAAGCCGGAGACGTTGCTGGAGACCAACCGGCACATACTGGACCGCAAGAAGTTCTCGCCGAAGGCGAAGAACACGCAGATCATCCCGCCGGTCTATATAGCACCCACGGCAATGGTGGAGAACTCGATAGTCGGCCCTTATGTGTCGATAGGGGACGGGGCGAAGATAACGTCCTCCATCATCTCCGACTCTATAGTCAACGAGAACGCCGTCATCGCCGACATGAACCTTACCGGCTCGCTGGTGGGGCCCAGCGCCACCGTGGTCGGCATGAAGGACAGGCTGAACGTCGGTGAGAACTCGGAGATCAGGTTCGACAGCAACGCCTGCGAATAGCCTCAGTGTGCCGGAGCGCAAAACGCGCTCGCCCATAAACGGGCGCGGTTCTGCAGTGTCGGGGCTGTCGGGGTGTGGAGCCCTCAGGCACGCGGTCGCGAACACCGTTCGCGCCGCTCGTCACACTGCGGTGTCGCTTCGCTCCACTCAGTCGTCGCGCTGCGCAAGCTCCTCCCTCCGTGACGGCCTTCGGTCCCCACACCCCGCCGCGCCCCGCCAATCAACTGTGCCCTGCGCCCTGGGCTATGCCCGTGCCGTATCAGGAGCTTTGCTCATCAGACGGCCTGAAAATCGCTCGTGTGCGGCAGTCAGCGCTGCAGAGTAAAAAAGAAAGCCCGGTTTTGCCGGGCTTCCTTTTTTACGGCAGTTCAATCACTTTAGCGAGGACCAGTCCAGGGCCTTCAGCCGGCGCAGGACCTCGTTAAGGCGGGGGTCCGGCTCGGTGAGCGAGAAGCGGATATAGCCTTCGCCGTGCCTGCCGAAGCCTGAGCCGGGAGCCGTCAGCAGCGAGGCCTTCTCCAACATGAAATAGACAGCGTCCATGGAGGGGACGTCCGCCGGGGGGCGGGCCCAGACGAAGCAGCTGCCGCCAGGCGGGATGAACCGCCAGCCCGAGGAGGCCAGCGCCCGGCAGAAACTGTCGGCCCGGCGCTTGAAATGCGCCCTGATCGGGGGCACTATGCTCTCGTGATTCTTCAGGCCGTAGGCCACGGCGTTCTGGATAGCGTTGAAGGGACCAGAGTCGATGTTCTCCTTCAACTGGTTCAGCGCGCAGACCAGCTTCGAGTTGCCGACCACCCAGCCTATGCGCCAGCCGGCCATGCAGTAGGTCTTCGAGGCCGAGTAGAACTCCACGGCCACGTCCCGCGCGCCGTCGACCTGCAGGATGCTCGGGGCCGGCTCGCCGAAATACATGTCGCAGTAGGCTGCGTCCTGCGCTATTATCACCCCGTGCTTCTTCGCCCATTTCACCAGGTCCCGGTAGAAGTCCAGCGTGGCGCAGGCCCCGGTGGGGTTGTTGGGATAATTGAGGAAGAAGAGCTTCGCGCGGGACAGGACCTTGGCGGGGATCTTCCCGAGGTCGGGCAGGAAGCCGTTCTTCTCCTCGAGCGGCACGTCGTGGATCCGGCCGCCGGCCAGCACCACGCCGGTGCGGTACGTCGGGTACGTCGGGTCGGGGATAAGGCAGCAGTCCCCTTCGTTCATTACCACCAGCGGCAGGTGGGCTATGCCCTCCTTCGAGCCTATAAGTATCGAGACCTCGTCGCTGTGGTGGAAGGTGAGGCCGTGGCGGCGCTTGTGCCAGGCCGAGATCTCCCGGCGCAGATTCTCGTTTCCCTTGGTGTTGGGGTAGCGGTGGTTGGCCCCTTTGCGCAGCTCGCTGACCGCGGCGGAGACTATCCGGCGGTCGGTGGGAATGTCGGGGTCGCCTACCGCCAGGCTTATGATGTCCTTGCCCTTGGCGCGCTCGGCCCGCTCCTTGCGGTAAAGTTCCTCGAAGAGGAAAGGCTTGAAGGTCTTGAGCTTGTCGCTGAGTTCTATCTTCATGGTTTTAACGCCGCTCCGTCGGCAGATAAATTATAACACATCATCGGCGCCCGGCCTAAAATGGTAGAATCAGGACAGCAGCTATGCCCGTGCTCCTCTTCACCGCCATCGTCGCGCTGGGCGCTTTCGCCGCCGGCTTCCTGGGTTCCCTTACTGGCCTGGGCGGCGGCGTGGTCATCATACCGCTGCTGACGGTGGGCTTCGGCGTGGACATCCGGTACGCGATCGGCGCCTCGCTCGTCTCGGTGATAGCCACCTCCTCCGGCGCCGCCGCGGCCTACGTGCGCGAGGGCTTCAGCAATATCCGCATCGGCATGTTCCTCGAGATAGCCACCACGCTGGGCGCGCTGCTGGGCGCTTTCCTCGCCCTTCGCCTGCCTACGGCGGCCATCTCGCTGATCTTCGGCCTGGTCCTCATACATTCCGCGTGGGTCTCCAGCCGCCCCCGGGAGGACGGGGCCGCCGTCTCCCGGCCCGACCCGCTGGCGACCCGCCTGCGCATGAACGGCTCCTACCCGACCAAGGACGGGACGAAACATTATAACGTCGCCTCGGTGCCTTCCGGCTTCGGCCTGATGTTCGTGGCCGGCACCCTCTCGGGGCTGCTGGGCATCGGCTCCGGCGCGGTAAAGGTGCTGGCTATGGACCAGGCGATGAGGCTGCCTTTCAAGGTCTCCACCGCCACCAGCAATTTCATGATAGGCGTGACCGCGGCCGCCAGCGCCGGCATCTACCTGCGCCAGGGCTACATAGACCCCGGCCTCGCGATGCCGGTGATGCTGGGTGTGCTGGCCGGCTCCACCTTGGGCGCGCGCCGGCTCTACGCGGCCGATACCTCCACGCTGCGCAAGGTCTTCGGCGCGGTGATCTTCGTGCTGGCCCTCGAGATGATCTACACGGGCTTAAGGGGGCTGCTGTGAGGCGCATGGCCCGAAAGCTGATGGACCAGGAGATAGAGGTCACGATAGGCCAGCTGCTGCGCGCCGGCGTTCTCTCGTCGGCGGCGGTGGTGGCGGCGGGCGGCGTCCTGTACCTGGCGCGCCACGGCCTGGCCACGGCCGAATACTCCGTTTTCACGCGCCAGCCGCCGGAGCTCTCCGGCGCCGCGGGGATATTCCGCTGCGCCTTCGCGCTGCACGGCAGGGGCCTGATCCAGCTGGGCCTGCTGATGCTGATAGCCACGCCGATAGCGCGCGTGGTCTTCTCCGTCTTCGGCTTCCTCAAGGAAAGGGACTGGCTCTACGTGGCCGTCACCCTAGTAGTCCTCGCGATACTCCTCTATAGTCTTATTAACGGCTGACGGCGGAAAGCCCGCCGCCCGCGCCTATTTCGCGCCGATCAGGCTTATTCCCGGCAGGTAGGTCACCAGCGCCAGCATGGCCAGCAGTATCAGCAGGAAGGGCCCGATGGCGCGGTAAAGCGTGGGCAGCTTGCGGTGGAACCGCGAGCTGGCCAGGAACAGGTTGAGGCCCAGCGGCGGCAGCATGTAGCCGATCTCCAGGTTCAGCAGGAAGATGATGCCCAGGTGCACCGGGTCTATGCCGTACTGCGCGGCCACCGGGACTATGATAGGAACGACGATGATTATCGCCGAGAAGATCTCTATCATGTTGATGACGAGCAGGAAGGCGTTGAGCAGCACCAGGAAGACCAGCTTGCTGGAGACGTAGGCGTGCAGCCACGCGAAGATCTTGCCCGGTATCTGCGCGTCTATCAGGTAGTTCGTGAAGCCGAGGGCCGTGCCCAGCACCATGAAGATCGCGCCTACGAGCAGCATGCTCTTTACCGCCACGCGCGGCACATCGCGCGTGATATGCAGGTCCTTGTAGACCAGGACTTCCGTGATGAGCACGTAGAAGGCCATCACGGAGGCGGCCTCGCTCGCCGTGAAGAGGCCGCGGTAGATGCCGCCTATTATCAGGAAAGGCAGCGGGATCTCCCAGGCGGCGTTCCTGGCCGCCTTTCCGAGAGCGTGCCAGGAGAACGGTATGTGCTTCACTCCGGAGCTGCGCGCGGTGAAGAAGGCGTAGACGGACAGCGCCACCAGCAGCAGCGCGCCGGGCAGCAGGCCGGCCATGAATAGCCTGTCTATGTTTATCTTCGCCACCAGCGCGTAGAGGATGATCGGCAGGCTGGGAGGGAACAGCAGGCCCAGGCTGCCGGTGGTGGTCAGCAGCCCGAGAGTGAACTTCTCCGGATAGCCCTGCTTGCTCAGCATCGGGTAGAGCAGGCCGCCCAGAGCGATTATCGTGACTCCGGAGGCGCCGGTGAAGGCGGTGAAGAGGGCCGTGGTGAAGAGGGCCACTATGGCCAGGCCGCCGGGGAGGGCGCCGAAGAGCGCCTCGGCCAGCGCCAGCATGCGCTGCGGGGCCTTGCTCTCCGCCAGCAGGTAGCCGGAGAAGGTGAAGAGAGGTATCGCTATCAGCGCCGGCAGGGACGCCAGGCGCAGCATCTCCACTATTACCGCGGAGGAGTCTATGTCCGCTCCGGCGAACAGGAAGATGGAGCCGCCGCCTATCAGCGTGAAGACGGGGGCGCCCAGGAAGGCGAGCAGCAGGATCAGCGGGGCTACCAGGATGGCCATCAGAAGGGGCCCTCCAGGTGGTCCTTAGGTCTGAAGATGCCTATCAGCGTGTGCAGTCCTATCAGCGCGAAGGCGGCGGGAATGATGATCTCGACCCAGCCGCCTTTAATGGGCAGGCGGTCTATGTAGAAGGCCACCGAGCCGGAGGCGAACTCGTCGCGTATGAACTTCCAGGCGGCGTAGAAGAGCAGCGCCGACGCGGCCACGGTGAAGACGGACGCGAAGATCTCCAGCGGCCGGCGCAGGCCTTTCGGGGCCAGGTGCACGAAGGCCTCCAGCGCGAAATGATGGGCGTAGCGGGCGGCCAGCGCCGCGCCGAAAAGCCCCGCCCAGAGCACCATGTGGCGCAGCAGCGGGTCCAGCCAGACTATGCCGGAGTGCAGGAAAAGACGCAGCAGCACCTGCATGAAGGAGAGGGCTACCATCGCGAAGATCAGGAGGATGACGGCGCCGCGTTCGGCCTTCACCAGATACTCTTCCGCTCTGTATAGCGCGCGCATATCCCAATTATTCTAAATTCCGTCGGGGTCCGCAAGGCCGCGCACTTGCGGAAGCGGCCGGGGGGGGTTATAATATTGTGTCCTATGGAGAACGCGGAACCGCTTGACCTGCTGCTGGTCGATGAGGAGGAAGGCAAACCCATCAAGGGAGGCCCGGCTTCCATAGATAATCTCCTCTATATAGCCTTCAGGTGGGGTTTTGCGCCGCCGAAGCTCGCCGTCCCGCTGCTGGCCGTCCAATCCAGGGCCGCGGGCCACAGCGTGGCGTCCATCTATTGCCCTACGCTGCCGGGCAAAATAAAGGAGTTCATTCCGCTGCTGAAGCGCAGGCCGCTGGTGGCCGGTATTACAACGGTCGCCATGTTCGATCCGAAACAGCTGGCCTACCTCATCGGCCTGATACGCTATTTCAGCCCCAGCACGGTCGTAGTGCTCGGCGGGCACGGCGCGGATAATTCCGCCGAAATGCGCTCGCTAGGGGACATCTATGTCAGCTTCCACGGGGAGGGCGCGCTGGCCGACGTGGTGGCCGCGGTCAAGGCCGGCACGCCGCCGGATAAGATCCCCGGGGTGGAGAGGGACAGCGAAGGGGTGCTGCGCCTGCGGGGCAGCCTTCGTTACGAGGGGATAAGAAAAGTTCTTTACCCGGACTGGAGCGCCACCTCCACCTCTTTTTTCTCCAGACGCTATCCTATCGAAGCTTCCCGGGGCTGCAATTTCAATTGCAGCTACTGCGGCTTCCCGGGGAAGGCCGGTCAGGTCTTCAGGCCGGCGGAGGACGTGATAGGGGAGATGCTCTATTCCTGGAAGGCCCGCGGGATAAGGCGCTTCGAGTTCATGGACTCGGCGCTCACCTCCAACACCGAGTTCATGGCGAAGTTCTGCGCCGGACTGAGGAAGACCGGCGTCCGTTTCAACTGGAACTGCTTCGCGAGGCCTGACGCCTTCGTCCGCAACCCCGAGCTGGCCGCGGACATGGCCTCGTCCGGCTGCAACAGGGTGCTGATCGGGGTCGAGTCCGTCCATGACCGCATACTTTCGGCCATGCGCCGCGGCATGAACAGGGAGACCGTGGAAAAGGCCCTCGACAGTCTCTTCAAGGCGAAGATCACGGTCTACGGCAATTTCATAATAGGCTTTCCCGGCGAGACGGAGGCCACCGTCAAGGAGACCGCCGACTTCATAATTAAGCGTCCGTTCGCCTTCACGTCGCTGTGCTCTTTCTGGGCTTCCGAGGACATGATGAGGCTGGCCGCCTCCAGGCCCGAGGAATACGCGCATCTCGCCGGCCTGCCCGGCAAAGGCTGGCGTCACGACGGCATGGACTACGCCGGATCACGCCTGCTGGCCAAGCGGGCCGTGCGCCGCATCAACCTGCATAAGTTCTGGATCAGGGCCTTCGCCGCGGAGGCCACCGGTCCGGAGCTGCCCTAGCCGCGTTCCCGGGCCGCGGCCCCCTGCACAGCCTATAGTTGCTATAATATCCGTGAACGGGTCCTCCGCGTAAGGCCGGACCCGCCGGGAGGGGCGCTATGCGCATAAACACTAAGATCGAGGAAGCCATAAACAAGCAGATCAACGCGGAACTCTATTCCGCCTATCTTTATCTCGGAATGTCGTCCAAATGCACCGAGGTCAACCTTAAAGGCATAGCCAACTGGCTCTATGTGCAGGCCCAGGAGGAGATGACCCACGCGATGAAGTTCTACCGCTTCGTGCTGGACCGCGGCGGTCATCCCGTCATGACCTCCATAGAGGGCGTGCGCACCGACTGGAAGTCCCCGCTCGAGATGTTCGAGGCGGCCTATGCCCACGAGCAGAAGGTCACCGGGCTGATAAACGCCATAGCCGACCTTTCGCTGTCCGAGCGCGACCACGCCACCTCGAGCATGCTGAACTGGTTCGTGGACGAGCAGGTGGAGGAGGAGGCCAACTCCTCCGAGATAGCCGAGAAGCTCCGCCTTATAGGCGACTCCAAGGACGGCCTGCTGATGCTGGACAAGGAGCTTTCGACCCGAGTCTTCGTGGACCGCACCCAGCCGGCCGCCGGCGCGCAGGCTTAAGCCGTCGCCGCGCTGGAGGGCCGGCTCGCGCCGGCCCTCCTTCTTTTCATCCGGGGGTCCCATGCCTGCCGATATAGAGATAGCGCACAAGATCAAGCTGAAGCATATCAGCGAGATAGCCGCCGGCCTCGGCGTGCCGGAGCAGGACCTGAACCTGTACGGCAAATACAAGGCCAAGCTGCCGCTCAAGCTGATAGACCTGGAGAAGGCCAAGCGCAGCAGGCTGGTCCTGGTGTCGGCCATCTCCCCGACCCCTGCCGGCGAAGGCAAGACCACTGTCTCCATCGGCCTGACGCTCGGCCTCAACAAGATAGGCAGGAAGACCACCGTGGTGCTGCGCGAGCCGTCGCTGGGCCCGGTGTTCGGCATAAAGGGCGGCGCCACCGGCGGAGGCTGGTCGCAGGTGCTGCCGATGGAGGACATCAACCTCCATTTCACCAACGATTTCGCCGCTATCGAGAAAGCCCACAACCTGCTGGCCGCGCTGATAGACAACAACGTGCAGAACAAGAAGAACAACCTGGGCATAGACCCGAGGACCGTGGCGTGGCGGCGGGTAATGGACATGAACGACAGGTCGCTGAGGAACATCATAGTCGGCCTGGGCGGTACGATGAGCGGCGTCCCGCGCGAGACCGGCTTCGACATAGTAGCGGCCTCCGAGGTCATGGCCATTTTCTGCCTGTCGAACGACCTGAGCCACCTGAAAGAGAAGCTGGGGAACATCTTCGTCGGTTACACCTACGACAGGAAGCCTGTCTACGCGCGCGACCTCAAGGCCAACGGGGCCATGGCCGCGCTGCTCAAGGACGCGATCATGCCCAACCTGGTGCAGACCACCGAGGGGACCCCTGCCATCATCCACGGCGGGCCTTTCGCCAACATCGCGCACGGCTGCAATTCCATCATCGCCACCCGCATGGGCCTGAGCCTGTCCGACTACGTCGTCACCGAGGCCGGCTTCGCGTTCGAGCTGGGCGCCGAGAAGTTCCTGGACATCAAGTGCCGCTACGCCGGGCTCTGCCCGAGCGCGGCCGTGCTGGTGGCCACGGTGCGCGCGCTGAAATACCACGGCCACGTGCCGCTGAAGGAGCTGAACAACCCGGACCCGGCCGCCGTCAAGAAAGGCCTGGAGAACCTCGAGAAACACGTGGAGAACATGAAGCAGTTCGACCTGGTGCCGGTCGTGGCGCTGAACAGGTTCTCCTCCGACACCGAGGAGGAGATAGCCGTGATCAAGGCCAGGTGCGCCGAGCTCGGCGTGCCGGTGGCGGTGGCGGACGTCTGGGGCCGGGGCGGGGCGGGGGCCGTGGAGCTCGCCGAGCTCGTGGACAAGGCCGTGCAGAGCCGCGACCACTGCGGCTTCAAGCCGGTCTACGAGTGGGAGTGGCCGGTACAGAAGAAGATAGAGGCCATAGCCTCCAAGATGTACGGCGCCAGGCACATAGACTACACGCCCCGCGCGAAAAAGGACCTGGACAAGGTGAACAGCCTGGGCCTCGACAAGCTGCCGGTCTGCATAGCCAAGACGCAGAAGTCGCTGTCGGATAACCCGGACCTGCTGGGGCGTCCGAAGGACTTCGTGGTTACCGTGCGGCAGATAGAGATAGCGGCCGGGGCCGGCTTCGTGATACCGATAACCGGCGACATCATGCGCATGCCGGGCCTGCCGGAGCACCCGGCGTCGGAGAACATAGACATAGACGCCGAGGGGAATATCACCGGCCTGTTCTGAAGTCGGCAGGGTAAAAACAAAAGCCCGGGCGCTCCCGGGCTTTTGTTTTTGTTCCGGTCTTCTGCGTTCAGGCGGCCCGGGCGAAGAACTCCCGGGAGGCTTTCTCCCACTGCTCGTCGTTAAGACGCTCCAGTTCGCCTATATAGAGCTCACCGTCGCCCTGTCCTTCCTCCCCGCCGTCGCGGCCGGCAGCCGCGAGGAACTTGCGGAACAGCTCTATGTCGTCCTGGAAGAGCCCGACCGCGGCTTTGCCTATCCTCAGGGCCGGGGTGTCCGCCTCAAGGCTGTCGGAGTCTATGACGCATACCCAGTTGCCGGCGTACGGAGTCATGTCCAGCGCCCCGCAGTCCTCCTTGAGGGAGGAGTTGGTCCTGGTGACCTTGCCTCCGACCGGGGCAAGGAAGGAGATGCTCCTGTTCTTCTGGCGCACGCTGAACAGCGGCTGTCCCGCCTTGACCGTCATCCCGACGTTGGGGAACTCGATGGCGCTGACCTTGCCTATCAGCTTCCTGGCGAAGTCGTCCATGCCGACCTTCACGGAGCCGTCCTGCGCCATCGCGGCCCAGCAGTGCCCCTTCGAGATGAAGACGCCTCCGGGTATGGTGAACTCCCGGGAGCTGACGCGGTCCGCGGCGGGCATGTGCACCACCTGTATCTGGGGCTTCAGCTGCTTCTGGATGCGGTCCTGCCTGCGTATCAGCGCCTTCTTGACGAAGGCCAGCAGCTCGCTTTCGGTGAAAGGCTTCTGTACGTAGTCCATCGCGCCGAACTTCATGCATTCCACGGCCGTCTCCACCGTGGCGTAGCCGGTAATGATGACCACGTCGATATCCGGCCTGAGGTGCTTTACGGACTTCACCACGTCCACCCCGTCCATCTCCGGCATCTTCAGGTCGGTGAAGACGAAGTCGTAGTGATGGCTCTGGACCAGCCCCAGCGCCTCCTCGCCGGTCTGCACCGTGTCCACCGAGTAGCCGTCCATTACCAGTATCTTTCTGAAGCTGTCCAGCACCACTTCCTCGTCGTCCACGCACAGGATGCGCGCCGCCGGCGAGTCCACCTCCACCCGCTTGAGCGACCTGGCCTCGTGCGTGAAGTCCAGCTTCAGGCTGACGGAGAGCGCTTCCTCCCGCTCGCGGCGCTTCTTCTTCTCGACCAGCTTGCGTGTGAATTCCCGCACCCCCAGGTCCGCCAGTATGAACAGTATGACGGATACGAACAACAGGATTATCACCATACCAACCCTCCTTATACCGCTAGTTCGTCAAAACTTCCCGCTGCTCCCGGCCAGCAGCCTCTGCAGGTCCCGCTCCAGGTCGGACGGGAGCAGCCGGTACATCCAGCCGGAGAAATACGGGTCCTTCTCCAGCAGCTCCGGCCCGGCCTCCGCTGCGGCGTTGCGCTCCAGCACCTTGCCGCTGACGGGGCACATGACGCCGTGCGCCATCCCGTCCGCGGACCGGATCTCGGCGCAGGAATTCCCCTGCGCTATCTCGCGTCCTGCTGGCAGCAGCGAGACGCCGGACACCTCGCCGAGGGAGCGCATGAAGAGGTCCGTAACCCCGGTCAGGACGGTCCCGGCGTCCTCCACCAGGGCCCAGCTGATATAGCCCATGCGGTAATAGCGCTGGGGGGGCGCCACGTGCACCAGGCAGGCCTGCGGCCCCGGCTCGCCGGAGGACGCCGGACCCAGCATGGCGCTCAGCCTCATCGTGCGGCGTATGACGGACAGGAGTTCGTCGGCCGTGAAAGGCTTCGGGATGAAGTCCACCGCGCCGCAGGAGAGGGACTTCACGGTGTTCTCCAGCGTGGAGAAGCCCGTGGCCATCACCACCAGCGACGAAAGCTTGCGCCGGGCCGCTTCCTCGAGGAACTGGAAGCCGTCCAACTGCGGCATCATTATGTCGCAGACGACGATGCGGTAAGGGCGCAGCGAGAGCATGGCCAGCGCCGCGGCGCCGTTCTCCGCCATGTCAACGGACAGGCCGTCACCGGAACAGACCTTGGAGATGCCCTCCAGTATGACGGGTTCGTCGTCCACCACAAGTATGTCGCGCATTTCCTTCATGGCTTCACCGGTATCCGCACCGTGAACACGGTGCCTCGGCCCTCCTCGCTCTCCACTCCTATAGTGCCGTTGTGGTTGTCCAATATGCCCCAGATCACGGCCAGCCCGAGGCCGGTGCCTTTCTGGTCCTTGGTGGAATAGAAGGGCTCGAATATCCTGGCCAGGTCCTTTCCCGGTATGCCGCAGCCGGTGTCGCGCACCTTCACCTCCACGAATTCCATGGTGCCCGCGGCGTCCACGGCCTCCCAGCGCCGCCATTTGCAGCCTGGGCGGGTGCAGCCCTCAACCATGCCCTTGAAAGGGACCTCGAAAGCGTAGACGGCGGAGCCGCATTTCGGGCAGGTCGTTTTAGGAGCGATCAGGGAGGACGAGCATTCGGGGCACATGAAGGCAGCTCCGCTGCCGGCCTCGAACGGCAGCCCGCTGCCGGCTCGGTCCAGCCCGTAGACGGGGTCCAGGTGCAGGAAACCCTCCTCCGCGCCGCTGCGCACCTTGATCCTGATCGACGGCATGCCGTCTATGCGGTATTCGCGGTCCAGCAGGTCGTGCCGTTTAGGGCACAGCGCTTTCTTGATCTGGGTCGTGCCTACCGGCGAGAGGCTCAGCTTGGAGGACGTTACGGTTATGACGCCGCCCGCCTGGCCTATAGCGTCCGCCGCGTTCACGAAAAGATTTATGAAGACCTGCTGTATCTGGTTGGAGTCTATGGTGACAGGCGGGATGTCCGGCGCGTATTCCTTGACCAACCGGACCTTGTTTATGGCCAGCTGGTTCTCCACCACGGCGGCCGCCAGATCTATCACCCGGTGGATGTCTGCCTTCGTCCTGTTCGGCACGGATTGCCGCGCGAAGTCGAGCAGGCTTTTGACTATCTCCCTGCTGCGCATCGTTTCGCGCACTATCACCTGCAGGTCCTTCTGCATCTCCGGCTGCCCGCCGGCGCGCTTCAGCAGGTAGCTGCTGTAGGTCAGCACTCCGGTCAGCGGGTTGTTGATCTCGTGCGCCACTCCGGCCGCCAGCCGGCCCAGCGAGGCCAGCTTGTCGGACTGGAACAGCTGCAGCCGTGCTTCCGAGAGTCTGTGCGTCATATTGTTGAAGGCCTCGGCCAGCATGCCCAGTTCGTCGTCGCGCGTGACCTTTATCATGTAACGCAGGTCCCCGTCGGCCACGCGGCGCGTCGCGGCCAGCAGCTCCTTTACCGGCGCGTCCACCCAGCGCTTCACGAACAGGCCTATTATCAGGCTGAGGGCCAGCACCGCGCCGCCCGCGAAGACCAGGATCTCCAGCTGGCTCTGCCGGATGTCCTTGTCGACTTCGGTCAGCGGCATCGTCACGTCCAGCACTCCCAGCACCGCCTGCGACTTCGAGTGAACGTGACAGGCCGCCGTCCAGCAGGAGGGCATGTTTTAGATCGGACTGATGATGCCGAGCGTGCGGGAGGCGTCGGGCCTGGCGCGGAATATTCTGGTGCGCTCCTTCATCTCGAGTCGCTTGAGCGGCTCGCCGTCGGAGTGGCAGATGTAGCAGCTCTCCGCCTTCTTGTCCACCATCCTGCCTATCTCGCCGCGGTCCGAGGAATAGATTATCTCGCCGGCCTTGTTCATCACGCGGATGCGCTGGATGCTGGGCTGGTTGCCCATACGCTGGATGCTCTGGCGTATCCTCTCCCGCTGGTTGAGGAGCATGTCGTACTCGGTGGCGGACTTGACCGCGTCGCTCAACTGGCTGGCGTGCCGCTCCACCTCGGCGAGCAGGTTCCGGCTGTCGGAGCGCGTGTTGAAGAAAGAGAATATCCCTATCGTCACCAGCGCGGTGACGCACGCTACCAGCGTAAGCTTGAAGCCGAGCTTTCTCATCATCATACGGTCATCGTCCGGCCGCCGCCGCGGTCCCCGGCCTGTCCGCCGGATAGCGCTTGTCCTGGTGGCAAGCCGCGAAGGCCGGCGGCGCGGCGAAACGTCCGTCCGCGTGGCAGGCTTCGCAGCCCAGCGAGGCGTGGACCTCGCTGAGCTTCAGGCCGGTCCGCGAATGGTCGAAGCCCTTCTGCCAGCCGGGGTGGCAGGAGTCGCAGCCGGAGGCCGGGACCTTGAAGGCCTCCCCGGCGCCGTGGCAGGCGGCGCAGGCCAGCCGCCGGTGGAAGCGGTTCAGCGGCCAGCCGGAGGACTTGCCGTGCGCGAAGCTGTCTTCGGGCCTGGAGGCGTGGCACGCAGCGCACTTGGCCGCCGCGTGGCATCCGAAGCAGGCCTTATGCCTGGCCTGCGCCGGGGCCGCCTTCCTGACGGCGCCGCGTTCCGCGGCGTAAGCCGAGTGGCAGCTTTCGCAGGTCTCCTGGCGGTGACAGTCGACGCATTTAAGGCCGAAGACCCGCGAGTGGTCCGCGTGGAAGAAAGTGACGTAGCGTCCTTTTTCGGAGGCCGTTTCGTATACCAGCCGGTCCGGGACCCGGACCTTGCCGGGGCCGCTTTTTCCGGTCCCCCGCGGTTCCGCTCGGCCTTTGTCCTCATGGCAGTCGCCGCAGGCCGCGGCCTTGTCCCACCTCAGGTGGCATTCCATGCAGAGGCGATGGCGCGCGCCGCGCAGGTCCGGCTTGCCGAGGTCCTCGCGCGCCCGCGACTTGGAGTGGCATTGATCGCACTTCATCGCGGTGCCGGGCCTGCCGTAATGGTGGCAGTCGCGGCAGCCGCCGCCCATGGCGGCCATCTCGGCGTGAGCCTTGTGCGGGAACGTCACGGGCCCGTACGGGCCTCCTTTCCCGCCGAAGCGGATCTCGGCGGGGCTCTTGCCGGCCGGGTAGCTGGAGGCGCCGGCCGAACGCGGGCAGCCGCGCAGGGAAGGGTCCAGCCTGGTAGGGGTGTCGGAAACGTGGCAGAAGGCGCAGGGCGCGTCGGCGGGGTTCATCCCGTGCGGCGGCTGTTCGCCGGAGCGGGCGCCGGCGGTCAGGAGGAGGGATGTCAGAAGAAGCAGGACCTTCATGGGTCAGAACCTTACGGTATATTTCTCCCTGGGGTACAGCCCCCTGTCTGGCAGGCTGATGACCGGGAAATAGAGCACTATGGCGCGATAGAGCAGCATCAGGATGCAGGCGAAGCCTACCGTGACGGAGATCTCCCCTATGGACGGGAAGTAGCTCTTGAAAGAATACGGGGGGGTGTAAGCCACGAGGAAGTTGTTGATGCGGTTCAGCAGCACGCCGAGCACCACCAGCAGCGAGGCCGTGAACAGCAGCGGGGGCGACTTCAGCACCTCGCGCGACAGGAACATCCTCAGCGGGACGACCACGCCTATCAGCACCTCCGCCATGAACATCACGCTCGCGGTGTTCAGCGTGGCCAGGTAGACGAAGGTCTCGCGGACGAACATGTCGCCGAGCTTGAAGCCCAGGTAGACGGCCAGCAGCGGGGCCGTGAGCCTGCCGAGCTTCGAGAGTATCTCCATTTCCGGCTTCAGGCCGAAGGAGCGGGCGGCGAGTATGGATTCCACGATCACCATAGGCAGGCCCACCGAGATCGCCGACAGCAGGAACAGCAGCGGCAGTATCGGGGTCTGCCAGAGCGGGTGCATCTTCGGCCCGGCTATTACCATCAGAGTCCCCAGCGAGGACTGGTGCAGCGTGGAGAGCACTATGCCGGAGATGATGAAGAAGAACATCGTGGCGGAGAGGCCGCGGTCCAGGAAGCCCAGCAGCTTCTCGGCCGCGGCGTTGAACCCGGCCAGCGGCCCGGGCAGGTTCACCCTTCCGAGGAACCTTTCCACGACCACCGGCAGGAACTCCACGTAGAGCACGTTGAGGTAGATGGTCACGCAGATGCCCACCTCGAACAGCGCGGAGCTGCCGTTCCACATGAAGATCGGGTGCCAGATGTAGTAGTAGCGGCCGATGTCTATCGCGACGCCGATGGCCACGAAGGTGTAGCCGAGCATCGCGGTCAGCAGCGCCGGCCTCACTATGGCGTGGTACTCCTCGCGGTTAAGCACGTGGCCCAGCGCCGCGGTGACGAAGCCGCCGGCCGCGAGCGCCACTCCGCCGGCGACGTCTATGGCTATCCAGATGCCCCACGGGTGCTGGTTGTCCAGGTTCGTCACGCCGCCTATGCCGAAGAGAAAGCGCCCCGCGAGGAACACCAGGCCGTTGGCGGCCAGGACCAGCAGCGCGATAACGCCGGGGGTCAGGAATTTCCTGTCCAGAGGGGCGGGCTTCATGTAGCGGGTCATGGTCATTCCTCGCCGTCAGGCCCCTGCCGGTTCTTGGAGATCCACATCAGCAGGCCGAGCAGCGCGTACAGCGAGACCGGCGGCACGAAATAGGCGAAAATGCCGTGCTGGATGCTCTCGGAAACTCCGGGGGCCGGGTTGGGGCCCAGCTTGGGGAACTGGAGCTTCTCGAAGTCGACGCCGGCCAGGTACAGCCAGTCGGTGCCTCCCACCTCGTATTCGCCGAGCACGTGCTGAACGTACCGGTCCGGGTCGCGCCTGATCCGGTCTTTGGCCACGCGCACCAGCTCTTCCCTGGGCCCGAAGGTGAGCGCTTCCACCGGGCAGATGTCCACGCAGGCCGGCAGCTTGCCTTCCGTCCTGCGGGTTACGCACAGGTCGCATTTCCGGACCTGCGGCTGTATTGCCTTGTGGTATTCGAACGACGGGACCTGGAACGGGCAGGCCACCATGCAGTAGCGGCAGCCTATGCACTTCTTCGTATCCCAGACCACCGCGCCGTCATCCCTCTTCGTCAGCGCCCCCACGATGCAGGCCGAGACGCAGGCGGGGTGGTCGCAGTGCATGCACTGCACCTTTACGGAGTAAGGCGGTTTGGAAGGGTCCGGGTTGTCGTAGCGGTTGACCACCGTGAGCGCCGCGTCGTCCGGGCGGCGCATCTGCCGGAAGACGGAGGCGTCCTGGTAGGTTTCCAGCGGCCGGGTAGGGATGCCGTGGGCGCTCTTGCAGCCCCATTCGCAGCTCCGGCAGCCGATGCAGACGGTGGTGTCGACCAGCACCCCGATCCGGTCCGGGGAGAGCGCTGCCTCCTCGCCGGCCTCGGCGGAGGCCGACGTCAGGCCTGTCAGTCCCGCGCCGATGACGGCGCATCTCTTCAGGAACGCGCGGCGGGTAATATCGGGCATATATCCTGCTAGCTATACTGGCGAAGTATATGGGACAACACCCATGCTAGCAGAACACGGCCGGCACGGCATTGCGACAAATCAAAGGTCGCGTTGATTAATACTTTCGGCTGAACGGGCTAATGCTAACAGGCGAGTTGACCGGTCAATGGGGAGGGGCTTGCGTAGGGTCCGGGGATCGATCGCACGTCGAGGAGAGGGCAGGCTTCAGGCCAGGTCTTCGTCCTCCACGGGCATGAACCAGCGCTGCGCTATGAAGGTCGGTATGATGGCGCTGGCTATCAGCACGCCGGTCAGAACGGAATACTGCGCGCGGTCCAGGAAGCCGGCGTCCAGGCCGAACAGCGCTGCCATCAGGCCGAAGGTCAGGCCTGTGGACATCAGCAGCGTAAAATAACCGCGGTTCTCGGGGAAGTACCTGCCGGCCAGGAAATAGACGCCGGCCAGCTTCGAGAGCTGCTTGGCGGCGAACAGTCCCGCGAACAGCGCGAAGGCTCCCCACAGCGCCGAGGGGGAGACCTTCATGCCGGCCACCAGGAAGAAGAAGGGCGTAATGAAGGCGTAGGAGACCGTGCGCAGGCGGGTCTTGACCGGGGCGGTAGCGCGCCCCTTCTTGAAATGCTTCCCCATCAGCAGGCCGAAGATGAAGGCCGGCAGCATGGCCTGGCTCGAGCCAAGGGAGGCGAGATATACGAAAGCGAGCAGCACGAAGAATATATATTTTATCTCAGGCTCTATCACCTTGCCGGCCAGCGCCGGGTGCCGGAGCAGGCCCAGCGTGAAGCGGCCGGCGAAGAGCAGGAACGCCCCGGAGACGGAGAGGAACAGCAGGGTATAGAGGTTGGGCCTCAGGAAAGCCACGCTCAGCGCCAGGGCCGTCAGCGTGTTGGTCAGGAACGTGCAGGCCATCAGTATCTTGCCGGTGCGCGTGCGGTTGAGGCCGGTTTCCGTCAGCACGGAGTATACTACGGCCAGCGAGGTTTCCGACAGGGCCACGGCGGCCACCAGCGAGGCCTTCAGCGGCCAGCCGGCCGCGTAGCGGCAGAAGAAGTAGCCGGCCGCGAAAGGCGCCAGGAACGAGAAGAAGCTGAGTATGCCGGCCGCCCTGAAGTTCTCCTTCAGCAGCTTTGCGTCCACCTCGGCCCCGGCCAGGAAGGTCAGCACTATGCCGCCGAAGCCGGCCAGGTATGTCATCCACGGTTCGGGGTTCAGCCCCAGCGCTCCGGCGCCCAGGCCCAGCAGCATCTCGAAGATGGCCACTGAGATCCCCAGTCTGAGGCTGAGCACGCTGGCCGCGAATATCAGCAGCCCCGCTATCAAAGGTATCTTGTCTGGTTCCATTTCCGCCTCGCTTCGGACCGGCCGCCGGTCCGGAACGCAAAACGCGTTCGGGCACACCGTGCCCTCACTCATCATTCAGGCCTCACGCTTACGCAAGCTCGGCCTTCACGAAGGTTTTGCTTATCCGGATCCGGCGTCTGGTCCGTCGACACCCGTAAAATAAAAAAACCTCCACCATATATCAAGGTAGAGGTCATCAGCCCGGGCTCCCGGGCGGTTCCCCCGGTTAGCGTAGAAAGCTCTCCGGGGCGGCGGACATCATCGCCGTTATATAAGGATATTATAGCAGTTCCGGCCTGTCGCGGGCGCTGGCGGCCGGTAAATTGATATTATTTCCGGCATGAAGCGTTCCAGAGCCATTTTCCTTGCCGTTCTCGCCGCCGCCGTCCTGCAGGGCTGCGCTACCGAATACAGCCTGCTCAGCCCCGACCTTCGCGGCCTGCGCCGTTCGCCCATCTACCCGGCCAGCCTCAGGGTGAAGGAACTGGTGCGCGACAGGATAGCCGCCGGGGACGCCGACCATATCTCGGTATATTTCCACGCCCTGCAGACAGGCTACTGGTTCGGCGTGGACGAAAAGGAGAAGTTCATTCCCGCCAGCCTGCTGAAGATGTACCTGATGATAGGCGTGCTGAAGGAGGCGGAGAAGGACCCGTCCATCCTGAAGCGCAGGATAAAGCTGGCCGATCACGAGCGCGGTTATGACCCCGTCTTCCCGCCGTCGAAGAAGCTGGTCCCGGGCCGCCTCTATACCGTCGACGAGCTGCTGGGCGGCATGATAAGCTACTCCGACAACAACGCCGCCAACAACCTGTTCGCGGTCTTCAACGATTACTTGCAGGGGCAGGTCTACTCCGATTTCGGCATAGCCCCGGAGGGGGCCGCGGACCTGGCCGACCTGACCGTGAAGCAGTACATGATGGCCTTCCTGTCCCTGTATAACTCCACCTACCTGAGCCTGCCTATGTCGCAAAAGGCCCTGGAATACCTGGCCCGTTCCGATTTCGGGGACGGCCTCGCGGCGGGCCTGCCTCACGGCGTGACAGTTGCCCACAAGTTCGGGGAAAGGGCGTTCTCGGAGGGGGGCGACGGCATGGTGCAGTTGCACGACTGCGGCATAGTTTATCACCCCGAATTCCCGTACATGCTCGGGGTCATGACGCGCGGCAAGGACATGAAGAAACTTGCCGGGATCATACGCGACGTTTCGAAGCTGGTCTACGAGGAAGTCAGTTCAAGGGATCCCGGACGTCCCTGAGAAGGAAAAAGAAAAAGCCCCGCTCCCGGGGCTTTTTCTTAACGGTGGCGCAGGCTCAGTCCTTCTTGCCTGAGCGGAAGGCCTTGAGCGCTCCTTCCACCTTGTCCAGCAGCTCCTTGGGATAAAGCTTCCCGACCAGCGCCTGCCTCGCCTCCTCCCCGTCCTTCTCCAGCTCCTTCACCACCTCCGGCCCGGCGGGCTCGGTGAAGACCAGCTTCTTCTTCTTGAGTATGTTTATCGATTCCGCGTTGTCGCGGCGGCTCTGCAGCGTCAGCTTGCGGAAATATTTGTCGCCCAGCTCCAGCATGACCTTCTGGTCCTCCGGTGAGAGTCTGTCGAAGACCTTCTTGGAGATCAGCACGGCGCCGGAGGCGTTGGTGAGAGGCAGCGCGAAGACGTACTTCATGCGCGAGAACCACTGCAGGGCGATCACGGAGAGCGGCGAGCCGTAGACGCCGTCTATCATGCCCGTCTGCAGCGAGGTCATGACGTCGGTTATCGAGAGAGGGATGGGGCTGACGCCGAGCGCTTTGAAGGTGGCCTCGGCTATCGGGTCCCCTTCCCAGATCCACATCTTGATGTTCTTCAGGTCCGCCACGCGGGTTACCGGCTTGGTGGAGAAGACGTTGACGTTGCCCACCTCGGCCCAGCCGAGCAGCACGTAGCCGCGCTCCTCGAAGATCTTCCGGAAATCCGGGTCCAGGGTCTTGTAGATGTGGTCTATCTCCCTGTCGTTCTTGAAGAGGAACGGGGTGTCCAGGAGGCGCGCCTCCGGGGCTATCTCGCCGATGCCCACTCCGGAGAAGCCGCCGGCCTGCAGCTGGCCCAGGCGGATCTTGCGGACCACGTCCTTCTCGTCGCCTGAGACGCCGCCGGCGTAGATCTTGAACTTCACGCGGCCGGCGGTGAGGGACGAGGCCTCTACGGTGAATTCCTTCATCGCCTTCATCCAGGTGGAGCCGTCGGGCGCCAGCGTGGCGAACTTCACCATTGTCTCCGCCCTCAGCGCGGACGGCAGCGTAAGCGCCGCGAACAGGACGGCCGCGGCTATCTTTCTAGAATAGTTCATCTTTTTTCTCCAGTAGCTTCTTGGCTTTGATGCGCGCCACCTCGTCGGGCAGGCGCGTGTCCCCGGCGCGGGGCTCGGCCTCTATGACCGAGTTCAGCAGCTTCCCGAAAAGCTCCTCGTCCTGCAGGGCCACCGCGGCCATGCGGGCGTACATGTAGCGGTTGAGCTGGAAGCCGCCCCCGTCGCCCAGAAGGGCCTGTTCGAAATGCTCCCGGGCCTTCTCGGGGTCGCCGCCGAGCATCCTGGGCCTTATGGAATAATAGGCCCCCAGCAGCGTGTGGGCGCCGTTGTAGTAGTAGGAGGGGGCGAGCCTCAGCACCGCGGAGGCGGCCGGCTCTATGGCAGGCAGCTCCGCTATGGCCTCGGGGTCGTCGCGGTTGATGTTGATGTGGGAGGCCCTGCAGAAGGTGCGCCAGAACAGCGCCGGGACATCCTTCTTCCGCGCGGTCATGGCGTCGGCCCCGCGCAGCGCCCGCGCGGCGTAGGCCTCGCCTTTCAGGTAGAAGGAAGAGGCGCGGGCGGGCTCCGAGTCCTCCAGGAACATGAACGCGTAGCCGCAGAAGCCCTGCGCGGCGTTGACCAGCAGCTTCCTGTTGTCCGGGTCGCTCTTCAGCAGTATCTCCATCAGTTGCAGGTTGGCGGGCAGGGCCTCTTTAACGTACTCGGGGTCGTCCTGGGCGAAGACGGCGGGCAGGCCGTTGTCTATCACGCCGGAGGTGACCCTGGCGGCGGTACGGTTGAGCGAGCAGGCGGAAAGCATCAGCGCCGCCAGCGGCAGGGACAGAAGGTTCTTCATGCTCTCTTCTCCTTGACCAGCGCGGCGAAGGCCTCCGCGGCCGCGGAGCGCTTCTTCAGGAAGTCTTCCGCCGTGTCGTGGAAGCGCCAGGTCCAGTTGTGGTCGCCCAGCGTGCCCGGCGTGTTGACCCTGTCCTTGGAGCCCACGATGTCCTGTATCGGCAGCACCACGATGCGCGAGCCGGCACCGAGCAGGGAGGACAGCGCCCTGGCGTGCGCCTTCGAGTAGGCCGGCGGCGCGCTCTCCTCCCCGGAGACGAGCTTCCAGAAGAGCTTCTTTTCCGCGTGGTCCACGGTGTCCCACCAGTCGGCCAGCGGCTCGTTGTCGTGCGTGGAGGAAGTGGCCAGCGAGACCGGGATATAGTCCTTCGGGTCGGTGTAGTTCCCGTCGTGCCCCTTCTCCCAGCGCATCACCTTGTAGCCGGGGATGTTGAGTTCCCGCAGGACCTCGCGCACGTAGGGGGGGATGACGCCGAGGTCCTCGGCCACCGGCAGCATGGCGCTGGCGCCGGCCACCGCTTCCAGGAAGCGCTTGCCGCGGCCGCGCTGGCCGTGCTCGTCGCGGATGTCGAAGTCCGGCCGGCGGGAGACGTCTCGCGGGATCACCCAGGTGCGGAAGAAGCCGACCATGTGGTCTATCCTGAACAGGTCGTAGAAATCTGCTGCCTTGCGCACCTTGGAGCGCCACCAGTCGAAATTGTTCCCTTCCACCGCGGCCCACCGGTAGGCTGGCAGACCCCAGCGCTGGCCGGTCTCGCTGAAGGCGTCCGGCGGGGCGCCTATCTCGCAGTCGATGTCGAACTCGCCCTGCCGGCTCCAGACGTCGGCGCTCTCCTGGTTGACCATGAAGGGGAGGTCTCCGAGCAGGCTTATGCCCAGGCGGCCGGCGCGGGCCTTGGCCGCGGTCCACTGCCTGTGCAGGCACCACTGCAGGTACTTGAAGAATATTATCTGCGTTTCCTCGCGCTTGTGCAGGTCGGCCAGGGCGTCGCCGTGGCGCGAGCGCAGCGGGGATTCCCAGTGCGTCCAGGAGGTCCAGTCGTGGGTGTCCTTTAGCCGGCGGAAGACGGCGTAGTCGTCCAGCCAGGCGGAGTTGGCGCGGCAGAAGGAGCGGAACTCCCCGGCGAAGGCGGTGTCCTTGAGTATATGGTTCTGGTGGAACCAGGTATAGAGCTTCCAGAGGGCCGTGAACTTCAGGTGCCGCACCTCGTTGTAGAGCACCGTGCCCGAGGAGCGCAGCTTCCTGACCTCGGCGCGGAAGCGGCGCGAATTCAGCCCGCTCCTGACCTCCGCCGCGTCCTTGAGCTCGGGCAGCTCGTCCACCGCTATGTAGATAGGGTCGAGAGCGAAGGCCGAGAGCGCGGTGTAGGGGCAGGAGACGCCGGGGGGCATCTCGTTCATCGGCAGCACCTGCAGCAGGTTCAGGTTCAGCTCCTTCAGCGCGTCGAACCAGAGCGTCATCGAGCCTACGTCCCCGATGCCCCAGTCCTTGCGGTGGCGCATCGAGAACAGCGGGAACAGCGTCCCGGTGTGCTTCTTTTCCAGCAGCGGGTGCATGCTCATTACCTGGCGGCTACTGCCTCTATCTCCACCAGCGCGCCCTTCGGCAGCGCCTTCACTTCCACGGTGGCCCTGGCCGGCGGGTTCTTGGAGAAGAAAGCGGCGTAGACCTCGTTCATCTTCGCGAACTGGCCGAGGTCGGTCATGAAGACGGTGGTCTTCAGCACGCTCTCCGGGGCGAGCCCGGCGGCGCGGAGTATCGCGCCCACGTTCTTCAGCGCGGCCTGCGTCTGGCCGGCTATGTCCGCCGGCATGGCGCCGGTGGCCGGGTCCACGGGCAGCTGGCCGGAGACGAAGACGAGCCCGGCGGCCTCCACGGCCTGCGAATAAGGGCAGATCGCGGCCGGAGCTTCATTGGTGGCGATGATCTTCTTCATGTTTCACCTCTTGGCAGTGCGGACGAAATTCTCCGCGGAACGATCGTACGTGCGCTCCGCTTCGGGGGAGAAAACGCACCCTGGCAGCTCGCCGGCCGCGCGGTGGTACGCCACGCAGTCGCAGCAGACGCCCTTGCGCGGGCAGGGCTCGTAGGTGCAGGTGCAGCGCTCCAGGTTGGTCTCTTTCTTGCAGTTCATGGTCCCTCCGCCCGCCGGCGCTTTTATATTAAAGGATATCTTATCAAAAGCCTGGGGCGCAATTCAGGGGCGCGGCCCGGAAAAAATCGCGGGGGGGGGGCTGGCGGAAACCGGAAAAAGCGTCTATACTATACACGTGGACGCGGCGACGGTTTTTTCAGGCAGCTGGCGGAAATTATGGAAAGGAACTCTTCCGGTCCTCTGCGCTGGGTAATGCTCGGCCTGTTCATCCTCCTGATGGGCGGCTTCCTTTCCGCCGTCCATCTAAGCAGCCTCTCGCGCCAGCAGGGGATGATGAACGGCGGCTTCGGCTATCGCGGCACCGCGCCGGAAGCCTCGTCCGGAGCGCAGGCCACCGCCGGCGGCGTGGCGTCATCCTCCTCTTCTCCGGAACGCTCCAGGTCCTTCTCCGAAAAAGTATCGAACCTTGCCGACAGCCTGCTCTCCTGGCTCGGCGGCAAGCCGGGGCCCGGCGGCTCCGCCGCTGTCGCCCAGCGCCCGCCGGACGATGAGGGCGGCTCCGCTTCCGGAGAACGCGATCCTTTCGAGGAGTTCTACAGCAAATATTACGGCCATTCCTCGGCCGCGTCCTCGCCTCCCAGCGGCGGCTCATCCGCTTTCGGCGGCTTCTCCTCTGTTTCGGGGGCTTCCGCCTCCGCTCCTGCCGCGGCCTCCGCTCAGCATGCGTCCGCCGGCCCCGTCGCCGCGGCGGCTCCTGCACCGCAGGCGCAGCCGGGTAAGCCGCTTTTCGGAGGGCCGCTCGGTCGTTCCGGCGGCCGGCCTTCTCCGCTCCAGGCCTCTCTTCCTTCCGGCGGTCTTCCCAGGCCGCCGGCTTCGGTCTCGGGTTCCGGCGGCCTGCCTGGTCTTCCGTCCGAACAGCGCGACGGCCGCGGTTCCAGCGGCGGGTCCGTTTCGGGGATGCGCGGCAGCGTGGCCGCCGGGGACCTGAACGACGCTTCTTCCGCGCTGCGCGGCGGCGCGCAGAGCGAATATTCGGGCAAAATGTCGCAGGGCGCGGCCGCCGTGGCTTCCGGTTCCGGCGGTTCCGGCGGCGGCGGTTCCTCGGCTCCGGCGGCTGCCTCCGTGGGCGGCGGCTCTTCCGGAGACGGCTCCTCCTCCGGAACGCCTACTCCGTCCGCGGCTTCCGGCGGCGACAAGAAGCCCGGGGACGACAAGAAGTCCGGGGACCAGAAGTCCTCTCCGGCCGGGGATGATTTCGGCGGATATAACGTCTATTCCACCGGGGCAGGGCCCGAGCAGAACTTCATGAAGTCCGTGGCCGTGGAGCGGCGCAACGGCGACGAGGCGAAATACCTCGCGGAGGCGGACTATAAAGGCATGCCCGAGAGGTCCCTGCTGAAGTCCGGCGGCATGCCGGCGGAGTACGACGACAAGGACCAGAAGGCTTCCGACCAGCCGGCAGCCGACCGCGCAGGCGACATGAAGGACCTCTCTTTCGAGAAGAAGCGCGTTCCGCGCCCTCCCGACCCCGAGAACTTCTCCGAGCTGACCGGCGAGCGAAAAGCCCAGTTGAAGCAGAGGATACACCGCTTCATCAGGCGCTTCGAGAACAAGTACGGGCCGATGTCGGATATCTTCTTCACGCAGTGCCTGAACGATAAGGAGCTTTGCGAGAAGCATTCCCTGAAGGAAGGCTATCTCACCGAGGCCACGTCCACCGACGCCAAGCTGGTCCTGGGGCTCAAGTACTCCAGGAAGCGCTGGCGCCCCTACACCGTTTCCGTCACGCTGCCCGGCACGATGCTGGCGCAGGAGGAAGACGGCGACGCTCCGCAGTCCCGATAGGAGCCTGTCCGGCATAAGCGATTTCGTCTGCAATTGCCGCTTTTGGCCGTCTGAAGAGCATAGCTCCTGTTACGGCACGGCCATAGACCAGGCCTGCGCCTTTGCGCCGCTCAGCTTACAGCCTCTAGTTGAGGATGCTCGCTTCGGCCTGTTTTTCCTGAATTGTGTCGCTTCGCTCCACCCGTCAACAAAGCCGTCAATTTCGCCATGAAAGTCTTATGTCGGACAGGCTCCTGGCGCTTCCCGGCGCCTTGCCCTCTAACCTGTTAATTGGCGATAATAGTATGGATGCGTGATACCGTGCATTTCTCCGGCATAGGCGGCGTCGGCATGAGCGCGCTGGCCCAGGTGGCGGCCATGGAAGGCCGCAGGGTCAGCGGCTCGGACCGGGATTTCGACCGCGGCCGGAATCTCGCCGTCAAAGCGGCGCTGGAAAAGCTCGGCGTCAAGGTGCTGCCCCAGGACGGTTCCGCCATCAACGGTTCCGTCTCCGAACTGGTGCTCTCCACCGCCATAGAGGACAGCAGCCCCGAGGTCAGGAAGGCCAGGGAGCTGGGCCTGCCCATAACTCACCGCTCCGAGCTGCTGGCCGCCAAGGTGGGCGAGGCCGATACCCTAGCCGTGGCCGGGACCAGCGGCAAATCGACCGTCGCCGCGATGATCTTCACCGTGCTCGAGGCCGCTGGCCTCGAGCCTTCCATAATAACCGGCGGAGCGCTGGGAGCTCTGAGGGAGCGAGGCTTTATAGGCAACGCCTGGCGGGGCCGGGGCAAGGTGCTGGTGGTGGAGGCCGACGAGTCAGACGGCACCATAGTCCGCTACCGTCCCCGCACCGGGGTGCTGCTCAACATCAGCAAGGACCACAAGGACGTGGAGGTGCTCAACGGCATCTTCGCCGAGTTCGCCGGCCATTGCGGCCGCCTGCTCGTCAACGCCGACGACCCGGCGGCCAGGTCGCTGCTGCCGTCCGCGCCGGCCTTCGGCTTCGATTCGCCCGGCTGGAAGGTCACGGATATAGCGCCCGGCCCCTTCTCTTCCGGGTTCCGGATAAACGGCGTCCCGTTCGAGCTGCCGTCCCCGGGACGCTACAATATCGAGAACGCGCTGGCGGCCTGCGCCGCGGCTTCTCTCTACGGCGTATCGCTGGACGCCTGTGCCGCCGCCCTCAGGGGCTACCGCGGCGTGGAGCGCCGCTTCGTGCTGGTGGGGGAGAGGAAAGGCGTTACCGTCATCGACGATTACGCCCACAACCCGGCCAAGGTGGCCGCCCTGCTGGCGGCCCTGCACCAGGCTCCCGGCCGCCGGGTGCTGGCGGTATACCAGCCGCACGGCTTCACGCCTACCCGGCACCTGAAGGACGAACTGATAGAGAGCTTCGCCTCCGGCCTCAACCCGGAGGATATGCTGATAATGCCGGAGATATATTATGCCGGCGGCACCGTCACGAAGAACATCTCCTCGAAGGACATCGCCGACGCGGTGGCCGGCCGGGGCCGGAAGACGGCCTTCTACGAGAACAGGGCCGACGTGCCAGCCGCGCTGGCGGGTCTTGCCAGGCCGGGAGATATAATAGCCGTGATGGGCGCGCGCGACGCCACGCTGGCGGACTTCGCCCGCCAGATACTGGAGGCGCTGCCCTGACGCCGGGAGCGGCCTTCTTTACGTTTTCCCGCCGGATGCGGCGGCCAGACTAAGCAACGGAGACAGATATGAAACCAGCAAAGATTACCGACGGGGTCTACTCGCTGAGGGTCAACCATTTCAACCGGAAGCTGTTCGACTCGCTGATACCGCTGCCGGAAGGGACCAGTTACAACGCCTATCTGGTGAAGGGCTCGGAGAAAACCGCCCTGCTGGACACCGCGGACCCGGAGAAGGCGGAAGTCCTCTTCGATTTCCTGCGGGACGAGGAGCGGGTCGACTATATAATCGCGCACCACGCGGAACAGGACCATTCGGGCTCCATACCGCTGCTGCTCCGGAAATATCCGGACGCCAAGATCGTGACCAATCCCAAGTGCCGCGAGTTCCTGATGACGCACCTGCACGCTCCTGCCGACAGGTTCGTGGAGGTCAAGGACGGGGATACGCTGGACCTCGGCGGCAAGACGCTCGAGTTCGTCTACCTGCCGTGGGTGCACTGGCCCGAGACGATGGGCACCTACCTGCGCGAGGAAAAGGTGCTGTTCTCCTGCGACTTCTTCGGCTCCCACCTGGCCACCGGCGAGCTGTTCTCCGAGGAGCACCGCGTCTACGACCCGATGAAGCGCTATTTCGCGGAGATCATGATGCCGTTCCGCTCCAACATCAAGTCCCATCTGGAGAAGCTGGCCAAATACGAGATCAAGTTCATCTGCCCCAGCCACGGGCCGGTCCACTGCAACACCAAGTTCGTGATGGACATATACCGCGACTGGGCCGTAGGAGAGCCCCGCAGCAAGGTCGTGGTGGCCTATGTCTCCATGCACGGCAGCACCTACATGCTGGTCAACCGCCTGGTCAGCCGCCTGCAGGAGGCGGGGATATGCGTGGAGAAGCTGAACCTCGACCAGATGGACGAGGGACGCGTGGCCATGTCGCTGGTCGACGCCGCCACCATAGTTATAGGAACCCCCACCGTGCTGACCGGCCCCCACCCGAAGGTCGTCTACGCGACCTTCCTCGCGAACCTTATCAGGCCCAAGGCCAGGTTCGTCTCCATAGTAGGCTCTTTCGGCTGGGGTGGAAAGGCCGTGGAGACCATAGCCGGGATGATCCCCAACATAAAGGCGGAGGTCCTCAAGCCGGTGATGATAAAGGGCATGCCGACCGAGGCCGACCTGAAGCTGGTGGACGAGCTGGCCGCGCTGATAGCGCAGAAGCACGCCGGCCTGCCGGAATGCGCCTGCGTTCCGGTCTGCTAGGCGCCTGGGGGCGTGCCGTGGCGCCCGCCCCTGTCCATCTGGGTCTTGAAAATACCGGTTCCGTCTGCTAGACTCTATTTGTAAAAGTACCTGATTTTTCAGTTTCCCCCGCGGGGGGAAGGGTGAAAAGCGGGCATGCTTTTTTGTCAATGTCCGGGGGAGTCTATGACGTACAACTCTAACAGCAGGAAAAAGACCCTACTGATATCCATGCTGGCCTTCCTGCTGGTCGGCGGGTCGATATTCCTTTTCTTCGTGGTGCAGGGCGCCGATGAACTGACCGGCAAGAACAAGAACAAGAGCTTCTCGTACGGCGACGCCGCCAGGGAGGGCGTCTCCTCCTTCTTCAAGTCGGTGGGGATATTGCCGGAAGAGGAGAAGAAGCTTTCCGACTCCGCGGTCAGCCGGCTGGATACGCGCGGTCTGCCGCTCAGCGATCTGGGCCTCGGCGGCGCAAAAACGGATATTTCCGACTGGATGGCCAAGGACGGTTCCAGGACCTCGGCCTCGGCTTCCGCTTCGCGTCCGTCCGCCCCCGCCAATATCGCGAAAATGGCCCAGAAGCCGCTGTCCGGCGTCGGCGGCTCCGGCGGCGCCGGTTCCAAGTCCTCCGCGGGGCTGTCGCGCTTCGGCGAAGGTTCCGGGTCCGGAGAAGCCTCCGTGTCCGCTTCCGCGGGCGCAGGCAAGGCCGGTACTACGGACAAGGGCACCATGGCATCTCTCAAGAACGCCCGGGCGCTGCTGAGCCAGGGTCTGCAGTCCGGCTCGGCCATGACTGCCAAGGACAAATGGAACCAGAGCTTCGGCGCCGGCGGGGCGAAGACCGCCAATGGCGGGCAGCTGGCCTACAACAAGTCAGGTATGGTAAGCCTGGACAAGATAAAGAGCGGCGAGATCGAGAGCCTGAAGATGGACAAGGCCAACACCTTCGGCGCTCCCGACGTGCCCAAGATGGAGAAGGCCGCCGGCGCCAACGAGATAGACCAGGATACGAAGAAGAAAGAGGACATGAAGGCCGAGATGAACAAGCAGATAATGGAGGGCGCCATCAAATCCATGGGCGACGCCATGGAAAAATCGATGAAGGATAGGCCTGGCGATCCTGCGGCCGATAGGGCCGATTCGTCCAGGCCTCCCGACGCCGTCATGAACGCCTCGGAGAATGTCACCTGCGAAAAGGGCTGTACCACCGGCTCGGGGGCGAAATACACGGATGCTGCCAGGGTCTTCACCCAGAACGGGGACGGCAACTGGGAATGCGACATCAACGGCACCCAGGTGGATCCCGGACCGCCGGAGACCACGATCTCTTATACTGATACCATCACTTACAAGCCAGACGGCACGGTGATGGACATTACGTCGATCGAGAATCCGGTGAAGTGATAGAACGGGCCTGGGGGCGGCCCTTGACAAGTCAAATTCCGTCTGCTATAACATCATTGCGTCAACTTTGACCTGAACGCCCGAGGGGGCTGTGTCAGGAAAAGTTTAAAGTTATTTTTGCGGTCTCAGGCGGCAATAAAAGGGCGGGGTTATGATAAACTTCCAGGCCAAGCAGAACAAGACCAAGCAGTACGCCATAGGCGCTTCTGTGGCCGTGGTGATGATAGCCATGTGGATCTCGCTGCCGCTGATGAGCAACTCCTCGCTGGATTCTTCTGTTACTGCCGGAAACCCCTTCAAGTCCAAGGTGGCCGACATCGGCCTGCTGGGCAGCGATATCTCTTCCGAGGCCGGCGCCCCCGGTTCCCCGCTTAGCGGCGAGATGATATACAACCCCGCCACCTCCGGGGAGAACATAGCCTCTTCCCTTTTCCAGTCCGGTCCCGGCGGCGATGAGCCCACCGACGGCTCCGCGGCTTCTTCGGCTTCCGGCGTTTCCGCCTCGGCGGGGGTTTCCGCCCCGGCCCCCGGCGGCTCGGCTTCCGCCGGCGCCCCCGGCCCGGCCGGCAAGCTGCGGGCCGCCGCCTCCATAACGGCGGGCAACTCCAATTCCATGACGGCGGGCGGCCTGCACAGCAAGTTCTTCGGCTCCGGCAACAATAAGGCGGAGTTCGCGCCCGTGGCCCCAGCCGACATGAAGAAGCCGCCTGTGGTCGACAAGAAGAATTCGCTCGCTTCCGTCCTGAACGACAGCTCCAAGAAGAGCGAGCTGGCCGCCAAGATGCCCTCCATGGACGAGGCCAGGGGCGGCGCCAGCGCGGCTTTCGGTTCTGGCGGTACCGGAGCCAAGAGCATGGACCTGAACGGCGCCGCCGAGCAGGCGGCCGTTATGTCCGGCCTGAAGATGGGGGAGGCGGCCCAGGACCTCAAGAGGAACGATCCCAACCTCAGCAAGAGCAAGGTGACACCTCCTACCCCTAAGGACGTCACCGATAAAGACGAGGAAATGAAGCAGCAGATGAAGATGATGATAATACAGATGGTCCTTAAAATGGTCCTCGGCGCTGTTTTCGGGGCAGTGGCGTAAGTAGATACTGGATTCTGGAGGAGTTATGAACGACGATAACAAGAAGAAAGAGAAAAAGGGCGGGTTCCTCTCGTCTCTTTCCAACCTCTTCGGCGGCGGCGGCTCATCGGCGATGGGCGGCGCTTCCTCCGGCCTGGGCTCTGCCGGCGGACTCGGCGGGCTTTTCGCCACCAAGGCCGGAATAGTAGGCATGGTGCTGGGCGGAGCGACGTTGGCCGCCGGTGTCGGCGTTGTGTACAACTTCATCGGCCCCTCCTCCAAGCCAGTGTACAACCCCGACCTTTTCCAGAACAGCTACTACGAGGAAGAGGCCTCCAAGGCCGGCGAGCAGCGGGCCATGTCCCGCGACGCCTCGGCCGCGGCCTCGTCCACCCTGGACATGTTCCGCGAGCAGGCCAAGAAGGACGGGCTTTCGCTGGGTAGCGAGGGCGGCGGCTCGTCCGGGGGCTCTTCGGACGGCTCCGCTCCGCAGGACGCCTCCGCTGACGCTTCGGCCGCGGCGCCTGATGCCGCGGGCGCTGCGGGCGGCGCCGACGGTGGCGTCGGTGCTGCCGGAGCTGGCGGCCCTAAGCTGCAGAAGCATGCCGGCTTCGGCGGCGGTTCCGGCGGCGGCTCCGGAACCTCTATACCGAGGATGCAGACCGGCGGCGGACTCAGCGGCGGCATAGGCGCCAAGTTCCAGCCCGTCTACAGGCCTCCGGTGCAGGCCAACGGCGGCAATCTCTCCGGTATGACCGCTTCCGCGGCCAGGCTGAAGAACGCTCCCAAGTACTCGGTCCCCAACGTCAACAGGAAGGGCGCGTACGGCCAGGCCAAGTTCGCCAATAAGATGGGTTCAAAGGCCGCCTTCTCGGCCGACGCGGCGGGCGCCAGGACCAGCGCCGAGACCGCCTTCTCCGGCGAGACCAGCGGCAGCGGCGACGTAGGCACCCCAGGCACCGGTGCGGGCCTCGGCGGAGCCGGCGTTACGGACGGGGCCGCGCTCAAGGGGAACGACCCCAGCCTTAACTCCAACGAGTCCACTCCTCCCAAGGTTCCGGAACATAAGGACGTGGACCCCTGGCAGGAATATGAAGACATGGCCATGGACAGCATGATGTGGGCTGCCGGTCTTATCCTCATCACCAAGCTGCTCGGGAAATTGGCTAAAACGGTCCCGTTCGTCTACTATCTGGCCGTTGCTACCGCTTTAGCGGCCATCTTCTACGCCTTGAAGGTAGTCTATGCCGGCTACAAGATGATGACGGAGTTCGGCCAGAAGATGATGGGCGGAATATATATGGCTGTCGGTCTGATGCTTGTTTACCAGGCCTGGGAGGCCCTGTGCGGCCTGGAGCAGGGGGCGAGCGATGCCGACACGAAGAGCCTGAACGGAGAGAAGTACAATGCTGACAATCCGGCCAAGGCCGGCACTACCGGGAAAGTCGATGGCACGACATATACTGCGGACGGGAAGGGTGGCTGGACCACCAAGCCCATGGGCGACTATAGCATTGGGAAACTGTGGTAAGGATATAAGAGGGGCTTTCGGGAGGCGTTATGAGCGAGAATCTGCCTGAAATAGGTTTCAAGGAAAAGAAAGAGAAGAAGCGCGGCATTGGCGGCTGGCTCCGTCAGAGGCTGGGCTTCGGCTCCCGCGGCGGCGCGATGGGCGAGGCGGGGATCAATCCGTCGGCGATGAACGCCGCCAAGTTCGGCCGCGCCGCCTTCGGCGCCGGCAAGCTCGGGGCTTCTTCCGCCGGCGGCTTCGCCGGTCTGCTGGCCGGCAAGGCAGGCATGCTGATCACCGCGGCCCTGGTGGCCGTGGCCGGCGGCATGTACGTGGCCCGCAACTCTCCCACCGCTCCCAGTACCGGCTCCTCCGCCTTCAGCTCCGGCCAGTCCAAGGACAACTATGTCCCCGCTATACTGAGGAACCAGGCCGCCAACCAGGGCTCCTCGCTGGACATGTTCAAGGAGACCAACAAGGGCGCGGTCTCAATGGAAGAGGCCCCGGCCAAGCCTGCGGGGCCCCCCAAGGACGCCGCTCCCAAGGACGCCTCCGGGGAGGAACCCCAGACCGCCGAGCCGGCTCCCCCCGGCGGGGATAACATGGCCCAGGACATGATGGCCAAGCTGCAGGGCGGCAACATGGCCTCGCTGACCAGCCAGCTGGGCGGCGGCTCCAACAACATGTCCAACTTCGGCGGCTTCTCGAACAAGTACGGCCAGGGCTCTATGGGCCCCAAGACCGGCTTTACTTCCGGCATCGGCGCCGGCTTCTCCTCCATGCCCAAGTTCGACCAGCGCAAGAGCAAGATGCTGGCCATGAAGGGCGGCGCCCGCCCCGTGTTCGGCGGCGCCAAGGCCGGCAGCAAAGGCACCATAGGCAAGGGAGCTTTTAATCAGGCCAAGGGAATGCGGGCGATACAGAAGTCCTATACCGGTAACAGCATAGACGGCGCCCGCTCCACGCAGGACAAGGCCTGGGAGGGGACTACCGGGGAAGGCGACGCTTCGGGCGGCGCCGGCTTGAGCGACGGCGGCGCCGGCATAGTCACCTCGCCCTCGCTGGACAACGCGGACGGCATGCACGGCGGCGGCGCTCTCGGCAACGGCACGGACCCGGGGACCCCTACCACTCCGGACGTCCCCAAGGATGTCAGCCCGTGGGCCGATCTGCTGGCACAGTCCATGCAGTCCCTGCTGATGGCGGCCCTGCTGGCCTATATAGGCGGCAAGCTCTGTAAGATCGGCCTCGACGGCATGAAGAAGTCGAGCTTCTGGCCCTTCATCGGCTACCTGATCGTCTACATCATCGGCGCCGTCATGTGCCTCTATGCGCTCAAACTGAGCGTAGACGCTCTTAATAACGGCATGTCGCTGATAAACGATTATGGCCAGAAGCTGCTGGGCACGGCGTACGTGATAGGCGGCGTCATGGGCATTATCAATTCGATAATGGGCTTGATGGGCCAGACGCAGGGCGTGGCCGGCTTCACGATGGGCTGGATGAGCGCCGTCATGGCCATGATAGGCGCGGTGGGAGGCATGATGGGCGGCAAATAAGCTCCGGGACGTACGGAGGCCGTCGCGGACCGGCGGCCCCGGATATGCCGCTGAAGTTTTTGGTAAGGGTGTCTAGGATATTCTATTTCCATGGGCCGGTCAGGCCATATGGAGGTTATATGGGTAGCAAGTTCATATAGAAACACAAACGCAAGTCGGTACTGGCGGCGCTGCTGTTCATTTTCCAGGGCAAGGCCAAGTACATCACCATACTGCTGACCGTCACCGTGTTTTCCATCCCCTTCGTGATCTCCGGAGAGACCTTCGACCGGATGGTGACCTTCGCTCCCGTGGCCTCCGCGCTCCGGGCCCTGGGCATGGACAGCGTGGTCTCGTCCCTGAACCCCAAATACTCCAACGACCTTCTGAAGGCCGCGCTGAACAAGGCGGCCGAGGACAGCAAGCAGGATTCTTTCTGGCAGAAATTCCTCAAAAGCATGAACGCCTCCCTGCCTCCGGGCGGAGGCCCCTCCTCCATAGCCATGGTGAAGGGCGGGGGGGACGACCTGTTCGGCCCCCCTGAGGTGAAGGACGCCAAGGGTGAGAAGGCCAGGGGCCCGGGCGAGGTCAAGGGCGCCGTTAACGAGGAGGAGCGCGAGCGCGGCGATACCGGCGACGGCGTGGACCTGCAGGGGATGCTGGCCGGCAGTGCCGACGGCATGTCTGGCCTTTATGATTCCATGGGCCAGAACCTGGCGGCCAGCTTCTCCGGCGGCTCCGGCATGAGCGCCGGCCCCTACATGAACCGCACTATGTTCACCAGCCGCAACGGCGCGGACGCCGGCGGCGGCGCGGCCATCTACGACAAGGCCGTTAAGCACTCCTCCGTCGGAGAGGTCCCCGTCCCGAACGCCGTGGGCAAGCCCCGCTCCAAGAAGATGGGGCGCGTCTCCGGCTTCGCCTGGAAGAACGTCGGCTATAACCGCAACCAGAGCGCGGCGCTCACCAAGATCGGCTCCAAGCGGCCCATGTTCCAGCTGGCCGAAACCTTCACTATGACCGGCGCCGCGGCGAAATCGCATGATTCCGCCTACGAGTACCAGAAATCTTACGTCGGCAGCACCTACGACGGTAACGATACCGGCGCCGACGCCATGGAAACGGACGCCGACTCGCCTACCGTGCCTCCGGACGCCGGGTTCACCGACGGCCTGATGCTGGGGGCCGGCGACCTGCAGAAGCAGGCGGATCAGTGCTCGGCAGCGGAGGGCACCAACGGCGCCAAGATGTCAGAGGACGGCGACAAGATGTCCAAGATCAAGGACAGCATGGGCAGCCCGCCTTCGTGCTGCAGCGGCGGCGTGGGCGCCTGGAACGCCAAGGTGGACCAGCTCGTCAGCCTCTGCCACGACTATAACGCCAACGACGCCATCCTGGCTGGCAAATGCCAGACCAGCACCAAGCCGCAGAACTGCGGGTCTTACGCCGGCATGCACATAAATCCGTGCTCATGGTGGTCATGTTTCCTGGCCATAATCCTGATGATCATCCTGGGCGGCATCTTCGGCGTGTTCGGCTCGATAGCCGTGGCCGCCGTGATCGGCGGCTCTTCAATGGGACTTTTCGGAGATAAGATGAACAGTTTCGTGGAGAACATGATCGGTTATATCGCTTCTGGAGGCAAGAGCGATCAGGGCGGCCAGTGAGGCTAGGCCCGGCGCCGGAGGCGCGGCAGTTCTCCGGTGGGGAACACAGATCTTAAGCCCGCGGTAAGAGCCAGTCCGGAATAAGGTTCCGGTGTCGCAACTGAGCTTGGCTGCGAGCGACCGTCGAGGAGTATGGTGCGTGGAACTTTATTCCGGGACCGCCCGAAAGGCGGACGGCTTTGCCGGGGGTTTTTTTGGGCCCCGCCGGAGGGGCCAAAGGGCCCAGCAGTATAGGGGACCATTGACACTTGGCCCGGGACGGAGTTTAAGGTAGAGTATAGTCGGAGAAATATGCCGGGGCCCGAGCCCCATATATCAGTAGGCGGAATTACAAACCAGGTATTCGGAGGCAGTATATGAGCTTCTACAATAAGGACGAAAAAAAGGCTGGCGGTCCGGCGTTGCCGGGGTCGCCGTTCAAGAAAGCTTCCGCCTTCGGCAAGACGCCGATGTTCTCCCGCGCCGCGGGCGGCTTGATCGACAGGCTCAAGAACCTCTCCAAGAGGGACATGGCCTTCGTCGGCATTGGCCTCAGCGTGCTCGTGATGGCGCCCGTCGCCGAATACATGATGTCGCAGCCGGTGCAGGACCCGATGCTGACCGCCAGCGGCTTCGGCAGCCGCGAGGGTTCCGCCAACGGCCTCTACGAGCCCGGCATCAACGGGCTGAGCACCGGCTCGCCCGACGGCGCCGGCGAGGTCATAACCCCTCTCAGCTCGCGCGACCCGGCCTCCCTGATACTCGGCGCCGAGCCGGCCCAGGCGCCGGTCCCGTCGGCCGCCCCGGCCGCCCCGCCCAGCGGCAGCTGGCGCGACGCTATGGCCGATTCCGGCCGCGCCGCCTTCAGCGCCGCCGCCAAGTCCGCCGGCGCGCCTACCCCGATCAACAGGATGCAGGGCATGCTGCGCACCGTCTCCTCGTTCACTGACGGCGGCGGCAGCAGCAGCCGCACCACCGGCACGCTCGGCGGCGGCAACATAATCGAAAAGGCCAAGTCCGCCTCCTCCAAGGCCGCCGCCCGCTCCATGGTGGGCCCGGTAGCTATGGCCGGCTACAAGGGCGTGGCCTCCAATACCCCGAACAGCGCCTCCAAGGGCGCGTTCGAGAAGCTCCGCTCCGCTGCCGACAAGTCCGCGAGCAACTTCTCCGGCGGCTCCGCGATGAACTCGCTGGACAAGGCCGCGGCCGACGCCGTGGAGATAGGCAAGGGCGCGGGCGGGATAGGCGCCCTGGGCAACGGCGATGAAATAAAGGGCGGCAAGGATTACGACAACAAGTACACCCACCAGCGCTCCGGCGAGTCCCTCGCCGAGATGGCGCAGAAGCAGCGCCTGAACAAGGCGCTCGAGTGGGAGTTCTTCAAGAAGTACGAGATCCCCAAGCAGATCATCAACGCCGTGGTGGGCGCCATAGCCAAGGAACTGGGCGACGCCGTGGGCGGCGCGGTGCACGGCGTGCTGAACCCCAGCGGCCCGGCGGCCCCGAAGCTCTACTGCTGGAAGAGGGAGGCGACTGGCTGGACCAATACGCATCTGCTGAAGTCCGATTGTTTCGACAAGGACGGGAAACTTTCCGCAGCCTGCTCGGACTGCCACTTCCTGACCGCTGACTGCAATCCCGGCACGAACGGGGAGTGCTCCGGCGGCGGGACTCCTCCCCCTGCCGGCGGCGGTCAGCAGGGCGGCGCTCATGGCGACCCCTACCATTCCCCGGCCCCGACCTGGCCCACTGAGGATATCTCCAAATTCGACGGCTATCTGAAACAGTTCAGGCTGGATATCAAGGCTGCGGCCGACAAGCACAACCGCCCCGGAGAGTTCACCGAGGCCGGTTACGCCCTCAGTAAGGAATTCAATGACATGACCGGGCGGAGTTCCAAGGACAATTCCTTCGCAGTGGTCCTGAATAACCTGCAGAAAAAAGCCGGTGAGTTCGATAAAGCGCAGGGGCTCTACGCAGGGGAAGTGGACTCGGCTTCCTCCTACCGGGACCAGGTGAAGCAGAGCAATTCGGCCTTGAGGGAAACGATACAGAAAAAGATCGACAGCCCCGAAGAGCTGGCAAAGATAGCCGCCCGCATGAATACGGGCAATGGCAAAGACGCCACTATCCCTCAAGGTAAGGCTGTCGAGACCAAGGGCGCCGACCTCAGCGGTCCTACGCAGGCCCTGACGAAGCTCCGCGACGAGCTGGATGATAACGCCAAGGCTATGGATATATTCAAGCCTAAGCTGGAGTTCCTGGACCGTTCCAAGGCGTTCTTCGCCGACCAGGCCAAGCAGATGTCGGCCGCTGTTGGAGAACTGCAGACCGGTAACGGCAAGTTCGAATCGGAACTCTCCGGAGGCCCGGTCCCCGGCGCCGAAGGCGGTCCGCTATCGATATTCAAAACCTATAATGACGAGTTCAGCAAGCCGGACTCGAAATTCAAGCCCACCGAAGAGGACCTGAAGAAGCTGGCCAACGCCTTCAACACCCTCACCGGCTTCCCGGTGGAGGTGGACGGCGCCGCTCCCGCGGATCAGAAAACAGAGGAAACCATGACGGGGCGGCTGCTCGTGATGCGCGGAGCCGATTCCGAAGCCTATTACAAGAAGTCCGCTATCGACGACACCAAGTTCAGGGACGAGAAGAGCGACCTGTCGGAGGCGGCCGTCTGGCCTCCGGTCAGCGTCAAGAAGAAGTACTTCCTGAACAAGATGGAAGGCGAACCGACGCTGGCGCCGCAGCTGACGCAAGAGCGCAAGGTAACGCCGGTGCTGAACATCCGCATCGCCGATGAACTGACGGACGAAGTGGAGGCGATGAAGAACCAGATCAAGGAGCTAAAGGAGCAGGACATCCATGGCGCGGAGAACAAGGTCGCGGATGTAAAGAAGAGGCTGGATGCCCTCACCGGCGAGGGGACTCAGCCTGCCAACAATCCGCCGACCAACAATCCGCCGACTAACAACCCGCCGACGAATAATCCGCCGGTCGACAACGGCAACGGGAATAACGCCGCGGGCGCCGGCAATACCGCCATAACCAAGGCCGACACTGTGCTGCAGTCCGCCGATCCGATGATCAGCGACAACCAGCGCATCTATGATGGTCTTATCGCGAATAAGCACAACTGCACTTCCCAGGTCTGCAAGACCCAACTGGGTATTGCGGAAACTGAAATGGCGAACATGAAGAAGCTCCGGAGCGAGATAGCGACGCTGAGAGATGATGCCGCCAAACCCGGCGCCGATATCGCCGCCATAGAGAGGCAGATAGGCGACAAACAGCGCGCGCTGGCCGCGTCAGACGAGAGGTTCGACGCCGCTGCCGCTATCGTGGCAAAACGCGAAGGCATTCCCAGCTCTACCGGCAACAACCATAACGGGAATAACGGGAATAATGGGAATAACGGCAACGGGCATAACAACCCCCCGCCGCAGAACAACCATGCCAAGCCCACGCCTCCGCCCAACGTGATAAACACCGTGGTCCTCTATAACGGCCCGGCCACCATAAAGGCCTGGGACAAGAAGGGCCGGGCCATCATGTACTGGGCCTGCCCCAACGGCAAGATCACGAAGAAGCCGTTCTATCAGAGGGCCGGTCAGTACGCCCTCAGCATGGTAGGCGGCCCGCTGGTCTCCACGTTCTACGGCGGCTACGTGCTCTTCGGCGACGACCCGCGCGTCGACAACAACTGCTCCACCGGCTGGAAGCAGCAGCAGGCCACCATCAAGGTGGAGGACTTCTCCCTGGCACCGCTCGGCAAGGTCCCCAGCCCCGCGCAGAGGAAACTCGGCAATATCCCCGTCTATCAGGAACAGGTTTGGATAGGGGATACCCAGAAGCTGCCGCAGACCGTCGGCACCGAGGCGCGCTGGGCCAGGGAGAACTGGAGCGTGCTGAAGCGCGGCCATTACGAGATGGACATCGACGTGGTCTGCGAATGGAACGAGACCCGCAAGCGCTGGGAGTTCAAAGAGGTCGGCATGACCCACGGCACGGCTGAATCCTCCGACGCCTACGGCGTGGAAGCCGGCGTGAGCGCCGGCATCAAGGTGGTGGACGTGGACGTCAAGGCCAGCTACCACCACGAGCAGCGGCAGTTCAACTACGGCGTGAAGACGGACTACACCAGGCCGGCCGGCTTCGCCGGAATGGAATGTAAGTAAGAGGGTATCCCGCCCCAAAAAGAACGCCCCCGGTAACCCCGGGGGCGTTTTTATTTGATGCGGATCATGGGTCTTAAGGCCTATTAAATATATGGACCTATGGCCCTATTTGAAAAGCCGCAGTTCTGGTAGTATTAAAGATACTGTAGCCGCAAATTTGATGATTTGCGGCATGTTTTAAGGGGGGGAAACAATGAATAAACGAACGACACTGTCCGCGGGGCTGATAGTGGTATTCCTGTTCTCGTACGCTAAAGCCGCTGATACGAACGCATCCGCTAAGCCGGCTGAACAGGCCGGAACTTCCAAGTCTGAAGCCACGGAAATCCCTTCCCGCGTGGACCTGATGAAAGGAACGGATACATCCCCTGAAGATGTGCAGAGATGTAAGGACAGGTGTGACAGGCACTATTCTTCTTGTACGGACAGTGTCCGTGATAAGTTCCTTAAAGCAGAGGATGATTGTAGGTCTGATTACGACAGTTCTTATGATAAATGTGAAGATACCCGTCAGGATGATATGGGTACTTGCCGCGACAAATTAGATAAGTGCGAGAGTAACTGCGACAAAGACGATGTGAAATGCCGCAACCAGTGCACCGATGATGACGCCGACTGTAAAAGTGATGCATATCGTACCTTTGATTCCTGCAAGAGTGACGCTCAAAGCGACAAGAAGAGCTGCTTGGATGATGCCAAGGATTCCAAGGATGATGGGGATTCTGACTGCAAACGGGATAAGGATGATTGTGAGGCCGATTGCTGACAGATCGATCTAGCGCGCCGTTTCTGCAGTAGAAGGCCGCTAATCCGCCCCCCGTGTTCCTTGCGCGGGGGGCGCTTCATTGCCGCGGCAAAAATCGTATAATATAGGCTGGATCCGGGCGCCGATTGCCCGGGGAAAAGGGGAAAATAATGAAGAAACTGTTTATCACGATCGCTATGATATCGGCCCTCGGGCTGAACGCGGCGGCCTGGTTCGACGGCGGCCTCAGCGCCACCACCGGCCCCAGCGGCTACAGCAGGACGGACGCCTACATAACCATTGGCGGGGAGTCCATCTGGGTGAAACCCGCCCTGATGCGGCAGGATTCCGACACCCTGAGCAAGGCTTTCAACACCTACTCGGTGCGCGTGGGCAAGGAGTCGGCGGTCTACACGGTGGCCGGCGAGGTCGGCACCACGCCCTCCACTAAGTACAGCTCCACCTCCAAGTATTCCAGCACCTTCTTCGGCGGCGACATCACCTTCTCGCTGACCCCCGGCAAGGGCGGCCACGGCCGCATGGCCGGTCCCAACGCCAGGGCCGCCTCCGGCGGCGGCGAGGGCGTGACCGGCGTGGACGTGGGCGCGGGCATCAAGCATACCGACCACAAGGTGGATTCCACCGTAGCTGCCTCCGACGGCAAGACCGGCCAGAACGAGCTCTCCATCTTCGCGGGCGCCAAGATCCTGATGGCCCGCCTGGGCGCCTCCTGGTCCGGCTTCTCCTACGGCAGCGAGAAGGCGATGGCGATGGTGGACCCGGTCTCCGGCCTGTCCTACGCCCTGCTCGGAGTGCTGCCCAAGTCCAGCGTGAACGTGCGCCTGGACATACCGGCCACCGTGCCGATGATAGCCCCGTACGTCACCTACACCACCACCAAGTACAAGGGCGGCGTGGACGACTCCAACGCCTACGCCTTCGGCGCCTACATCGACCTGAACATGATCGGCGCCAACGTGATGTACCAGATATTCGACAACGGCAGCCATAAGAACAGCTACGTGACCCTGAACGCCGGCGTGAAGTTCTAAGCCGGCCCGCGGCCCCCGGCCCGGGAGCGCCCGCTCCCGGCCGGAGGGACGCCCAGTCCAGTCAGCACAGCGGGAACATAATGTACGAAAATCTTGCCACCAAGTACCGCCCCGGCGACCTCTCCGAGGTCATGGGGCAGGAGACCATCAAGGTTACCCTGCAGAACGCCGTGAAGCTGGGCCGCGTCGCCCATTCCTACGTCTTCTACGGCCCCAGGGGCTGCGGCAAGACCACGATAGCCCGCATCCTGGCCAAGACCCTCAACTGCCACAAGCCCGGCAAGGACGGCGCCCCCTGCGGCAAGTGCCCCTCCTGCCTGGAGATAGCCGAAAGCAAGTCCCTCGACGTGATAGAGATAGACGCGGCCTCCAATACCGGCGTGGACAAGGTCCGCAGCGTCATCATCGAGCAGGTGGACTTCGCCCCTTCGCGCGACAAGTACAAGATCTACATCCTCGACGAGGTGCACATGCTCTCCACCGGCGCGTTCAACGCGCTCCTGAAGACCGTGGAGGAGCCGCCCTCGCACGTGGTCTTCATCATGGCCACCACCGAGCAGAACAAGGTGCCGGCCACCATCCTTTCCCGCTCGCAGTGCTTCCGCTTCCGCCCGATACCCGAAGCGGAGATCGTTTCCAGGCTCAAGGAAGTGGCGGCCGCCGAGAAGCTGAAGGCCGAGCCCGAGGCCCTGCGCCTGATAGCCCGCTCCGCCGGCGGCGCGCTGCGCGACGCGCTCACTATGCTCGACCGCGCGGCCTCTTTCGCTCACGGCGACATCAAGGCGGACCTGATAGCCGAACTGCTGGGCTTCCCCGGCGGCGAGGTCGTCAATTCCATGGCCCTGTCGCTGGTCAACCGCGACGCCAAGGCCCTGCACGCCGCCTTCGACAAGCTTAACGCCGAGGGCTACGACGCCCTTGCCGCGCTGCGCGAGCTGCGCAATTCCATGGCGGAGGCCTTCCTGGCCGCGCAGGGTTTCCTGGAGGGCGAGCCGGTGAAGGGCCTGCCCAAGGACCTGCAGGCCGGCACGCTGGCCCGCCTGTCCCGCAAGCTCAACGTCATCGTGGAGGAAGTGAAGTTCTCCGACTCCCCGGCGCTCGCCGCCGAGGTGGCCCTTTTCACGCTGATAGAGGTGCCGCAGGACCTGGAAGGGCTGGTCCGGAGGCTGGAAGGCCTCGAAGGCCGCCTCTCTTCCGGGGCTCCAGCTCCCGCGCCGGCCGCACCGGCCGCGCAAAAAAAAAATCAGGATATAGCGCCGGCTCCGGCCGCTGAGGAGACTCCCGAGGAGGAGCCCGAGGAGCCGGCCGGCTCTGCCGCCCCGGACCAGGCCTCCGGCGCCGCCGCCTGGAAAAAGCTGCTAGGCTACGTCAATTCCCGCAAGCCTGCCCTCTACAACATGATGCTTTCCGTTAAGCTGGTGCCGGTGAGCGCCTCGGCCTGGCGCCTGCTTACCTCCAACAAGTTCGGCGTCAGCATGATCGAGAACTCCCGCGCCGAGCTGGAGGAGGCCCTGGCCAGGTTCGCCGGGACCCGTATAACCCTTAAACCGGAGTTCTCCGCTTCGGCGCCGGCGCAGGCGGCGGAGCCGGCCCTGCAGGAGTCCGACGATACCGATATGCCGGCCGAGCCCACCGAGGAGGAGGAGGCCATGGAGTCGCGGCCCGCCCGCTCCCCGCAGGCCGCCAAGCCGGTGTCGGCCGAGACCGAGCCGGAACTGAAGCACCTTAACAAGGTCTTCCACGGCCGCATCACCCGCATCAACAAGGTGAAATGAAAGCCCTTGAAAAGATAATTGGCATCTTCCGCCGGTTCCCCGGCGTCGGCCCCAAGCAGGCCGAGCGCTTCGCCATGTACGTGGTGCGCGCCTCAGCCCCGGAGATAGAGAACCTGGTGGAGGCTCTGCGCGAGGTGAAGTCCTCGGTGAAGTACTGCGGGGAATGCTTCAACTACGCCGAGGGCGGGCTCTGCTCCGTCTGCGCCGACTCCGGCCGCGACCGCTCCTCCATCTGCGTGGTGGAGCGCCCGCAGGACCTGGCGGCCATAGAGAAGGCCAAGAGCTTCTCCGGCGTCTACCACGTCCTGCACGGCGCGGTCTCCCCGGCCGAAGGCGTCATGCCGGAGAACATCAAGCTCAAGGAACTGGTGGACCGCGTGCGCGCCTCCGACGGCGCGGTGAAGGAACTTATAATAGCCACCAACCCCGACGCCGACGGGGAGGCCACCGCCATGTACGTCACCAGGCTGCTCAAGCCGTACGTGCCTAAGATAACCCGCATAGCCTACGGGGTGCCGCTGGGCGGGGACATCGACTACATGGACGAGGTCACGCTGGGCTACGCCCTGAAGGGCAGGGTAAATATCTAGTAAGTTTTGAGGGGGACCGGGCGGGGGCCCGGAAGCGGACAACTTGTAACGCAGCATCGCGGCGCTAGTCCCGCGCGCTATGCTTCTATCCCATTACCGCAGGCCGCTTTTCCTGCTGCTGCTGGCTTACGCCGGGACGCTGCTGCTTTTCCGCGGCCGGCTGCTGGAACCGGAGCCTTTGCCTTTCCCTCTGCCCAGGAGCGGCGTCCCCGTAGTCGGACGCCTAACCGAATACCCGGCCGCCGCGCCCGGCGGCGTACGTTTTTCACTGAGGACGGAGAGCGTGTACGGCCGTCCTCTGGAGGCCGGGCTGATGGTCTACGCCGCCGGAAGCCCTGGGGTTTCCTACGGCGATACCGTCGAGCTGCTGGCCGACCTTTCGCTGCCGCGCGGGGCCGAGTCCCCCGGCGGCCTGGACTGGGCGGAGTACCTTTCCGGGCGCGGCATAACTGCGGAGGCCAGGGCGCGGGAACTGCTGACCGCGCGGCCGGCGGGGCCGTTGCTGCGGCTGGCCAGGCGCTTCAGGGAATCAGCGCTGGCCGCCTTCAGGAAAGGACTCTCTGGCGAAGCCGCGGCCGTGTTCGGAGGGATAGTGCTGGGGGAAAAGCGGAGCGTTCCGGCGGAGCTGAAGGCCGCCTTTCAGGATTCCGGGGCGATGCACCTGCTGGTGGCCTCCGGTTCCAATGTCGGTTTCGTAGTGGCGGTGGTTTACTTCCTCTGTTCCAGGCTTGGCCTGGGGCGCCGGCGAGCCGGCCTGGCCGCGCTGGCGCTGGCCGGCTTCTATGTTCTGGCCGCCGGCCTTGACGCGCCGCTGGTGCGGGCCTACCTGATGTTCTCGGCCGGGCTGCTGGCCTGCCTGCTGCGTCGCGAGAGCGGGACCTTCCAGGCGCTCTGCGCCGCCGCGCTGCTGATACTGCTGGCCGACCCGCGCTCGCTCTTCGCCGCCGGTTTCCAGATGTCCTTCCTGGCCGCCTACGGCCTTACAGTGGGGATGGCGGCCTGGGGCCGCCACCTGGAGGCCGGGGGCCCCGCCTTGTCGCTGCCGGCCGTCAGTTTCTTCGCTCAGCTCTGTCTTTATCCTCTGCTGGCGGTCTACTTCCACAGGGTGTCCATGGTCTCGCTGCTTTCCAATCTGGTCCTGGTGCCGGCCTCCGGCGTGGCCATGGGATTGGGCTTCGGCCTGGCGTTGTCTGGCGGGATGGTCTTCATGGCGCTGGCGTGGACCGGCGGCGTGTTCATGGCCGCCTTTCTGTGGCTGGTGCGTTTCTTCGCCGGGCTGCCGTTCGCGGCGGTCAGCGTGCCGGAACCGTCACCGCTGGCCGTGGGCGGGGCTCTGGCCCTGGCGCTGACCGTTCTCCACGCCCCGCTGCTGGGCTTCAGGCGGCCCAGGTTTTACGCCGCCGGAGCCGCGGCGGCAGCATTGTTCCTGGCCGGGCTCTTTACCGGCGGAAGGGAGGCTTCGCGCGGGACTGCCGTCAGCCTGTTCGGGGACCGGGAGACCTCCTGCGCGCTGGTTTCCCTGCCGTCGGGCCTCTACCTCGTGAACCCGGGGCTTTCCGGCCCGAAGCTCGCGGCCGCGGTGCTGACCTTGGGGGCCTCGGGGTTGGAGGGGGTGATCCTGACCTCGCTGGAGCGGCGCAACTACTCCGGCCTGAAGGCGCTGGCCGGCAAGGTGAGGATAAAGAGCGTGCTCCTGCCTCCCGGGCCCCGGCCTCCGTCGCTGCGCGCCGCCCTCGCGGGGGCCGAGGCGGCGGGGGCCGGAGTCAGGGTGCTATGGCCGGGCGAGGAAGCCGCGGGCGCGGCGCCGGACTGGGACGGAAGGGGACGCGGTTATACCGGGCGCGATGAATCGTATTCCTGGAGGATAGGTCCCGTCAGGCTGAGCGGCGGCGGCGGGCTGGCGGAATGGGACTGCGGCGGGCGGCGGGCCGAGCTGAAGACGGAGAGGGGGAAGGTCGTCACCGGCGGCATAGGGGAAGCCGGCGACGGCTGCGGCGGCTGAGCGTCAGGAGCCGGGGTAGGCTTCGCGCAGCCTGGACAGGTGCGAGCGTTCCTCCTCTACCAGCCGGCGCAGGCGGGCCTGCTTCCAGGCTTCGGGGAAAGAGGTCTCCAGCGCGGCGTAGAACTCCGCCGATTTCATCTCCTGCCTGATCGCGAAAGCGACCAGCTCTTTTTCCGTAGCTTCCGGCGGCGGCGGCGCGGAGAAGAAGCCCTCGCTTTCCACTTTGCGCAGGAACTCGGGCCACTCCGTCAGGTGCGGATGGAGAGGCCTCCACCTGTCCAGGGTGTCCTGGATCAAACGCCTGTGTTGCGTTTCCTGCTCGGCCAGCCAGGCGCACAGCTTCTTGGCGTCCGGGTCCGAGGCCGCTTTTTCCATCCTAAGATACAGGTCCGTTCCCTTTTCCTCCAGCATCACGGCCAGGCGGAAGACGTCGCGCAGGCGCACGTTGGGGCCGTACTTGGCGAAGGCGCTGCCCGCGGCCGCGGAAGTATCGGCCGGGCCGCGCCGGCGCAGCAGGAAATACGCCAAGGCGCCCGTGAAGGCCGCTAAGATACTATAGATATAATGTTCCATATTATCGTTTTGCACCTGCACTGACCGCTAATCGAAATCCCTGCGCCGGGAATCCTTCAGGTCCGAGCGGCGCTTCTTCCCGTCCAGCCTGCGCAGCCTGGAGCCGTAGGAGGGCTTGGTGGGCCTCCTGCGTTTAGGCGGGCGCAGGGCGCGCATCACCAGCTCGGACAGACGCGCGCGCGCGGCGGCGCGGTTCTGCTCCTGCGTGCGGTATTCGCTGGCGACTATCACGATGTCGCCCTCCGTGGTCAGTTTCGAGCCGGCCAGCCCGCGCAGCCGCCCGACGGCGGCCTCCGGGAGCCCGGAGAGCGCGGGGGAGAACCTCAGCTGCACCGTGGTGGCCACCTTGTTGACGTTCTGGCCGCCGTGGCCGCCGCTCCTGACGAATTTCTCCTCGTAAGAGCCGGGCGGGGGAAAATACCTTCCTTCCATGCCCCCTATGTTACCAAATTTTCTAAAATTGGCAATATGAAGAAGATCGTCCTTATTACCGGAGCGTCCGCAGGCATCGGCTACGCCGCGGCCGAACTGCTGCTCAAGCGCGGCTACAGGGTCTACGCCGGGGCCAGGCGCGTGGAGAAGATGCGGGGCCTGGAGTACCTGGGCGCCGTGGTGTTCCGGCTCGACGTGACCGAGGACGCCTCGCTGCGGGAGGCCGTCGAGCGCGTGATAAAGGCGGAAGGCCGGCTGGATATACTGGTGAACAACGCCGGCTACGGCGCGCACGGGGCGCTGGAGGACGTGCCGCCGGAGGAAGCCAGGAGGCAGTTCGAGGTGAACGTCTTCGCTCCCGCGCGGCTGGCGCAGCTGGCGCTGCCGCATATGCGCGCCGCGGGCGCCGGGACCATAGTCAATATTTCCTCCATCGCGGGCAAGATCACGGTGCCGGCGGCCGGCTGGTACCATGCCAGCAAGCACGCGCTCGAGTCCTTGTCGGACGCGCTCAGGCTGGAGGTCTCCGGCTTCGGCGTGAGGGTCGTGCTCGTAGAGCCCGGCCCGATACGGACCGAGTGGGACGATACCGCGATGGTCAACATGGAGAAGTATTCCGGCTCCGGTCCCTACGCCCCGATGGTGCGGCGCATAACCGAGAGGTTCCGGGCCGGCTACCGCTCAGGGGCCCCCGGGCCGGAGGCGGTGGCCAGCGTGATACTGAAGGCCGTAGAGTCCGCCAGTCCGGCCGCGAGGTATCCGGTTCCGTTCACGGCGTCGGTGATCCTGTTCCTGAAATGGCTGCTCCCGGACCGCGCGTTGGACTGGGCCATCGGCCGCGCCCTTAAAGGCTGATCCGGGCGGCGGTCGCGAGACACGGAGCCTGGACCGCCTGGAATAGACGGGACATGGCTCCACGCTCCTGGCTTATGGGGGCAGTCGCGCGGTTCCTTCCCGCAGGGGAGATGAAGGCTCGGCCTTGTGCATATTTTTTGCGGGGTCAGGATTGATTGCAGAAATTGTGGTACGATGAATCTCAACGGCCTGATGCTTGCCTGGAGTGGTTTTGGAGGGGGAATGATCATTATAAAGCTTTTGCCTTTTTTATTGCTTCAGCCGGGCTATGCGGAGGTTGCGGTGTCTACCTCTGTTGTTGTCCCTGTGGAGATGGATTCCCGGGACGCAAAGTTCGAATCGGATATCGCAGAGGCAGAAAAGCGTATTAACGAGTTGGCACGTAAGAATAGGCTGTCCAACATCGAGAAAGCCGCTCTCTATCGGAAAGAAGCGCAGAAGGCGTTGGCCCGTCGGGATAGCAAGCAAATTAATAAGTTCGCGAAACTGATGTCCTCGCAGGAAAAGGCGATAGCTTTCTTCACAAAAGAGATCGAGCTTAATCCGAACTCTCAGGCTTATCACCTGCGCGGGGTCGCTTATAAGCAACTCCGCCAATACGAGAACGCCATAAAAGACTTCACGGTGGCGATAGATTTCAAGAATCAGAAAGCGGAATATCCCTTTGAATATTCCAAGGCGGAAGCATATCGCTTGCGCGGATCGGTCTATAAAGTCAAG
>DAIENX010000100.1:0-51776 GCA_027340875.1 Elusimicrobiota bacterium
GCACCGACTTCGCCACGGTAACCAAAGATCAGGTAAAACGAGTAGAATATCTGCTAAACACACGGCCGCGGAAATGTCTGGACTACAGGACCCCGGCCGAAGTTTTTAAGCAGGGTGTTGCACTTCGCGGTTGAATCCGGCGCGGGAAAAAAATAAATTTAAAATTTATTTTTCCGTCGGAAAAACTGCGGGAAACAAAGGCGCTAGCGGATATTTCTTGCGCCAATTTTTCCCGCGGGAAAATTTGGCGGCCCCTACGGGATTCGAACCCGTGATCTCTGCCTTGAGAGGGCAGCGTCCTAGGCCGCTAGACGAAGGGGCCGTATCTACAGATTATAGCAAATTTCGGCCTGCGGCCGAATCGAACCGGGTGGGCCGGCCGCCGGCAACGCTTTTCAGGGCTATGTAAATCTTCAGCCGACTATCGGATTCGAACCGATGACCTACTGTTTACAAAACAGTTGCTCTACCGCTGAGCTAAGTCGGCGTTTCCTGTACAATTTTACTAAATTCGGGCCCTTGGGGATGGCGCTGATGTCCGCCCGGGCGCCCGCGGCGTGTGCTGCCGGCCGCCGGCCGGCGGAGAGGGGGGCCAAGTATTAAAAATTTGCCGCAGGCCCGGTTGTTTCCTACAATTTGTCAATATGAGATGCTTTATATTCGCTGTCATGACCTTTTCCGCGGGCCTGTCCTGGGCCGGCGGCGCCTCTTTGGTGGGCACGTGGCTTAAGGACGGCGGCGTGTTCGCCGAATTGCGGTCCGACGGTACCGGCCGTATAGACCAGGACCAGGTCTCCTGGAAGGCGGACGGAAAGCGGCTTTTGATCTCCTACGGGGACGGGGGGACCGAGCTGTTCTCTTACCGGCTGGACGGCCCGCTCCTGCGCGTTACCGTGGACGGCGAGGTGATGACGCTGAAGCGGGCGGATGGCGTTAAGACCGAGAAGGCCAAGCCCGGAAAAAAGACGGAGAAAGCGGCGGCCTCAAAGGACAGGCTGTCGGAGCTGCTGCTCTCCTCCGCCTGGTGCTCTTTTACCTATAACGAGAGGACCGGCGCCTCCCATCAGTCGCGCGTGGTCTTCCGCGGGGACGGGACCTGGTCTTCCGGGGCGCGCGGGGAAACGTATTCCAGCGGGAAGTACGGGACCGTGTCCGGCCAGTCCGATTCCGGAGACGGCGGGCTCTGGCGCGCGCAGGGCGGCCGGTTGCTGCTGTCCCAGGGCGCCGGGCCGCTGGAGGACGCGGGCCTTGGCGTCAAGCTCAATTCCAACGGCTATCCGATACTCACCGCCGGGGGCAGGGAATACTCGCAGTGTCGTTAGGCGGCGTTCCCCGGACTATTCTCCCGAGGCGGCGGACATGGACTCCTTGAGCTTGGACTCCATGATCTTGCCATAGCGCTCGGCCTTCTTCTCCAGCTCCTTCGAGAACTGCTTGTAAAAATCCGACTTCTGGTCGCTGGTGCGGCTGTATTTCTTCAGCAGCTGCTTGCGCTCCGCGGAGAGTGACTTGACGGCGGCCTTGACTGCCTTTTTGTCGGAGCCTTTCTTGGCCTCCTCTATCGCGGCGTCCTTGCCGTCTATCTGCTTCTGTATGGCGGACAGGCTCTCCTTGAAGTCCGCTGCCTTGGTCTCCATCTGCGTCAGCCAGGGCTCCAGCTCCGAGAGTATGGTTTTGTAGCCCTCCGGCATGGGCCTGAAGCAATGGGGACAGGCCTCCGGGCGCGCGGGTTTGGTCTGCTCGGTGGCCGGAGCCGTCGGCGCGGGGGCGGGCTGCTCCTGCTTCCGGGGCTGAGCGGCCTCCTGCGGAGCCGCGGCCTCGGCTTTCGGCTGCTGGGCTTCGGCAATGGCCGTAGCGGCCGGCTGTTCCGCGGCCAGGGCCGGGGCTTCCGCCGCCGGTTGCCGGGGCGGCTGTTCGTCCTGCGCGAAGGCCGGCTTGAACGCCAGGCCCTGGAAGATCAATGCCGAGAAAATTATGGCTGAGAATTTCATTTTTGGCTCCGTGACCGCTGTTGTCTGGCGGCGCAAACCCGCCTGCGGACATCATATAAAAAAAGCGGCCGGGCCGGCGTCGCGCGGGGGGCCGGGGGACGAAGAACCCCGCCGGGGGCGGGGTTCTTCGGGCGGGAAGCGTTGCCGCTTACGGCACGAAGGCGAACTTGATGCTGACGGAGCTGCGGCTCCAGTCGCGGGTGCTCTGGCAGATGAACTGGGCAACGTCGCGGAAGTCCGCGTAGAGCTTCTCGTCGGCCCGGCGCATCTTGTCGGAGCCGCGCACCATGATGAGCAGCTTGCTGGTCCGCAGCATGGCGGGCAGGTCGCCCAGGTCATCGATGAAGGCGTCCCAGTTCTCAGGTACCTCGGGCAGGCCGAGCCTCTGGGCGGCGTGGGAGAGCAGCTTCGCCTTGGTGGTCATCTGGGAGCCGTCCAGCGTCAGCACCGTGTAGCCGTTGGCGGCCGCGTAGGAGGCAAGGACGTAGGAGTAGTTGGGCGTGAGGTCCATCACGTCAGCGGTCAGGGCCTTCGCGGGCTCCGGGGAAGATGTGACTGGGAGCGGTATGTCGGCCCGGACGGTCCGGACGGACTCTACGCCGGCGGCGGCGCCAAGCGCGGTTATGGCCGAAGGGGCAGCCGAGAAGGCGGACCCGGTGACGAACATAGAGACAGCGATAGCGTAAACGAACTTATTCATAGCATAAGCCTCCGAAATATAGATTCTATATTCCCGATACTTTGTGCCAGTTCCAGTTAGGTGGGAGGAAACTTAGCGCGCCTTCCGCTGTTATCTTGGAAGGACATCACCGGACGCGTGGCCTTGGGTATTTTTGAACACGCGGACGGCTTGTAAGATACGGTTACTACCCTTATATTATACCAAAAAGCCGGCTTCCGGGTGAAGGCCCTATGTTATAATGGGTTAGGAGGAGGGGATATGAAAAAAATAGCGATGTTCATAGCTTTTCAGGGTTTCAGGGACGAGGAGTACATAGAGCCGAAGAAGGCGCTGGAGGCGGCCGGCCACAAGGTTACAACGGTTTCCACGGCCAAGGGTGAGGCAAGGGGCAAGTTCCGCGCCACCGCGCAGGTGGACCGGACCATAGCCGAGATAGATCCGGCCGAATACGACGCTCTGACGCTGGTGGGCGGTCCCGGCGCTCTGGAGCACCTGGACAAGCCGGCGGTGCACGAGCTTTTCCGCAAGGCTGAGGCGGCCGGCAAGCTGATAGGCGCCATCTGCATCTCCCCGGTGGTGCTGGCCCACGCGGGCCTGCTGAAGGGCAGGACCGTGACCTGCTGGCCGGACGGGGAGTCCGATGTGGTCAAGGGCGGCGGGAAATACACCGGCGCCGAGCTGGAGACGGACGGCAGGCTTATAACCGCTAACGGGCCGGTTCCCGCGAGGAAGTACGGCCAGGCGCTGGTGGAAGCCCTTAAATAAGGTTAGGCCCGGAGCGGGCCGCCGAAGACGGACCTGAAGTCGCTCCAGAAACCCGGGTATGATTTGTCCACGCAGCCCGGGTTCTCTATTTTGAGGGACGGGCAGGCGGCCGAGGCGGCGGCGGCCGCCATGGCTATGCGATGGTCGCTGAAGGTGTCCACGGGGGCCGCCGCGCGTAGCTTGTTCCCTCCGGCGATGATAAGCGCGCCTTTTTTGTATTCCGCCGCGGCGCCGAGCGAGGCCAGCAGGGCCATCGTGGACTTTACCCTGTCGGATTCCTTTGTTTTCAACCCTTCTATGCCGGTTATGCGGGTGACGCCCTTGGCCGCGGCGGCCAGCACGGCCAGCAGCGGTACCTCGTCTATCAGCGCGGGAATATCCTTGGGGGCCAGCTTGGCCGCTTTCAGGGAAGAAGGCAGTACTTCGATATCGCCGCAGGGCTCGGGGAAACAGTTCCCCTGCTTTATCCTTATTTTCGCGCCCATGGAAACGAGCGTTTTGATAAAGCCCAGCCTGGTGGGATTCAGTCCGCAGCCTTCTATCTTCAGCGGTTCTTTTTTCAGCAGGGCGGCGGCTATCAGCGGGGCGGCGGAGGAGATGTCGCCGGGCACGGCGAGCGGCCTGGCGGTCAGGCGGCCGGGCTGCAGCAGTACGCGGCCGGCTTTGGAGGACAATCGGGCACCCATCAGCGCGAGCAGGCGCTCCGTGTGGTCGCGTGTAGGGAACTTCTCCTTCACTTCTACCGGGCCGGAAGCGTAGAGGCCGGCCAGCAGCAGGGCGGATTTTACCTGCGCGCTGGTCACGCCGCTCACTCTGGAACCCCTGAGCTTTGCGGGCTTTATGGTCAGCGGCAGCAGGCCTTTGGAGGTCCCGACCTTAGCGCCCAGCTTCTTCAGAGCTTCGGCCGCCGGGGCCATAGGCCGCTTCAGCAGCGTGCCGCGGCCCGTGATGACGGAGGGGAAATCCTGGCCGGCCAGCAGCCCGGCCAGCAGGCGCGCGAGCGCGGCCGATTCGCCGGCGTCCAGCGGACCGGCCGGCTTCTTCAGGCCGGTCAGGCCGCGGCCTTCCACTATCAGCGCGTTGCCGTCGCGGCAATGCCGGACCCCGAGGGTCTCCAGGCAGGCCAGAGCGGCCTCGGTGTCGGCGCAGAAAAGCGGGTTCTCCACCCGCGCCGGGCCGTCCGCCACGGCGCCAAGAAGCAGCGCGCGTATGGTGACGGACTTGTCGGGCGGGGGGGCGTAGGACTTCATTTTTTCTTCGGCGGCAGCGAAAGGCAATAGTCCAGCGCCTTGAAATAGGAGCGCCGGCCCTCGCCCTTGAACTGCGCCAGGCATACCGGCTTTATCACGGATATCCTGCGGAACGGCTCGCGCTTTGCGATGTCGCTCAGGTGCACTTCTATGGCCGGCAGGCCCAGCGCCTCGATGGCGTCCCGGATGGCGTAGCTGTAATGGGTGTAGGCGCCGGGGTTGATGACCAGCGCGTCGGCCCAGCCGGAGTTGGCCGTGAGCAGGTCTATGATCTTCCCCTCGGAATTGCTCTGGAAGATGCGGACCTTCTGGCCGAGCCCGGCGGCGTGCCCGCGTATGGCCGCGTCAAGCTGTTTCAGCGTGGCGCTGCCGTAGATCTCCGGAGCGCGCCGGCCAAGCAGATGCAGGTTCGGGCCGTGTATGACGAGCACGTTCATTTCAGGGCTCCTTCGAAGGCTTTCTTTAGCAGCGGGGCGTCCAGGTCCTCGGCGGGCGCCAGGCGGCCGGGGCCGGCTATCAGCACGAAGCGGTTGGAGGCGCCGCGGGCCTTCTTGTCGCGCGAGACCAGCGAGAGGAAATGGCGGAAGTCCTTCCTGACCCGGGCCGGCTTCAGGCGCAGCGCGTCCACCATGGCGTCGAGCCGGGCGAAGTCGGCGCGCCGGAGTATGCCGGTCTCCAGCGAGGCTGTCAGCGCGAAGCGTATGCCGCGCGCGACGGCCTCGCCGTGCGGCAGCTTCCCGCCGGCCATGGCCTCGAAGGCGTGCCCGGCGGTGTGGCCGAAGTTGAGCGCCTCGCGCACGCCGAGCTCGTCGTGTTCGTCGCGGGCCACGAGCTTCAGCTTGTAGGCCGCGCAGGCGCTGACGCAGGCGGTGAGGGCCGCCTTGTCGCCGGCCAGAGTGCCGGAGAGGTTCTTCCTGACGGTGTCGTAGAGCGCGGAGGGGCCTATCATCGCGTACTTGACCAGCTCTCCGGCGCCGCTGCGAAGCTCGGAGTGCGGCAACGAGTCCAGGAAGGCCGTGTCGCAGACGGCCAGCGCCGGCTGGTGGAAGGCGCCGGCTATGTTCTTGGCGCCGCCGAGGTTCACCGCCGTCTTGCCGCCGAGCCCCGCGTCTATCTGGCCGAGGAAAGAGGTGGGAACGCTGACCCAGCGTATGCCGCGCATGTAGATGGAAGCCGCGAAGCCGGCCAGGTCGGTGACCGCCCCGCCGCCCGCCGCGATAAGCAGCGAGCTGCGTGAAAAACCCTCGTCGAAAAGAAAAGAGGCTAGCCGGCCGGCTTCTTCGAGGGTCTTGGCCTTTTCCGAAGGGGGCAGCCAGTAGTAGGAATGGGGCCGCGCTTTCTCTGGGAACAGCGCCAGCGTCCGGGCCCGCAGGCTGGGCGGCGCGTCCGAGCCGGTCACCACGCAGATCCTGTCGGCCGCGCCGAACAGCTCCGGGAACAGCGCCGGCAGGTCGCGCATGTCGCGGCCGAGCGCCGCTTTCATCGAGGAGCGGCTTTTGAGGGAATAGCTGTAGGTTTTCATGGCAGAAGGTCCTTCTTCCGAAGCGCGGCCTTTATCCTGGCCGCGACGGCTTCCGGCTTTAGCCCGGCGGTGTCTATCGTGACGTCGGCGCGGCGGTAGTACGGCAGCCTGGCCGCGTGGAGTTTCCCGGCGCGGACGGAGGCTTTTTCCCAGGGGCCGGCCAAGAGCGGCCTGGGGCCGCGCGCCGCCCTGAGGCGCTTCTCCAGTTCGGTCCAGGGGCAATACAGGAAAACGGTGACTCCGGTGGAGGACAGCAGGCGGGCGCGCCAGCCCGACGGGTAGAAGCCGCCGCCGAGAGCGACTACCCGGCCGCCTTCCCGGGCCAGCGCCCTGACGGCCGCGGCCTCGGCCGCGCGGAAGGCTGCGAGGCCCTTCTTCCTGATGAACTCCCCGGCGGACATGCCGGAAGCCAGCCTGACGGCCGCGTCGCTGTCAGAGAAACGGCGGTCCAGCGCGCGCGCGAGGGCCCTGCCGGCCAGCGTCTTGCCGGAGCACATGAAGCCGGTCAGGTAAATATTACCTACAGCCGGCGAAGTACTTTTCCGGTGCTTTTCCGCCATTCTTCGAGCCGCGCGCTTATCTCGGCGAGCGAGTCGCCGCCGAACTTCTCCAGCAGCGCCGAGGCCAGCTCCAGGGCCGCGGCGTGCTCTCCGACTACCGCGGCCGCGAAGACGGCGGTAGTGTCCGAAGTCTTGGAGACGCAAAGCTTCTTCTTGAAGGTACGGAGGTCTGTGGAGAGAACCCCTCCGGGCAGTCCGGGCACCGGCTTGACGGCGCAGCGCAATGTCAGCGTCCCGCCGTTGGTGATGCCGCCGTCCAGTCCGCCGGACAGTCCCGGCTCGCCGGCGGCCCTGATGCCGCTTTCGGCGGCCAGGCCGAAGCCGCCGCCTATCTCGAAGCCTTTCACGCCGTTGATGCCCAGCATCGCCGCTGCCAGGCGCGATCCCAGCCTGCGGTCCCAGTGCATGCAGGAGCCGAGTCCGGCCGGCAGTCCTTCGGCCGTCACCTCGAAGACCCCTCCGAGCGTATCGCCGGCGCGGCGCGCGCGCAGCAGCTCGGCGGCGGCGGCCGCGGCGCTGAGCGAAGTCAGGCGGCCGAGAGCCGTCACCCGTGAGTTTATATCTATCCCCAGCTGTTCGGCCAGGCGGCGGGCGAACGAGCCTAGCGCCACCCGCATGGCGGTCTCCCTGGCGCTGGCGCGCTCGCGCACCAGCACGGCGTCGAGGGCGCCGAACTTCAGCATGCCGGGCAGGTCGGCGTGGCCGGGGCGCGGCAGGCTGGACGGCGCGGGCAGGGCGCGGCCGGAGTTGAGCAGGGTGACGGCTATCGGCGCGCCGGTGGTGACGCCGCGGCTCAGGCCGGCGGTTATCTCGAAACTGTCGGTCTCTATCGTCTGGCGGGCGCTGCGGCCGGGGGCCTGCCTGCGGCGGCGCAGCTGGGCGGCTATGTAGGCCGCGGGAACGCTCACCCCGGCGGGGAAGCCCTCCAGTATGCCGGTAAGATATTTGCCGTGCGATTCGCCGGCGGTCAGGTAGCGGAGCATGTTCTCACCCTTCCCGTTGGAGGCCTTCCCTGAACAGCTTTTCGGCCTTCCTGCTAAATTCTACTATATCGCCCGATGGCAGGCCCGACCAGAAGCGCAGCGACAGCGCCGCCTGGCGCACCAGCAGGCCGATGCCGTCCATGACCAGCGCTCCGGCCGCTCCGGCGGCCGCCGTGAACTCGGTGCCGCCGGGGGCGTAGGCCAGGTCCGCGCAGAGCGAGCCCCGCGCCGGGGCCGCCGGAGGCCTGCCCGGGCCGTACATGCCCAGTGGAGTGGCGTTTACCAGAATGTCCGGGGAGTCCTGAGGCGTTTCGAACGGAGCCCAGCCGTAGAGAGTGGCCGGGAAAGCTTCTGAAAGGCGGGAGACCAGCTCTTCGGCGGCTGTGCGGTTCCTGGCCCTGAACGTGACCGAGGCCGTGGCGGAGCGGCCCAGCGCCCAGCCGGAGGAGGCGGCCGATCCGCCGGAACCGAAAATGACCGCTTTTTTGCCGCGCGTCTCGAAGCCGGCCTCTTCGACGGCTTGCAGCAGCGCCCGCGCGTCGGTGTTCAGGCCTTCCAGGCCTGCCCTGCCGAAGCGCACGGCGTTGACGGCGCCGCAGCATTTCGCGGCCGGATCGGCCAGGTCGAGCATGGAGCAGACGGCGCGCTTGTACGGGATGGTAACGTTGAAACCAGCCCAGCCGTCGGCCTTGAGCGACGGGACCAGCCTGGCCAGGTCTTCCGGCGCGCAGTCCACCGGGCTATAGTCGATATCCACGCCGATGAGCCCGGCGAAGACCTCGAACACTTCGCGTGAAAGGGACCTGGACAGCGGGTGGCCTATCAGGCCGGCCTTCAACTGCTTTTTTTGCATTATTCCCCGGTTATCCCGCGGAAAGCGTCCACCGTCAGGGTGTGCCGGCCGTCCACGCGGGCGGCAAATGGGTTCAGGCTGACTTCTATCAGCAGGCCGTCGGCTCCGGCGCACAGGGCCCTGCCGGCCAGGGCGGCAGCGTGAGCCCTGTCGCGCGCGGCATGGCTGGGGTCGGCTATCACCGGCAGGCCGGTGAGGCGCCTGGCCGCGGCCAGCAGCTTGAGATCGAGGTCCTGCCGGTCGCCGCATGGGGAGCCGCCGCGCTCGCAGAGGATGATCCTGCCTGCGCCGTGGGCCAGCAGGTATTCCACGGACAGCAGCCACTCGGTTAGGCCCGCGTGTGGGGCCCGCTTGAGCAGCACCGGCCGGCCGGAGCTGGCCAGTTCCTTGAGCAGCTCGTAGTTGCGCATGTTGCGCGCGCCCACCTGGAGGACGTCGCAGGCCTCCGCCAGTCTCTCCACCTGGCGGGTGTCGGTGGCTTCGGAGACCAGCGGCAGGCCGGTGAGCTTTTTCGCTTTCAGAACCGTTCTCAGGCCTTTCCAGCCCAGTCCCTGGAAGGCGTAGGGCGAGGAGCGCGGCTTGAAGATGGCGGCGCGCAGGGCGTGCGCTCCGGCCGCCTTGAGAGCGAGGGCGGAGGCTACGTAGGAGGCCTCGTCCTCCACGGCGCAGGGGCCGGCTATGAACACGGGGCCGCTGGTGAAATCCAGCGGCGAGGAGAGCGGCTTCCTTCCGCCGGCGCAGGCCAGCGGGCAGAGCTCTGCGGTGGAAAGGGATACGGAAGCTACGCCGGGCAGGTTCTCTATGGCGGGGGCCGCCTCGGCGAAAGAGGCGGTGGACACGGAAGAGGCGTGCAGGCAGCCGCGCCCGGAGGTAACAGCGGCGCCCGGCAGCAGGCGGCGCACCCTGGCGGTTATGCCGGCGGTTCCGCCGCGCAGGTCTTTATGCAGGAGTATCTTCATTTTCGCGACTGCAGTTTCTTTGTCTGGCCTATTATGCAGGCGAACACGGTTTTTGCGCTGCCGGCGTAGCGCCTTCCGGCTGCGGCGCCGGCTTTGGCCAGCACCTGTCGCTCCCGTGCGCTGTCGGTCGTCTTCGTCTTCAGGGACCGCAGCGGGACGGCCAGGTCCCAGCGGCGCGCGAGCAGTCCGGCTATCCGCCTGTCGAGGACGTCTATCTTGCGGCGGGCGGACTGGAGCGGGTCGCGCATATATAGATTTTATTAAAAATACGCGGCAAAACTAAAATTGCTAAAATAGACCCATGGCCGGAACGCTGGAACTCAAGGATATCGCCAACAAGCTGGAGGAGCTGGAGGGGGCGCTGGCCGCCGCCGCGAAGCTCTACGGGCTGGACGCCAGGCGCGCCACGCTGCGCGAGAAGGAGGCCGTCTCCGGCACCGGCGATTTCTGGAACGACGCGCAGAAGGCCCAGGCCCATATGAAGGAGCTCAACGAGATCAAGAAGGGCGTGGAGCTGCTGGACTCGGTCGGCCGCGAGATAGAGGATTTTAAGGTGCATTTCGAGCTGGCCAAGGACGCCGGCGACGCTGGGGAGCTGCAGGTCATCATGGACGGCCTCTCGGTCATAGAGGGTAAGCTGAAGATAATGGACTTCGAGCTGAAGCTCTCGGACCCCAACGACAAGATGGACGCCATCATCAGCATCCACGCGGGCGCCGGCGGCACCGAGGCCTGCGACTGGGCGCAGATGCTGCTGCGCATGTATACGCGCTGGGCCGAGCAGAAGGGCTTTTCTTTTTCCATCACCGACATCCTGCAGGGCGAGGAGGCCGGAGTGAGGGGCGTTACCGCCATCGTGCGCGGCCGCTACGCCTACGGCTACCTGAAGAGCGAGATAGGCGTGCACCGGCTGGTGCGCATCTCGCCGTTCGACGCCAACAAGCGGCGCCACACGTCGTTCTCGTCAGTGGACGTGCTGGCCGACATAGAGGACGACATAGACATAAAGATAGAGGACAAGGACATCTCGATGGACACGTTCCGCTCCGGCGGCGCAGGCGGCCAGAACGTGAACAAGGTGGAGACGGCCGTGCGCCTGACGCATGCCCCGTCGGGGGTCATCGTCTCCTGCCAGGTGGAGCGCAGCCAGCTGAAGAACCGAGAGATGGCGATGAAGATGCTGAAGGCCCGCCTCTACGAGATAGAGATGGACAAGAAGCGCACGGAGATGGAGAAGCATTACGACGCGAAGGGCGCTATCGGCTGGGGCCACCAGATACGCTCCTATGTTTTCATGCCGTACCAGCTGGTGAAGGACCTGCGCACCGGAGAGGAGACCTCACAGATAGACTCCGTGATGGACGGCGCGCTGGACCCGTTCATGCATTCCTATCTGTCCTGGGACGCCGGCGGCCGGAAGAAGCGCGACGTCAGCGCGGACGATTGAGGCCCGACGAAGGTATGTGTCCGTCGGGCACGCGTCGGCCGCACCGCGGCCGCGCTCCCGCTCGGGCTCGGCGCTAATGCAAGCCTCGCCCTCCGCGAGGTCCCGCCGAACCCATACCTTCGCCGGGTTTTCAGGATATTAAATGCTCATAGAGACACACGCTCATCTGAACGATAAGGCATTCGACGCCGACCGCGCCGAGGTCGTTACGCGCTCCTTCGCAGCCGGCGTGGAGAGGATAGTGGAGATAGCCTGCCAGCCATCGGAGTGGAAGCAGGGCGAGGACCTCTGCGCCGCCTATCCGGGTAAGGTGATGTGCGCTTTCGGGGCGCACCCGGAGTACACCCGGACCCTGGCGCCGGAACAGCTGGCGAACCTCGAGGATTTTATGGCCAAGCCCTGCGCCGTGGCGCTGGGCGAGGTGGGGGTGGATTACTGGTGGGACATCGGGACCAAAGAGGAACAGCTGGCGCTGATGAAATCGCAGCTGCCGCTCTGCGCCAGGTTCGACAGGCCGGCCGTCTTCCACGCCCGCAATGGCAAAACTCCGGACAAGGACGCCTACGCCGACCTGCTGGCCGCGCTGAAAACCTGGGACTATTCCTCTAAGCGGCGCTTCCGCGGCGTGCTGCATTGCTTTTCCGGCCGCTGGGAGGACGCGAAGGCGGGCCTGGACCTGGGGCTGTGCCTGGGCATAAACGGGACCTTCACTTATAAGAAGAACGACGACCTGAGGGAGACCATAAAGAAGGCCGGCATCGGGAACATAGTGGTGGAGACCGATTGTCCCTACCTGCCGCCGCAGAGCTCGCGCGGCAAGCGCAACGACCCGTCGTTCATCCCGGAGATAGCGGCGATGGCGGCTTCATACCTCGGCCTGAGCAACGGGCAGTTCGCGGACGCCACCACCGCCAACGCCTTCGATCTTTTCGGCGAGTTTTAGGCGCGGGTTCGGAGAGGGGCTGGCCGGGGTATGTGTCGTCAGGCACAGCGTCGCGCACACCGTGCGCGCGCCTCGTCACTCGGTTTCGGCGCTTACGCAAGCCTCAACCTCCGTGACGGCCTTCCGACCCATACCGCCGGCCGCGCCCCTGGGGGAGGGCTTCGCGGAGCAAAGCCCCGGCCTTAACCGGCCGCGTTGCAGGTGGCGGAAAATCTTTGCGTTGGCGGTGGACCTGTCCTTGAAAGGTATATATGACGAACGAAGAAATTAAGAAGATCTTAGCGGAGCGCATACCGGTGTTCGACGGGGCGATGGGCACCTATCTGCCGCAGTTCGGCCTGAAGGAGGCCGACTACGCCGGACATGAGGGGCTCAACGAGATACTCTCCGTTTCCAGGCCTGATATAGTCTCCAAAGTACACGAGGACTATCTGGAGGCGGGCGCGGATTTCGTGGAGACCAACACTTTCGGCGCCAACGCCGCCGTGCTGGCGGAATACGGCCTGCGGGGCCGCGTGCGCGAATTCAACCTGGCTTCGGCGAAGCTGGCCAAGGCCGCGGCGGATAGATTCTCGAAAGACGGACGGAAGCGCTACGCGGCCGGCTCCGTGGGCCCGACTAACAAGGCCCTGTTCGTCACCGGCGGGCTTTCCTTCGACGATATGCGCGCTCTGTACCTCGAGCAGATGACGGCGCTGATCGACGGCGGCGCGGACCTGCTGCTGCTCGAGACCGCCCACGACGTGCTGAACCTCAAGGCCGGGCTCGCCGCGGCGCGGCTGGCCTTCGCGAAGGCCGGCCGCGAACTGCCGGTGATAGTCTCGGCCACGATGGACGAGCGCAACAAGATGCTGTCCGGCCACGACGCCGAGGCCTTCTTCGCCGCGATGGAGCATTTCCCGCTGGCCGCCATAGGCTTCAACTGTTCCACCGGTCCGGAAGGGCTTGCCCTGCGGCTGGAAAGGCTTGCCGCCCGCTCGCAGTTCCCGGTCTTCGCGATGCCGAACGCCGGCCTGCCCGACGAGAACGGCCGCTACCTGCAGACCCCCGAGACCTTCTCCGCCGTGATGTCCGACTTCGGCAGGAAGGGCCTGCTGAACGCCGCCGGCGGCTGCTGCGGCACGAACCCCTCCCACATCAGGGCGCTGGCGGCCGCCGTGAGCGGTCTGAAGCCGCGCGCCCCGCGCCCGGCCGCACCGTGGGTGGTGGCCGGCACCGAGGCGCTGTTCTTCGACGAGATAGAGCCGCCGGCCATGGTGGGGGAGCGCAATAATTCAATAGGCAGCAAGAAGTTCAGGGACATGGTGGCCGCGGGCGACTGGGACGGCGCCGTCGCGCTGGCCAAGTCGCAGGCCGCCGCGGGCGCCCATATGCTGGACGTCTGCCTCGCCAATCCTGAGCGCGACGAGCTGGCCGACGTTAAGGAACTGGTGCCCAGGCTGGCCCGCGCGGTGCGCCTGCCGCTGATGACCGACACCACGAACACCGAGGTGATGGAAGAGGTGCTGAAGCTGGTGCCGGGGAAGGCGCTGCTGAACTCGGTGAACTTCGAGTTCGGCCCCGAGAAGCCGCGCGCCGCGGCCGAGCTGGTGAAGACCTACGGCGGCAAGCTGGTGTTCGGCTGCATCGACGAGGACAAGAAGGCCGGCTTGCCGCTGGACGCGGAGCGCAAGACGGCCATAGCGCGGCGCGCCTACTCCTTCCTCACGAAGGAAGGCGGCCTGAAGCCGGAGGACATCATCTTCGACACGCTCGTCTTCCCGGTGGCTGTCGGCGGCGAGCACGCTAAGACCGCACACGAGACCATAAAGGCCATAGAGGCCATAAAGAAGGAATTTCCCGGAGTAAGGACCATACTGGGCGTCAGCAACGTCTCGTTCGGGCTGCCGCCGGCCAGCCGCGAGGTGCTGAACTCGGTATTCCTGCACCACGCGGTGAAGGCCGGCCTGGACCTGGCCATAGTGAACATAGAGAAGCTCAGGCGCTACGCGTCCATCACGGCCGAGGAGCGCGCGCTGGCGGAGGACCTTATCTTCGCCAGGAAGCCAGACGCGGCGGCCGCTTTCGCCGCCCGCTACCGCGACGCGAAAAAAGCGCCGGCCGCGGCGGCGGCGCAGGACGCCCCCGCGGGGGAGAGGCTGCGCCTGGCGGTGCTGAACGGCGCCAGGGCCGGCGTGCCGGAGGCGGTGGCCGAGTTGCTGGAAAAAGAGCCGCCGCTGTTCATCATCAACGGCCCGGTCATGAAGGCCATGGCCGAGGTCGGCAAGCTGTTCGCCTGCGGCGACCTGATAGTCACCGAGGTGCTGCAGAGCGCCGAGGCCGCCAAGGCGGCGGTGACGGCGCTGGAGCCGGCGCTGAAGGCGCAGAAGGCCCCGAAGCGCGGGAAGGTGCTGCTGGCCACCGTGAAGGGCGACGTGCACGACATAGGCAAGAACCTCGTCGGGATAATCTTCGAGAGCAACGGCTTCGAGGTGGAGGACCTGGGTGTGAAGGTGCCTCCGGAGGATATAGCCGCGGCGGCCGAGAAATCGCGCCCGGATTTCATCGGTCTTTCCGGCCTGCTGGTGCGCTCGTGCGAGCAGATGACGGTCACCGCCAGAGAGCTGGCCAGGGCGGGGCTCTCCTGCCCGCTGCTGGTAGGAGGGGCCGCGCTTACGGCCAAGTTCACCGAGGCGAGCATCGTGCCGCATTACAAGGGGCCGGTATTCTACGCCAAGGACGCGATGGAAGGCCTCAACTACGCGCTGGAGCGCGTGAGCGGGAAATGACCGGAGCGGAAGCCTATTACCCGGACGATATCCCGGTCCCGGAGGACCTGGGGCGGCACTTCGTGGAGCCGCCGCTGCCGGAGCTCTTCGACAACATCGACGAGGCCATGTTCAGCCTGCGCTTCCTGGGGTTGAAGAGGTCCAACGAACAGAAGAAGGCCGAGGCTTTTAGACTGCTAGAAGAACTGAAGGGCGAGGTCATCTTGAAGAGCCTGCTGAAGGCCCGCGGCGTCTACCGCTTCTTCCCGGTCAACAGCGAGGGCGATTCGATACATTTCTACGACGCGGACGGGGAAAAGGCGGAGACGTTCGTTTTCCCGCGCCAGGCGGCGAAGGAGCGGCTGTGTCTGGCCGATTTCGCCGCGCCGGCCTCGGGCGGCAGGAGGGACTACGCGGCGCTGCTGGCCGTCACCTGCGGCGAGGGCGTGCTGGCGCTCTCGCGCCGCGAGCGGGAAGCCGGAAACTATGTGCGCTCCTATCTGGTGGAGGCCGTGGCGCTTACCCTGGCGGAGGCCTTCGCCGAAGTGCTGCATTACAGGATCAGGAGGGAATGGGGCATAGCGGAGGAGCATCCGGCGGCGCCGCTGCTGCGCAGCAAATACCGCGGCAAGAGGTATTCCTTCGGCTACCCGGTCTGCCCGGACCTGGCCAACCAGAAGGGGCTGTTCGCGTTGCTGAAGCCGGAGGACGACGCGGGGATAAGGCTGACCGACGGGTTCATGATGGACCCCGAGGCCTCGGTGTCGGCCATAGTCTTCCACAACCCGAAAGCGGTCTATTTCGGCGTTTGAAAAAGGTATTTTCAGGGTCTTGACAATCGGAAAGAGCCTGCTATACTATTGATGGGTCCGCAGCCTATATTAAAAGGTTCTTGCGGGCCCTTTCATTTTGGGTGATAAAGCGGCGGCGCTCAGGCCGCCGCTCTCATTTCCTGAAGTACTCGAAGCCTTTCTGGTCTATGTAGAACAGCCTGCCGCCGCGGGACACCTTGGCTATGCCGCCGCGGAAGCCGCCGGCCTGGTCGTACTTGAAATCTATGACCGTCTTGCCGGTCTTGTCTATGTAGCCCCAGCCGCTCCTGAGGTCCTTCAGCACCGGAGCCAGGCCGCCCTCGAAAGAGGCGCACATCCTGAACTGCGGCTGGATAATGACGTTGCCGTCCCTGTCTATGTAGCCGCAGCGGTCCTCCCAGGAGAGGGCCTGGGCGTGGGCCAGCCCCTCGCTGTAGGGGCCGATGGAGATGTAGTCCCTGCTCTTGAGCGCCAGCGTGGACCTGTCTACGAAGCCGTAGCTGTCGCCCAGCTTGGCGGTGGCGAACCCGCCGGAGAAAGGGAAGGCCTCCGCGTAGACCGGCGGGAGCGCTTCCTTGCCGGAGAGCCCTATATAGCCGTACTTGTCCTTTACGCGAACCCGGGCCAGCCCCTCGCTGACCGGGTAGATCTCGTCGTATATTCCGCCGCGGAACTCGCGGGAGTCCTTCAGCAGCAGGCCCCAGCGGCCGTTCTTTTTGGCCGGGGCCGCGCCTTCCGTGAAAGGCAGCAGGGCCTCGTACTCGAACGGAACCGCCGGCTTTCCCTCCCTGTCCACGCAGCCCCAGAGGCCGCGGCTCTTGACCGGCGCGCAGCCGTCGCTGAACGAGCCCGCGGACTGGTATTTCGGCGCTATGACCGTTTTGCCGGCCTTGTCTATGAAGCCGTATTTCCCTCCGTCCAGCACCAGCGCGAGGCCTTCGCTGAAGGGCTCGGCGTAGCCGAAGCGCGGCCTGATAGCGATCTTGCCGCCCGGAGCGGAGTATCCCCATCTGCCGTGCGAATTATAGGGGATCAGCTCCTGCGCCGCGGCCGGGGCGCAGAGGCAGAGAGCGAGCAGCAGGGCGGATATTCTCATGCCCAAATGATACAACTTTTCCGGGCCGCCGCTCCGGAGTGAAATTTGTATAATTGGCTTACGATGAAAAAGAGAACCGCGGTCTATCCCGGCAGCTTCGATCCGGTGACCTTCGGCCACCTGGACATAATCGACAGGGCCTCCAAGATCTTCGACCACGTCATCGTCAGCGTCTTCGTTCACAGCTCCAAGAAGCACATGTTCCCGCTGGACCAGCGGGTGGCCATGTTGAGGACGGCGCTGAAGGGCAGGAAGAACGTCACCGTGGACTGCTTCGAGGGGCTGCTGGTGGACTACATGAAGAAGAAGGCCAGCAAGCTGGTCATAAGGGGCCTCCGGGCCATCTCCGACCTGGAGTACGAGTTCCAGATAGCGGCCGTGAACCGCACCCTGTCCCCCGACATAGAGACCGTTTTCCTGATGCCGCGCCAGCGTTACACCTACCTCTCTTCCAGCATAGTGCGCGACATAGCGTACTTCAAGGGGGACGTCTCCAAGCTGGTGCCTCCCCATGTCTCCAAGGCGATAGCGAAGCTGAAGAGGTAAAAAAAAGAACCCCGGTCCCGCCGGGGTCCTTTTTCGGCCTGTCAGGTTCACGGCTTCTTTTTCAGCTTAACGTTCACGTCCTTCTCCTGCCCGTCCTTGGCTATCTTGACGCGCAGGTCCTTGCCGGAGAGCCCCATGCGGTCCAGGTACTTCCCCAGGTCCTTGACGGCTATGCCCTTCTGCCAGTCGCCCATCTCGGTCTGCTGCATGGCGCGGGGGGCCGCCGGCGCCGCCCCCGGGCCCGCCACGGTGCTGAGCTGGCCCGCGTGCAGCGACTGCATGCCGTTCTTGTTCTGTATGTCCACGTGGCCCTCGTAGACCTTCAGCGTAAGCAGCTCGTGCTGGTCGATGTCGGCCTCCGTGCCGCGCACCGCGCAGACGGCCGCCGGGGTGCGGACGCTGAGCCGGGCCTTCAGGTGCAGCATCCGGCTCCAGACCTGCCCGAAGGCCATCTCGAAGACCTCGCGCACGCCGTTCCCGGAAGGCATCTTCAGCTCGGTATTGGAGTTGACCCGGATCTCGGCACCCTTCTTGCTGACCAGGGCCGCGGTGGCCCCGTCCCCGGTCTTTATCAGGTCGCCGGCGCGCAGCAGCGTGTTCGCCTCGAGAGGCGCGAAAGAGGTCTCTCCGGCGCGCTGGAGCTGCACGTCGCCCTGCACGAAGGTGGAGACGGCCGCCACTTTGGCCGCCGAGACCGGCGGAGGCAGGGCTGCTGCTGCGCAGAGAACGACGGCTAACAGGGAAGCGGGAAGTCTCATAATATTACCCCCTTGGCGCAATTGCGCCTATATAGAGTGTAGCCTGTGAGCCGGCCGGCTACAAGGTGATAAAGGTTATCTGTAACCAGTGTTGCAGAGTTCAATCCCCTGAAAATTCGGTGAGATTGCGCCGGTATTTGAGCGGGACGTTGCGCCGCTGCAGGGCGGGGTTGGCCCTTTCCTTTATGGCCGCCGTCCTGAAGAAATGCTTCCAGAGGTCGCGCACCTCGGCTTCCCTGGCGTCCTCCTTCAGCCGCGCCCGGTCCAGCGGGGCGTAGACCAGCCTGCCGCGGAAATAGAGGGCTGCGCTGTTGCGGCGCGCGTCGTGTATGACCCAGTTGAAACTTCCCAGCCGCGCGCGGAAATGCCACGTTATCAGCGGCAGTATGTCGTGGTCCGGCTCTATGCGGGAATATAATGAGCCGTCGGCCAGCTCCGTGAAGCGGACGAAGCCTCTGAACATCTGCGCCTCGCCGCCGACCGAGGCGGAAAGGCCGTGCACTTTTCTGACCCTGTCGTCGGCCAGCATATTGTCCGCCGCCGCGCCCTTCTCCAGCAGCAGGCGCGCGTAGGCGAGCACCGCGTTCTCCGCGCCTGGCGCCTCGGAGAGGAAGGCGTACCTGGCGTGATGCCAGCTCTCTGCGGAGCCACGCCGCTCGAGAAGCATTCTCATGGCCGCCGCCTTAACGGGGTCCGCGCCAGCGTTCACGTACTCCGAGAAGAGGTCCGGCTCTGCGGCCGCGCTCTCTCGGGCAATGGCGCAGTCCTCACCGCCGCGTTCAAGGGCGAGGTCCAGCGCGGTCAGAAAACCGGCGAAGCTGCCGGCGTAAAGATATGTCCTCATATCAGGCCGGCGCGGGCAAGGCCGATCAAAGCTGTCCCGTCATCGTGGCCGCCAGGCCCTCCTTCACCAGCTCGCCCTGGCCGAACAGGTCCAGCTGGCCGTTGGGGTTCTTGTGCTCCAGCAGCTTAACTTTTATGGCCGCCTCGCTCTCTTTTTTTATGCCGCCGTATTTTCCGCCGGCCGTGACGAAATAGATCGCACGCTTCATTACCACTCCAAGCTTCTTCAGGTCGTCCAGCTCCAGCGCGCCGGCGCGGCGCGCGCGCAGTATGCGCCCGGCCGAGGTGACGCCTATGCCCGGCACCCGGAGCAGCTCCTCATAGTCCGCCGCGTTCACCTCCAGCGGGAACTTGTCCAGGTTGTTCAGCGCCCAGACCGTCTTGGGGTCGAAGGCGAGGTCCAGCTCGGGGTGGCGCTCGTCCAGCAGTTCGTCGGCCGTGAAGCCGTAGAAGCGCAGCAGCCAGTCTGCCTGGTAAAGGCGGTGCTCGCGCAGCAGCGGCGGATCGGCCAGGGCGGGCAGGCGGCTGTCCTTCATCACCGGCACGAAGGCCGAATAATAGACGCGCTTGAGCCGCATCTTGTCGTAAAGGGCCTCGCTGAGCTTGATTATCTCGCGGTCGGTCTCGGGCGTGGCGCCTATGATGAGCTGCGTGCTCTGGCCGGCCGGAGCGTAGGCGGGGGAGCTCTTTATCGCGCGGCGCTCTTCCTTGTGCGCGGCTATCCTGCGGGCCAGGCGGTCCATGGGCCTGAGCACGGTCTCCTTGGTCTTGCCGGGGGCGAGCAGCCGCAGGCTCTTGTCCGTGGGCAGCTCTATGTTGACGCTGACGCGGTCCGCCCAGAGACCGGCCTGGTCTATCAGCGCCTGGTCCGCGCCGGGGATGACCTTCATGTGGACGTAGCCGTTGAAGCGGAACTCCTTCCTTAGCTTGCGCACCGCCTCCAGCATCAGCTCCATGGTGCGGTCGGGCGAGCCGGTTATACCGGAGCTCAGAAAGAGGCCTTCGATGTAATTGCGTTTGTAGAACTCGAAGGTCAGTCCGGCTATCTCGTCCGGGGTGAGGCGGGCGCGGGGTACGTCGTTGGAGCGGCGGTTGACGCAGTAGGCGCAGTCGTAGACGCACTCGTTGGTCATCAGGACCTTGAGCAGCGAAACGCAGCGGCCGTCCGCAGTCCAGCTGTGGCAGACCCCGCTGATATGCGCGGCACCCGTGCCGCGGCCGCCGCGGTTAGAGCCGCTGGAGGCGCAGGAGGCGTCGTACTTGGCCGAATCGGCCAGTATTTCCAGCTTTCGCTGCAGGTCCATGGCAAATAGCATAGCACACCAACCCGACAAGGGCATGTCGACTTGTCCCGGGCATTTTGGATAGTCAGGTTCAACCCGACTGCGCTATGCGCGTGCGGTATCAAGCGCTATACGCATTAGACGGCCAAGGGCATGTCGGGGTGTGAATATTGCGATAGGGGGCTGCCGGGCTAATTTCTATAATATATAAGGCCAGCGCCATATACAGCATGGAAACAGCCTATATATACGCCCTCGCGGCAAACCTGAGCTTCGCCATCGGGGTGCAGTTCTTCACGCATTACGCGCGCCGCATCTCCAGCCTCTGGGTGAACTGCTTCAAGGCGGCGGTGGCGGCGTTCCTGTTCCTGGGCACGATATTGATAGAAGGCGGCTTCCACGCCATAGACCCGGGCATGGCCTCCCTGTTCCTGCTTTCCGGGATGATAGGGCTGGGCCTCGGGGACATCTATATCCTGAAGGCCTTCTCCATGATGGGTCCCGGGCGTACTATGATGGTGTTCGGCTTCCAGCCGCTGCTGATAGGGGTGGTCAGCTATTTCGCGTTCGGGCAGGCGATAGACCCGGACAAGCTCTTCGCCATCTTTTTCTTCGTGGTCTGCCTGTACATCTTCTCGCTGGAGTCGTTCAAAAAGCACGGCCACTGGAACATGAAGGCCACGCTGTTCGCGATGGGCGGCATGGCGCTGGACGGCTGCGGGGTGCTGCTGACCAGATACGCTTTCAACAACAGCCCCGGGATAGGCACCACGGAAGGGAACTTCTACCGCGCGGCGGGGGCCCTGCTGCTGTTCGCGGCCATGTCGTCCGTGAAGCCGTTCCATTTCGTGGAGAAGCTGAAGGGGCTGGGCCGCGACGGCCTGCTCTGGATAACCCTGGGTTCGGTGGCCGGCACGTACCTTTCCCTGATGTTCTACCTTTCGGCTGTCCGCTACTCGGCCGCGCTGGCCGCCGTCACCGGCATAGCGATAACCGGCACGCTCTTCTCCTCCGCGTTCGAGTGCGTAGTGGAGCGGAAGCTGCCGTCCCGCTATCTCGTGGTGGCTTTCGCTTTCTTCCTGGGCGGCATGGCCTTCCTGCTGTGATGCCAGGGCCGGCCGGCGTCCGGAGAGTCGGAGGAATTGGCTGTGATAACCGCCGGTATCTTTACTAGAATCTAGTATCCGTCCGGCTGGCCCGCGGCGGGCCGCATCGCGCGTATGGCAAAGACCTGCAAAGTGAACCTCGTGCACGTCTCCGACCCGGAGATCTACGGCAATCCCCTTTCGCTGGGCTATCTCAAGGCCTACGCGGATTCCATCTTCGGCAAGAAGGTCGATATCCGCATAGTCGAAAGTCCCAAGCGCTGGACCGGCAGGCAGATAGAGAAGGTCTGCGCCGGCATACTGCAGGGCAAGCCGGACATAGTGGGCTTCTCCTGCTACCTGTGGAACGTGCTGGCCGTGATAGAGCTCTGCAAGGAGCTGAAGCGCAGGTCGCCGAAGACCCGCATAGTGCTGGGCGGCCCGGACGCCAGCACGAGGGGCGCCTCCATACTCGCCGACACCGGCGCGGACGCGCTGGTTATGGGCGAGGGGGAGCTCACGTTCGCCGAGCTGATCCTGAAGACCATCGTGAAGAAGCCCTGGGCCGGCACCGCCGGCACCATAACGCCCTCCAAGGGCGGGGCGGTCGAAGGCCCGCAGCGCCCGCCGATAGCCAATCTCGACATCATCCCCTCTCCCTACCTGACAGGCATCTTCGACGGCAAGCCCTACAAGTTCCTGGTCCATGAGACCTCCCGCGGATGCCCGTTCAACTGCAGCTTCTGCGTCTGGACCAGCAAGGGCAAGATCAGGCGCTTCTCGATGGAGCGCTCCGCGCGGGAGATAGACTGGATCATCCGGAACAGCGGCAAAGGCGGGAGCCGTCTCGCCGGGGATTCCACGATGCACGTCTTCCTGGCCGACCAGGACCTCACGATGGACGAGGCCAGGGCCGAGGAGATGCTCGGCCTTATCCGCAGGGGCGCCAACGGCAGGAACCTGGTCTGGATCATCGAGTGCGACCTGAAGTTCTGGACGCCGCGCATAGCCAAGGCCGGCAATTTCACCGGCGTCTCCTTCTGCTTCGGCATACAGTCCACCGACGGGAAGATCGTGCAGGCCACCGGCCGCACGCCGCTTACGCTTGAGCAGATGAAGCAGAAGCTTTACGTCGTCAAGGAACAGTCCCCCAAGGCCCATTTCCTGCTGCAGCTGATGCTCGGCCTGCCGGGCGACAGCCTCAAGGGCTTCATCGAGAGCATGCGGTGGTGCCTGGACGTCTGCGCCGATCTGCAGACCACCCCCGTGGTCACCGGCTCCCCGGAGCACCTGCGCCGCTTCTCGCCCGATTTCCAGCGCTACTTCACGTCCGGGGTGCAGATCTTCCCGGTTTCCGTCTTCCCCGGCACCCAGCTGGAAAAAGAGGCGGAGAAGCTGGGCGTGGAATGGGACAGGAAGCCGCCGTACTACGTGAAGGCCACCAGGGAATTCCCGGCGAAGGACATGGAGAACTGCCTGGCCCTCATCAAGGCGCTGGAGGACTTCACCGCCCGGCTCTACAGCCGGCCCGTGGTCCAGATGACGCTGGACAACGGCTGAAACAGCGACGCTCCCCTTCCACTGAGCGCATGGACCATCTCATCGCAGGTCTGCCGGAAAATATCAGGAACGCCGAGGCGCGCGGCGAGCTGAGGCTCGCGGGCGGCCTGATAGACCGCGCGCTCCGCGGCTCCCTCCCGTCCGCCGCCGCGGCGCGGCTCAGGTTCGAGAAGGAGAGGCTGGAGCGCCTGCGCGCCGCGTGCCCGCACGACAGGAAGGCCGCGCTCCGGATACTGCGCGGCCGCCTGAGAGGATTCCGGAACAGCGAACTGGACGACTGGATAAGGGCCGGCTTCGTCTCGCCCAGGACCATCGAGGGCCGGGAGCGGTTCACGGATTCTTTCGCCTCCAACGTCGTCTTCTGTAAGCCAGCGTTAAGGCGCCGGCTGAAGGCGCCCGACAAGGCCGCGGAGGCCGGCCTGGAGAAGATGCTCGCGCGCGCGGAAGAGCTGGCGCGCGGGGCGAAGCCGGCCAGGTACAGGGTCAGGGCCAGGATAACCCTTACGCTGAAGAAGAAGCCGGGCGGCTCGGTGCGCTGCTGGCTGCCTTTTCCGCGCGTCGGCGACCAGGTCTCCTCGGCCAGGCTGGTGGCCGCCTCCCACGATGGATACAGGCTGGCGGCCCCCGGCGCCCCGCAGCGCACCATATTCTTCGAGGACCGCTCCCGGAAGTTCTACGCGGAGTTCGAATACGTTATCTCGGAGTGGGTGACGCGGCCGGGAAAAGGGGGGCGCGTGCCGCCCGGCGCCGCGAAGTACCTGCGGGAGGAGCCGCCGCATATAGTTCTTTCCCCGTACGTCCGCGGCCTAGCGGCGGAGATAACCGGGAAAGAGCGCGACCCGTACCTGAAGGCCCGCAGGATATACGACTGGCTCACCAGGAATTTCACCTACAACTTCACGCCGCCTTACTGCCTGTTCGAGAACATCTCCGGAGAGGCCCTGGCCTCCCTCCGCGGCGACTGCGGTTTCCAGGCGCTGGCCTTCATAGCGCTGTGCCGGGCGGCCGGCGTGCCGGCTAAGTGGCAGTCCGGCTGGATCGCGCGCCCGGACAGGGGGTCGCCGCACGACTGGGCGCTGTTCTACGCCGGCGGCTGGCGCCCGGCGGACCTGTCCTTCGGCAACAAGATGGCGGCCGCCGGCCGGGAGCGGCTGCGGCGCTTCTATTTCGGCTGTCTCGACGCGGGCAGGATGGTGGCGAACGCCGGGTTCGGCTCGCCGTTCCGGCCCCCCAAGAAGTTCTGGCGCAGCGACCCGGCCGACAACCAGCTCGGGGAGGCGGAAACGCGCTCCCGCAACCTGTACTACGGCGAATTCGCCACGAAGATAAAGGTAATTTCCTTCGAGAGGATGTCATGAGATACATAACCCTGTTCCTGCTGTTCTCCCCTTCGCTTCTGCTGGCCGGGCAGGACTCCGAGTTCAGGCCGGAGTCGCTGCTGCCTGACCATATCCCGGTGGCCAGGCCGGCCCTGGAGGAGCTGAGCTCGGCGCTGCGGGCCAGGAAAGAGCACCTCGGCCTTAACGGCCTGCCGGGCCCGGGAGGGAAGGTTTCCAGGGCGCTGCTGCTGCTGCCGGCGGACAGGTCCGGCGCCGGCGTGCTCAGCTTCGAGATAGAGGGCGGGGAGAAGGCCGGCGTCTGGCAGTGCGAGGCGCTCGGGCGGGGGGCCACGTCGCTCCAGCCGAAGGACCGCTGGCGCGCCGGCCTGATAGACGGCGCCACGATCTATTACGCCCCTAAGGACATGGCCGACGGGGCCACCATTCCCGGGGTCTACGACCTTCGCAACATATCACCGGCCGACTACGAAATCGCCGTGCTGGGCAAGCCCGATCCGCGCGTGCTGGCGCTGACCGCCTCCCCCGCGAAAAGGGGGAAGGGCAAGGTGTATTTCTCGGCCGTGCTGAGCGACTGGTACCCGGCCGGTTCCTCGGCGGAGCCGGTGGACCTTATCTGGGCGAAGGATTCCCAGAAGGGCTCTCAGGGGGGTAAGGTCCCGGTGTTCGAGTTGCCGCCCGGCCGCTCGTCCCCGGAGGCCGCCAGCCTCAGGGCGCGCCAGCTCGCCGCCGACCCCGGCTATTACAGCGGGCCCTACGGCCGCTACGGCTTCGCCGTGCATACCGACCGCTGGGAGGACCCGGCCAGGCTCTCGGACCCCTCTTACTCCGGCCGCCCGGAAAAGAGCGATTTCCGCTGGCGCGACACCAGCGGCTGCGTGAAGCTGCGGCCCGCCTGCCTGGAGCTGCTCAACGCCTTCATCTCCGACCAGCGCGCCAGGAAGCGCCGGCCGCAGCTGGAAGTATACGAGACGCCGCTGCTGGACGGCATACCCCGGGAAGCGCCGGCCCGCTGAGCGCAAAAAAAAGCCCCCGTTTCCGGGGGCTTTTTAATGGCCGGGGTGACGGTTATTTCCCGTCGTCGCCGCTGTCCAGGTGGCGCTTGAGCTGCTCGCCCAGAGAGCCGAGCGGCGCGGCACCCTCGGGCTCCTGGTACCTGCGCATCGTCTCCTGCTTCTCCTGCTGCTCGCGGGACACGTCGGCCGGCACCAGCGAGATGCGCTGGTTCTTCACGTCGACGGCCTCCACGCAGACCTCTATCTGCTGGCCGACCTGCAGCACGTCCTCCGGGTGGTTGACCCGCTTGTCGCCGCCGAGGCGGGAAACGTGTATCAGGCCGTCCACGCCCTCGCCGAGGGTCACGAACGCGCCGAACGGGGCCAGGCGGGACACCCTGCCGGTATGGAAGGAGCCGGCGGGCCAGTTCTGCGCCGCGCTGTCCCACGGGTTCGGGAGGGCGTCCTTGAGGCTCAGAGAGATCCTGCGGTTCTCCCAGTCCAGGTTCTTTATGATGACCTCCACGGGCTGGCCGGCGGAGAGCACGTCGCTCACCTTGCCGGTGCGGCCCCAGGCCATCTCGGAGACCGGGAGGAGTCCCTCCACGCCGCCGATGTCCACGAAGGCGCCGAACTTCTGTATCGAGGTCACGATGCCGCGGACGCGGTCGCCCTCGCGCAGCGTCTCTTTAAGGACGGCTACTTTGGCCTGGCGCTCGGCCTCGACTATCTCGCGGCGGGACAGCACGATGTTGCGCCTGTCCAGCTCGATTATATGGAAAGCCAGCTCCACGCCGACGTAGGCCTCGCGGCTCTCGTCGCGGCGCATGCCCATCTGCGAGAAGGGGCAGAAGGCGCGCAGGCCGCCGGGCAGCGTGATCTCGAAGCCGCCCTTGATCTCCCTGGCCACCTTGCCGGCCAGCGGCAGGTGTTCCTTGAAAGCGTCGGCCAGCTGCGAGCGGGCGGCGGGGCCGGTGCCGATGCGGGTGGTGAAGCGCATCTCGCCCTCCTCGGAACGGTTGAACCAGGCGCGGACTATGTCGCCCTCGCGGGCTATCATGTTGCCGTCGGCGTCCTTCAGCTCGTCCGCCGGTATGTAACCCTCTCCCTTGCCCCCGACCTCTATCAGGACCCATTCCGGGGTTATCTTGACTATCGGCGCCTCGACCTTCTGGCCGGGCTCCATGCGGGACGGTTCTTTATAGGACTTCTCGAATAATTCAGCGAAATTTTCTTCGTTTTCCATGGGGATCTCCTGAGGTGGGGTAAGCACGTGTAATACAATTTTACAAAATTCGGAGGACTATTGACAGGCGGAGGGCGCGGCGGCCCGCGGCTCTCCCGTCGTGAGGAAGCCGGAATATCGCCTATTTTTGATATGATTTAGCCGGGGCGGGAAGTAGCGAGGAGCTGCACTAATGGACGGCAAGACAAAATCGCGCTTCATAATAGGGATAGCCGGCGGCTCCGGCTCAGGCAAGACGACCCTGGCCGGCAAGCTGGTCAGCCAGTGCGGCAAGATAGGCATCTCCGGCCAGATCTTCTCGCTGGACAACTATTACAGGCCTCTGGACCACCTGAACTTCGAGGAGAGGAAGGCCTACAACTTCGACCATCCGGACGCGATAGATTCCTCCCTGGCGGCCAAGCAGCTCGCCGAGCTCTGCGCCGGCAAGACCATACAGCAGCCGATCTACGACTTCAAGCAGCATACCCGCGAAAAGGAATGCGCGGCCTGCAAGCCCACGCAGCTGATAGTGCTGGAGGGGCTCTATACGCTCTATTTCCCCAAGCTCGCCAACCAGTGCGACTTCAAGATCTTCGTCTCCACCGGCATGGTGACCGCCGTGCTGCGCCGCGTGCAGCGCGACATCAGCGAGCGCGGCCGCGACATAGAGGGCATCAAGCACCAGGTGCTGGCCACCGTGCTGCCGATGTACGAGAACTACGTGAAGCCCACCCAGAAGAACGCGCACTTCTCCATCAACTGGGAGGGGGAGGAGATCCCCGGCAAGGCCACCGAAGGCCTGGTGCGCATGATGCGGGACCATTTCCGCTGAGGCGCGCGGGGCGGGCCAGGCAAAAAAAGACCCGGGGGAGTCCCCGGGTCTTTTTTGTCCGGCGTCCGCGGTCATTTCACGGATCTTCCGCTTTTCGTCGTCTTGCCGCCCTTTTCCAGCAGCTGCCGCGCGCGTTCGAGCTCCGCGTCCACGGCCTTCATCTTCCCGTCCATGGCTTTCATGTCCGCGCCCGTCTCCTTGGAGGGCGGGATATGCCTGCCGCCCGGGTCGATGTCGTTCATGACCAGGGCGGCGCGCTGCATGACGTTCACGGTCTTCATGGGCTCGAACACCCTGCTTACCCCGGGCCCGGTCAGGATTATCCTGTAGGGCTGGCCCAGTTTCGTAGTGAGAAGATGGAACGTGGCCAGCTCGGCGAAATCCTCGGCCCAGCTGGTGGAGCCGTACAGCGACGCGAACGGGCCGCGCGTCAGGTTCTCGTACAGCGCGGCCGCGTCCTCGAAGCCGATCCTGGGGCCGCCGTTAAGGCCGTAGAAGGTGATCTTGTCGCGCAGCGGGAAATCGTAGTCCTTCTCCGTAACGTAGAAGTCCCGCCAGAAGGGCTTGAAGAAGATCGCCGTTTTCCCGAGCGAGGCCGGCCTCAGGGAGGCCGGCATCTCGTTGTCGGCCCAGGGGGTCACGCCTTTCACGTAGTCCACGCCATGCGACGCCTCGTGGGCCAGCGCGTAAAGCAGGCCTTTGTAGCGCGCGCCGGCGTCCACCTTGACGGACCAGCCTTCCCGCGGCATGAAGCAGCTGCTCTCGCGTTCCGTCAGGGTGGCGGACAGGCCCTTCTTCAGCGAGTCCGGGTTCAGCGTGAGGTGGAAGAAGATCTTCCCGTCCTTGTCCTCGGCCCAGCTGGTGATGCCGTTGCCCTTGAAATTGGAGATGAAGTAGATGCCAAGGCACCTTTCCCGGAGGACCTTTTGATAAACGTCCGGAAGGAGGGAGAGATACTGCTTTACCAGCGCTTTGTCCTCCGCCGAGGGGGCATAGACGGCGTACGCCGGGTCCTTGTCCATGTCGCGGTAGTGGGCGAACAGCTCCGGCGGCATGGGCTTGATCCTGTCCTCCAGCGGGGACGCCGGGTCGAAACGGTAATATTCTGCGCGCGTCAGCGTCTTTTCCGGAGGGGGAGGACTTGCGAACAGCGACCTGGCGCCCGCGGCGAGCGTGCCGGGCAGCTCGGGCACGGCGAGGAAAGCGACGGCGGCCAGCACGGCTGAAACGATAATAAATTTTTTCATGCCGATAATCTAGCATGTCCGGAGCCGCGCGGGCAAGAAAAAAGGCCCGGGAACGCCCCGGGCCCTTTTTCGTTCCGAAGAGGGTTCAGCGCGCGCGCCAGACGCCGTCGGTCCAGCTCACGAACTCGTCCCACTGCGAGGCCTTCGAGAGGGCCAGGTCCGAGTACTTGGTCTCGAAGATCGAGTCCAGCTGGGCCGGGACCTTCTTTATCTTCATCGTGGTGTTGATCGCGATGCCGCCGACCTTGGTGTAGTCGTAACCGTTCTCGGCGTCGCCGTGGATGCCGATGGAGCGCAGCACCAGGCCGTTCTTTATGAAGGTCATCAGGTCCAGAGCGGCGTTCTTCGTCTCCCGGCTGCGGGCGTTGGCGCCCAGCAGGTCGGCGAAGTCGTAGAGGTCCGCGTAGGCGGCGATCAGTTTGTTCTTGTCGTTCTTCGGGTCCAGGCTGGTGAAGCGGATGACCTTGTCCACCGCGATCCTGGCGGCGTCCTGCTCGTCGTTGCGCATCGCGGCGCCGGCGAGGGCGTCCAGGTAGCGGGGCAGATCGTTCAGCGCGGCCGGGCGCACGGTGGAGAGGGTGGCGCCCATCTTGTCGAGAGGCACGGAGATCGGGCCTATGTTCATGCCGCCGGCGTAGAAGTCGCGGTACCAGTTCACCAGGAAGTCGCTGAACTGCTCGTTCGTGAAGGCGGGGTTGGCGTTGATGAAGTTGAGCAGCTTGGTGTAGTCGAAGCCCTGCGTCAGCATGGTCTCCTCGGAGCCGACGAACAGGCCGGCGTAGTCCTTCATCTCGTAGAGGACCTCGGACATCTGCATCAGGCAGGCGTTCTGCATCACGATATCCACGTAGCCGGCCTGGCGCATCATCTCGCCCATCTGCGCGGTGCGGACGTAGTTCTTGGTCTCATCGTCGAAAAGTATGCCCTTGTTCTGGGTGCCGGTGCCGGCGGTATGCTCCTGCATGTTGGGGTCTATCCAGCCGAGGCCGTGGTTCCAGAGCACCAGCACGTAGTGCTTGGCGGGGAAGGTCTTCTTGGACCACTGCACGAACTCTACGACGCGCTTGTAGTCGCCCATGTCGGCGTTAGGATATTCCCCGTAGACCTTCTCGCCGGAGGAGAGGATGTTTCCCTTCTTCTCTATCAGCAGGCGGCGCGAGCCCTTGCCCTTGATGCCGTGCTCCACCACCACGTTGACCTTGTCGGTGGTGCCGACCTCCTTCATTTCCTTGATGTCCTTCTCGGCCCACTTGCCGACCATGCCGAGCAGGTGGCTGTCGCTCAGGTCGTTCTTGGCGTTCATGAAGACCATGACGGTCCATTCCTTGGTGACCTTGGACGGCTCGGGCTTGCCGGGTTTTATGAAATCGAGGATGCCCTTGTCCTGCTGCATGGCCCTTATGTCGGAGGCGCGCAGCGAGTTCAGGTCGAAGTCCTGGGCGGAGGCCGCGGCGGCGCCGATCACCAGCGCGGATATGACTGCGGAGAAGAAGGTCTTATTTTTCATATCTATAGTCTAGCCGTCCCGGAGCTTTTCCGGCAGAGGCGGAGGGCCCACGAGGGGGGAGTTTTAGGGCCCACGCATGCTTAGGACCTTGGGCGAGCGGTCCGGTCACAATTGGTATAATAAAGATATCAATCACGCGGACCTTCTGGAGGCTTTATGTCTGGAGCGCCGGTTTTTTCCTATACCCCGGAGCAGGTGAGCGGGACCTTCGACAGCGCGGTCAGGCGGCTGGATGACGACCTTAAGGCCGTCATAGCCGTGCCGGCCGGGCAGCGGACCTTCGCCAATACCGTGCTCGCTTTCGAGAAGGCCACCGGGGCATTCGGAGAGGCCGTGCATATACCGTCCATACTGGCCTATATCTCCGACAACGCGGAGCTGCGCAAGGCCAGCCAGGAGCTGGAGCTGAAGGTCAGCCAGTACTTCGTGGACCTGATGACCCGCGAGGACGTCTTCGGCGCCATCAAGGCCTACGCGGACCTGGGCGAGAAGCTGGACCCGGTGGACGCGCGCCTGCTGGAGAAGACGCTGCTGGACTTCAAGCAGAACGGCCTGGGCCTGGAGCCCAGGAAGAAGAACAAGGTCAAGAAGCTGATGAAGGAGCTCATCACGCTGGAGCTGGAGTTCGCCAAGAACCTGCGCGAGGTGAACGACGCGCTGGAAGTGACGGAAGGGGAGCTGAAGGGGCTGCCGGAGGATTTCAAGGCGCGCCTCAAGCGCACGGAGAAGGGCGGCTACCTGGTCACGCTGAACTACCCGGACTACGTGCCGTTCATGCAGAACGCCGAGGACGGCGACGTCCGCCGCAGGCTGGCCGCGATGTTCAACAACCGCTGCGCCGGGACCAACATCAAGCTGATGGAGGACGCCATCGTGCTGCGCAGGAAGATCGCGAAGCTGCTCGGCTATCCCACCTACGCCGACTACGTGCTCGACGACAGGATGGCCAAGAACAGCGCCAACGTCTTCGCGTTCCTCAGGCGCACGCAGGACAGGCTCAAGCGCAAGGGCCGCAAGGAGCTGCGCGCGCGGCTGAAGCTCAAAGGCACCGGCGACAAGACGCTGAACGCCTGGGAGACCGCCTACTACAACAACCTGCTCAAGAAGACCAAGTATTCCATCGACCACGAGAAGATAAAGGAATATTTCCCGCTGGAGACGGTGCTGAAGGGCATGTTCGCCACGTTCGGCGAGGTGTTCGGCGCTAAGTTCGTGCCGGCGGACCTGCCGGTCTGGCACAAGGACGTGCGCGCCTTCGAGGTGAAGAACGGCGACGGTTCCGTGGCAGCCTATTTCTACATGGACCTGTTCCCGCGCGAGGGGAAATACAAGCACGCGGCCTGCTTCGGCGTGCGCAAGGGCCACGAGCTCGCCGACGGCTCCTACGAGATCCCCGCCGCGGCGATAGTGGCCAACTTCTCCCCGCCGTCCGGCGACCTGCCGCCGCTGCTGAAGTTCGACGAGGTCGTCACGCTGTTCCACGAGTTCGGCCACGTCACGCACAACATCTTCACCCGGTCCAAGTACAAGAAGTTCGCCGGCACCAGCGTGTCCCGCGATTTCGTGGAGGTGCCGTCCAAGATGCTGGAGAACTGGGCCTACGACCCGGCCGTGCTGCGCCGCATCTCGGGGCACTACAGGAACCCTTCCGAGACCCTGCCGGAGAGGACGATAAAGAAACTGATAGACGCCAAGAACATGGACTCGGGCATGGGCAACCTGCGCCAGATCTTCTTCAGCGTGCTGGACATGAAGTACCACACCGCCAGGGGGAAGTTGGACACCACGAAGGTCTACGAGAAGCTGATGAAGAAGATCTCGCTGATCCCTATGGCCCCCGGCACGCACCCGCAGGCGAGCTTCGGCCACCTGATGGGCGGCTACGACGCCGGCTACTACAGCTACCTCTGGAGCGAGGCCATAGCGGCCGACCTTTTCAGCGTTTTCGAGGCCACCGGAGTGACGAACCCGGAGACCGGCAGGAAGTACAGGGAGCTGATACTGGCCCCCGGCCGCAGCTACGACGAGGCCGGCCAGGTGGAGAAGTTCCTGGGCAGGCCGTCGGCGGAGGACGCCTTCCTGAAGAGCATAGGAGCGGCATAGGAGAACTGCGCGCCGGGGCGGCGCGGATATGAAGACCAAGGTTTCCATGGCGGCCGGCTTCGCGGTGAGCGCCCTGCTCCTGTGGCTGGCGCTGCGTAATATAGAGTTCGGCTCCCTCGCCGGGATCTACGCCCGCATCGAGCCGCTCTACCTGCTGCCGGTGGCCGCGGTGGTGCTGGCCGAGCTGCTGGCTCGCGGTGCGCGCTGGAAGCTGCTGCTCGCTCCTTCGAGCTCCTCGGTGAAGCTCTCCGACGCGTTCAAGCTGGAGGCCGCCGGGCTCGCGCTGAACAACATCCTGCCGCTGCGGCTGGGGGAGCTCGCCCGCGCCACGTTCGCCGCGCGCGTCTTCTCGATACCGGTGGTGACCGTGCTGGCCACGATACTGGTGGAGCGGCTGCTGGACGTGGTAGTGCTCTTCCTGCTCTTCGCCGCCGCCGCCGAGTTCGGCGGCATCACTGGCGGCATCTTCGCCTACAACGGCCTGATGTGGACGCTGGTCGCGGGTGTGGCGGCCGGCATCGCGGCGCTGATCTTCGCCGACGAACTGGTGGCGCACGCCTGGTTCTCCGGTTTCTTCGCCCGCTTCCCGAAGGTCCGCACCATTTTCGAGAGGGTGGCCATGGGCGTGAAGGGGCTGCACAATTTCCGCAGCGGGTCGCTGATCTTCCTGTTCGCCGCGCTGCAGTGGCTGCTGGACGCGCTGAACTTCTGGCTGCTGGCCCGCGCCTTCGGGCTCGGCGGGACCATAGACGCGTTCCGCAGCGTAGCGCTGATCTTCGCCGGCGCGGCCGCCGCGTCCGTCCCCGGCATGCCCGGTTATTTCGGGAATTACGAGCTGGTGCTGGTGAAGGTGCTCAAGGGCTGGGGCGTGCAGGAGGGGGTGGGCTTCGCCTTCGTCTCCTGCATGCACGTCTTCGTCTACGTTTTCATCACGCTGCTGGGCGTGGCCTTCATCTACCAGATGGGGCAGTCGGTGGGACGGGTCTGGAGCGAGTTCAAGTCCGCGGGGAAGGACAAAGCATGAACGCCGTGAACTCCGTGCTGATGCTCAGCCAGACCTTCCACCCGGTGATGGGCGGCTCCGAGCGGCAGGCTCTGGAGATCTCGAAGGCGCTGGTCTCCCGCGGCGTGAAGGTGACGGTGCTCACCAGGCAGCCCGGCGGCCAGCCGGCCGAGGAGGACATGGGCGGCGTCAGGGTGCTGCGCCTCGGCGCGTTCGGGCCGCGCGCGGTGGATTCCGCGCTGTTCATGCTGAAGAGCTTTTTCTGGCTGCTGTCGCACAAGGCGGACTACGACGCCGTGCACGTGCACCTGGCCTCGTCCCCGGCGGTGGCCGCGGTGCTGGCTTCCCGTCTTACCGGGAAAAAGACGCTGGTTAAGCTGGGCGGCGGCAAAGGCGTGGACGAGATCACGCTTTCCATGGGGAGCTTCCTGGGGCGGCTGAAGCTCTCCTTCTTCCGCGCCTTTCGCCCGGAGCTGCTGGTGATGAACGGCGAGGTCTACGACTGGCTGAGCGGCACGCCCGAATTCTCCGGGCTCAGGCTGCGCCGGTTCCGCAACGGCGTGGACACCGGCCGCTACACGCCGCTGCTATATTCCGAGAAGATAAAGGCCAAGGAGGCCATCGGTCTGGACAACTCAACGTTGTTCATTTTCGTCGGCAGACTTTCGCCCGAGAAGCGCGTGAAGGAGTTCCTGGAGGCCTGGGCCGAGGTGTTCAGCGAGGCGGCTGCGCCCCCGAAGGCCCGCCTGCTGATAGTAGGCGACGGGCCGGAGCGGCGGGCGCTCGAAGGCGCGGTGGCCGACCTCGGGCTGGCGGGCAGCGTGGCGCTGGCCGGCCGCAAGGACGACCTGCTGCCATATTACCGCGCGGCCGACGTCTTCATCCTGCCTTCCATCTCGGAGGGCCTTTCCAATTCGATGCTCGAGGCCATGTCCTGCGGCGTGGCCATCATGGCCAGCCGGGTGGGCGGGGCGCGGGAGGCCGTGCAGCCCGGGGTCAGCGGCAGCCTGTTCGACCCGCTGAACCGGGCGGAGCTGAAGGACTGCCTGCGGCGGCATATAGCCGACCGGAGCCTGGCGGTGAAGATGGGGGAGGCGGCCAGGAAGACGGCCGTGGAGAAGTACTCCATGGCCCGCGTGGCGGAAGAGTTAATAGCTATTTACGGGGAGAAAGCCTGATGTGCGGCATTTGCGGACTTTATAACCACGGCTCCGGCCTTGCGGTCGAGCGCGCGGACCTGAAGGCGATGAACGACCTGATCGTCCACCGCGGCCCGGACGACGAGGGCTATTTCGAGGACAGGAACGTCGGCCTGGCCATGCGCAGGCTCTCGATCATAGACCTGTCCACCGGCCACCAGCCCATCGCGAACGAGGACGGCACCGCCTGGATAGTCTTCAACGGGGAGATCTACAACTACCTGGAGCTGCGGGAGATGCTGCTGGCCCGCGGCCACAAGTTCAGAACGAAGAGCGACACCGAGGCCATCCTGCACCTCTACGAGGAGAAGGGCCCGGATTTCCCGAAGGAGCTGCGCGGCATGTTCGCGGTGGCCATCTGGGACGGCAAAAAAAAGCGGCTGGTGCTGGCGCGCGACAGGCTGGGCAAGAAGCCGCTGTTCTACGCGCATACCCCGGACAGCTTCGTCTTCGGCTCCGAGCTGCGCTGCCTGCTGACCAGGCCCGAGGTCAAACGCGAGGTGAACCCCGCCGCGGTGGACGCGTACCTCTCGCTGCAGTACATCCCGAGCCCGCTTTCCATCTTCAAGGGCGTGAAGAAGCTGGAGCCGGCCTCCACGCTGGTCTTCCAGGACGGCAAGGCCGTCACCGAGAAGTACTGGGACCTGCCGCTCGGCGAGGAGAAGCTGGGCCACGTGCCGCTGCCGGAGCTGAAGGAGCGCCTGAAGGCCGAGCTCTCCGAGGCGGTGAAGATACGCCTGATGTCCGAGGTGCCTCTGGGCGCTTTCCTGTCCGGCGGAATAGATTCCTCGGTAGTCACGGCGCTGATGGCGAAGCATTCCTCCACGCCGGTCAAGACCTTCGCGATAGGCTTCAAGGAGGAGAAGTTCTCCGAGCTGGGCTACGCCAGGCAGGTGGCGGAGATGTACGGCACGAAACATACCGAGTTCACGGTGGAGGCCAAGATGGCCGACGTGCTGGAGAAGCTGGCCTGGCATTACGGCGAGCCTTACGCCGATTCCAGCGCTCTGCCGTCCTATTTCGTCTCGCGCGAGACGCGCAAGGCGGTCACGGTGGCGCTGAACGGCGACGGCGGCGACGAGGCCTTCGGCGGCTACCTGCGCTACGTCGGCATGAAGGCCGAGAACGTCGTCGCCGGCCTGCCGCGCTGGACCAAGCTGGCCGCGCTGGGGGCCATTTCAGGTGTGCCGAAGACGGCGCCTTTCAATTTCTTCTGGCGGCTGGAGAAGTTCCTGAAGCTCTCCTCGATGGAGACGCTTGAGAAGCGCTACCTGTCCACGGTGTCGTTCTTCGGGCCGGGCGAAACGGACGGGCTCTACTCGCCGGCCTTCGCCAACGCGCTGGGGGCGGACAGGGGCTATGCCGAGCGCTATATCTCCGGCCTGTTCGCGCTGAACCCTGACGACGACCTGCTGAACCGGATGTCGTACACGGACCTGCGCTCCTATCTGCCGGAATGCCTGATGACGAAGATGGACATAGCGTCGATGGCGAATTCCCTCGAGACCCGCTCGCCCTTCCTGGACCACAAGGTGCTGGAGTTCGCTTTCCGCCTGCCGGGGAACCTGAAGCTCAAGGGCTTCGGCGGGACGAAGTGGATACTGAAGGAAACTTTCAGGGACATGCTGCCTCCGGAGATATACAGCCGGGGCAAGATGGGCTTCGGGATACCGCTGGGCATCTGGTTCCGCGGCGAGCTGAAGGACTACTGGGCCGGGGCCTGCCTGTCGAAGAAGGCTCTGGAGCGCGGGTACTTCAGGCCGGAGGCGTTGTTCAAACTGTGGGACGAGCATCAGCGGGGTACGCGGGACCACGGCTACAAGCTGTGGGCGCTGCTGATGCTGGAGCTCTGGCACCGGCAGTACGCCGATGATTTCAAGCTGTAAGTTTTGAGGAGAGTTGCTTCCCGGTCGCGGTCCTTGCCGCGAGCGATTTTAGGGCGCAGGGCCCGTGCGGCCGGAGCGGACGGCCTATCATTGAGGCCGCGGCGAAGAATGTCTGAGCGAGGCACGGTGTGCCGAGCGAGTTCTTCGCCGGCGAAGGCCCAAGGGCCCTCTTCCCCGGCGCCCGGCCATGAGCGAGCGGTAAGGACCGCGACCGGGAATCGATATGAAGATCGTATTGATAAATCCCGATATTCCGTGGAACGCGGGCAACATCGGCCGCACCTGCGTGGCCACCGGCACGGAACTGGTCTTCGTCGGCAAGCTTGGGTTCGACCTGAGCGACAAGGAGATACGTCGCTCCGGGCTGGACTACTGGCAGTTCCTGAAATATTCCGTGTTCAAGACCTTCGAGGAGTTCATCGCCTCGCTGCCGCCGGACCCGTCGCTGATCTTCTTCTCCACCAGGGGGGAGAAGAGCTACTGGGAAGCGCCGTACCGAGAGGATTCCTGCCTGATACTCGGGGCCGAGACGGCCGGCTTCCCCGACTGGATGTACGAGAAGTACGCCGACAGGCTTTTCAGGATACCGATGTGGTCGGACCGTGTGAGATCGCTTAACCTCTCGACTTCGGCGGGCGTCGTTCTCTACGAGGGCCTTCGCCGCGTCCGCGGCTAACCGATTATCTTCTTCAGGAGCTTCTTGAACTTGTCCCAGAGGATGGGCAGGGTGACCCTGCCTTCCGGGAAATAGCTGTAGAAAGTGCGGGAGGTGTTCTTCAGCAGCCCGGCCTTGTAGGCGGCGCTCTCGGCGGCGCTGAAGGCGGGCGCGTTCTCGGCGGTGTATACCGAGTTGACCCCGTCGGGATACGGCTCGCCGGGCAGGCGCGAGGAGGACGGACCCTCCGCCAGCGAGCGCCACAGGTCTATGTGCTTGCGGGCGTAGTTCTCCCAGGTCCAGCCGGCCACTGAGTCCACGCGGGCCCGGCGCTCGGCGGCTATGGCCAGCAGCGCGCGCTGCATGTCGGCGCCGTCGTTGACCGGGTGCGTGATGCCGCCAGGCGCGTCCAGGTGGTAGCCCTGGGGGGTGACTACGGTCTTCACTCCGGCGCTCAGCGCGTCGATGAAGCCCATAGAGCCCTCGTCGTGAGAGATGTAGAGGTAGTAGTCGAAAGTGGGCACTATCTCCACGTATCTGCCGTAATCGAAAGCGTCGTAGTAGTCCACCGCGAAGCCGAGCGCGCGCATCTTCTCCAGCGTGGGCTCCCAGCCGGCGCCCATGATGACGAAACGGAAATCCGCCGGGGAGGCCTTGGCGCAGAAGGCGGCTATGGCGTCCTCGCCCTTCCGGCCGTCGGCGTGTACCTTGGAGGTGATGCCGAGCACCAGCGGGCGCGGCTTTATCACGCCGTCCTGGGCGGGGTTCACATAGCAGAGCCTGTCGTGCGGCAGCCCGGCAGAGACCAGCTTGCGCTGCGTCTCGCGGGACATGCAGATCCCCATGCGCGCCGTCTCCAGCTGGCCCTTGAGCATCTGGAACTTGTGCAGCGTGTCCACGTGGGTGATCATCAGCGTGTCGACGCCGGCGCCGCCGCGGTAGTTGATGTAGCTGATATGATGGTTCACGTCGGCCGACGGGTCGGGCTCGCGGACCAGCGCGCAGTCCACTCCGGTCTTCGCCACCTCGGCGGTCAGCTTCTTGGCGAACTTGCCGAAGATCCAGAGCTCGGGGTCCTCGTAGGAGACGACGCGTATCTTCATTTTGCGCGCGCCAGGGCCGCCTTCAGGGTCTCGACGACGTAGTCCATGTCCTCCTCGGAGAGGACCGGGCCGCTGGGCAGGTAGAAGCTGTTGTAGGCCACCTTGTTGGCCTCGGGACAGGCCTCGGGCCTGACCAGTCCGCGGGAGATGAAGACCTCCTGCAGGTTGTAGGGGATGAAACCCTCGCGGACCTCTATGCCCTTCTCCGCCATGAAGCGCATTATCCCGGTACGCTGTTCCAGGTCCCTGTTCCTGAGGACGATGTGGTACATCCAGTGTACGTTGCGGGCGTAGGGTTTTTCGACAGGGAGCTGCAGTTCGCCGACCCCGGCCAGCTTTGAGGCGTAGTAGGCCGCGATGCGGCGCTTGTTCCCTATGATGTCCTCTATCTTTCCCATCTGCGCGCAACCGATGGCGGCCTGCAGGTTGGTGAGCCTGTAGTTGTAGCCCAGGTCCTTGTGCATGAACTTCAGCTTATCCCCGAAGGCCAGGGCCTTGAGGGAGCGCATCTTCGCCGCGAGCGCGGCATCGGTGCAGGTCACCATGCCGCCCTCTCCCGTGGTGATGATCTTGTTGGCGTAAAAGCTGAAGCAGCCGGCGTCTCCGAGGCCGCCCACCTTCCTGCCCTTGTAGAGGGCGCCGTGGGCCTCGGCGCAGTCCTCTATCACCAGGAGCTTGTGCTTTTTCGCTACGGCCAGCACCGGGTCCATGTCAACGGGATGGCCGAAGAGGTGCACTACGAGGATGGCCCTGGTGCGCGGCGTGACCAGGCCCTCCAGCAGGGCCGGGTCCATGTTGAGGGTGTCCGGCTCTATGTCCACGGGTACCGGCACGGCGCCCTGGTAGAGCACCGCGAAGAAGGTGGCCATGTTGGTGAGCGTGGAGACCAGCACCTCGTCGCCGGCCTTGATCCCCATGGCGGCCAGGGGCAGGTGCAGGGCGGTGGTGCCGTTGGAGACGGCCACGCCGTGCGCGCAGCCGCAGAAATCCGAGAACTTCCTCTCGAACTCCGGGATGAAAGAGCCGAAGTTGCCGGAGAGTTCGCCGCCGCGCAAGGCGGCGTTGACGGCCTCGCTCTCCTCGGCGCCGAGGACCGGCTGGGAGACGGGTATCTTCCTCATTTCAGCAGCGGCTTCTCGAGCCGGAAGGTGTCGTTCTCGTACTCCTTGCCGCCGCGCGGGCCCTTGGTGAACACTATGAGCTCCGACTTCTCCAGGGCCTTGAGGGCGTGGCTTTCGTTGGGCACCGTGAGGATAAGGTCGCCCTTCTTCATGACGGCCTTGCGCAACGGGCCGCGGGGCAGTTTGCCGGCTATCTGGATCTTTCCGGAGAGCACGTAGTTCCACTGCCAGGTCTTCTTGTGGAAATGGTTGGCGCGCACCGCGCCTCTGGAGAAAGAGATGACGGTGATGGCGTTGACGCACTCGCGCTGGAGCAGGTCGGTGATCGCGCCCCGCGCGTCGGTGTGGGCGGCCTTGAGCCTTATTTTTTTCATATCCTTCTCCTTACATCAGCTTACGATCCTGGGCATGGGGATGGGCACTATGAACTTGCCGCCCCGCTTCCGGTATTCCCCGAGGTTCTTCATGATCTCGTCGGCGAAGTTCCAGGCCAGCAGCAGCGCGTAATCGGGCTGGTGCTGCAGCAGGTACTCGTCCGGCACAACCGGGATGTGGGTGCCCGGAGTGTAGCGGCCGATCTTGAGGGTGGACTTCTCGGAAACGGCGTCCAGGAGCTCGGTGCCTATGCGGCAGTAGTTGAGCAGGGTCATGCCCTTGGCCGGGGCGCTGACGCCCACGATGCTCTTGCCCTCCCGCTTGAGGGAATGGAGCAGCCAGGAGAGCTCGGCCCTGTTCTTCGCCACGTCGGCGGCGAACTTGTCCAGCACGGGGCGGGTGTAGAGCCCCATCTTCTCTTCCTTGTCCAGCAGCTCCTTCACGATGGGCTCCGCCGGGTAGGCGCCCTTCTCGGCGATGTAGACGCGGAAGGAGCCGCCGTGGATGTCCACCAGCTGGACATCGAAGACCTCCATGCCCTGCTCGCCGAAGAAGCGGACCAGCGGCTTGAGCGAGAGATAGGACAGGTGCTCGTGGTAGATGGTGTCGTACTCGAGCTTGTTGACGAGGTTGACCAGGTAAGGGGCCTCGAAGATGAAGACGCCCTTCTTCCTGAGCAGGCGCTTCACGTTGCGGGTGAGTTCGTGGAGGTCGTCTATGTGGGCGAAGACGTTAGTGCCGGTTATGACGGCGGCCGGCCCCTTGCGGGAGAGGATCTCATCGACGGCGCCGGAGTTGAAGAAGTCGCAGATGGTCTCGATGCCGCGCTTCTGGGCCAGCAGCACGATGTTGGCCGCCGGGTCAACGCCCAGCACGGAAGCGCCGTTGTTGCGGAAGGACTCGAGCAGGACGCCGACGTTGCTGCCGATGTCCACTACCAGGTCGTCCTTGCCGAGCTTCAGCTTCCCGACGACGTACTTCGCGAAGGCGTCCCAGTGGGCCTTGCCGGTCCTGGTGATGGAGGATTCGTAGGGGTAGTCGTTGCGGTAGAGGACCTCGGGCGAGACCACGTGGTTGAGCTGCACCAGGCCGCAGTCTTCGCAGAGGCAGACCTCCAGCGGATAATGCGTCTCGGGCTCGCGGAGCTGGTCCTTGCGGCGGAACTGGTCGGCCGGCGGGGTGAAGCCGAGGTCCAGGAACTTGTAAAGCCTGTCTCCCCGGCAGGTTCTGCAGGTCAGCATTGTCTTCTCCTTGGGATGTCCGGCGACGCCAGTCCTCCCCGTTAATACGCTGATATTATATGATAATAACCGCCCGGTTTTGACTGGCCGCGGTATAAATTCATATGCTTGCTGGACCTTATCTTCCGGCGGCAGCGGCGAGGTGCTATGGTCTTCGACAAGGAATATTCCTCGATCTACGACACGATGTACGCTGGCAAGGACTATGCCGGCGAATGCGACTACCTGGAGAAGCTTTTTAAGAGCGCGGGGGTGAAGCCCCGGACCATCCTGGACCTGGGCTGCGGCACCGGCAGCCATGCCGTGCCGCTGGCTAAGCGGGGCTACCGGGTCACCGGCGTGGACCTTTCCCCCGGCATGCTCGCCGCCGCCCGACGTAAGGCAGGCGAGGCCGGCGCCTCCGTGGAGTTCCGCAGGGGCGACATCTCCCGGATGCGGCCGGTCGGGCGCTTCGACGCCGTGATCTGCATGTTCGCAGTGATGGGCTACCAGCTCGAGAACGAGCGCGTGGCCGCGGCCTGCCGCCTGGCGCGCCGCTCGCTTAAGCCCGGAGGCATCTTCGTCTTCGACTGCTGGTACGGCCCCGGCGTGCTCACCTGTCCGCCCGGGAAGCGCCGCAGGGAGGTGCCCGGCGGCCCCGGGGAACGCATCATCCGCTACACCACGCCTCAGCTCGACGCGCTCAGCCATACGGTCCGCGTGCACTTCCGCGTGCGCCGCGTGGCGCGCGGCCGTTCCTCGGAGCACGAGGAGCTCCACGTAACCCGCTTTTTCTTTCCGCAGGAGATAAAGTACTATCTCTCCCAGGCGGGATTCAAAAAGATAGACATCTACCCGTTCATGGAGACGGGGAGAAAGATCTCCCCGTCGGATTGGAACATGGCAGTGGCGGCCAGGTAGCCGCCGTCAGACCCCGGGGCGGGACAGCTCCTTGAAGGATTTGGGATAGTTGGAGTTGCGGATAAGATAAGGCTTCTGAGGCTCGTAGTGGTTCTCCGCGGTGAAAGGCTCCGCGAAATCCGACTTCAGCAGGTCCTCCCGCACGAAGAACGCGTTGACGCCGATATAGCTGCAGCCTACCAGCGCGTAGCCCTTTTCCCTGCCGAGCTTTTCCAGCAGCTTCAGGCTGGCGCCCCAGTAGCGGTCCTGACCTTTGGAGAAATCGCGGTCGTACCGTATCGTCCACTCCGCTTGCGGCCCCATGTAGGCGTTGTATTCTATGATGACCACGCGCGGCCTATAGTTTTCGATGGCCTTCCAGACCCAGTAATCGTTACCGTCGATGTCGATCGACAAAAGGTCGAACTCCGCCGGCACGCCGAGTTCCGTGAACAGCGGCTCGATGTCCTCGGCATTTATAAGGGTTTCCTTGAAAACTAGGCTCTTGTCGGCTATCAGGCCGGCGTAGCCGTCCCTGATAGCGTCGGCGTGGCGCTCGCTGCATTCCATCCAGCAGCCTTTCCACTTGTTCAGCAGGAGGCAGGATGTATTGTTCTCCAGGCCGTTGCCGGCCCCGAATTCCACGAAGAACTTGTTCGTCGTGCCGATCCGGCGGAAGATCTCCTGGATGATGCCGTCCTCGCCCCCCTGCGAGTTCACCTGGAATTCGTAGCGGGTCAGGCGTTTCTTGTCCTGGTACCTGGGGTCGTTGTTGAGCTCGTTGGCCAGCAGCGACTGTATGGAGATCTCCGAAAGGCGCCGGATCTCGTCGCGCAGCTGGTATACGCCCAGCAGGGATTTGAATTTATGAACGATGAGGTCTCGCAGTTTTCCGATCATGGTCGTGGGGCTCCGTTAGTCTTGTCCGCTTTGGGCGGCAGATAGGAATCTTTTACCAGCCAAAGTCCGCCTATCATGGCGGAGTAAGCTATGATGAAGGCGATTGGCACGCCTTTGACCCCCAGCGCGGGCACGAGCGCCACGCAGGCCAGGAAATTGAGGAGGCCGGCGCCCAGCGACAGGAAAAGCTGCATTCTGGACGCGTTCACGCCCTCGGCCAAGATAATGTTGCCGAGCGTCGTCCAGAGCAATGTGAGCGAACCGACTACGGAGAAGAGGGCTATCAACAGCGGGTCCAGACCGTACTGGTGCCGGCCCATCAGCGACAGCACCGCGCACTGCACCAGCACGAAGATCAATATCACGGCGGGGCCGGCCCGCAGCCAGCCCCGTACGGCCAGGTCCCATAGGCGCCTCCTGTCGGGCGCGGCCGAGGCTTTCGGGAAAAGCACGGTCGCCAGGGCGTAAGCCAGGTAACCGCCTATGTTTATCGCTGCGGTGTAATAGGCGGCGTAGACCCCGGTCTCTGCGGGGGTCAGCGCGGCGTTCACCACCAGACCCTGCACGTTGAGAAGGAGCACTCCGCCCAGGCTGGCCCCGAAGTTGTAGAAGCCGTACTCCGACATGCTGGAGAACGTCTCGCCGCTGAAGCCGGCCAGCTTTACCTCCTTCAGCGTGCGGTACAGCCAGAACAGGGCCGTGCCGCCGAAAGCCGCGATGTAGGCCCAGGCCATCACCTGGTAGACCCGGCCCAGGTAGAGGAGTCCCAGGCCGAAGACGGCGGCCAGCGTGAGGCTGAAGCAGATCTCCCCGAAGCCACGGCGCGAGAAGCGCGACAGCGCCTGCTGCATGCCGGAGGTCAGCAGGAAAGCGGCTGTGGACGCGGCGTAGCCCAGCGAGAAATAGAGCATGCCGCTGTCTATATGGAAGATGGCCGCGAGCGGGCCGCTGAAGAAGAGCGCCAGCCCGGCCACCAGCGCCGTCAGCGCCGCCACCGCGGCCAGCGCGGAGCTGAATACATGGGAGCGTTTCTCCGGGCTCACGCCGTAGCGCACCACGGAATACTGCAGCCCTGCCAGCATGAACGGAGCTATCGCGGCCCCGGCGGAGGCCATCACGTTGATGCGGCCGTATTCCTCCGGCCCAAGCAGGCGGCCGGCGGCGATGGCTACCACTCCGGAGATGATCTTGGCGGCGGCGAAGCTGAAGCCTATGACCCCGAGATGCTTTATGAATTCCTGCGCGCCGCTGCCGGGATGTTCCCCGACGAGCTTCTTATAGAGGGTGTCGCGCAGGCTGGCTGTATCGGACATGATGAAGGCCGGAGCGTCAGCCCCGGCCCTGAAATTATACCAATATGCGGCTTACCACTTTACCTTGAGCGTGTTCCTGCGCGCGCTGTAGTCGAAGCTGAAGTCGCCGAGCTTCTGCGGAAGGGTCTCCGCGCGGGAGTCCTTCATCTTCTCGAGGAAGGCGGGGGAGCAGACCTCGTCCGGCGACCCCAATCCCTCGGTAAGCCAGGGATGCGTGCGGGTGATGAGCTGCTTCGGGTAGGCGCCTAGCGCCAGGGTTTCGTTGATGGAGAATGAGCCGCTCTGTTCCGGAAAATCGATGTTGGAACCTCTGTAGCCGAGGTAATGGCCGCCGGAGCAGAGCACGGTGGCCCACGAGAGGGCCGGGGCCGGCAACCCGCGCGTCAGGCGGACGAAAAGATAGGACTTGTCCTCGGGACCGGGGTCGCCGAACGCCGCCTTGGGAAAGCCGATGGTCAGTTCGCCCTTCTCCCTGTCCATCTTGAGTTTGATAGAAGAGACGAGCTGTATATAGGAGGCCTTGTCGCCCGCGGGAACGGGAAACGGCGTCTCTACCGCCGAAGGCGCGGAGCGCAGCCCGGCCGCGCCGAGAGAGGTCAACGGGAATTCATGCGAAGAAGCGAAGGAAGGAGCGGCGGCCAGCAGCAGGGTCAGGGCGTATTTGAACATGTATATATTGTAGCGGCGCGCCATGCCGGCCGGAAGGGCCTAAGTTCCTTATATTTTCCGGGACCTAAGGGCAGTCGGCGGGGAGTCAGAACAGCCGGGTGACGCCGAAACTGAAGGCGGGGGAGGGATGTATTCCGTTCTGGTCGTGATGGTCGTCGTAGGTTTTGCCGGTGTAGTATTTCCCCGGCAGCTCCCAGCCGGTCCACAGGGAGAAAGTGTAGTCGGGTAAAGTCCTGTAATACGTCCAGAGCCCGGCGCTGGACTGTTCTATGAAGACGGAGTAGTCCTTGTCCGGCCTTCCGGCTATGTCGAACTGCAGCGCCCCTAGGGCGTACTCCGCCTTGAAGGAGAGCGCGTCGGAGACCTTCCGCCGCACTGAGAGCCGGCAGTATTTGGGCGGGAACCAGGCCGCCGACAGCTCGTAATCCCCCGAGGGCCTCCAGGAGACCCGGAAGGGCAGGTGGAAGCTCAGCTTGTCGGAATCGTACGCGTACAGGAAGTAGGGGAACGGGATGCGTCTGGCGAAGCTGCGGCGCGAGGCATAAGCCAGGCCGAAGGAAAAGGAGTGCGGACCTTTCCTGTTTATCACCTTAGAGGCGTTCAGGGAGATGTCGGTCTCGCGGATGGAATAGAAAGGCTTGTCGGAGGAGGACTTCAGCCCGGCCATGAACGTGTATTTCCCGCGCTTGGCGCTTATCCCGGCGCCCGCGGCGTAAAGATGACCCGGCAGCCAGCCGTCCCGCCGTATCCGGTGGGCGGCGAAAGAGGCGTCCAGAGAGGTCCCTTTCCCCAGCGGCACCCCGGCGGAAAGGCCGGCCGAGCGGTGGTCGAGGCCTTCCGCTTCCGAATAGCCGGTCACCGCCGAAAGCCTGAAGCGCCCTGGACCGGCGCCTTTCTCACGGCCGTCGGCCAGTCCCAGGCCCTGCGCGGCGGCGGCCGCCGGAAGGGCGAAGAGGAGGGTCAGGGCGGCCAGGCGCCTCATATCAGCTTGAGATCTCCCAGCTCCACCGGCTCGCGGGCGAGCGCGTCCTTTCCTATCAGCCAGAGGCTCCAGAATATTACGCCGGTCCCGAGAAGGAAGATGAAGCGGGAGACCCCGGCCGGATGGGCGATCAGGTGCAGTTCGGTCAGCAGGTAGGTCCAGTCGTGCTCGCCGCCGCCCACCAGCTGCAGGGCCTGCTTTATCGCGTCCCCGGCGTAAATGCTGATGTTCAGCAGGTTCTCCCCTATCCAGAAGAGGCAGAGCTGCCAGCCCAGGTTGGCGCCGCGCCGTTTCAGGTGGAACAGGCAGACGGCCGGGACGAGCAGCTGGAAGATGGTGCCGCCGGCCATCATGACGAAGCGGCCGAAGAAGCCGAGGAAGATATGGCCGGCCTCGTGGAAGGCCAGGTTCACGAAGTCTAGGAAGGAAAAGTAGTTCTCCCTGGCCAGCCAGCGGGTATAGAAAAGGAGCAAGCCGGCTATCAGGACGGCGCGTCCCCAGAGGCGGGACGAAGGCCTGGCCTCCCCTACGGGCGGCCCGCCGGCCGCGGCCGCTGTCAGTATCTTTTTGGCTTTCGCCTCGGCGCGCACTTCGCCGGGGATGCGCAGGTTCTTGTAACAGGCCCCGCAGAACTCGCTCTCCAGCGGGTTGGCGGCCCCGCAGTAGGGGCATTTGATCAGTTCTTCGGCGGCATCCATCCGGCGGTCAGATTATATAAAAAGCCGCGGCGCGACCTCAGAAACGCGGGCCGCGGGGATACCGTAGGAATTTTAGATGCTTACGGCCAGGCAGATGCCAAGCAGTAGCATGCCCGCGCAGAACCAGACGGTTATGCCGTGAGCGACCACGGATAAGAGAAGCGCCGTGGCCAGCAGCGCTATGATGAGCCAGAGCATGCCGGAGATTATCCTGTCGAAAAGGATAAGCTTCCGCAGGTACGGGGGGAATTGCGCGTTCGCGCGGCTGTTCCAGACGGCCATATCCGAAGTGTATGATATCCTGACTTTCGCAGGCAGGGCCTTCCGGGGAACCCGGACATGGGTCCAAAGGCCTATCCCGCCCGCGTCCGGCCGCCACCTTTATAAACGCGCTTAAAAATTGTTTAATGGAACAATATGCTGAAAAAACTCGTTGAAACCATAATCGGCTCCAAGAGCGAGCGGTCCATGAAAACGATACAACCCATCGTCGACCGCGTCAACGCGCTCGAGCCGGAGATCTCTAAGCTTTCCGACGAAGAGCTCAAGGCGAAGACGCCAGAGTTCAAGGACCGGATCGCCAACGGCGAGACGCTGGACGACGTTCTCCCCGAGGCCTTCGCCGTGGTGCGCGAGGCCGGCCGCCGCGTGCTGAAAATGCGCCACTACGACGTGCAGCTGATAGGCGGCATAGTACTGCACCAGGGCAAGATAGCAGAGATGCGCACCGGCGAGGGCAAGACGCTGGTCGCCACGCTGCCGGCCTACCTGAACGGGCTGACCGGCAAGGGCGTGCACGTGGTCACCGTCAACGACTACCTGGCCAAGCGCGACAGCCAATGGATGGGCCCGCTGCACGAGTTCCTGGGGCTGACGGTGGGCTTCATCCAGCACGACATGAAGAACGAAGAGCGCCGCGAGATGTACAACCGCGACATCACCTACATCACCAACAACGAGGTCGGGTTCGACTACCTGCGCGACAACATGGTGATAGACAAGGAAGAGCGCGTGATGCGCGACCGCAACTACGCCATCATCGACGAGGTGGACTCGATCCTGATAGACGAGGCCCGCACGCCGCTGATCATCTCCGGTCCTTCGGACGAGTCCACCGACAAGTACTACATCGTCAACCGCGTGATCCCGCTCTTGAACGTGCGTTTCATCACCGAGAAGGAGGAGATAGACGCCAAGCGCGACGGGGTGGACCTGGGCAAGGGCTACGACGCGATAGTGGACGAGAAGAGCCACACCGCCACGCTGACCGAGGAAGGCGTGCACAAGGCCGAGAAGATCCTGGGCGTCGGCAACATCTACGACGACGTCTCCAGCGAATGGGCGCACCATCTGACGCAGGGCCTGCGCGCCTACCACTTGTTCAAGAAGGACGTGGCCTACGTGGTCAAGGACGGCGAGATCATCATCGTCGACGAGTTCACCGGCCGCCTGATGCCGGGCCGCCGCTGGTCGGACGGCCTGCACCAGGCCATAGAGGCCAAGGAGAACCTCCGCATAAAGGAGGAGAACCAGACCCTGGCGACCATCACGTTCCAGAACTACTTCAAGCTCTACAAGAAGCTCTCCGGCATGACCGGCACCGCGATGACGGAATCCGACGAGTTCTGGGAGATCTACGCGTTGGACGTCGTGGAGATACCGCCGAACCGGCCGCTGGTCCGCGTGGACTCGCCGGACCGCATCTACCGGACCGAGCGCGAGAAGAACAACGCGATAGTCGCCGAGATAGACGAGCGCTGGCGCAAGGGCCAGCCGCTGCTGGTCGGCACCCGCTCCATCGAGAAGTCCGAGAAGCTGGCCGCGATGCTGCGCACGAAGGGCATCCCGCACCAGGTGCTGAACGCCAAGTACCACGAGATGGAGGCGCAGATAGTGGCGCAGGCCGGCCGCAAGGGCCAGGTGACGATAGCCACCAACATGGCCGGCCGCGGCACCGACATCATCCTGGGCGGCACTCCCCCGGACGACGGTCTGCAGAAGGAGGTCGCCGGCTTCGGCGGACTATGCGTGATAGGCACGGAGCGCCACGAGAGCCGCCGCATCGACAACCAGCTGCGCGGCCGCTGCGCCCGCCAAGGCGACCCCGGCAGTTCCGTTTTCTACGTCTCGCTAGAGGACGAGCTGATGCGTCTCTTCGGCAGCGACCGCATCTCGATGATCATGGAGAAGCTGGGCATGCAGGAGGGCGAGGTGATAGAGTCCGCCCTCGTCAGCCGCCAGATAGAGGGCGCGCAGAAGCGCGTGGAAGGCATGAACTTCGACGCCCGCAAGCAGCTGCTGGACTACGACAACGTGATGAACAAGCAGCGCATGGCCGTCTACGAGCTGCGCAACGCGGTGCTCGACGGCGAAGGCGTGCCGGAGCGCATCAAGAGCATGATCCACGAGGCCGTGGAGGAGCAGCTTGATACGAACGCCCCTATGGACCAGGCTTCCGCGCTGTGGAACATGGAGGCGCTGACCGTCTGGCTGAAGAAGACCGCCGGCTTCGACCTGTCCTACACCCAGGACGAACAGCACGCGCTGACGCGCCCCGTGCTGCAGGAAGAGGTGATGAAGCGGGTGGACGCGGCCTACGAGAAGCGCTTCTCCGACTTCGCCGAGCGCAACGTGAACTTCGCCGAGCTGCAGCGGGTCCTGCTGCTGCAGATCATGGACCATATCTGGAAGAACCACCTGTTCGAGCTGGACCACCTGAAGAAGGGCGTGGGCCTGCGCGCCTACGGCCAGAAGGACCCGCTGATAGAGTACCAGAAGGAATCCTACCAGCTGTTCGAGAGCATGCTGGCGCGCGTGCGCGACCAGATGGTGGAGTACGTCTTCCGCATACAGCTGCCGCCGCGGCCGGTGCCGCAGCCGGTGGTCAGGGCGGCCGCGCCGGCGCAGGCGGCCCCGCAGGGCGCGCCGCGCCTCGGCGGCCAGCCGGCGGAGCCGCAGAAGCCGTCCGGCAAGTTCATAGACGAGAAGATAGGGCGCAACGACCCGTGCCCCTGCGGCTCGGGCAAGAAGTACAAGAAGTGCCACGGGGCCAACGCGTAGGCCTCCCTGCGGGAGAGGTTCATAAAAACACGGCGTCGCGCACACCGTGCGCGCGCCTCGTCACTCGGCCTCGTCGCTTACGCAAGCCTCGGCCTCCGCGACGGTTTTTCTGCCCCTCTCCCGCAGGAAGGCCGTAGCTGAAAAATAATGAAAAAGGTTACGGGGATCTTATTGCCGGCGGCGACCTCGCTACTGCTGGTCCTGAGTTACCCGAAGTTCGACCAAGGGTGGCTGGCGTGGGGGGCGCTGGGGCCGCTGGCGTATTTTCTGCTTAAGTCGCAGACCTTCAAAAGCGCGGCGCTGGGCGGTCTGGGCTGCGGCCTCCTTTCCTACCTGGGCATTCTTTACTGGATCTATCCCACCATGCGGGCCGGCGGCGTGGGGCCGCTGGTGTCGGTGCTAGGCCTCGTTCTGCTGGCGCTGACGCTGTCGCTCGAGTTCCTGGCGGTCTCGGCGTACGGCTACTGGCTGAAGCGCGCCGGCCTGAAGGCCTGGCCGTACCTTTTCGCGGCGGGCTGGTTCGTGCTGGAGTACGGCAAGGTGCTGCTCAGCCGCAAGGCGGTCTGGTTCCCGTGGTTCATGCTGGGCTACACGCAGTGGGACTACAAGCCGCTGATACAGATAGCCTCCGTCACCGGGGTCTACGGCCTTTCCGCCGCGGTCTGCTTTACGGGCTCTCTTGCCGGGGCGCTGCTGTCGCGCGACCTGCGGCCCGCGGCGAGAGCGCTGCGTTTCCTGCCGGCCGTCGGAGTCGTTGGGCTTCTTTTTATGTACGGCCATTCCGCCCTGAAGAGGTCGATGGAGATGCGGCCCGTCAAAGAGGTGAAGGCGGTGCTGCTGCAGCCCTCGGTGGACCAGTACGCCAAGTGGGACCCTTACGAGGAGGGGAATATCGAGGCGCAGATCTCCGGGCTGCTCGCCGGCGCCAAAGGCGCGGAGCTGGCTATCTGGCCGGAGAACGCCCTGCCCTGCTGGATAGACGATCCTGCCTGCGCGGCCTGGCTGAAGAAGACCGTAGCCGGCTCCCGCGCGGAAGCCAGCCTGGTAGGGTCGGTCTCCAAGGGGGAGGGAAAGCACGTCTCCGCCTACCTGCTGGACAGCTCCGGCACTATAACCGCATCCTATAACAAGCGGCAGCTGGTGCCTTTCGGCGAATACGTGCCGCTGCGTGACTTCCTGGGCGGCTTCATCAAGCCGGTGGCCGAGCTGGGTGAGTTCGAGCCGGGCGCCCCGGAGCAGGGCCTGATGGGGCTTTCCGGCCTGCATATAGGCGCGGCCATCTGCTACGAATCCATCTTCCCTTACCTCTTCGCGGACGATACCCGCGCCGGCGCGGACCTCTTCGTCAACGTCACCAACGACGGCTGGTACCTGGACACGGCCGCGCCTTACCAGCATTTCATAGCCAACATCTTCAGGGCCGTGGAGAACCGCAGGTCCGTGGCGCGGGCCGCGAACAACGGCATCTCCGGTGTGATAGACCCGTGGGGGCGCGTTCTGGCGAAGACGGAGCTTAACGAGCGCGCGGCGCTCGAAGCGGGCGTGCCCGTCTACGATATCAAGGCTTTTTTCCCGGAACACGGGGGGCAGCTGGCGCTCGGAGCGCTGATGGCGGTGTCGGCGTTCCTGCTGGCCCTGCTGCTGATCTGATGAAGATAGTATTCTCGAAGGAATATACCGCGCGCACGCCGGGGCACGTCTTCAGGGCGGATAAGTTCGAGGCGGCGCTGAAACTCCTGCTGCGCGAAGGCGCCGTACGGAAGAAGGATATAGCGGAGCCTCCCGCGCCGTCCAGGGCGGACCTGCTGCTCGCGCACGGCCCGGCCTGGGTACGGAAATGCCTGGCTTCCGGCTTCACCGAGGCGGATTCCGAAAAGGCTGAAATGAATATAACCCGCGCCGTGGTCAGGGCGCACCTCGCCAATACGGGCGGGACCATGCTGGCCGCGGAGCTGGCGTTAAAGGACGGCATAGGCATCAACTGCGGCGGCGGGGGGCACCACGCTTTCAGGGACCATGGCGAGGGGTTCTGTCTCGTAAACGACATGGCGGTGGCGGTAAAGAAGCTGCTGAAGGAAAAGAAGATAAAGCGCGCCATGGTGATAGACCTGGACGCGCATCAGGGCAACGGAACGGCCGCTATCTTCAGGGGGGACAGGCGCGTCTTCACTTTCTCCATGCACGGGGCGGAGATATATCCCGAACGCAAGGAAAAAAGTTCGCTGGATATAGAACTTAAGTCTGGCACCGGGGACGCGGCCTACCTGGCCGCGCTGCGCGGCGAGCTGCCGCGCGTCCTGGACAGGTTCAGGCCGGACCTAGCGGTCTACGTCGCCGGCGCGGACGTATACGGGAAAGACCTGCTGGGCGGTTTCGGGTTGACGATGGGCGGGATAAAGAAGCGGGACGCCTTCGTGTTCGCCGAGTGCCGCCGCCGCGGCATACCTGTCGCGCTCGTTCTCTCCGGGGGGTACTCTAAAAAGTTCGCCGACACCGTCCGCATCCACGCCAATACCATGAAAGAGGCGCTTAAATCCCGGCCTTAGACATGGAACAAAAGCGCAGCCGGCCTTTCGACCGGCCGTGCCTGTATTTCCCGCGCTGCCGGCTAGGCCCGCGGCGCGCCGCTGCCTGTGCCGCTGCGTGCTTCCTTCAGCGCCTGTTTCAGGTCGCTTATCTCCCGGTCCTTTTCATTGAGGGCGGCCGCGGCGGATTTGTTGAAGACGTTCATTTCCAGCATCTCCATGGAGATGGAGGA
>DAIENX010000101.1:0-28154 GCA_027340875.1 Elusimicrobiota bacterium
TGAAGCCGGACAGGAAGCTGCCGAAGCTGGAGAAGAACTGGGACAGCCTGGTGAGATCCACGGACAAGCTGGTCTGGCTGTTCTCCATTTCCAACAGCAGGCCGCGGATAAAAAGATAGCCGCCGGCCCCGCTGCCGGGACTAGTCCTGGCGACCGTCCAGGACTATGTCCTGTCCCTTGCTGATAAAATAGGAGTTTTCGCTGCGGGCGCCTTTCAGGTCGCCCTTTTTGGGGTCCTCGAGGCGGCCGTGGGTGTTCAGGGCCGCTTCCAGGTACAGCCTCCTGGTCAGGAGATCCGGCATTATCAGGCTGGAGCTGGTCAGCTCGAACTCGTACGGGAAGACCGGGTTGATGACCTTCCTGACGGCCACCGGCACCCCGCCTTCGTTCCTGGCCACTATGAACAGCATGCTGTTGGCCCCCGGCAGGCCTGGCAGCAGCCCTTCGGATACGGTTACCGTGCCCGAGACCCGGAAAAAGTACTTCAGGGCCGACTGGTAGCCGAATTTCCACCCGAGCAGGACCGCCGCTGTCAGAAAAACCGGCCAGAAGTATCGTTTGCGCAGCCGCATGCTTTAATTCTACAAAATTGGCCCGGGCGCCGGGCCGGCCCGCAATATTCTGTTAATAATCATTTAACATTCCTTTTATTGCCTTGGGGGCCGCCGTATATTAGACTTGTTATAGAGTCCGGGAAGCCCGCCGCGCAGGCGGCGCTTCCCTTCGGTACAAGGAAAATTATGGCGAACGAATACGGCGAACTGGAACAGCTGGTGAACGACGTGACGAGCCTGGATACGGCCCGCATGACGCTGCGCTGGGCCCTGGAGCGTCTCAACAACATCGAGAAGGAGAAGGCCGACCTGAAGAAAGGCCTGGCCCTGGCGGAGGAGACCGCCAAGAAGCTGCAGGCCAAGGAAGCCTCCCTGCAGGACGTCTATTCCTCCCGCTCGAAGACGCTGGAGGAGAAAGAGGATTTCTACACCAAGCTCGAGGCCACGATGTCGCTCTTGGGCGAGGGCAAGCTGGACATACAGCAGCTGCTCAAGAAAGAGGCCAAGCTGGATTCGCTGCGCAGGAGCCTGGAGACCGAGTACGAGGACAAGTTCGCCGAGCTGGACCGCAACCAGCGCTCGATCATAGAGCGGTGGAACGCCCGCCTGCTCGAGGTCGAGAGCCAGTACGCCGGCCGCCTGGCCGAAGCCCAGAAAAAGTACGATTCGCTGCGCTCGGAGCTCGAGGCCGAGCACCAGGGCCGCCTGACGGAGCTGCAGGCCTCGTTCCGCCACAAGGAGGGTGAGCTTTCCGGGAGGATCGCCTTCCTGGAGAGCAGCGTGCGCGAGTCCGGCGAGAAGGTCGAGACCCGCCGCCGCGAGCTGGAGGCCGAGTACCTGTCCAAAAAGCGCGAGAACGAGGACAACTACCGGAAGCTTTCCAATCTGCTCAAGGCCGACCTCGAGGAGAAGCTGCGCGCGATGGATTCCGACCACGCGGCGCAGATCACCTCCCTGGAAGCGTCCTGGCAGGCCGAGCGCGCCAGGCTGCTCGAGGAGCAGCGCGTGCGCGAGGACCAGTTCCTGGTCTCCCAGGCCCGCATCAAGGAACTGGAGAATTCCCTGGCCTCCCAGCAGGAGGCCCATCATTCCGAACTGCTGAACCTCATCTCCGGGAAGGAGGCCGCCTTCAGGGCCAGGCTGACCGAGCTGGAGGCGGAGAAGGCCGCGAAGGAAGATCATGTCCGCGAGCTGACCGCGGCGCTGGAGAAGCGCGCGGCGGCCTGGGAGGAGGAGCGCGGCCGGGTCAAGGCCGATTTCGAGCGCCGTGCCGCGGCCATGGAGGCCGCGCTGAAGGAGCGCGAGGAGGCGATGGAGAAGGGTTTCGCCGCCAGGCGGGAGGAGCTGCAGAAAGCGTCGTTCTCCGGCCGCGAGGACCTGGAGAAGGAGTTCGAGGCCAGCCTGGCCGCCGAGCGCCGCGCTCTGGACGCTGAGAAGTCCAGGATGGGGGAGGACAGGCAGCGCCTGGAGGCGGCCCTCGGGACCGCATCCGACAGGATATCCTCCCTGGAAAATTCATTGGCCGCGGCCCGCGAGGACGCGCAGAAGGAGCTGCTCGGGCGTATCAGCGCCTCCGAGGCTTCCTTCCGCGAGAAGCTGGCGGCTTTCGAGGCGGAGAAGAACGCCTTCAACGACAAGCTGGCGGCGCTGGACGCCGTGCAGCGCGGGAAAGAGGCGGCTTTCGAGAAGCGAGAGGCCGACCTGGAGGCCGAGTACAAGGTCAGGCAGGAAAGCTACGCGAAGGAGCACGCGGCCGAGATAGAGGGCGCCAGGAAGGACGCCGAGTCCCGCCTGGAGACGGAGCGCGGGGTGTGGAAGTCGGAGCGCGAGCGTTTCGAGAGGACCTTCGAGGAGATCTCCGCCAGGTTCCGCGAGGCCCAGCTCGAGATAGTGGGCATGAACGCCGAGCTGCGCAAGGCCGCCGAGGAGGCGACCGCCCGCGAGGCGGCCGTGACCCGCGAGCTGCTGGACGCGAAGTTCGCTTTCGAGAAGGAGCTGCCGGCGCGCGTCAGCGAGGCGGTCGCCGCGCAGACGGCGTCGCTGGTGGAGGCCATCGAGGTGGTAAAGGCGGAGAAGATCGACCTTGCCGCCGTCATCGTGGCCAAAGAAGGGGAGATAAAGGAACTTAAGGACAGCGCCGCCCGTAACAGCGCCGAGATAGAGACCCGCCTGCTGGCGGAGTACTCCGACGCCATTGAGGCCAAGAGGGCGGAGATAGCCAAGTCCTACGCTTCGATGCAGGCCGCGCTGGAGGAGGACCTCCGGCAGCGCCGCGCGGCGATGGAGAAGGAAGGCTCGGTCACGATGGCGCGCCTCTCCCAGGAGAACGCGGCCATGAAGGACGCGCTGGAGAAGATGAACGCCGCCGCCGGCGCCGCGAACGCCAAGTCCGCCGAGCTCTCCGAGAAGCTGCTCGCCGCCGAGAAGGCTTTCCATGCCGAGAAGCTCGAGATGCAGAAGCAGTACGCCAGGGAGCTGGAGGGCATCGTGGCTTCTACGGTGGACGCCGCGGTGGAGGCCTCCGAGGGCAAGCTCAGCAAGGCCCTGGGGGAGCTGGACGCGGCCAGGAACGCCAACAGGGAGCTGAAGGAGCGCCTGCTGGCGGCCGAGAAGGCCTACCACGACGAGAAGCTCGAGATGCAGAAGGAGCAGGTGCGCGAGATGGATTCCGCGGTGTCCGACGCGGTGGCCGCGGCCGTGGAGGAGTACGCGCAGCGCCTGCGCCGCGCGCAGGAGGATGCCGCCAAGGCCCAGAAGGAGGCGCGCGGGGATATGGGCCAGCTGGAGGAGATCTTCTCCGCAGAGAAGCAGCGTCTGCTGGACGATATCGACCGCCGCGACAGCTATATCGAGAAGGCGGACCTGAAGATCCAGGAGCTTGAGAACGAGATGCTCAAATACCGCCAGGAAGCTTCCAGCGAGCTGATGCGCAACATAGCCGAGCAGGACGCGCGCTTCCGCGGGTCCGCGGCCGAGGAGAAGGCGCGCAGCGAGGAGAGGATCAGGCAGCTCGAGGAACTGGTGTCGGCCAAGGAGAAGCTGCTGGCCGAGAGCGACAGGTTCTACCGCGCCAGGCAGATGGAGCTCGACGGCATACATGCCAGCCTGAACATGCGCATAAACGAGTTCAACAAGGAACTGTTCGCCAGGAAGCAGGAGCTCAGCGACAAGGAGAAGGAGCTTAACGACCTTAAACTGTCCCTCGAGACCGAGCATTCCGAGAAGGTGGCCGAGCTCGAGCGGATGAAGTCCGAGCTGGCCATGGTGATCAAGGAATACAGGAGCAGGAAATAGGCGGAACGAATATGGAAAAAGAACGCCAGATGCAGTGCGTGCCCGTGGAGCTGCTGGACAGGCTGCGCGACCTCGCCGCCAGGATGTGGAAGGAGAAGAGCCCGGGCGCGGTACACCTGAGCGCGCTGATGGAGGAGTTCGGCGTGGAGGTCAGGACTTTGGGCAACGTGCTTAAGCAGTACGAGGACGAGTACTCGTCGCAGCTGGCCGCGCGCCAGGGGAAGTTCGACCAGCGCGAGGCCCGCCTCAAGAAGGAGATAGAGGACCTGAAAGCCGCCCTGGCGCGTTCCGAGGCGGAGAAGTCCGAGGCTTTGAAACTGCAGACGGAGCTCCGCGTCCACCTGGCCTCCGGCGAGCGGTCGATGGCCGAACTGAAGACCAGGACCGCCGAGGAGGAAGGGGAGCTTAACTCCCGCTACGTGGCGAAGATGGAAGAGCTTTACGAGAAGGTGGGCAAGAAGGAAAGGGACATGCTAGCCAGATGGGAGGAGAAGAACCGGGCCCTCGAGGCCAAGTCCATGGAGCTGGAGACCGGGTTGGGCGCGCGCGCCAAGCAGCTGAAGGTGCGCGAGAGGGAGCTGGAGGAGGAATTCAACGCCAGGAAGGCCGAGCTGATCCGCACCTTCGACCGTATAAGGGAAGGGCTGGAGACGCGGGAGAAGGCTTTGGCCGAACGCGAGGCCGGCCGGACGGCCAAAGGCGGCGCCGTATGAGCGACACCGAGGATATGAAGTACCTGCTGGACCGGCTGAAGAGCGAGGTCGGCCCTGTCAGGGAGGAACACCAGGCGCCGGCTTCGAGGGCCTTCCCGGAAAAGGCGCCGCAGCCCCAGGAACAGCGCTACGAGGGTTTCCGCCGCGCCTACCGGGCGCCGGAGCAGCCGGACCGCAGGCCGCTGCCCAGCGGCTGGAGCGAGAACAAGGAGATACTTCTTTTCGGCATGCTCGCCTCGCTGATAGCGACGCTGGGCGGCATATTGGCGGGCCTGGGCTACGTGGTGGCCGTGGGCGCCGCGTCCTTCGGGATTTTTTCCCTGGTGACCGCCGCGTCGCTGCTGAAGGTCTGCCTGTTCAGGCCTGGCCCGGCGCAGGACGAAAGCGCCCTGAACTCCAGGCTCGACGCCATCTCCAGGCGGGTGGAGGCCCTGAGCAACAGGGCCGTGAGCGTGTCCGGCGCCCATCCGGCCGCGGCGCACGACCCCGAGCTGGAGCGGAAGGTCGAGGAGCTGAGGGTGCTGATGAAGAGCCTCGCCAAGGCAGTGGAATCAGGAAGATAGCGGGATACGGAAGGGCGAAATATATATATAATTTCACTATGAAGACGATCTCACTGCTCATGTCGTTCATCCTTTTCACCGGTCAGCTGCCGGCGTTCTGCCTGGATGCCGCCGCGCCGGAGAAGGAATATCCGATAGCGGCCGGAGACGTGATCAATATCAACGTTTTCCCAGCCCAGGAATTCTCCCGCGAGGTTACGGTGCAGCCCGACGGCAGCGTGGAGATCCCTCTGTTGGGCTCCGTGGACGCGGCCGGCCTGAAGACCGACGAGCTGCAGAAGGTGCTGACCGCCAAGTTCTCCAAGTACGTCTCCAGCCCGTCTATAACGCTCTCGGTGCGCAAGTTCTCGTTCCAGCGGGTGGCCCTGATCGGACAGGTGCACGGTCCCGGCTATTACGAGTACCGGGAAGGCATGCGCCTGCTGGACCTGGTGGCGCAGGCCGGAGGCCTGCAGGACTACGCCCGCGGCGCCAAGGTGAGGATCTACAGGAAGTCGCAGGACGGAAAGGACAAGGGAGCGGAGCTGGTGATCAGCGCCGACCTGGACAAGGTGCTGGCCGGAGACCTGGAGAAGAACGTGCCGCTGCGGAGCGGCGACATAGTCTACATCCCGCGCAAGCCGTATTCCTCCGCAGCGCGCTGGATAACGGACAATATCATCCCGTGGGCCACGCTGTTCATCTTCATGATAACCGCCGGCATAGTGGCCAAGAAGAACAAGTGACATGCAAGCCGAACTGACTCTCTACGACTATTGGCGCATAATCAACCGCCGCAAGTGGGTGGCGCTGCTGATCCTCGCGGCCACCATCTTCTCAACCATCTTCTATACCAAGATGCAGCCAGTGGTGTACAGCAGCCAGGGCCTGATAAAGATAAAGCCGCCGCTCTCTTACTCTAAGATCCCGGGCTCGGACATGATGGATTACGATCCGTGGAGCGCGGTGGCCACGGAGCTGAAGGTGATGACCTCCTCCGAGATAGCCCTCCGCGCGGCGTTGCGGCTCGGCATGCCGTCCGGGGCCAATTCCGCGGCCGATATCGCCAGGTCCTACAAGGTGGAGCGCCTGCAGGACTCCAACCTGATATCTCTGACCTCCTTCAGCGGTTCGCCTTCGCGCGCGGCCGACATAGCTTCGGCCGTGATAGACGCATACAGGGACTACGACCTCGAGCAGAAGAGCATGCAGGCCAGGAAGACGCTCGACGACATCTCTTCCCGGAAGGACGAGGTCGAGACCAACCTGCACAGACTGGAGAGGCAGAAGCAGCGCTTCATAGAGCAGAACCCGCGCACCGGCCTGGGCTCGGCGCTGGCCAACCAGCTGGCCGACCTCGAGATACGCCGCAAGGAGCTGCTGGAGAAGTACACGCCCAATCATCCGGACGTCGTGGCCATGGACGAGAGGATAGACGTCATCCAGAACAAGCTGGAGGAGATCCCAGCCCAGGAGCTGGAGCTGGCCAGGATCAGCCGCGAGCTGCGCATGCAGGAGGACCTCTACACCACCCTGAACAAGCAGTACGAAGAGGCGAAGCTCGGAGTCTCGTCCATAGTCTCCTTCGTCAGCGTGGTAAATCGCCCGGACCCGAATCCGGTCCCCATCTCTCCGAACCGCCCGCTCAACCTGATGGTCGGCTCCGTGCTGGGGCTGTTCCTCGCCGTGGTGGTGGTCTTCCTGCTGGAGAACCTGGACGTGTCCATCTCCACCATCGAGGACATCGAGAACCTGCTGAAGCTGCCCGTGCTGGGCATCATCCCTAACATACTCAGCGAGAAACATCTTGACAACTGGCTCACGCAGGTATTCAAGAAGGAGCGCTACACGGTGGACGCTTTCCGCAGCGTCCTCGTGGTAAACCGGCGCTATGCTTCAGGGGTCATAGAATCCTATCATACGCTGCGCACCAACATAATGTCCAACCTGGACACCAAGAACAGCGTGTCGCTGGTCTTCAGCTCCTCCGGCGCCGCGGAGGGCAAGACGCTCACCGCGGTCAATTTCGCGCTCGCGGCCGCCCACTCCGGCCTCAGGACCCTGCTGGTGGACGCGGACCTCAGGCGCCCGGCCATCAACCAGATCTTCGGCACCAGGAAGGGCCCGGGCCTGAGCGACGTGCTGACCGGGAAGACCGAGTGGCGGGACGCGGTGCTCGAGAGCGCCGATTTCATCATGGGCGGACTGGATTACGAGCAGCTTATGCGCTTTCCCGGAATAGAGAACCTGAAGGTGCTGAATTGCGGCACCCAGCCTGATACCGTGATAGACATACTCGACTCCGCCGACTGGCACGGCCTGATTGGCGACCTCAAGGCCGAGTTCGACCTGGTAATTTTCGACACGCCTCCCGTGCTGCTGTTCGCGGACGCGCTGATGATAGCCAAGCACGCCTCCGACGGCGTGGTGCTGGTATATAAGGCCGGCAAGATAGCGCGCGGGGCGCTCAAGCGGGCCAAGGAGCAGATCACCGGCGTGAACTCCCGCATGATAGGCGTGGCCCTTAACGGCGTGAGGGCCTCGGAGATGGGGCCGCAGTACGGCTATTATTACTACGACTACAAGGACTACGCCCGCCGCTAGGGCGGGCCGGCGGTCCTGGGAATGAAGACCAGATCATGCCGATCCTTATAGTAGCGCTGGCGCTGGCCGCCTCCGCGGCCCTGGGCTTTTTCGCCACCAGCGTGCCGCCTCATATCATCTTCGCCGTCGCGGCCGCGGCCGGCGTTTCGCTGCTGGCTTTCACTTCCCCGAAGCTCAGTCTCAGCCTGCTGCTCGTTTCGATGCTGTTCTCCCCGGAGATAGGCTTCGGAGCTCTCACCGGCAGTCGCTCCGTGGTGGTCCGCTATGACGATATCCTGCTGGTCATCATCTTCCTGTCCTGGCTGGCCCGCACGGCGGTGATGAAGGGGAAGGCCTTCATCTCGGGAACTCCGGTCCAGGCGCCTATAATACTCTATACCTCCATCTGCGTCGTTTCCACGGTCCTCGGCATACTTCGCGGGGACCTCCGTACGCAGATGGCGTTCTTTTATGTCCTGAAGTACGTGGAATATTTTTTGCTTTATTTCATGACCGTGAACGTCCTGGAATCAAAAGAGGACATGCATAAATATATCAAGCTCGCCTTCTATATCTCGCTGGCGGTAACGGTGTACGCGTATATTTACTATCTTACCGCGGGCTCGGGAGCCAGGGCCAGCGCCCCTTTCGAGGCGCCTTTCGGCAAGCCGGAAGAGTCCGAGCCGGCTTCGCTGGGCGGCTACTATCTAATAGTCATGGGGGTCCTGTTCGGAGTGATAACTTCCGCCTCCGGGCCTTTGACCCTCTGGCCCCTGGCGGCGCTGGCGTACATATTCCCGGCTTTCCTGCTGACCTTTTCCCGGGCCTCCTATATGGGTTTCGCCGCCATGATGCTGACGATATTGTTCAAGACCGGCCGGCGCCGCCTGCTGATAATAGGCGTGCTGGTACTAGGCCTGGCCGCCCTGTTCGGGGTCAAGAGCTTTTCGGGTAAGGTGCGGGAACGGGTGGAGATGACCTACAGCGGCCAATACGCGGTGAACAAGGTCCGCGTGCTGGGAGTCGAATTCAGACTGGAGGAGTCGGCCTACAGCAGGTACGCGATGATGCGCGACGTCTTCAGCAAGTGGCTGCCGATGCATCCGATCCTGGGGCGCGGCGTCACCGGCATAGGCCTGGGGGATACCCAGTACGCACTGCTGCTCGGAGAGATAGGCCTGCTCGGCTTCCTGGCGTTCTCCTGGATGGCGTACAGGATATACCTCGCGGCCTCGGCCGTATACCTGTGGTACGAGGAAACCTGGATCAAGGCGGCCGCGATCGGACTTATGGCGGCGCTGGCCGGCCTGCTGGCGCAGGCGTCCGGGGTGAACACTTTCATAATAGTGCGCATCATGGAACCGTTCTGGTTCCTGACCGCGGTCGTAATGCGTCTGTACACGCTCGGGAAGGAACAGAACATGCCGGTTCCCGGAGACGCATGAGAGAACTTTCGCCCCGGCGGCTTTTTTTACCGGGTCCGCAAACGTACGTCGCGTGAGCGCCGTCGTGCCGGGGCCGGGAAAGGCGATGTCCTGGCGGCGTGACGGACGGACATCGCGCTTTCCTGTACGTCCGTATGACGCGCGAAACGATTAAGCTATACTGTTAACGGATGCGCGTGAGCTAAAATGAAAATTTGCATCGTTTCCAGCGCGGCCAGCGTGCATGTTCAGAAATGGCTGCGCGTCCTGCACGAGAGGGGGCACGAGGTGCACGTTATTACCCCGGAACTGGCTTCTTTTGAGGGAGTAGTTCTGCCGCCGGAGCGCGTCCACCAGTACCGCAGGGGAGGGGGGGGCCGCGGCCAGTTTGCCGAGGCCCGCTGGGTGGCGGACAGGGCCAGGGAACTGGCCGCCGACATCACGCACCTCCATTCCCTGTTCTTCGTCCACCCGCTTTTTTTCGCTTTCTGGAATGCCCTCGGCGGCCGGATAAGGAACCTCTGTGTTTCCGTGTGGGGCTCCGATATAGTTCCTGCCGCTCCGGAAAAGGAACTCGGCCTGAGGGATGGGCTTTCGAAAAGGCTCCTGCTCTCTCAGGCCGCCGCCATCACCGCCACCTCCGAATTCCTGGCCGAGGAGACGGTCCGCCTGGCCGGCGGCGCGAGAGTCAGGGTGGTGCCCTTCGGCGTGGACCTGACGGAGTTCTCACCGGGACGCCGTCGCGCGCATAACGGCACGCGGATCTGTTCAGTGAAGCAGCTTGGCGCCAAGTATGGCCCGGACCATCTGCTGGAGGCTTTCCGCTCTCTCGCGTCGGAGTTCCCGGACGTGTCGCTGGTTTTCGCCGGGGACGGCCCCATGAGGAAGGACCTTTCCCGGTCGGCGGCGGAGCTGGGGCTCGGCGGGCGGGTAGAGTTCCTGGGCGCGGTGCCGGCCTCGAAAGTGCCGGAAGTCCTGTCGGAGGCCGACATCCTCGCGATGCCTTCCGTCTGCGCCGAAGCCTTTGGCGTCGCGGCCGTAGAGGCCGAGGCCATGGGGATCCCGGTAGTGGCCACCAGGGTGGGGGGCATCCCCGAGGCCGTACGCGACGGCGAGACCGGGCTGTTGGTGCCTCCGGCCGACCAGCCCGCCCTGGCCGCGGCTCTGGGCAGGCTGGTGCGCGATCGGGGTTTGCGTGAACGGCTGGGTGAAGCCGGCCGGAAGTTCGTAGTAGAAAGATACGATATCCGGGCCAACGCGTCCGAGATGGAAGCTGTCTACAAGGAGGTCGTGAATGCCGGACCAGAAGGAAAAGCATGACGCGGACTGGGCCTCGAAGGACGGCACGACCGGCCTGTTCGAGCCGTACCGGTACAGGATGGAGCTCTGCGCCGGGCTTGTGGCTTCGTTGAAGCCGGCGCTGCTGCTGGACCTCGGGTGCGGTACGGGTTTCATGGCGGGCCTGGTGAAGGCGCGGCTTCCCCGGGTGCGCATAGACGGCGTGGACTTTTCTCCTTACGCCCTGTCCATGGCGTCTTCCCTCGACGGAAAGATAGAGGCCGATATCGACTCCGGGGACCTGCCGCTGTCCGCCGGGACCTACGACTGCGTATTGTGCACCGAGTTCCTGGAGCATCTGTACGAGCCGGCGCACGCGCTGAAGGAGATGGCGCGCGTGCTGAAGCCGGGGGGGCGGGCGGTCATCACCACGCCCAACTACGCGTTGCTCCATAACCGCGCCGCGTCGCTGGCCGGCCGTCTTCCGCAGACCATGCTGAACGAGCAGCATATCAGGTTCTACACTTATTCATCCCTTTCAGCTCTGGCGGAGAGCGCCGGTTTCCGCGTGGAGGCCAGGTACGGGGCCCGCCGCCGCTTCAGTTCGGTGGCCGCTCTGTGGCCGGCGCTGCTCTCGGAATGGGTGATACTGCTGCTGGAAAAAGGAAAATGAGCGATAACCGCGGGCCGATCGGCTATTTCAGGGAATTGCCGCTTTTTGCGCAGAACGTTTCTTTCGTGTTCCTCGCGCAGGCGGCCGTAGTGCTCTGCGGCATGCTCTCCAATATCGTGGTGGCCAGATGGCTCGGCCCTGAAGGACAGGGCAAATACGCCCTTTGCGTGCTGCTGGGCGTCATGTTGCTGCGTTTCCTTACGCTGAACATGGGGGTCGCCGCCACCGTCTATGTGGGGAACGGCAGGCACCGTCCCGCGGCGGTGGCCGGAAACCTGCTGACGCTCTCCTTCACGATAATCGCCGTGATGGCTTTTTGTTATCACGCGTTCATGCCCGCGGCCGGGCCGGTCTTCCTCAGGAATCTGGAACCCGCGCTGTTCTCCCCGGCCTTCCTGCTGTTCCCTTTTTCCATGCTGAGCGCGGGCCTTATCGGCATCTCGCGCGGCCTGAACTTCATCAAGCGCGCCTCGCTCATAGACATGGTCGAGACGGTCTCAAAGGCGGTCCTGATTTTCGCTTTCGTGGCGCTGCTCGGCGGAGGGGTGAGAGGGGCCGTTTACGCGGCGGCCGCCGCGTCGGTCTGCGGTCTTGCGTACGCCGTGCTGATATTGCCGCGCGGGACGCTTTCCGCGCCCGCTTTCGACACGGCCGTGGCCGGCGATCTGCTCAGGTTCGGAGCCAAAGGGCATCTGGGCAATATCGTGCAGTTCTTCAATTACCGCCTGGACATGTTCCTGGTCAACTTTTTCCTGACCCCGGCCAGCGTGGGCGTGTATTCCATAGCCGTGATGGTGGGCGAGCTGGCCTGGTACGTTCCGACGGCAGTGGCCTCGGTGCTGCTGCCGAAGACGGCCGCGGGCAGCAAGCTGGAGGCGGACCAGTTCACGCCGATGGTATGCCGGATAACCGTAGCCGCCACTTTGGCTTTTTCCCTCGTCCTCGCTCTGGCGGCCGGGCCGGCGATACGGCTGGCTTTCGGCCGCGACTTCGCGCCGTCCATGACGCCGCTGCTGCTGCTGCTGCCGGGCATAGTCGTGTTCAGCGTCTCCAAAGTGCTGGCCAGCGACCTGGTGGGGCGCGGATATCCGCTTTACCCGACGTATATAGCGGCGGTCTCGCTGGGCGTCACGGCGCTGCTGGACGTGCTGCTCATCCCCGGATGGCGGCTCGCCGGGGCGGCCGCGGCCAGCTCTATATCCTACGCCGTTTCCAGCCTGCTGTTCCTGAGGGCCGCCCGCGGCGTTTCCGGCAACAGGCCCGCGGATTACCTGTTCCTGAAAGGCGGCGACATACGCAGGCTGGCCGCGGCTTTGGCCCCCGGCGCGCCGTCCGGCCGGGCCGCCGCGCTTTGATAGAATATCCTTTCGTGAAAGAATGAAGACTACAGAACCCGGATGCCGCGCCGAAAACTGCTTCCTCTGCGGGAGCGGTTCCTGCGCTCCCGTTTACGGGACCTCGCCGTACGGGCTGGTAAAGTGTTCCGGCTGCGGCCTGGTGCGGGTGTCGCCGATGCCAGACGCCGTGAACCGGCGCGAGGTGAACGCGAGGACCTATTCCACCGAAGAATACCGGCGGCGGTACTTCATGGATAAAAAAATATATTCCTCGTGGTTCAGGGAGAAGCTGGCGCTGATAGAGCGGTTCAAGCCGGGGAAGGGCCGCATACTCGATATAGGATGCAGCTACGGTTTCTTCGTCGAGGAGGCTCTCGGCCGCGGCTGGGACGCCTTCGGCTGCGAGATAAACCCGGTTACCGGCGGCTACAGCCGCGGGCGGCTGGGGGAAAGAGTGCACATCGGCGGCCCGGAAACTATCCCTTTCTCCGGTCCCGGTTTCGACGCCATAGTCATGTGGGACGTCATAGAGCATCAGCCTGACCCTCTGGGCTTTCTGCGAATGGCCCGAAAATATCTGAAGCCCGGCGGCCTGGTCTGCCTGCAGGTGCCTAATTTCGGAGGGTATATTTCAGGTCTTAAGAAGGAGAAATGGGACTGGCTCACTCCCGGGGACCATCTGTATTTCTTCACGACCGATACCCTGGCGCGCCTGGCCGGCCGGGCCGGGCTGCGGCAGGCCCACGTGGAGACGTGGGAGTCCACCAGGTATTTCATCGATTCTCTGATCGGGTACAACGAGAGGCAGGGAGCGCTGGCGGAGCTCTACAGGGCCACCGTGGTCCGGGCCGTGCGCCTCGGTCTCTTTTTCCTGTTCCTGCCTTTCCAGCGCCGGCTGCACCGCGAGGGGAAGGGCGCCCTGATCCTGGGCGTCTTCTCTTACGCAGGGGGTGAAAATGACTGAAGGCGCCATGTTCGGCCGGGCCCGGGCGGCCGCGGCGCGCGTTTTGAGGAAGAAGCTGCTGTCCTTCCCGCGCAAAGTCCAGATAGAGACCACGGCGGCCTGCAACGCCAATTGCGTCATGTGCCCTCATTCTTCCATCAAGCGGGAGAAGGGAGCCATGGACTTCGGCCTCTTCCGGCGGATAATAGACGAATGCGCCTCCGCCCCGGAAGGCGTGGACGAGCTCTATCCGTTCCTTAACGGCGAGCTGTTCCTGACCCCGGGCTGGGAAAATTACCTGTCTTACGCGAGAGAGAAACTGCGGCGGACGAAGATATCGCTGTTCACGAACGGCTCCCTGCTGAACGAAGCCAACGCGGCCCGGCTCCTCAAGACAGGACCAGATCACGTCAACGTGAGCTTCGACGGCACCGACAAGGCGACGTACGAAGCCGTCAGGCGCAATCTGCGGTTCGAGGAGGTGGAAGAGAACATCCGTTCCCTGGTCTCGCTCCGCGCCGCCCTGCGGCTCGCCCGTCCGAGGATCACCGTCTCTATAGTCGAAATGGAGCGCACCGCCCCGGGGATACCGGATTTCGTGAAGAGGTGGAGCGGCGTAGTGGACGCCGTGACTGTGGAGCCTTTCAGCACCTGGACCGGCGCCATGGCCGATCTGGCGGTTCCCGGCCGCGCCGCGCGCCGAAGGGTCCCCTGCCCGCGTCTCTGGTACAATCTGACCGTATTGAACTCCGGGAAAGTGGCGCTGTGCTGCCTGGATTACGAGGGGAAGGTCCCCCTCGGCGACCTGAATTCCATGTCGGTGCGGGAGGTCTGGCGCGGCGCGGCTGCGGAAGAGCTGCGGACGGCGCACGAGCGGGGACGCTATTCCGGCCTGGCGCTGTGCGAGAACTGCGATTACGGCAAATACCAGTCCGAGACGCCTTTCTGGTGGGTTTAAATGCGCTATTTCGTCTATTACTACCTTTACGACGAACGTATAAAGGACGTACCGGGCGGGCCCATGAAGGTCTTCGACCTGTGCAGCAACCTCAAGGCCCTGGGGCATGACGTGGTGCTCTTCGCCCCCGATATAGGCGGGCCGCGGGAGCAGACCACGGCGCGGGTGGTCCTGATCCCGGCTTTCGGGGTGCCGCTGCTGGGGATAATCTGGCACGAGGCGGCGGTGATGTTCGCGTCCCTGCTGGAGCTGGCGCGCGGCGGCTGCGGGGCGGTGTATGCGCGCATAACCACGTCGTTCGCGCCGCTGGCCGTGGCGCGGCTGGCCGGGGCCCGTCTGCTCACCGAAGTCAACGACGATCCCTTCCTGAGGTACGCGGCCGGGGCCGGGAAGCTGAAGACGCGGATCGTGAGATTCTGCGACGGGATAAATCTTCGCCGCAGCGACCGGGTCCTGGCGGTCAACGCCTTCATAAAGAAAGCGCTCGAGGACAGGCTGGGAGTGGACCCGGGCCGCGTGCGCGTGGTCCCGAGCGGGGCCAATACGGCGCTCTTCCGCCCTTACGGAAAGGAGGAGGCCTGCCGGGAGCTTTCTCTGGACCCTTCCCTGAGATATATCTGCTTCGTGGGCAGCCTGAATCCGTGGAACGACTACGCCCTTATCGTCTCGGCGGCCGCCGGGCTCTGCGCGGAGCGTCCGGACCTGCGCTGCGTGCTGGCCGGGGACCTCGATGCCCGGGTGGAAAGGCTGATCGCTTCTTCCGGGATGCGGGACAAGTTCGTCCTGACCGGGCGGGTGGCTCCGGCTGCGGCGGTAAAGTACATCGCCTGTTCGGAAGTGTGCCTGTCCGCGATCTCCCCGGATTCGGAGCCGATGACGCCGGTGAAGATATTCGATTACCTGTCCTGCGCCAGGCCCGTGGTCGCGGCCGGCCCGCGGGGAGAGGAACGGCTGCTGGAGGGCTGCGGGGCCGCGGTGCTCACCCCGGCGGGCGACGCGGCCGCCTTCGCCGCCGCCGTGCGTAATTTCCTGGCCGATCCGTCCCTGGCTTTGAGAGCGGGCGCCGGCGGCAGAAAATATGTTATGGACCACTATGACCGCGTCTCCATAGCGAGGAATATAGCAGCGCTGGCGGAGGAAGCGGCATGAGGATATCTGTCACCTGCTACGAGAGCCTCGGCGTGGCCGGCGGCAGCGCCATCCAGGTGCTGCGCCTGGCGGAGGAGCTGGTCAGGGCGGGCCACTCCGTGACCATCTACGCCCCGGGGATAACGAAGGCGCCGCGCACTTCCGCCGCTGTGGCCTATATGCCGGTGCTCAACATCCCCGGCCTGCGGTTCGTCAGCTACCTGCTGCTGGCGCCTTTTTACCTGGCCCTGGAGTTCAGCCGCTGGCGGCCCGACGTTCTGCTGGTCTTCGAGGTCTATTTCGACCTCTCTTCCGTCCTGCTGGCCAGGCTTACCGGAACGCCGCTGCACGTGTTCGTCAACGCCATAGCCGACCAGGAGCTGCGTCTGTCCGGGTCGCGCCTCCCGCTGAAATGGGCGCTGGGCGCCGTGCAGGCGCTGCTGGTCCGTTCGGCCGGCAAGGTCTATACTATCTCCGGAGAGATATCCGCCTGGCTGCGCCGCCGTTATTCGCTGCCGGAAAGCGCGGTGGTCCTCGTCAGGAACGGCGTGGATACCCGCGCTTTCGCCCCGCTGGACGCGGCGGAATGTAGGCGCAAGCTGGGCTTGCCGGCCGCCGGCCGCTATATAGGTTTCGTCGGGCGCCCGGCTCCGTGGCACGGACTGGGGTCCCTGGTCGCGGCCGCGCCGGCGGTGCTGCGGGAGGTCCCGGACGCCAGGTTCCTGATAGTAGGGGAGGGGCCGTCCCTGCCGGAAGTGAAGGAGTTGGTCCGGGCGCAGGGACTCTCGGGGAACTTCGTTTTTGCCGGGGAAGCGCCGCATGCGGAGATACCGGCGTATATCGGCGCCTGCGACGTCTGCGTGGCCTTCTATAAGCCCGTGCGTTCTTATGCCGGCGACCCGATGAAGCTCTACGAGTACCTGGCCTGCGGCAGGGCCGTTCTGGCCGAGGCGGTGCCAGGTTACGGGGACCTGGTGGTAGAGGCCGGCGCCGGGCTCCAGGTGCGGTCTTCCGACCCCGCGGCCGCGGCGGAGGCGCTGATTGGATTGCTGAAGGACGGAGGTCTGCGCGCCGGGATGGGGATCAATGGGCGCAAGGCGGCGGTTTCCAGGTATGAATGGGCCGCCGGGATAAAGGATATGATATCCGGCCTGACCGGGGGGGCGGTCTGATGCGACGCAGGACGAATCTGCTTTTCGTGATAGAGAACTCCGCCTACGGCGGCGGGGAGAAGGTGTTCTCCCAGCTGATACGCTCGCTCCCGCAGGAGAAGTTCGATATCTGCTGCGCTTCCCGTCCGACGGGCCGCTTCTACGGGGAGGTCAGGGACTTCTGCCGTTTCCTTCCGCTGGACCTGTCCAGCAGGTTCAACCTCCTGAACGTGCCGCGCCTGAAGGCGATGATGCTGGCCAACGGCATAGACATAGCGCACAGCCAGGGCGCGAGGGCCGATTTCTATTGCGCCCTGGCCGCCGCCCGGGCCGGGGTGAAGTGCGTCTCCACCGTGGCGATGCCGGTGGAAGGCTTTGACGTCGGTTTCCTGAAGAAAAGGCTGTACATGCTGCTCGCGGCCTTCGCCGCCCGCCGGACCACGGCCGCCGTCACCGTGTCCGGGGCGCTGGAGCAGCAGCTGAAAGGCCGGTATCCCTCGGTGGAGCTGATCCGCAATCCGGTGGACCTGGCAGAGTTCGATCCGTCTAATTTCGACGCCACCGCCGTGATAGAGCGTTTCGGTCTCCGCGGCCGGCTGGTGTTAGGGGCGCTGGGCAGGCTGGAATGGCAGAAAGGTTACCCGGACCTTATAGCGGCCATCGGCATTCTGCTGGAGAAGACACCGGGCCTCAGGGAAAAGCTGGTCTGTCTCATCGCAGGGACGGGCAGCCTTGAGAAGCAACTGCGAGCCCGGGCCGCCGCGGCCGGCGTAGCCGGCAACGTGGTCTTCTGCGGGGAGATCTCTAACGTCAGGGATCTCCTCAGCGCTATCGACATTTTTGTGATGCCTTCGCTGAGGGAGGGGCAGCCGCTGGCGCTGCTTGAGGCAATGGCCATGGCCAGGCCTATAGCCGCTTCGGATATCCCGGGAATAAACGATACCGTGGTCCCCGGGGAGAGCGCCGTCCTGTTCAAGGCTGGCGAGCCGGCCTCCATGGCCGGGGCGCTGGACCGTCTTATCTCGGACAGGGCTTTGGCGGCGGGACTGGGCCGCGCGGCCCGCGCCGCGGCCGAGAAGGCGGGCCTTCCCGCCTATATCGCGGCGCATGAGGAATTCTACCGGCGGCTTACGGAGGCGCGCTGATGTGCGGCATCTGCGGCTTCGCCGGGCTTAAGAACGACGGCCTGCTCAAGGCGATGAACGCGTCGCTGGTCCACAGGGGCCCCGACGAGGACGGCTTCTTCTCTGAGGAGGACCGCGTCTCGCTCGGCATGCGGCGGCTGAAGATCATAGACCTGGCCACCGGCTCTCAGCCGATCTTTAACGAGGACCGCAGCGTGGCGGTGGTCTTCAACGGCGAGATCTACAATTTCCGGGAGCTCCGGAAGGACCTGGAGGCCAAGGGCCATAAGTTCCGCACGAATACCGACACCGAGGTGCTGGCGCATCTTTACGAGGAGCATTACGAGGATTTCCCGAAGCTGCTGCGCGGTATGTTCGCGTTCGCGCTGTGGGACGCGAAGGAGCGCAAGCTGCTGCTGGGGCGCGACCAGTTCGGCATAAAGCCGCTCTACTACGCGGTCTCGGGCGACAAGCTCTATTTCGCTTCGGAGCTAAAGGCCCTGCGGCTGGTGTCCGGCCTCTGCGCGGCGCTCGATCCGAAAGCTCTCGATTACTATTTCACCTATCTCTACATACCGGCCCCGCTGACGGCGTATTCCGGCGTCAGGAAGCTGGAGCCGGCCTCGCTGCTGCGCTTCCGCAACGGGACCGCGGCCGTAGAGCGCTATTGGGAGCTGGAGCCGGAGCAGAACTCCGGCAAGCCGGAGGAATTCTACGTAGAGCGTATACGCGACCTGCTCTCGGAAAGCGTCAGGGAGCAGCTGGTCAGCGACGTGCCGCTGGGCCTGCTGCTGTCGGGCGGCATGGATTCCGTATCGCTGCTCTCCTTCATGGCGCGGCACGCCGGTTCCGGGGTCAGGACCTTTACCGCCTCTTTCGGCGGAGGGGGAGGCTTCGACGAGAGCGCGCTCGCGGCGGCCGCGGCCGGGCATTTCGGCGCCGAGCACAAAGCCGTGCGGGTGGAGGCCGACATCGGCGCGCTGATCAGGAAGCTGGCGGGGCACTTCGACGAGCCTTTCGCGGATTCCTCGGCGCTGGCCACCTACCTGGTGACGAAGGCCGCCCGCTCGGGCGTGACCGTGGCGCTGGCCGGCATAGGCGGCGACGAGCTTTTTGGCGGGTACCCGCGCCATCTGGGCGCGCGGCTGCTGCCGGCCTGGCTGAAAGCGCCGCGGGCGTTCAGGCGGCTGGCCGGCGGGGCCGCCTCGCTGCTGCCCGAGAGCCGCTCCTCGTTCAACCTGCCGGGCCGGTTCAAGCGCTTCCTCCGGTCGGGAGCGGGCGGTTTCGGCGAGGCGTACAACTCCTGGATCTCGTACCTGGGCCCGGAGGAGAAGAGGTCATTTTATTCCGGAGCCCTGCTGGCCGAAGCCGCCTCCGGCGGGGCGTCGCTGCCAGGCCTGCCGGAGGGCCCCGACGATATCTTCGGCTTCGAGCTGGGTTCGTATCTCCCAGACGACCTGCTCTGCCTGGCCGACCGCGCCTCGATGGCCAACTCGCTGGAGCTGCGCGTGCCTTTTCTGGATACCAGGCTGGTGGAATTCATGGCCGGTATCCCGCTGGCGGAGAGGACGCGCGGCTTCCGGCTGAAATACCTGCTGCGCCGCGCGATGTCGGACCGGCTGCCGGCCGAGATACTCAACGCCCCCAAACACGGCTTCCAGGTGCCGCTGGCCGAGTGGCAGGAGAAGGGGCTCAAGTCCTTCACCGCGGAGGCGCTCTCCCCTGACAGGGTAAGGCAGGCCGGCGTCCTCTCTCCGGAAGGCGTCAGACGCATGCTGGCCGAGCACGCCTCCGGCAGGCGCAATCTCTACGACAGGATCTACGCCGCCTCGGTGTTCCATCTCTGGCTGGAGGACAGCCGGCACAACCCGCCCGCCACCATCTCAGCGCCCTGGAGCGTGGAAGGAAAGCGGAAGGTCCTGTTCGTGAATCTGGCCGGCATGGGCGACATGGTGATGATGACCCCGGCAGTAAGAGCGCTGAAGGCCTCGTATCCGGGAGCGGTACTGGAGACGCTGTGCCTGGAGCGCGGCCGTTCCGTAGCGGAGGGGGTGCCCGGCATAGATAAGGTGCATTCCGTGCCGATGTGGGGCGCCACGCCGGGGCCGCTGGACCTGCTGCGGCTGGTCCTCAAACTGCTGGACCTGCGCAAGGAAGGCTACGACGCGCTGGTGAATTTCAGCCTTGTCTCCTCTTTCGGAGGGCTTCTGAAGGTAAGGCTGATCAACCTGCTGGTCGCTCCCGGTTTCTCCGTCTGCAGGATACTGAGGGGGCTGGGTTCCGCCGGCGACCATGCGCTCTTCGAGGAGAAGGCGGCGGAGGCCAGCGAGGTGGAAATGACCGGCCGCCTGCTGCTCCCGCTAGGCGTGGAACTGCGGGATACCGGGATAAAGTTCGTTCCGTCGGAAAAGGACATGGCGAAGGTTTCCGGGGACCTGGCCCGGCGCGGTCTTTCCGGCCGTCCCGTCATCGGGCTCAATCCCGGCGGCTTCCGGCCGTCGAGACGCTGGCCGGCCGAAAAGTGGAAGGAACTGGCCGGACTGCTGAAGAAAAGATACCCCGGGGCGCTTATTCTGGTGACCGGCTCGGCTGCCGAGGCCGGCCTGGTGAACGGCATAGCCGGGGCCGGCGGGGCGCACGCCGTCGTCGGGTATACCGTGCCGGAGAGCGCCGCGCTGTATTCCCTGATGGACGTTTTCATAACCAATAATACCGGGCCGATGCATCTGGCGGCGGCGGTCGGGGCCAGGACGGTCTGCATCTTCGGCCCCGGAGACCACGTGCGCTTCGCGCCCTCGGTGCCGGAGAAGAGGCGCCGCATACTGAGCAAGGGGGCTCCCGATTGCGAAACCCCGTGCGATAAGCCCGAATGCGACACTATGGCCTGTTTCGCCGCGATCCCAGCTCATGACGTCCTGGCCGCCGCAGAGGAGCTGCTGGGGTGAGCGCCTGTCCCGTATGCGGCGGCGCGGCCGGCGAGTACCTGCACGGTCTTGAGAGCTGCGGGGCCTGCGGGCTGGCGTTTGCGAACGAGAAATATCTCGGCGCGCCTGTCTACGCGCCCGGCATTGAGGACGATATCTATGTTTCGGCCAAGGAACGGCTTTTCGAAGAGGCGTTGGACCGGCTGGAGGAGCTGCGGCCCGCAAAAGGCGCGCTGCTGGACGTAGGGTGCGCCGGCGGCGAGCTGCTGAAAGCCGCAGCCGCGAGGGGCTGGCGCGCCTCCGGGGTGGAGCCGGACCCGGAGCTGGCGCGGAAGGCGAAAACGGCCGGGTTCGAGGTGAGCCCGCTGTCGGTGGAGGAGGCTATGCTGGACAAGGCCGCCTTCGATGCTATTACGGTCTTCGAAGCCTTCTGCCTGATGGACAAGCCCGGTGCGGTGCTGGCAGAGCTGTACAGCCTGTTGAGGCCGGGCGGCGTTATCTATATCCGCGAGTTCAACGCGGCTTTCCACCTGCCGCTGGCCCGGCTGGCGTCCGCGGGCCTCTTCCGCCCCCTGGAGATGAAGCCGTCCGTGCTTCATAATTTCAATTTCCGCGAGCGCACGCTGCGCTTCATGCTGGAGCGGGTCGGCTTAGGGAACATAGTCGTACGCAATTCGCGGCCTACCCGGGGCGATCCCTATCGCACCGGCGGCCGGCTGGGCGGATTTCTTACAGGCCTGCTCAAAGTTCTATACTATTGGCTGGCCCAGGCGGTCTGGGCGGCGACTTTAGGCCGGGTCTTCATAGGGTCGGCGCTCATAGTGACGGCGAGGAAATGAATTGAGAGCGGCTATACATCAACTGCAGTACTGGCCCGGCCTGCGCTTCTTCGCGAAGATGCGGCGGGCGGAGCTCTTCATCTACCTGGACGACGTGCAGTTCGAGAAGCGGGAGTTCCAGAACCGCAACCGCGTCCGCACGCCGCGCGGCTGGCAGTACCTGACCGCGCCGGTGGTCTCCAAGGGCAGGTTCTCGCAGAGGATAAACGAGGTGGAGCTGGACAATTCGTCGGACTGGCGGGCGGACCACCTGCAGGCGATAAAGCTGAACTATGCGCGCGCGCCGTTCTTCAAGGCGCATCTGCCGGCCCTGGAGGCGCTGTACGGGCGCGATTACCGGCTGCTGGCGGACCTGGCCATAGCCACTATGGACTTCCTGAAGGAAGGGTTCGACGTCAAAACGCCGGTGAAGTTCTCCTCCGAGTTCGGCGTGCGGGAAGCGTCCAGCGCCAGGCTCGCCAGGCTCTGCGCGGCGGCCGGAGCGGACGAATATCTCTCCGGGGCCGGGGCGAAGGCCTACCTGGACCCGAACGTTTTCAGCTACGCCGGCATAAAGCTGGCCTGGCAGGAGTTCGAGCCGCGCGAGTACCCGCAGGCCTTCCCCGGCTTCGAACCGGACATGTCCGCGCTGGACCTGCTTCTTAACTGCGGGCCGCGCTCGACGGAATGGATATAATATGAACCGATACATCTCCCAAGCGATAGCCGAAATGGACAAGGTGAACGTCTCGCGCCTGGAGCATCCCGGCTCCTGGGCCCTGGACCCCGCTTCCTGCCGGTTCCTCGCCGCTTTCGCCAGGTCCCTTGACGCGAAACGCATACTGGAGTTCGGTTCCGGTTTCTCCTCGCTGATGCTGGCCCGCGAGATCTGCGGCGAGGCCGAGAATTACCTGCTTTCCATAGACGATTCCCCGCATTATTCCGCGCTGGCAAAAGAGGCCTTCGAAACCTCCGATTGCAGCGCCAAGGTCGAATTCAGGGTAGCGCCGCTGAGACCGAAACTCTACGGCACGCGCCTGCTGCTTTCCTACTCCCTGCCCAAAGGGCTGCTGGAGGCCATGGGGCCTTTCGACCTGGTGCTGATAGACGCGCCGCATCACGACTACGGCAGGGAGTCTGTCTTCTATGACGCGTTCCCCGCGGTGGCCCCCGGAGGCTATATAGTGCTCGACGACGCCAACCGCGCGGACATGGAGAAGGCCTACGTCCGCTCCTGGCAGGCCGCCTACGGATAGGCCATGGACCCCATACTCCTGGACGGCATAGGCAACGGCCTCTGCGTCATCGAGAAGGTCTCGGACGCGGCCCCTTCCTATAAGAAGGCCGGTTCCTTTACCACGGCCCTCAAGACCGCCCGCAACTTCGCCCGCTTCCTGGCCCGCCCCGCGGACCAGTAGGTCCTCTGTCCCGGGAGGTAGGTCCTTTTTTTATATATTTCGGGTCCCACGGCCCTTACGGGGCCGCGCCGGTTCCGCTAGACTATGGGTATGGTACACAGAACCCACGTCTACGACCTCAAAATACTCAATCTTCTGCTCTTCGGCTTTTTCGCCATCTTTTTCGCCTGCTTCGCCGAACTCAGCTACGGCCAGCAGGCGCTGGGCCAGCTGGGCGCCCAGGCCGGCCCCGGGGCCATGTCCGCCGCTCCGGCCGTACCGAAGCCGGCCGCGGGCATGGAGCAGGACAAGGCCGCCCTCATAGCGGCTTTCAAGGAAAGGCTGGTCAAGCAGGTCACCTCGAACTGGAACCATCCCTCCAGGATAGACGACGCGATAGTAAAGGAACTGGGGCAGGCCTACCAGCAGGGCATACTGGAGCCGGTCATAATCGGCGTGCTCAGCGATCCCCGCCTGAAGAAGCTTTTCCCGGCCGGCGCCAAGATGAAGCCGGAAGAGGCCGCGCGCGTTTTCTCGATGTACGTGGGCGCGGAGCTGGAGTCCAGCGGCAACGTGCCCGGCGTGGCGGCCGTGGAGAGCTGGGACGAGATGACGGCCCGCCACCTGGCCCTCACCAGGCCCGGCGCCCCGGTATCCTCCGGCAGGGCCTTCCTTGACGGCGTGGCCGCGGTGCAGAACACTCCTTTTTCCGCTGGCAACCGCATAGAGCCGCTGGTGAACGGCGAGGCCTCCTTCCCCAAGCGCGCCGAGCTGATGCGCTCCGCCAAGAAGAGCATCTTCCTGACCACCTGGGCCTTTTATGACGACGAGACCGGCCACCACACCGCCGACATCCTGAAGGCCAAGAAGAAGGAAGGCCTGGACGTGCGGTTGATGATAGACAAGGACACGGCCGGCCTCTACGACAAGGGGATCCTCGCCGAGATAGCGGCAGCCGGCATCCCGGTGCTGCGCTACCAGCCGCAGGGCAAGGAATATTACGAGTTCCACTCCAAGATACTGATAGTCGACGGCAAATACGCGGTGCTGGGCGGCATGAACATCGGCAACGAGTACTCCCACATGGCCGGCGAAGAGCGCTGGCGCGACACCGACGTGCTGGTGCAGGGTCCGGCGCTAAAGGACGCGATGCGCTTCTTCGCCGAGGCCTGGAACGCGCAGGCGGCGGTTGACGGCCTGGCGCTGCGCGCCAATGCCGCCGATTACGACGGCGCCCCTGCGGGGGCCGCGGACGCCTCCATAGTCTGGAACAACCCCGGCCAGGAGCCCTATATACTCCTTTCCATGCTGCGCGCCGTCTACGGCGCCGAGAGGCGCATCAACATAGAGAACGCCATCATCGTGCTGATGCCGTCGATGAAGCAGGCCCTGCTGGACGCGCGGGCCCGCGGCGTGGAGGTCAACATCCTCTCCAATTCGCTCGAGACCATAGGCGACAAGATCATGAGCGCTATGATACTCGGCAGCTTCCCGGAGCTGGTGAAGGCCGGCGCCCACATCTACCTGAAGGAGGGCGGGCTGCCCAACCGCCTGCACTCCAAGTTCATGACGGTGGACGGTTCCTACGGCACCATAGGCTCCTTCAACCTGCAGCCCCGCTCCATACGCTACGTGCGCGAAATAGCGGTCAACTTCAGCGACCGCGGCGCGGTCTCCGCGCTGGACTCGGCCTTCGCCAAGGACATAGCCGCCGCCGACAAGGTCAACAAGGTCAAGGACCTGCACATACCGTACATGCCCATCAAAGGCCTGATCCACAACCTGATGTTCAACCAGCTGTAAGGCTTTACGGCCGCAGGAACGACGGGCCCGCTTCGGCGGGCCTTGCTGTCCGAACCCGCGAAACCACCCATCCTCACGTTCATGCCCCTCAATGAAGCTCCTTGGCGTTTTAAGGGGCGGCATTGTAGTATAATGAATTCCGGTTAGGTATGGGCAACACGATACTGATAGTCGAAGACAATCCTATTGAGCTTACGGTCCTGGCCGGGTTCTTTCGCGTCGAAGGTTTCACGGTCTACCAGGCAAAAAACTGCGCCGAAGCCATAGAGCTGGCCGGCCGCCATCTCCCCGACTGTTTCCTGCTGGATTACCACCTGGGAGGGGAGACCACCGCCGCTCCCATCTGCGGCTTCATCCGCTCCGACGCGCGTCTGCGCGCCAAACCCATCCTGATACTCAGCGGCGACCCCGAGCAGGCCATACGCAGCTACGAGGTCTGCAAGGCCGACGTCTTTATAGAGAAAGGCAAGCGCTATTCCGAGGTGCTGGCGCTCGTCAGACGCCAGCTCCATCGCGCGGACTGGAGCAGCGGCCTGCTTAAGAAGGGCGACCTCACGCTGGAGAGCCGCCGGCTGCGCCTGCTGAGGCCGAAATATCCGCCGATACCGCTTTCCCCGGAACAATTCCGATTCTTCGCCGCCCTTTTCGAGAAAAGCCCGGCGTTCGTGCGCGAAGCCGAATTGTGCGAACACGTCTTCGGCAGATGCGACGCGGAATGCCATGCCGCGCTCTGCTCGCTGGCCTACCGCCTGCGCGCCAGGCTGGGCCGGCAGCTGGCCCGCCGCATCAAGAACGTCCGCAGCTGCGGCTGGATCTACGTCCAGCCCCGCGTGCGCGCCGGCAGGACGCGCGCCTGCAGCCCTGAGATGGCCTGAACGGCCCCGGCCCGCCGGGGCTGGTTTAGCCCGTTTTGGCTATGTTTTCAGCTACCGGTTGTCCACCCATCCGCCCGTCGTAAAACCTCCGCGAAAATGACGCCAGCGAGATTGACAATGGTCAATCTGCGGCCTATACTATTTTCCGGAATAATATAGCGGGGCGAAGTCCTTCGATATGATAAAGCAGCATCTGGTTTAGTTTAAGCGGCAACTTTACTGGTTGGGGGCGGGAGAATGGATGCAGGCGTGCGTCTGCGGAAAAAGAAAGCTTCTCTGGCACCGGGGCAAATACCCCGGGCCGGAGAGGCTGTTTTTATCGGTGCAGTCAAAAATCAAGACCTGACCCCTTTGCCCCCGGGAGAGCGGGAGAGTATGATAATGAATATGAAATCTAAATTATTAATGTCATTAAGCTTTGTCTTGTGCTTTGTTGCGGTTCTCCCTATAGTCAAAGCGGAACAGGGCAACCTTGATATCAATGACCAACAGGTTGCATCCAAAAAGGCGGATGTTTCCTTGAAACAGCTGGATGAAGCAAGGACAGGGAAGGAATGGGACGGTGCATTGAGAAACATGGAGCCGGTTAGTAAGGAAAACAGGAGCTTATTGCAATCGTACGTTGATAACGCGAAACATGATGGACGTAAGCGGTTTAAGGTCTTTCGAGCTTTGCTTGATTCCGCATCTAATGAGGATAAACAAAAAGCGATCAATGAAAAATTCCAATCTGAAAAGGATGTCGATTTTCGTGTCAGCTTGATGCAGGAAATGGGGCGCGAAAAATCCAGCGTTTTTGCAAAACAATTGTCGGATACTTTGAAAAATGAAAAAGAGCTCCCTTTTGTCAGGGTATCTGCTGGTTTAGCCCTTGCTGTGCGAGGAGATTCCTCTGGTAAAGCTTTGGCGCTAAAGTCAGTAAAAGAGGCATCCTCCTACAAGGACTTTGCTATGCAGACTCTTGCAGTAATGAAAGCTACTGATGTAATCCCAGAATTAACAAGCGAAATGAACGGTTCTACGGATTATGGGAAAAAGAATAGTTGCCGGTTGGGGATTCTTCGCATACAATTGGCAACAACAGAACTTTCTGGACGATATAACCTTCTTACAAACGCGATTCGTGAGGATGGGTATTTTGAGGCAGCCCAATGGGCGACAAAACGTCTTGCTGAAATAGGTGGTAATGAGGCAGCTCAGTTCTTTGTGGATCTTGTTAAAAGCGGAAAGTTCCCCGCTCGACAATTCGGTCATGACGGATTAATGTTAGGTGTGGAAAACGGGCACTGGACCAAGGAGGACGTGTTAAAATGGCTCAAAGAATGACACAGAATCCTTACGAAAGAAATTTGATGCAGGCATTTATTCTCTCGTTAATCAATGCTGTTGTTTGGTTTTGGGGGTTGAGCCTTTCTCTATACTTAGTGTATCAGGGTAGTTATGATTTAACTGCTGGTAGCAGTTACGGTCTCCCATATATAACACTAGCTTGGATTGTCGCGGTAGGTGTTGCACGCTTGGTGTCAAGACCCGTGTGTACGCGATTGTTTGGATATTACAACAAGACAGGGTTTGTGATTGCTGGTTTTTTATCTATTCCGCTAGCAGTAATCTTTGCTATTCCGCTAGATTGGATTACACTGCGGAGTGACGGGGCTAACTTTTTAAATAATATTTTCTATTTTGCTAGCGTTTTTGGACTGTTTCCTGAAGGGTTGCGAGGGTCAAAAACTTATACTGGCCTAATTTTTATATTTGTTTTCCTTGTTGGTTTTGTGGGATTCTATTTTTCTAGTCGAAAAATAAAAAAAGTATTGGGATTAATTATCCCTTTAATATTGCTGGGGGCGAATTCCAGTTATTCATATGATGGGTTAACACATGAAAAATATTTGACGGCTGATGCGGTCTCGCTGCTCAATGCGAAATCAGAATTTCCATATTTCGAACTCACACACGAGGTTGGTCAGATAATGAATGGCGCATTGCTGGAGGACTCTCCCTCGATTATGGGGCTTTATCATTTTTATCGGCCCACGGATCAGCGCGGCCTATTTGGTGCCTGGCCTAGCGCCCAGGCACGATTGCAAGGCGACATCACCGCTGGTGGTACAAATTTTATTGAAGAGGCTATAAATAAGTATACGGCAAAGAACAAAGATGGCGCATATCAAAGCCTAGGACATGTTCTTCACTTGGCTGCCCAGGATATGTTTTCAGTTCCACATGTTTCAGATGATGCCCATCTGATTGTTTACAATCAGACCCTTAACTTTGCTCCGGATTCATATGAGCCATGGGTAGAAAACCATTTTGCAGACATAGGAGCCAGTGCGTTCAGTAAAGGAAGTGTTGTTCCTGTTATTTCTTGGCCACCGTTGGCGCTTTTGCATGTAAATGCTAGAGCAACTTATACAGCGATGCGGATTCCTGGTACCCTGATAAAAGACCAAGCAAATCCTGCTTCTGGGGATTTAAGGAATATGTTTCCTGGGCCGGATTCAACCGCGAAGTGCAACACCCTGCTTAAAAACTTCGGCCGGGGTCCTGTAGTCCAGACATTTCCGCGGCCGTGTGTTTAGCAGATATTCTACTCGTTTTACCTGATCTTTGGTTACCGTGGCGAAGTCGGTGC
>DAIENX010000107.1:0-17198 GCA_027340875.1 Elusimicrobiota bacterium
GTCGCCGAAGAGTATCTCCGTCTCCTCCGGGGTGAAGCCGATGCCGGAGTTGCCTACCGCCGCCATGATGCGGCCCCAGTTGGCGTCCTCGCCGTTGATGGCGGTCTTCACCAGGTTGGAGCTGGCTATCGCGCGGGCGGCCGCTACGGCGTCATCCTGGCTGGCGGCGCCCACCACCTGCACCTCCACGAACTTGGTGGCGCCCTCGCCGTCCATGACTATCATCTTGGAGAGCCGCACCAGCAGGTGCTCCAGGGCCGCGGTGAACTCGGCGTAGCCCGGGTCCGTCTCCGAGGCCAGCGGCGCGTTGCCGGCCAGCCCGTTGGCCAGCACCACCACCATGTCGTTAGTGCTGGTGTCGCCGTCAACGGTTATGCGGTTGAACGAGCGGTCCACGACGTCCTTCACCGTCCTCTGCAGCAGCTCGGGGGTTATCGCGGCGTCGGTGGAGATGAAGGCCAGCATCGTGGCCATGTTCGGGGCTATCATGCCCGAGCCCTTGGCCATGCCGCCCAGCTTGACCTCGGCGCCGTCGATCCGCACCGTCACGGCCAGCTCCTTCACGAAAGTGTCGGTGGTCATGATGGCCTCGGCGGCCGCGCGGCCGCCCTCGGCGGAGAGCTGAGGTACCGCCTCTGCCAGGCCGGCTATGATCTTTTCCATCGGCAGGTACTGGCCGATGACGCCGGTGGAGGAGACCAGCACCTCTTCCTTTTTAAGGCCGGTGACCAGCGCGGTCTGCGCTATCATCGTGCGGGCGTCCTCCAGGCCCCTGGCGCCGGTACAGGCGTTGGCGTTGCCGCTGTTGACCGAAACGGCGCGTATCCAGCGGGAGGCGGCCAGCTGTTCCTTGCACGCCGTGACCGGCGCGCCAGGCACCGCGTTCTGGGTGAACACCGCCCCGCAGGCCGCCGGTCTCTCGGAGACCAGCAGCGCAAGATCCTTCTTGGCCCGCTTTATACCGCAATGCAGCCCGGCGGCCTTGTAGCCATTCGCCGCCGTAACTCCGCCCGCGATTTCCTGTATCATTTACTTTTTCTCTCCTTTATATACCGCTCAATTCAGTCCGGCTTTCTCCGGCAGGCCGAACATGATGTTCATGTTCTGTATGGCCTGGCCGGCCGCGCCCTTGCCCAGGTTGTCTATGGCCGCCATGACCGTCAGGTGGCCGGTGCGCGCGTCCACGGAAAGGCCGATGTCGCAGTAGTTGCTTCGCGCCACCGCCTGTATCTGCGGCATGCCCTTCTTGACCCGCACGAAGGCCGCGTCCCTGTAGAAGTCCTCGTACACGGCCAGCGCGGCCGCCGCGTCGGTCTTCGCGGCCAGCGCGGCGTGTATCGTGGAATGTATGCCGCGGGTCAGCGGCACCAGGTGGGGGATGAAAGATACCGTGGGCTCGAGGCCGGTGGCCGCGCGCAAAGCGCTCTCTATCTCCGGGACGTGCTGATGGCTGCCGGGCTTGTAGGCGCGCACGTTCTCGTTCAGCTCGGTGAAGTTCATGTCCGCCTTGGCGGTGCGGCCCGCGCCCGAGATCCCGGACACCGCGCTGACCGCTATGGACCCGGGTTTCGCCAGGCCTTTGGCCAGGGCCGGCAGCAGGCCCAGTATCACGCTGGTGGCGTAGCAGCCGGGGTTGGCGACCAGGCGGGCCTTCTTAATATCTTCCTTATTGACCTCGGGAAGGCCGTACACGGCCTGCGTCAGCAGGTGCTTCGCCGTGTGCTCCTTGCCGTAGTAGCGCAGGTACTCCTCCGTGCGCTGGAGCCTGAAGTCGCCGCCCAGGTCTATCACCCTTTCGGCCGTATCCAGCAGGGAAGGCACCACGTCCATGCCCTGGCCGGAGGGCAGCGCCACGAAGGCCACGTCGGCCTTCTTCATTCTGCCCGGCACGTACTCCTCGAACTTCAGGTCCACGCGGCCCGCGAGCGCGGGATAGAGCTCGTCCACGCGCTGCCCGGCGGAAGTGTTGGCGGTGACAGCATCTATGGAAACGTCGGCGCGCGACGAGAGCAGCCGCATCAGCTCCGCGCCGGAATAACCGGAAGCCCCGACGATAATTGCCTTGATCATCCTTTCTTTCTCCTTGACCGCTTGCATAAATATACAACATTTTGTATGATTATGCAATAGCCTCCGTGGAGAAAGCGGAAGGCGGGGAGAATAAAAATGAGCCAGCAGCAGAGAGAGCAGGCGGTATTCCTGAAGACCTACAAGCGCCTCCCGCTCGAGATAGAGAAGGGAAAAGGCGCCCGCCTGACCACCCCGACAGGGGAGACATATCTGGACATGATCTCCGGCGTGGCCGTTAACGCGCTTGGCCACGGGCACCCGGCCGTCCTTTCGGCCATAGCGGAGCAGGCGGCGCGCTACGTGCATGTCTCCAACTATTTCCTGCAGGAGCCTCAGATAGCGCTGGCCGAGCTGCTGGTGAAATATTCCGGCTGCGAGAAGGTATTCTTCTGCAACAGCGGCACCGAAGCCGTAGAGGGCGCGCTGAAGATAGCCCGCCGCTGGGGTTCCACCCGCGGCAAGACGGAGCTGGTCTCGATGAGCAACGCCTTCCACGGCCGCACGATGGGCGCGCTGTCGCTGATGGACCGCCCCGGCTACCGCGACGGCTTCGGTCCGTTCCTCGGCGGCTGCGGCACCGCGGCCTTCAACGACCCGGCGTCGCTGCGCGCCGCGGTCGGGCCTTCCACCGCCGCCGTACTGCTGGAGTTCGTGCAGGGGGAGGGCGGCGTCAGGCCGGTTTCCGCTGAGTTCGCGGCCGAGCTGCAGAAGCTGCGCGCCGAGCACGGCTTCCTTATAATAGCCGACGAGATACAGTCCGGCGCCGGCCGGACCGGGAAGTTCTTCTCTTTCGAGCATTACGGCGTGAAACCCGACCTGGTCCTGATGGCCAAGCCTATCGGCGGCGGCCTGCCGCTGGGGGCGATACTGGCGTCGGGCGAGGCGACCTCCGTGCTGGCCCCAGGCATGCACGGCACCACCTTCGGCGGCAACCCCGTGGCCTGCGCCGCAGGCATAGCCGTTATTAAGGAAGTAATGGAGAAGGGCGTGCTCGCGAACGTGAACGCCATGGGCGTCCTGCTGAAGACTAAGCTCGAGGCCATACGCGCCGAGTTCCCGGCCCTCGTGTCGGAAGTCCGCGGCCTCGGCCTGCTGGCCGGGCTGGAGCTGGCCTCACCCGGAGACCCGCTTATAGTGGCCCTGCGCGAGAAGAAGCGCGTGCTGCTCAACTGCACCGACGGCAAGGTCATCCGCTTCCTGCCCCCGCTCAACGTGAAGGCGGAGGAGCTGGAGGAGGCCTGCGCGGCGGTGCGGGAGCTGCTGGCCGCCGGAGTTGTCGCCGGAAAGGACGCAGTAAAGGCGTAATTGGTCTTTGTTGTGCGCGGGTGGCGGCGGTTAGTTTGCGCAGATACGACCGACTTGCCGAGACGGGCCGTCGCGGACTGAAGCCGCTTGCGTAGCGCGGCGAAGGAGTGACGAGCGGCGAGCACGGTGTGCGAGACCGCGTGCCCGGTGAGGTAAGTCGGGCGGAAGCTGCGCTGAATAGTTTGGCTTTAAGGAGAACGACATGAAAAAGAAAGAAAAAGTGGTGCTGGCCTACAGCGGCGGCCTGGACACCTCGGTCATCCTCAAGTGGCTCATCAACAAAGGCTACGACGTGATAGCCTACATCGCCGACGTCGGCCAGGCCGGCGACTTCCAGAAGGCCAGGCGCAAGGCGCTGAAGGCCGGCGCCTCCAAGGTATATATCGAGGACCTCAAGAAGGAGCTGGTCACCGATTATATCTATCCCATCTTCAAAGCCAACGCGCTCTACGAGGGCCGCTACCTGCTCGGCACCTCCGCCGCGCGCCCCATCATCGCCAAGCGCCAGATAGAGATAGCGGCCAGGGAAAAGGCCGCCTACGTCTCGCACGGCGCCACCGGCAAGGGCAACGACCAGGTGCGCTTCGAGCTGGCCTATTACGCGCTGAACCCGAAGATAAAGGTCATAGCCCCGTGGAAGACCGAGGAGTTCCTTAACCAGTTCCGCGGCCGCACGGACCTCATCAACTACGCCAAGGCCAACAATATCGAGATCAGCAGCACCATAGCCAAGCCGTACAGCGAGGACGACAATTTGCTGCATATCAGCCACGAGGCGGGCATACTGGAAGACCCGGCGCACGAATGCGCGGAGGACATCTACTCCAAGACCGTTTCGCCCGAGAAGGCGCCCAACACCCCGACGAAGGTAAAGATAGTCTTCAAGGACGGCGCGCCGGTGAAGGTCACGAACCTCAATACCGGGAAAAGCGAGACCGACCCGCTGAAGCTCTTCAACCTGCTCAACGACCTGGGCTCGAAGAACGGCATAGGCCGCATAGACATGGTCGAGAACCGCTTCGTGGGCATCAAGTCGCGCGGCGTGTACGAGACCCCCGGCGGCACCATACTTTACGCCGCGCATAAGGACATAGAAGGCATAGCGATGGACCGCGAGGTGATGCGGCTGCGCGACATGTTCTCGCCCAAGTTCGCGGAGCTGGTCTACAACGGCTTCTGGTTCAGCCCCGAGATGGACTTCCTGATGGCCGCGGTCAACGAGAGCCAGAAGGCCATAGACGGCAGCGTCACGCTGAAGCTCTACAAGGGCAACGTGATGGTGATAGGGCGCGAGAGCCCCAGCTCGCTCTATGACAAGGAGCTCTCCAGCATGGACGTGGCCGGCGGCTTCAACCAGAAGGATTCCGAGGGCTTCATAAAGATCCACGCCACGCGGCTGATGGCCCACAGCGCCATCATGAAGAAGCACTCCGGGAGCAACTGATGAAGCTCTGGGCGAAGGGGTACGACCTCGACAAGGATATAGAGTCCTTCACCGTAGGGGACGACTACCTGCTCGACCGCAGGCTGGTGAAGTACGACTGCGCCGCGTCGCTCGCGCACGCGCGGGCCCTGAGAAAGGCCGGACTGCTGACGTCGGGCGAGCTGAAAGAGATCATCGCCGGCCTCGAAGAGATACTGGCCCTGGACGCCGCAGGCGAGTTCAGGATAAGGCCGGAGGACGAGGACTGCCACACGGCCATAGAGAGCCGGCTTACGGCCAGGTACGGCGCGGCCGGCAGGAAGGTGCATACCGGCCGTTCCCGCAACGACCAGGTGCTGACCGCGCTGCGGCTCTACGAACGGGACGCGCTGGCGGAGATGAAAGCGGCGCTGGCCGCCTTCGCCGGGGCCTGCAAGAAGCTGGCGGCTAAGCAGGGCGGCACGGCCCTGCCTGGCTACACGCATACGCGCCGCGCGATGCCGACCACGGCCGGCGCCTGGCTGGGCTGCTTCGCCGCGGCCGCGGCGGACGATTCCGGACACGCGGACTTTTTGATGAAGCTGCTGGACCAGTCCCCGCTGGGCTCGGCCGCCGGCTTCGGCGTGCCTGTGCTCGGGATAGACAAGGCCTACAGCGCGCGGCTGATGGGCTTCTCGAAGGCCATAGAGAACCCCATCTACGCCCAGTTCACCCGCAGCAAGTTCGAGCCGGCGGTGATGCATCTGTGTTCGCAGGTGATGCTGACGCTGAACAAGCTGGCCACGGACCTCATCTACTTCAGCGCGCCGGAGTTCGGTTTCGTGGCGCTGCCGAAGGAGTTCTGTACCGGCAGCTCGATAATGCCGCAAAAAAAGAACCCCGACGTGCTGGAACTGGTCAGGGGGAAGTACCACGTCGTGCTGGGCGAGGAGTTCAAGGCGCTGTCGCTGGCCGGCAACCTGCCGTCCGGCTACAACCGCGACGCGCAGCTGGGCAAAGGGCCGCTGTTCGCCAGCCTGGACGCCGTGCTGGCCTCGCTGCGGATCATGGCGAAGGTGGTGGCCGGGCTGAGGTTCGTCCCGGAGCGCTGCGTTCTGGCTCCGGAGCTGTTCGCCACGGAGGAGGCCTACCGGCTGGTGAAGTCCGGCGTGCCGTTCCGGGAGGCCTACCGCAGGGTGGCCGCCAAGTTCCGCTGAACCTGCCGGGGACAAAAAAAGAACCGCCGCCCGAAAGGCGGCGGTCCTTTTTTCAGGCAGTGAGGCTACTTCAGTCCCAGCTCGCCCTTCAGCACTTCTATGGCCTTCTCGGGGTCGGAGGCGTTCAGCAGCAGCCTGCCGTCGGCGCCGCCTATCGAAGTGCCGTACACGGTGGTGATGTTGATCTTGTGCTCGCTCAGCGCTTTCGCCAGCTGGAGGAGCTGGCCGGGTTTGTCCGGCAGCTCGAGGGAGATCATCGGGGTCTCTATCGTGGTGAAGCCGGCTCCGGTCAGGATATGGCTGACCTTGCGGTCCGCGTCCACCGCCACGCGCACTACGCCGGAGTCGTCGCGGATCTCCGAGGCGATGCCGATGATGTTCACGCCCTCGTTGGCGAACAGCTCCACGAACTTGGAGAGGGCGCCCGGCACGTTCGGCAGGAACACGGTATATTGTCTGACAAGTTTCACTGGCATAAAGGCTCCGGCGCCGCGGGTTTAGGTCTGCAGGCGCGCTATTATTAAATATTTTTTATATCCGCCGGTAAAGCGCAAAAGTTATATAATCAGAGCCGGGATGAAGCTCGTTCCGGAGGGGAGATCCAGGGTGCTGTCCTACGTCTCGCTGGCCGTCGCGGCGGCCTGCGCCGTCATGGCCTCGCGGGCGGCGTACGACCTGCTGACGCTGGCGGAGGTGCTCTCCACTCCCGCGTTCTACCTGAGCCTGGTCCATTCCACGCTTCCTATCGACCTGCCGCCGCTGGCCGCGCTGATGGTGCGGCACACGCTCCCCTTCTTCGTCTTCATGCTGCTCTTCTGGTCTTCCGGCCTCGGTCTTTCCATCGGCGTGCTGGCCAGGAGGGAATGGGCCCGCCGCGGCGCCGTCTGGATGCTCTACCTGAACGCCGCCGCGGCCCTGCTGGTGCTGGGCTACCCGTGGCTGGCCGTGCCGCGCCCGCTGATGTACGGGGATATACCGCTGGCGCCGGACTTCAACGGCGCGGTGAGGACCGCGGCTTTCTTTTTAAGGCTGACCTCCATGCTGCACGGGGGGCTGTGCCTCTGGGGCGGCCTGGCGCTGGACCGAGGCTCCGTCAGGAGCGAATTCGACTGATGAGGGGAACATGATAAGAACCAGATATCTTCTGCTGGCGGCGCTTCTGGCCCTGCCGCGCGCCGCGCTGGCCGGCTTCGGGATGAAATGGGCGGAGACCGAGGTGATACTGGACCGGGACGGCAAGGCGCAGGTCGCTTACGCGGTGCGCTGGGCCGGCAGCGGCCAGCTGCACGGCTTCTACTTCGAGGGCTTCCAGGAGACTCCGGTCTTCGACATGGGACGCGCCTACGCGCTGGACTCCTCCGGCAACAAGTACCAGCTCGACATAAAGAAGCTGTCGGACCGGAAGTACGACATAGTGCTGGCCGGCGGCCAGGCCGTCACCTCGGGGGAGATCACCTACTTCTTCCGCTACGCGGCGGACCTGCAGGCTTCCGGTAACCTGACCCAGACCACGGCGGGGGAGAAGAAGCTCGCGGTCTTCAACTGGTCGCCCGTGCAGTGGGACGACCCGATGGAGCACGGGGCTCTTACCGTCCGTTTCCCGGTCGCGCTCGCTTCGCCGCAGGTGGACGAGAAGACGCTCTCCGGCCTCGGCTTCATGACGGAGAAATTCGTCAACGAGCGATATTCCATAGACTACCCGACGGTAAAGAACGCGGAAGGCAGGGACATCTTCAGCGTGCGCTTCTTCCGCAAGAACCTGGAGCGGCGCTACCATTTCCAGGTGCAGGTCTATCTGGACGCATCGCATTTCGGCCTGAACACGATGACGTACGGCAGCCTTACGAAGGGGCTGCCGGAGAAGATGGAATACAGGCCGGCCGCCGAAAAGTACTATCTGAACCGCTATTTCCCGGGCAGCATGCTCGCCTCGCTGCCTATGAACCGCCGGGGGACCCTGCTGGTCCTGATAGCCCTGGCCGTAGTGTTCGTGCTGCTGCCCTTCGTGGTGATGACTGTGAAGCACAACGCGATGCTGACCGCGCAGGCCGGCATCTCCGCGGTGAACTGGGACGGTACCGAGTGGGAGCCGCCTAAGGCGCAGGTGAGCTCTTTCCGCGTGCCCGGCAAGATAGCGAAGGACCTCAGCCCGCTGGAGGCCGGCGTGGTGATGGGCCTTCCGCTGGCCGAGCTGCTCGGGCTGATGGTGGGGAACATGGAGAGGAAGGGGCTGCTGAAGATAAAGAGCGGCACCCCGCTGGTGGTGGAGAGGGTACAGGGAGCCTCGGTCAGCATGGACCCCTACGAGAACTCCCTGCTGGCGGCGATACGGCCGGACGGCAGCATAGACGAGGTTTCCGCCACCGCGGCCGTGCGCGCGCTGGGCGACGGCGTGCAGCAGAAGGCCTGGGACTGCGACATGGAGGCCACCCGGGACTATTATCGAAAGCAGGTGGACCGTTATTCCGGCATGCGCACGGACGACGATACCGGCTTCTACTGGGGCGGCTACCGCCGGCATTACTACAGCCGGGATTACAACAACCCGCTCTATAATAACTCGCAGCAGGCGGCTGGCGGGCTGAAGACGGCCCTGCCGGCCGACTTCGCCGGAGGCTTCGACGCTTTCCGCGGCTCGGCCATGTGCTACGAAGGCGCCTTCTCCGGCTCGGCCTGCCACGACGCCTGCCACTCGGCCTGCCACGATGCCTGCCACAGCGCGTGTCATTCCGCCTGCCACTCGGCGTGCCACGGGGCCTGCCATTCGGCCTGCGTCAGCAGCGGCCACTAGAGCTATGGACTGGAAGAAGAGGGTGGACTGGATAGACGGCTACGCCGCGCGCATCAAGCCCTACGTGCGCGTGCGCGAGGCCGACCGTTTGCTGATCAAGATCCCCAACCAGGCCCATAAGCTGAACGCGCAGGGCGCGAAGCTGCTGAAGTTCGTCCTGGACGGCGGCAGCGCCGTCTCCGTGGTGGAGGCCTATCCGCCGGAGAAGCGCGAGGCGGTATCGCTGGACGTCTACTATTTCTTCCGCGACCTGATGGCGCTGCTGAAGGGCTGCGCCGGAGAGGAGGGCGGCAGGAAGGCGCTTGAGGTGAAGCCTTTCGCGCTCGGGCACAACGCGCTGCCGGTCCTGAGCGAGATAGCCGTGACCTACCGGTGCAACCTCGCCTGCCGCTTCTGCTATGCCGGCTGCGGCTGCAAGAAGGACGAGGAGCACCCGGACCTGCCCGCTTCTTCGCTGAAAGAAATACTTGGCATGATAGCCGGCGAGGCGGAGGTCCCCTCGGTGAGCTTCACCGGCGGAGAGCCGCTGCTGCGGCGGGAGCTGCCTGAGCTGGTGGCCCACGCCAAGTCGCTCGGCTTGTGGGCCAACCTGATAACCAACGGCACGCTGGCCGACGGCCGCACCGTGAAGCGCCTTAAAGCGGCCGGGCTGGACTCGGCCCAGGTCAGCGTGGAGGCCGGTTCGGCGAAGCTGCACGACGCCATCGCGGCGCATACAGGCGCCTTCGAGCGCACCGTCCGCGGCATAGAGAATTTCATGAAGGCCGGGATACGGGTGCACACCAACACCACGGTCTCGGCTCTGAACAAGGACGGCCTGGAGGGCATACTGGACCTGGTGAAGTCCCTCGGCCTGGACAAGTTCTCGATGAACCTGCTGATGCCGGTGGGCTCGGCGGGCAATAATCTCTCCGACACCTTCGTCTCCTATACGGAGGCCGGTCCGCTGGTAGAGAGGGTGAAGGAACTGGCGGAGAAGCGCGGACTCGAGTTCATGTGGTATTCGCCCACGCCGTTGTGCATCTTCAATCCTATCGCCCGGGGGCTCGGCAACAAGGGCTGCGCCGCCTGCGACGGCCTGCTCAGCGTGGCGCCGAACGGCGACGTGCTGCCCTGCTCGAGCTATCCGAAGCCGCTGGGCAACATGCTAAAGGAAAAAGGCAATTTTAAAAAGCTCTGGAACGGGCCCGAGTTCGCCTGGTTCAGGGAGAAAGGCTTCGCGCACGAGAAATGCAGGACCTGCCGGCACCTGGCCGCCTGCAACGGCGGCTGCCCGCTGTACTGGGAGAAGGCCGGCTACGGGGAGCTGCTGCCGGCCGCCGAGGCCTGCGCCGCAAGGGAGACCATATGAGCATATTGCCGCCGCCGCAGAAGGACGGGGAGATAAAATTCTTCATCGCCGGCGGGCTGCCGTACAGGGCCCGCATGGCGCTGGTGTTGGGCCTGCTGGCCGTAGGCCTCGGGGTGCAGGTAACGCTGGGGTTCTGGCCGGGTTTCATCGTGCTGATCTTCGCCCAGCTGCTCGGGATGAACTCGGGCTACGACGCCGCGCCCAGGATCTCCGGAGAGGAAAGCTGGGCTCGCGTGACCCCAGATGAGTATATCAAGGTCAGGAAGCGCGCCGACGAGCTCAGGCGCTGGGACGAGGATTTCTTCGACGCCACCAGCACCAGCGGCCAGGTAGGCCTCGGCGTCACGGCGCTGGCCTGCGCTATAGCGTACGGTATAGCCGCCGCGACCTTCTCGTTCCCCGACGGGGCCTGGCTGCCGTTCGGCCTGGACGCGGCCGTGCTGCTGCTGCCGCTCTGGTTCATAGGAACGCGCGACTACCTGAAGAAGGACAAGCTGATCATAAAGATAAACGCGCTGGAGAACGTGATGGCCGCGCTGAAGCCCGGCAGCGACGTACAGGTGCAGCCCATGCTGTCGCTGGCGTCCACCAAGTCCGGCGGCAAGGAGCCGGAGGACGCGCGGCTGATGGTCAAGCTGGTCGGCGCGCCGGAGGGTTTCTACGGCGTGCAGGTGCAGCTTTCGATAAACAGCGTGCAGGGCAAGGACTTCCCGTACCTGTACTGCGTGGTGCTGGCCAAGCGGGGCTTCGGCCTGCTGAAGGATTACAGGGACCTGCTGCCGGGGAGGACGGAGAAAAGCCTGATGGCCAGTCTCTCCGGCTTCCTGCTGGGCGGCCTTAGCGGCCCCGGCGGCGGCGACGTGGACCTGGTCTACGAGCCGTCCAGCACCGGGGAAGTGGAGCTGATAGTGGTGCGCAGGCGCACCACGAAGCAGAGCGGCTATTATACGCCGCCCTCCGCGGCCATGCAGGTGGTGAACGGGGCGCTGCAGCTGGCCAAGGGGCTGGCCGCCCGGGGTCCGGCCTGACAGGGCAAAAAGCCCCGAATTTGATAAAATATAGGTACCGGCCTCTCTCCTGGTAGTTCCTGCCGAATCGCACCGTATCAGAGGTATTTCTATGTGGAATTACACCGAAAAGGTATACGAGCATTTCAAGAACCCCCGCAACGTGGGAGAGGTGGAGAACCCGGACGCCGTGGGCGAGGTGGGCAGCATAGTCTGCGGCGACGCGTTGAAGCTGACGCTTAAGATAGACAAGGCCACCGACACCATCACCGACGCCAAGTTCAAGACCTTCGGCTGCGCGAGCGCGATCGCCTCCTCCTCGGCGCTGACCGAGATGGTGAAGGGCATGAAGCTCGACGACGCGGCGAAGATAACCAACCAGCAGATAGCGGATTTCCTCGGCGGCCTGCCCGGCGAGAAGATGCATTGCTCCGTGATGGGCATGGAGGCGCTTGAGGCCGCCATAAAGAACTACCGCGGCGGCAAGACCGAGAAGGTCATCATCGGGGTGGGCGAGCGCGTGGTCTGCAAGTGCTTCAACGTGACGGAGAGCCATATCCTCAAGGCCATAAAGCTCAACAACCTGAAGACCGTGGACGAGGTGACCAATTTCACCAAGGCCGGCGGCGGCTGCGGCCAGTGCAAGGGCGAGATCGAGAAGATCCTCAAGGATTACTGGGCCGAGGCGGAACACAAGCGCTTCGCGAACATGACCGTGGTAGAGAAGATCAAGATGATAGAGAAGGTGCTGGCCGAGGAAGTGAACCCCAAGCTGAAGGCCGACGGCGGCTGGATAGAGCTGGTGGACATAGATGGCCAGAAAGTGAAGCTGCGCTTCCTGGGCATGTGCCATGGCTGCCCTTCCTCCGGCGCCACGCTGAAGAACGTGGTGGAGAAGGAGCTGAAGGAGCGCATCGACCCGGCGCTGGAGATAGTAGCGGAGTAGGGTCGGCGTCACGGGGACCGGAACGCAAAAACAGCGTCGCGCACACCGTGCGCGCGCTTCCGGCTCTCGGCCTCGGCGCTTCGCAAGCCTCGGCCTCCGAGGCGGTTTTGCTAACCCGGTCCCCGCGCCGCCTCAGGGAGTTTCAGAAAGCAGGAGCTCCTTATGAAAGAGAGGAGATATGGAAAAGGTCTATTATTTCGATAATAACGCGACGAGCAGGGTGGCTCCGGAAGTGGCAAAGGAGATGGAGCCGTTCTTCAACGAACTCTACGGCAACCCGTCCAGCATGCATTTCTTCGGCGGCGGCAACCAGAAGTACCTGGACCTCGGCCGCGAGCGCGTGGCCAAGCTCCTCGGCTGCGAGACCTCCGAGATAATATTCACCAGCTGCGGCACCGAGGCCGATTCCACCGCCATCTGGTCCGCCGTGCGCTCCTTCCCCGAGAAGAAGCACATCATCACCACCAGGGTGGAGCATCCCGCGGTCCTCAACGTCTGCAAGCACCTGGAATCCCAGGGCTGGCGCGTCACCTACCTGCCGGTGGACGGCGCCGGCCAGATAAACCTCGAGGACCTCAAGGTCGCGCTAACCCCGGAGACCGCCATAGTCTCCATCATGTGGGCCAATAACGAGACCGGCGTGGTATACCCGGTGGAAGAGGCCGCCCGCATCACGCACGCCAAGGGCGCCCTGTTCCATACCGACGCCGTCCAGGCCGCCGGCAAGATACCGATAAACCTCAAAGACACTAAGATAGACATGCTCTCCATCTCCGGCCACAAGCTGCACGCGCCCAAGGGCATAGGCGTGCTGTACGTGCGCAAGGGCACGCGCTTCATGCCGTTCATGATGGGCGGCCACCAGGAGCACGGCCGCCGCGCCGGAACCGAGAACGTGCCCTATATCGCCGGCCTGGGCAAGGCCGCGGAACTGGCTTTAGCCCACATCGAGAAAGAGAACACCTACGTGAAGGGCCTGCGCGACAGGCTCGAGGCCGGCCTGCTGAAGATCCCCAACTCCCGCGTCAACGCCGGCGGCGCCGACCGCCTGCCCAACACCGCCAACATAAGCTTTGAGTACATCGAGGGCGAGTCCATACTGTTGATGCTCAGCGAAAAGGGCATCTGCGCCAGCTCCGGCTCGGCCTGCACCTCCGGCTCTCTCGAGCCCTCCCACGTGCTGATGTCCATGGCCGTGCCGCAGACCTACGCCCACGGCTCCGTGCGCTTCTCCCTGAGCGTCTACAACACCGAGGAAGAGGTGGACTACATTATCCGCGAGCTGCCGCCCATCATAGAGCGCCTGCGCGCCATCTCGCCCTTCGCCGACGGCAAGCCCCTCTTCGGCATGGACGCCTGCGAAGCCCACGACCATAAGCACTGATTATCGGGCTGGAATGGTAACACTATTCCGGAGTTAATTTATTTGCAGTTATTGACCGGGGGGGAACCCTCCGGTCTTTTTTATCATACCTGTTGTTGTATATGTAAACCCTTCGAATAAATGCCGGTGAGAGAATGTTCTGAATAACTTCACGATATCCCCACCGCCACGCCGCTAAATGCCGACGAAATTGTTAAAATAGACGTTTTTAAGGAAACCATATGAAACTCAATCTCGACCCCGGAAAATTGATAGGAGGATTTGCTGGCATAGTTATCCCGCATCTTCTTGGCTCGAATGGCTATGCCTGCTTGCCGAGAATATTCCATTTCATGCTTCCGGTGGCAACCTGTATGCTCGGCGCTTTGATCGGGCATGAGATTTATACGTGGATAACGGTCGGACAGATTAAAAAATCATAAGATCCCGCTTCTGCTATTGACCAAGCCGGTGTGACAGCCAATGAGGAGGCGGCCGACAAAAAAATCGCGCATGTGAGCGGCGCTGCAGCCGCTATTCTTGCTAACGGTTTTTACCCGCAGGATTTTGGTAAGATTATACATCCGCATGATCCCGCTGCATCTTAGGAGCCTGTCCGACATAAGCGATTTCGTCTGCAATTGCCGCTTTTGGCCTGCGCCTTGCGCCGCTCGACTTACAGCCTCTCGTAGAGGATGCTCGTCTCGCGCCGCTTCGGCTCGTCAACAAAATCGTCAATTTCGCCATGAAAGCCTTATGTCGGACACGCTCCAAGTGGAGGAACAATGAAGAACAGGCTATTCGCAGTTATGCTGGCGGCCGCGCTGCTGCCGGCCTATACTTTCTCTATGGCGGCCCTGCCGCCGGGAGTGACCAAGGGCGCCTCGGTGGAGGGCATAGACGAGTACATGCTCCCCAATGGGCTGAAGGTGCTGCTGTTCCCGGACCACACCAAGCCCACGATAACGGTGAACGTCACCTACGAGGTCGGCTCGCGCAACGAGAACTACGGAGAGACCGGCATGGCCCACCTGCTCGAGCACCTGATGTTCAAGGGCACTCCCAAGCACCCGAACATCCCGCAGGAGCTCACGGCGCACGGCACCTCGCCTAACGCTTCCACAAGTTACGACCGCACCAACTATTTCGAGACCTTCGCCGCCACGGACGCCAACCTGGACTGGGCCCTCAGCCTCGAGGCGGACCGCATGGTCAACAGCAACATCGCCAAGAAGGACCTGGATTCCGAGATGACGGTCGTGCGCAACGAGTTCGAATCCGGAGAGAACAACCCGCGCGGCATACTGATGGAGCGGGTCATGTCCGAGGCCTATCTGTGGCACAACTACGGCAAGGCGATCATCGGCGCGCGTTCCGACATCGAGAACGTGCCGATAGGCCGCCTGCAGGCCTTCTATCATAACTGGTACCAGCCGGATAACGCCGTGCTCACCGTGGCCGGAGACTTCGACCCGGCCAAGACGCTGGCCCAGATACAGAAGAAGTTCGGCGCCATCCCCAGGCCCAAGCGGGCGCTGCAGAGGACCTATACCCAGGACCCGACCCAGGACGGCGAGCGCCAGGTCATCCTGCGCCGCGTGGGCGATACGCAGGAAGTGATGGCCGCCTACCACGTGCCGGCCTCCTCCGAGAAGGACAGCGCGGCGCTGGACGTGCTGGCTTTCGTGCTCGGCGACACGCCTGCCGGCCGCCTCTACAAGGCGCTGGTAGACACCAAGAAGGCCGCGATGGCCTTCGCTTTCAATTATGACCTGCGCGAGGGCGGCCTGATGATCCTCGGCGCCAGCGTGCGCAAGGAAGGCTCGCTGGAGGACGTCCGCGACGAGCTGCTGAAGCTGGTGGAGGGCGCCTCCTCGCGGGACTTCACGCAGGAGGAGGTGGACAGGGCCAAGACCGCCATTCTCAAGGACATCGACCTCACATTGAAATCTCCCGACCGCGTGGGCATGCGGCTTTCCGAGTCCATAGCCTCCGGCGACTGGCGCCTGTTCTTCATCCGCAGGGACCAGGTGAAAGCCGTGACGCTCGACGACGTCAAGCGGGCGGCGGAGCATTACCTGAAGAGCAGCAACCGCACGCTCGGCCTGTTCTACCCCACGGAGAAGCCGGAGCGCGCGGAGATCCCGGCGGCGCCGGACGTGGCCGCGCTGGTGAAGGACTACAAGGGCGGCAAGGCGGTGGAGGCCGGGGAGGCTTTCGACCCTTCCACCGAGAATATAGACAAGCGCACGCTGCACGAGTCCCTGAAGGACGGCCTCAAGCTGGCCATGCTGCCCAAGAAGACCCGCGGCTCCAGCATACGGCTGCTCCTGAACCTGAAGATGGGTTCCGAGGAGAGTTTGAAGAACATGGCCGAGGTCTCCGACCTGACCGGCTCCATGCTGATGCGCGGCACGCTGCATCACACGCGCCAGCAGATACAGGACGAGTTCGACCGCCTGAAGACGCGGGCGTCCATCGGCGGCGGCTACGTGTCGCTCGAAACGGACAAGGAGAACCTGGCGGCCGCGCTGAGGCTGGCGGCCGAGGTGCTGAAGGAGCCGGCGTTCCCGGAGAGCGAATTCGCGACGTTGAAACAGGAGGAGCTGGCCGGAATAGAGGAACAGAAGAGCGACCCTGAGGCCCTGGCGATCCAGGAGTTCTACCGGCATCTGTCCCCGTACCCGAAAGAGGACGTGCGCTACACTCCGACCTTCGACGAGCAGATAGCGGGCATCAAGGCCGTCACGCTGGACCAGGTGAAGGCCTTCCACAAGGACTTCTACGGCGCTTCCTCCGGCCAGCTGGCCGTGGTGGGCGACTTCGACCCGAAGGAGTTCAAGGCGCTGGCGGAGGAGCTGTTCGGCGGCTGGATCAGCCCCAAGCCGTTCTCCCGTCTGGTCTACAGTTACAAGGATATAGCCCCGGAGGACGTCGCCATAGAAACGCCCGACAAGGCCAACGCCAACACGTACCTCGGGGTGAACTTCGCTATGCGCGACGATAATCCCGAGTACCCGGCCCTGACGCTGGCGAACTTCATGACCGGCGGCGGCTTCCTGAACTCCCGCCTGGCCGTGCGCATACGCCAGAAGGAGGGCCTGAGCTACGGGGTGGGCTCCTATGTGTCCGTGAACTCGCTGGACGAGTACGCGAGGTTCCTGGCCTACGCGATATTCAACCCCAAGAACGCCGAGAAGCTGAAGACCGCCTTCAGGGAGGAGCTGGCCAGCGTGGCGAAGGACGGCTTCACCGAGAAGGAAATAGCCGAGGCCAAGGACGGCTGGCTGCAGAGCCGCAAGGTGGGCCGCGCCAACGACGCGCGCCTGGTCTCGCAGCTAGCCTCGAACGAGTACCTGGGCCGCACCATGGCCTGGGACGGCGACATGGAGAAGAAGGTGTCGGCGCTGACCGCGGAGCAGATCAAGGCGGCGTTCGCCAAGTGGATACCGCTGGACAGGATATCCTTCGTCATGGCCGGCGACTTCGCCAAGGCGAAGGCCGAGGCCGCTACGGCTCCGGCCGCGCCTGCCGAAAAGAAGTAACGGAGCTGGAAGGAAAGGGCGTGTTCCCCGCTGGGGACGCGCCCTTTTTCTTTGCCGGCCCCGGATTGAAAGAGGGGGCCGGAAATGCTAGAATGCTTATAGACGTACGGGGATTTACGGGCCCATAGCTCAGTTGGTTAGAGCAAGCGACTCATAATCGCTGGGTCGTAGGTTCAAGTCCTACTGGGCCCAGTTTTTACC
>DAIENX010000005.1:0-19169 GCA_027340875.1 Elusimicrobiota bacterium
GGTCTTCGCGTAGACGCGGCAGTAGTTCTCCCCGGCCAGCTTGCTGACGGCGTAAGGCGAGATGGGCGCGGTGGGCAGGTCCTCGGTCTGCGGGAACACGGGGCAGTCCCCGTAGGCGGAGCTGGTAGCGGCGTAGACGAAGCGCTTCACGCCGGCGGCCCTGGCGGCCATAAGCGCGTTCAGCGTGCCGGTGGCGTTGTTGTCATGGGCGGCCAGCGGGTTATCCACCGACTTCGGCACCGAGCGGAAAGCGGCCTGATGCAGCACGTAGGTCACGCCCTTCATGGCCTTCGCGCAGTCCTTCGGGCTCCGCAGGTCGCCCTTAACGAGCTCGATTTTGCCTTTAAAAGGCGCAAGATTCTCCGCCTTTCCGGTGGAGAAATTATCGAACACGCGCACGCGCTTGCCGCGCCTTACCAGCTCCTCCACTATGTTGGAGCCTATGAACCCGGCCCCTCCGGTAACAAGCCAAAGCGGTTTTTTCATGGTTTTATTCCTGCCTATACCCAAAGTTTATCATTTTTCAAATTCATCTTAAATGCAGCGGCGGCATGTCCCCGAGTGAGCCGTTCGGGTGAGGCCCGGCTAAAAGGGCGGCATAATCATGCCGCACGTCCGGGCCGCAAGGCCGGAGGCGATTTTTCAACGAAAATCGCTGAGGCGGGGCCGCGCAAAACCGCTATGCGGTTTATGCGTGGTCAGGGCCAGGCCTACGCCGGCCCTCTTCTGCCGCGCCCGCCCAGGCGAACGAGCGGGATATGCCGCCGCTAGTCCCTTACCGCGCCTTCCTTGCGCCACGGGTGCCAGAACTCCCTGGACTTCTCCTCCAGGCTGTCGTAGCGCACCGGGTCGTTCATCTTCAGGTTCACGAAGAAGAAGAACTCGTTCACCCCGCCCGACCGCACCCTGAAGTCCCAGCGCGTCCTGAAATCGTGGAAGTCCCTGTAAAGCGTTACGGCCTTCTCGAAGAATTTGAAGGATTCCAGTCTGGTCACGCCGTCCGGCACCAGCCGGTAGCGCAGCACCGCTTCCGCGCGCCACTTGGAGTTCCGCCACGGCCTGAAGCCGAATGTGTTGTTCAGCACCCAGGCCTCCTTGTCCGTGCTGTAGTTCGCCACCCCGGCCCCGAAATACCTCTCCCCGCCGCCGAACGTGGCCTGCGTGACGAAGCTCCTGTTCCCGGACAGGAAACTGTACGAATCCTCGGCGTAAATATCCAGTGCGGGCCTTGGCGCGTAATAAACCTCCGCCGTCATGGGACCCATGCGGTGCGCGAAAGAGGCGGCATAGTAGTTCCGCAGGTCGTAGGAGGTCCGCGCCCTGAAATAGGCGTTATGGCGCGGCATGATGAACAGGTCCGCGTAAAGCGATTCCAGTTCCTGCCCCTTGTCGGGAGAGCGGGCGTCCACCGCGAAAGAGTTCACCTTCTCCCTGCGCGTGATCGCGTAGCGGAGGTCCAGCGAGCCCCACAGCCTGTCGTAGCGCAGATTGAGGTTGCCGCCGTAGCGCCCCACCCAGGCGTCTTCCACCGCGGAAGCCGTGGAGAGGTTTACCGCCTGGTCGTAGAACACGGACGGGGAGAGTATGACCCGGCGGCTGAGCGGCACCGTCTTGGAGAAGGTCCAGTTGCCGCGGCCCTTCTTTTGGTAGTAGGTAAGGCCGGGCTCCTTGGCGTTCTCGAAGTAGCCGGCGAAGGAGTTCAGCACCGGCAGCTTCACTATCTTGAACGGCACGGTGTTAAAATCCAGCCTGGGGGCCGACTCGTAATCTTTGACGAATTTCTCCGGGTTCGCGGGCGAGATCTTGTCCCTGCCGTAAGCGCTCAGCCGCGTCACGGTATAGTTGCTCTTACGGGTGAAGGCTATGCTGGCCTGCTTATCCGGGCTGACGGCGAAAGGGTTGGTGCGGAAAAAATCGTTGTTGAAGTACGGGTCCGACAGCAGGCGGAAGAAGGACTGGCTGTAGTACTGGGCCGGGTCGGACTCATTGAATCGGTTCAGCAGGTGCCAGAATCCGCCGTTCACGCCCCAGCGGTCGCTCTCCCTGTTGTACTCGCGTATGCGGTAGGCGGACAGGTTGGTGATGTTCTTGCCGGGCTTGCGGTAGTCCACCTCGCCGCCCGTCCCGACGCCGCGCTTGTCGAAATAGTCCAGGTAGGCCTTGACCCGCATGTTCGGGTTCACCCTGTAGACGTAGTTGGACTTCACGAAGAAGCCGTTGCGCTCGTCGTAACCGGGGTAGAAACTGCTGACGAACGGCGTGCCTCTGCCCATGGGCTTATAGATGACCGGGAAGTAGAAGATCGGTATCTTGCCGAGGAAGAAGAAGGTGTTGTAGGCGAGGAAGTACCTGTTCGGGGCAAGGTAGATGCGGGAGGCCCGCAGACGGTAATGCGGCGGCTCCTGGTCGCAGCTGGTCAGGCTGGCCTTCTTGTAGACGTAGCCGTCCGGGCCGAAGCTCACCGAGCGGCCGCGGAAGATGAAGTTCATATGCTGGAACCGGCCGTCCTTGATGTAGCCGGTGTCGTTGCCGTAATCGAAGAACGCGCTTTTGCCGTACACCGTACCCGTGTCGTCGTCCATCACAAAGTCGGAAGGGGCCGTAACCGTGCGGCTGGCCATGTTCACCACCAGCTCCCTGGCGCGTATCAGCTTCAGCTGCTTGCCCTGAGGGGATAGCTCCTCCAGCCTGACGTTCCCCTCCAGCCCTATCACGCGAGTGTACTCGTTGAAGCTGGCCTGGTCCGCCTCGAACTGCACCCGGTGCGTGCCGGTGGACGAAGGCAGGTCGTAGGCCCCGGCCGGGATGGCCGACGCCGCTATGACCCCCGCTAGTATCAGCTTCTTCGCCACTATTACGCTCCGTTCACCCCGTCCGCCGCTATTTCAGCGCCCGGTCCAGCCCGAACAGGGCCGCCCCGTGCGAGCCCAGGTCCGCGTCGTCCGAGATGCGTATCTTCACCCGCGAGAATGGCGTCTTGAGCTGCTGCTCGCGCAGCACCTTCTTCATGGCCGGCAGGAACCACTTCCTGGCCCTGGACACGCCGCCGGTAAGCACCACGCAGCCGGGGTTGAGCACCAGTATCAGCGAGGCGAGGCCCCGGCCCAGGAAAGTCCCGGTCTCCGCCCAGATGCGCCTGGCCGCGGCGTTCCCCGCCGCAGCTGCGTTGGTGAGGCAGATGGTGTTGAACCGCTCCTTTCCCGGGGCGGCGTACCTCTTTATCATCGCGGCTTCGTTCCTTATCAGCTCCCTGGCCCTGGCCATTATGGCCCTGCTGCCGCAGTAGGCCTCAAGGCAGCCGCGGCCGCCGCAGCCGCAGAGACGGCCGCCCGGCTCTATCTTCATGTGGCCGGCCTCGCCGGCCGTGCCGGTGGCCCCGTGGTAGAGCTTTCCGCCCAGTATCATGCCGGAGCCTATGCCGGTACCGAGCGTCAGCGTCAGAACGTCCTCGTATTTCCGCTTCAATTCTATCTCGTAGGCGCCCCAGGCCGCCATGTTGGCGTCGTTCTCCATGAAGCAGGGTAGCTTGGTCAGCTTCTCCAGCGGGCCGGTCAGGCTCACGTTCTCCCAGCGCAGGTTGGGGGCGAAGCGCAGCACGCCGCGGGACGGGTCCACGTCCCCGGCCGCGCCCATGCCTATGGAGACCAGCTGGCGGCCGTAATCGTGCCGCAGCGAGTCCACCGCGGCGCCCAGGCGCTTCAGGAAGGTCCGGGGTCCCTTCTCGGCCTCGGTCTTGAACCTGTCCTGCGCCAGCAGCTTGCCTGCGCGGTTCACCACGACCAGCTTGGTGTTGGTGCCGCCTATGTCTATGCCGATGCCTAGCATTTCGCCTCCTGTCCGCAGCGCAGTATACCGAGCACTGACCCCGCCAGATAGAACGAGCCCAGCACGGCCACGGGCCCTCCGCCGGCAGCGGCGGCCGCTATCGCGGCGGCCAGGTCGTCGTGCACTTCGGCGTCGGCGTCCGGCCTTATCGCCAGCAGCTCGTCGGCCAGCGCGCACGGGTCCGCCGCGCGCGGGGATTCCGGCCTAGTAAGGACGAACTTCTTCGCCAGCGGGGCCAGCATGGCCAGCAGCTCGCCGCGCTCCTTGTCCTGCAGCATGCCCAGCACGAAGACCGCCTTGCCGGTATTGAAAGGGGACGCCTTCCACGTGGAGACGAAAGCGGCCGCGGCCTCGGGATTGTGCGCGCCGTCTATCACGAACAGGGCGTCTGAGAAAGAGGGTCCGCCGCGCAGCACCTGGAACCTGGCCGGCCAGCGCACCGAGGCGAAGCCGACGGCGGCGTGGACCTTGCTGATGGGCCAGCCGCGGCCGCGCAGTATCTCCAGGCCTTCCCAGGCCAGCGTGGCGTTGTTCACCTGGCTCTCGCCCAGTATGCCGTAGTCGTAAAGATCGCCGGTCTTCTTGTGGCGCAGCGAGAGGCGGCCGCCGTTCCAGTCCCGCGCGGCTATCTCGAAGGCCGGGGCGAAGAAATGGCACTGGGCGCCCCTGGCCGCGGCCTCGGCCGAGACCTCGCGCCTGGCGTCGGGCGGAAGCAGGGGGGCCAGGCAGATACCGGACTGCTTGATTATCCCCGCCTTCTGGGACGCTATCTCGGCTATGGTAGCGCCCAGGTATTTCTTGTGGTCGTAGTCCACCGAGGTTATCACGCTGAGCTCCGGAGAAGGGAGCACGTTCGTCGTATCGAGCCTGCCGCCTATACCGACCTCTATCACCGCCAGCTGCACCCCGCAGCGGTCGAAATGGAGGAAGGCCATGCAGGTCAGCAGCTCGAAGAAGCTCAGGTCCGGCCCCGCGGCGAACACTTCCTCGAACAGCCGCGCGAAGTCCGCTTCGGCTATCTCCTCGCCGCTGACCTGGATGCGTTCGGTCATCCTGATCAGGTGCGGCGAGATGAAAAGGCCGGTCTTAAGGCCTGCGGCGCGCGCGGCGGCCTCGAACAGCGCGCAGACCGAGCCCTTGCCGTTCGTGCCGGTGACATGCACCGTCTTCAGGCGGTTCTGCGGGTTGCCCAGCTTCCCGAGGCAGGCGTAGACCCTGCCGAACCCTTCCTTCTTTACGTAATCCTGCCGCGAGACCAGCGTTCTTTCAGCTTCCGCGAAAGTCATGCGAGCCGGCCGGCTTGCGCTTCGCCCGGCCATCCTCCGGTACGCCCGTTACGCCTTCACCCGGGACACGTCCACGCCCAGGTCCTTGAGCTTCTGCAACAATCTCTCGTAGCCGCGGTCTATGTGATAGATGCGGCGTATGACCGATTTCCCCTTAGCCGCGGCGGCGGCCACCACCATCGCGGCGCCGGCGCGGATGTCCGAGCACATCACCGGAGCGCCCAGCAGCTGCGGCACGCCGCGCACCACGGCCTTCTGGCCGTGCACGGTTATGTCCGCCCCCATGCGCACCAGCTCCGGCGCGTGCATGAAGCGGTTCTCGAAGATATGCTCGTGCACCTCGCTCAAGCCGTTGGCGCGCGCCATGAACACCATCCACGGCGCCTGCAGGTCGGTAGGGAAGCCGGGGTGCGGCTTCGTGGCCACGCTGACCGGCTTAGGGCGGCCGTGCGGGGCGATAACTTCCATCGAATCCTTGTAGCAGTTTATCCTGGCCCCGGCCTTCTGCATGGCCTTGATCACGGCCGAGAGGGTCTTGGGGGCCGTATTGAGCAGGCGGATCCGGCCGCCGGCCGCGGCGCACAGCAGCATGAAGGTGCCGGTCTCTATGCGGTCCGGCATCACGCTGTGTCTGAGTCCCTTGAGCTTCGCGGCGCCGGTCACCCTGATGGTGCTCTTCCCGGCCCCCTCCACCCTGGCGCCCATCTTGTTAAGGGCGGCGGCCAGGTCCTCTATCTCGGGCTCGCGAGCGCAGTTATCCAGCACCGTGGTCCCCTCTATCAGCGCCGCGCACATCATCAGGTTCTCGGTGGCGCCCACGCTGGGGAAACGGAACTTCACGCGGCCGGCCTTCAGCTTCTTCGCGCTCAGTATCACGTCGCCCTTCTCGTAGGTTATCTGCGCGCCCAGCTTCTTGAAACCTTCAAGATGTATGTCTATCGGCCGCATGCCTATGGAGCAGCCGCCCGGCATGGAGAAGCGCGCGGTCCTGTAGCGGGCCAGCAGCGGCCCCGCGGCCAGCACGGAGGCGCGCATCTTGCGCACCAGGTCGTACGGGGCGTGGTGCTTCAGGGAGGCATGCTCCTCCGCGACGAAGCTGCCGTAGCCATAGAAGCAGTTCTTGCCCAGGTAGTTCAGCAGCTCGAAGGTGGACTTTATGTCCATCAGCTCCGGCACGTTCCTTATCTCCGATTTTTCCTTGGTCAGCAGCGTGGCGAAAAGTATCGGCAGCGCCGCGTTCTTCGAGCCGCTTATCGTGGTCTGACCGGAGAGGGGCCGGCCGCCGCGTATGATGAAATTGTCCATGTTATTTTTTCCTCGCGAAAACGAAGCGTTCCACCCCGCGCAGGTCGCTGAAGGTCTTCCTGTCCCTCCAGACGGCCGGCGGCAGCGCGGCAGCCAGTCCCCTGGCCTGGCCTTCCCCCAGCTCCAGCAGCATAGCTCCGCCTTTCTTCAGGCGCGACGGCGCCAGGCGCACCAGCATTCTGACCACGTCCAGTCCGTCCCCTCCGCCGTCCAGAGCGACGCGCGGCTCGCTCAGCACTTCCGGGGCCAGACCCGGGATGACCCGCGTGGGGATATACGGCGGATTAGAAACGATGGCGTCAAAAGGCCCCTTCACGGCGGAAAGGCTGCAGCCCTTCACGAACCCGACCCGCTCCGCCAGCCCAAGACGGGCGGCATTGGCCGTGGCGCAGGCGATGGCCCTGGCGGATTTCTCCACTCCGGTGACCTTAAGCGCAGGCAACTTCGCGGCCAGCCAGAGCCCGATGGCCCCTGAGCCGGAACCGTAATCGAGCGCCGAGAGCGCCCCCTTCCTGCCGCGCAGGAAATCGGCGGCCAGTCCCGCCAGCTCCTCCGTCTCGGGGCGCGGCACCAGCACCCGCTTGTCCACCTCTATCCTAAGGCCCCTGAAATCCTGCCAGCCCAGTATGTAGGCGAGCGGCAGCCCCTGCTCCTTGAGCAACAGGCCCTTCTCGAACTTCCGCAGAGCGGCGGGACCAACCTTGGTGTCCGGCTCGGCCAGCAGGCGCAGCCTTTCCACGCCAACGGCGTCGGCCAGCAGCCACTGGGCGTTCAAGTCCGGCTCGTCCACCCCGGCCGCCTCCAGGCGGGCCGCGGCCTCAGTCAGTATCCGTCCCGCCGTCATCCTTCCTTTCCTTGCCGATATTGAGCTTTATCTCTTCCAGCATCCCCCGGATGTTGCCTTCCATTATCTCCGGCATGTTGTGCCAGGACATCTGCACCCTGTGGTCGGTCACGCGGTTCTGCGGGAAATTGTAGGTGCGTATCTTCTCGGAGCGGTCCCCGGTGCCCACCTGCGCCTTGCGCGCGCCCGCGGAGGCCTTCGCCTGGTTCTCCTCGTTTATCTGCGCGAGCTTGGCCACCAGCAGCGCCATCGCCTTCATGCGGTTCTGGCCTTGGGAGCGCTCCTCCTGGCACTGCGTCACTATGCCGGTGGGGATATGGGTGATGCGGACGGCCGTCTCCACCTTGTTGACGTTCTGGCCGCCGGCGCCGCCGGAGCGGTAGGTGTCCATCTTCAGGTCGGCCGGGTTGATCTTGACCTCGACCTCGTCCACTTCCTTCATTATGGCGACGGTGACGGTGGAGGTATGCACGCGGCCGCTGGCCTCGGTCTGCGGCACGCGCTGCACGCGGTGCACGCCACCCTCGTATTTGAACCAGGCGTAAGGGTCCTGGCCGGATATAAAAAGCACCGCGCTCTTGACGCCCTTGAGGCCGGTGGAGGAAAGGTCCCTGAGCTCCGCCTTCAGGCCTATGCTAGCCGCGAAGCGGGTGTACATGCGCAGCAGGTCGCCGGCGAACAGGGCGGACTCGTCGCCGCCTACCCCGGCGCGCACCTCGAGGAAGATATTGCGGGAATCGTCCGGGTCGGGAGGGATGACCAGGACCTGCAACTTCTTGGAAAGGGCGGCCGCCTTCTCTTCCAGCCCGGGCAGTTCCGCGGCGGCCAGCTCGGCCATCTCCTTGTCGGTGGACGAGGCCATCTGGCGGGTGTCCTCGGCCTCCTTCGCGGCCCGCTCGAGGGCCGCGGCGGTGTCCAGCACCTGGCGGCAGGCGGCGTGGCGACGGGAGAACTTCTCTATCTCGGCGGGCTGCAGCCCGCCGGAGGCCAGGCGGGCCTCGATCTCCGCGAACTCCCTCTTGATAGCTTCCAGCTCTTTTTCAAGCATAGGCGGCTAGGGACGGGGACATGAAAAAACGGGCGCCCCATTTGTAATGGAACGCCCGTTCACGCGGCGAAGCTACTTCGACTCGGCTTTCGGAGCGGCCTTCGCGGCGGGCTTCGCCGGGGCCTTCTCGTCCTTCTTGGCCACGGTGGCCGCGGAGGAGAGCTTGCGCTTGACGGTGTGGCGCGGGGAAACGGACTTCACCGCGGTCTTCTGGGCCTTGCGCTCCACCATCTTGCCGCCGGTGGCGGCGAACTTCTTCTGGAAGCGCTCCACGCGGCCGGCGGTGTCGAGCAGCTTCTGCTTGCCGGTGTAGAAGGGATGGCAGGCGTAGCAGATCTCGACCTTGATCACGGGCTTCACAGAGCGCGTCTGGAACTTATTGCCGCAGGCGCAGGAAACCTCGCAAAGATTGTAGCTGGGGTGTATGTCGTTTTTCATAGCGTGTTCCTTGTTAAATTTGTGAAATCATATTATAGCATATCAGGAAGCTTCCCCGGAATCACAGTTTTCCGCCGCGCAATTTTGCCAGGACCGCCATTTTGATGCTATCAATGCCCTTGAGTTCCTCCGTAACATCGTAATCTATGCCGATATCCGGTTTAAGCGGTCCCTGGCCCATCCCCTCGATAAGAAAGACCTTCTGGGGAAAATTCAGTTTGGCGAAGCCGCTCGGTGTTTTGACCCCGACCCTGATTTCCCCGAAAGCAGTGCTTGCGTTCGTGGCGAGGCCGAGCTGCGTCATAAGGCCGGTAAGGCGCAGCGTCAGAACGAAATCCTCGCATGAACTGAAGCAGCCGGCGTCCGTAATCAGGAGAATGCGGCCTTTGAACCCGGTACGCTCCGTTTTCGCGTCCGGATGCTCCAGTTTCGAGTCACATTCCAAGAACGTATCGGGCCGCGACTTAATGCAATCCACAAAACCTTTCCAATCCTCTTTTTCCTGCGGAGACAGCGAAGCTTCCGCAAAGTATTTTTTCATGAAGGATTCGTAATAATCGGCGTTGGCTTTCGAGGCCCAGATCAGCGCCCTGCCTGGCAGCACAGGGGAATAACCGATAAGGTTTTTCAGCCACCTGGCACCCCAATCCGAGTTACCGCCGCCATTTCCGCGCATGTCCAGGACGATAATTTTTTCGCCGCGAAGTTTTTTTACATCCTCCACGAATTCCGAGAGCAGCCCGGCCTCCTCGGGATTTTTAGGGTCGAACGTGGAAAATGTTATCCACGGCACGCCCTCAATACGCTCGAATTTGTAGACAGGGCCTCTGACATACGCATTCTTATACTCAAGGAGTTCGTGGCCATCGACCTGCTGCCACTTGAGCTTTGCGCCGAATGTCTTGTTTCCCTTTCGGAACAGGCAGGCCGTCTCCTCTCCTTCCGTGACATCGGACCTCAGGAACAGGCCTCTTTTCGCGTACTGGTACAACGCGGCCTCTTTATTATAGAAGGCTTCAAAAGGCAGCACTTCGCTCTCAAGAATGTCTAAAGGCGGTTTTCCCCCGCAGGAGACCAATTCGTCGCCAGCCTCCACCTCTCCCGGAGAAGCCATGCCCCCGATCTTTGCGATTACAAAATACCGGCCGTTAAGTTTTTTCATCGCCAGACCCGTTCCCTTGAGCCAGGCAGGATCGAAATTCAGCGTCAGATGCGGATCGTGATATGAAGCGATGTATCTTTTAACGCCGCGGATATAGTCGATCTTGCCCTTGCAGCCAGGAGCTGCCGCCATCTCGGCGTCATAAGCGGCGGCCGCCAGCGCGGCCGTTTCCGTGGAATACCTTACGTTCGCCGAGTTTTCGATCAATTGCCGGTGAATGAATTTAAGGTCCGGGATCAATTGAGAACAATACGCGGCTCCCGGATCAGGAGCGGCTCCGGAGTAAGCTGCCGCAGCGCAAAAAAACATAGCGACCAGCGCAGTCACAGTTTTCATTCTCTCTCCTTAAAAACAGCCGCCTGGGCACGTCCGCAAAAAAGCGGCTACCTTTTGCCCAGTTTGACCAGCGGGTTCACGGACTTGCCGGAAGGGGTGATGATCTCGAAATGCAGGTGCGGGCCTGTGGAGAGGCCGGTGGAGCCGACCTTCCCGAGCAGCGTACGGGACTTCTGAACGGTCTCCCCCACGCCGACCTTAAGGCTGGACAGGTGGCCGTAGCGGGTTATGGAACCGTCGCGGTGCCGCACCTCCACGGTGTTGCCGTACCCCCCCTTCCAGCCGGAGAAGATGACCGTCCCGGACCGCGAGGGATAGACCGGCGTGCCTATCGGCATCGGGATATCGCAGCCGTTGTGGAAGATCTTCCGGTGCAGGATCGGGTGATAGCGCAGGCCGAAGCTGGAGCTGATGCGGCCGTAGCTCATCAGCGGCATGCGGTAGGTGTCCAGGTCCAGGTAGACCCCGGGGAGGTACACCCTGTCGCCCTTTTTGAAGGAATGGTTCACCAGCAGGGCCGAAGGCGGCAGACCGTTGTCCTCTACCACCGCCGCCTTGAAGGCGCGCAGGTCCATGCCCTGGCGGAGGTAGCGGCGGACTATCCCGTTCAGGGTCTCGCCGTCCACGCTGACCTCGTAGAGCAGGCCCTTGCCGTTATGCACGCGGATATAGCCGCCGCGGCGCATGAAGATGAACTCGTTGCCGTTGGTGCTCTGCAGCGAGCGCACGTCGGTGCCATAGGCGCTGGCCAGGTCGCGCACGTTGTCGCCCTTGGCGACCTTATGCTTGGCGTGGATGAGCCTGGGGATGGCCCGGAAAGCCTCCGGAGGAGGCTCCTTGGGGCCCGGGGGCGTCAGGACGGAGAAGCGGGCGTAGTAGAACGGCGTAACGGGCTGCACGGCGGCGGCGGACAAAGCCGCCGCCCCGAGCAGCGCCGCTATGCCGGCGGCCGCCTTCCAGCCGTAGCGCATCAGCGGCCGCCCATCTCCATGGACTTCAGGAAGTCCTTGTTGGACTTGGTGGAGTTGAGCTTGGAGAGCAGCAGCTCCATCGAGTCTATCGGGGACAGCGGGGCCAGGACCTTGCGCAGTATCCAGACCTTGTTCAGTTCGTCCTCGCTCATCAGCAGCTCCTCCTTGCGGGTGGAGGTGCGGTTGATGTCGATGGCCGGGAACACGCGGCGGTCGGCCAGCTTGCGCTCCAGGTAGATCTCGGAGTTGCCGGTGCCCTTGAATTCCTCGAAGATGACGTCGTCCATGCGGCTGCCGGTCTCGACCAGCGCTGTGGCTATGATCGTAAGGGAACCGCCTTCCTCGATGTTGCGGGCGGCGCCGAAGAAGCGCTTCGGGCGCTGCAGCGAGGTGCTCTCCAGGCCGCCGGACAGCACGCGGCCGGAAGAAGGGGCCACGGTGTTGTAGGCGCGCGCCAGGCGCGTGATCGAGTCGAGCAGCACCACTACGTGCTTGCCCATCTCGGTGCCGCGCTTGGCCTTCTCCAGCACTATCTCGGCCACCTGCACGTGGCGGTCGGCCGGCTCGTCGAAGGTGGAGGCGATGACCTCGCCCTTCACGGAGCGTTTCATGTCGGTGACCTCCTCGGGGCGCTCGTCGATGAGCAGCACTATCAATTCTATCTCGGGGTGGTTGGTGGTCAGCGAATTGGCGATGCGCTGCAGGATCATCGTCTTGCCGGTCTTGGGCGCGGCCACGATGAGCTGGCGCTGGCCCTTGCCGACGGGCACTATCAGGTCCACGACGCGGCCGGTCATCTCGTTCTTGGCCGTCTCGAGCGTAAAGCGCTCGTTCGGATGCAGCGGGGTCAGGTTCTCGAACAGCGGGCGGTGGGAGATCTTCTCGATCTCGGTGCCGTTGACGGTCTTGACCTGCAGCAGCGCGAAGAAGCGCTCGCCGTCCTTCGGGGGGCGGATCAGGCCGTTGACGTAGTCGCCCTTGCGCAGCCCCAGCTTCTTGATCTGCGAGGGGCTGACGTAGATGTCCTCGTGGCTGGAAAGGTAGTTGTATTCCTGCGAGCGCAGGAAGCCGAAGCCGTCGGGCAGCACTTCGAGCACGCCCTCGCCCTGGGCCACGCCGTTGGCCTTGGCCTGGGCCTCCATGATCTTGCCGATCAGCTCCTGCTTGCGCAGGCTGGCCACGCCCTCCATGTTGAACTGCTCGGCGATCTTGACAAGCTCGGCCACGGTCATCTTGGTCATCCCGGCCACGTCCACCTTGGGCAGGTTCGGGTTCGGGGCGGGCATGGGCCTCTGGTCCTTGCCGTTGTCGTTGCGCTGGTTCCCCCTGTCCTGGGGGTTGCCGTTGCCGCGGTTGCCGTTGTGCTGGCCGTGACCCCTGTTAAACCTGCGCTCGTCCTGTTGCTGATTCATCTTTTATTCCTCTTTTCCGTCTCCTTCAGGAAACGGCATATGAACCGAATCTTTTCCGCCAGCTCCCGCCGGCCGCCCGAGTTGTCCAGGACTATGTCCGCCCTGGCGTATTTTTCCTCCGCCGGAAGCTGGGCCCTGACCCTCTCCCTGTACTGGGCCGCGCTCCAGCCCCTTGCCCTTGCCCTGGCCTCCAGCGTCCTCGCCGGGGCCGACAGGCACGCGGTATACGTGAAACTCTCCCCGAGTCCGGCTTCGAAAAGCAGGGGAACTTCGACTACGGCCGCAGTTTTGCGGGATCTGATTATCAGGGAGTGGATTCTTTGCAGGATGCCCGGGTGCAGGAGGGCTTCAAGCCATTTTCTTTTCGCCGGTGAGCCGAATATCTCGGCCGCCAGCTTCTTCTTATCCAGTAAACCGTTTGTAAGGATTTTGTCGGGACTGAACTTCCTGACTATTCTATTAAAATACGCCGGCTCCGTCAAGAGCTGACCGGCCAGCGCGTCCGAGGAGACGGTCAGCAGTCCTTCGCGGGCGAACAGCTCCAGCGCCAGGCTCTTGCCGGAGGCTATAGGGCCGGTAAGGCCGATAACGGTTATCCCTTTCGGGAAGCGGAGCCCCGGCTTCACGCGCGCCCCCCGCGCCGCCTGGCGTAATCGTCCAGGCGCCTCAGTTCGGCGCCGGTGAGCGATGACTGGCCGCGGCGGGAGACCTTTTCCAGCAGGCGGTCTATGTCCTCGCTTGCCAGCGCCTCCGGGTCCGGCTCTTCCCGGACGGGGCGCTCCCGCCAGCGCCGCTCCCCCCACAGCCAGAGAAGGCCCACCACCAGGCCGCCAAGATGGGTGATGTTGGAGATGCCGGAGCCGGGCTTGGAGAGGCTGAGCACGAACTCCACCGCGCCGAGCAGGAAAGCCATCATGCGCGCGCTCATAGGCAGCACGAAGTAGAGATAGACCGTGACGCCGGGGTGCAGGAAAGCGAAGGCCCCCAGCAGGGCGTAGATGGCCCCCGAGGCGCCTATCACCGGGATGACCGGCGGGCCGAAGAACGCGGTGACCACGGCGGCCGCCGCGCCGCAGACGAAGAAGTACGTCAGGAAGCGGCGCGAACCCATCTCCGGTTCCAGGATGCGGCCCAGCATCCAGAGCATGAAGGTGTTGAAGAGGAAGTGCCAGAAGCCGCCGTGGATGAAGATGTAGGTGACGGCCTGCCAGAGCCACAGGCGGCCCAGGAAAAGGGCCGGGACCAGGCCGAGATAGACGTTGGCGCGGTCGCCGAAGAACAGCTCCACCATCCAGCCGGCGAAGAAGGAAAGGGCCAGCCAGCGCGTGGCCGGCGGCAGGTCCCTGAACGGCGCCGCGCTAAGCCTCATAAGGTGTTTTCGCCGTGCCAGCCTCCGTAACAGCCCGTGTTTCGGCGCCGTCCCGCAGGGCCCGGAACGCAAAACGCGCGGGGACCTGTCGCTGTCGCTCCATCCGGGGCACACCGTGCCCTCGCTCCGCATTCGGGCCTCGCGCTATGCAAGCTCGGCCCTCACGAGGGTTTTGCTTATCCGGCCCCTTCGTTACGTCGCCAGGCCTCTTCGCTGGTCCTGTCGTCTGTCCCGGCGTCTCCCCCAATTTCGTCACATTATCCTTCATACTTGGTCATGTCGCGCCAGTTCGGGCCGGTCTTGAGGTCCACGGTCAGAGGCACCGAAAGCTTATAGGCGTGCTCCATGGCCTTCCTGACAGCGGCGGCGGCCTCCGCGAGCGCGCCCTTGCGCACCTCGAAGACCAGCTCGTCGTGCACCTGCAGCAGCATGACAACGTCCCTGGAATGCCGGAACTCTCCGAACAGGCCTATCATGGCCTTCTTGATTATGTCGGAGGAGCCGCCCTGCACCGGCGTGTTTATCGCGGCCCGCTCGGCGAAGCCGCGCAGGTGCGGATTGGAGGCGTTGAGCTCAGGCAGCGCGCGGCGGCGGCCGGTGAAGGTCCTTACATAGCCGGTCTTCTTGGCCTCGGCCACGGTGCGCTCGCTCCACTCCTTCACGCCGGGGCAGGCCTCGAAATACTTCTTGATGTAGGCGGAGGCCTCGGAGCGGCTGATGCCCAGGTCCTGGGAGAGACCCTGCGCGGTCTTGCCGTAGACGATGCCGAAGTTTATGGCCTTGGCGGCGCGGCGCATCTCGGGGGTCACCAGCTGCGGCGCGCAGTGGAAGATCTCGGCCGCGGTGCGCAGGTGTATGTCCTCCCCGCTCCTGAAGGCCTCTATCAGGTTCCTGTCCCCGGAGAGGTGGGCGACCACCCTCAGGTCTATCTGCGAGTAGTCCGCCGACAGCAGCGTGAAGCCTCCGCGCGCCACGAAACAGCTGCGCACCAGCAGGCCGGATTCGGAACGGACCGGGATGTTCTGCAGGTTGGGGCTGGAGCTGGAGAAGCGGCCGGTGGCCGCGCCCAGCTGGTCGAAAGTGGTGTGGATGCGCCCGTCGGGCCCCGCCGCCGCGAGCAGGTTGTCCACGAAAGAGGACTTCAGCTTGGAGACCTCGCGGTACTCCATGATCAGCGGCACCACCGGGTGGGCGGCCTTGAGGTAGTTCAACGCCTCCTCGTTGGTAGAGTAGCCGTCCTTGTTCTTGAACTGCTTCTTCTGCGCCTCTCCGAGACCGAGGCTGAGCTTTTCATAGAGCAGGAAGCCCACCTGCTTAGGCGAGTTAAGATTGGTCTGCGTGCCGGTAAGCTCTTCCGACTTCGCCTGCAGCTCGGCCATCTTGCGCTCGAACCGCGAGGAGAGCTCTCCCAGCAGGGCCGTGTCGGCGGCGGCGCCGGTGCGCTCCATGGCGTAGACGGCGGGCAGCAGCGGCAGCTCCAGCCCGGCGTACACCTCCAGGACTCCGGCCTTCTCCAGATCTTCCTTGAGTTTAAGCCACAGCTCAGGCAGGGCGGCGCAGGCCTGGGCCTTCTCCTCGTCCGAGCCGGGCATCTGCAGCGGCAGGCCGAGGCGTTCGAAAAGCATCTGCGGCAGCTCCGTCCGGCGGGAGCCCGCGGCCAGCAGCGAAGAGGCCAGCTCGGCCTCGAAATAGTTCTCCGGCTCGAAGCCCGCCGGCAGGTCCAGCAGGCGCATGGCCTGCTTCAGCCCGAAACAGATCTTCAGGCGCTTCCTATCGGAAAGCAGCCTGGCGGCGGCCTCCCCTTCCTCGGCGCTGAAGAAGCCTGGGCGCAGTACGCAGATGCCTTTCTCCGAGCCCACGGCCAGGCCGTCGGCGAAGGCGGCAAAGGATATAGTGTCGGGAAGGACATGAAGGAGCTCGCTCGGTCCCTTTACCGGCGGCAGCTCCACGGGTTTGTGCTCCGCCGGGGCCTGGCCGGCCAGCGCCAGCAGGTCCTTGAACTCGAGGCGGCGGGCCATCTCCTCGAGGGTTTCCCCTCCCGGAGGGACGGGCTTCAGGATATCCAGCCCCTCCTCTATGGGAGCGTCGGCCTCCAGCGTCACCAGCCGGCGGGAAAGCCTGGCGTTCTCCATGTCCTTCGCCACTTTGGCCAGCGTCTTGTCCTTGGCGGCGAGGGCCGGGTCCATCGCGGCGGCCAGTATCTTCTCCAGCGGTCCGTAGGTCTGCACCAGCTTGGAGGCGCCCTTGGGGCCTACCCCGGCCACGCCCGGCACGTTGTCGGAGGAATCGCCGGTCAGCGCGAAATAGTCGGGCAGCAGGCTTGGCGGCACGCCGTATTTCCGCTCAACGGCCTCGGGGCCGGAGAACTCGGGGGAGCTGCCGTCCCACATCTTCACCTGCTCCCCCACGAGCTGGGCGGCGTCCTTGTCCCCGGAGACTATCACGGCCTCCATGCCGGCAGCCGCGGCGCGGCGGGCCAGCGTGGCTATTATATCGTCGGCCTCGTAGCCCTTGAGGTAGAGGCCCTTGAGGCCCAGCGCCTTCACCAGGTCGCGCGCGGTTATCAGTTGGCTGACCAGCCCCTCGTCCGTGTCCGGGCGGTTGGCCTTGTAATCGCCGTAAAGGTCGTCCCGGAAAGTGCCGCCCTTGGAGTCGAAGCAGACGGCGAGGTATTCCGGCTTACGCTCGCGGAGTATCTTCAGCAGCAGGCGGGTGAAACCGAACAGCGCTCCCACCTCCTCGCCCTTGGACGTGGAGAACTTGGGCAGGGCGTGGTAGCTCCTGTGCAGGAAGGCGTGGGCGTCTATGATGTAAACGCGCTTTGTCGGCATCTTGTTCAGAACGGAAATATCTTGGGAAAAGGAGGGAAGCCCGGGCTGCGGCGGAGGAAGAGGATCGCGGAGCGGCGGAAGGCTTTCGCGCTCCGCGCCGCCTCCGCGGACGCCTTTACAGCAGTTCGTCGAGGTGCTTCTTTATCTCTTCCTTGGGCTGCAGACCCACCAGTTGCTGCACCAGTTCGCCCTTCTTGAATATCAGCACGGTGGGGATGGCGGAAATGCGGTACTTACCGGCGGTATCCTGCGCCTCGTCGGTATTGAGCTTGCAGACCTTCACCTTGCCGTCGTATTCCTTGGCCAGCTCCTCTATGACGGGGGCCAGCATCCGGCAGGGGCCGCACCAGGGGGCCCAGAAATCCACCAGCACCGGCATGTCGCTCTTCTCCACTTCCTGCTCGAAATTGGCGTCGGTCAGTTGTATCTCGGACATGTTTACCTCTCAGTAGTATCGTGAACTTAAAATTTCCGGGGGTACCGCGGGATTACCTTCATGGTATAAGACTTCGCGCGGCCCGTCAAGCGCAAAAAAACTAGCCGCCGGCGCGCTTCAGCAGGTACTGCAGTTCCTTCCAGAGCAGCTCTATGTCCACCGGCTTGGAAAAGAAGGCGCCGGCGCCGGCCAGCATAGCCTCCGAGCGGTCCGCCGGCTCGGTATACTTGGCAGAGATAAAGACCACAGGCACGGCCTTTAGACGGTCCGAGTCCCGAATGAGCTTCAGGAACTCTATACCGTGCATGTCCGGCAGCTGGACGTCCAGTATGATCACGGAAGGCGCCGAGGCCGCCAGCGCGTCCAGCGCCTCCCTGGCGGAGGCGGCCACGCGCACCGAGGCTTCCACGTTCTTCAGCTTGAGGCCGTCGCGCAGCGTCTCTATGAAGTTCCTGTCGTCGTCGACTATAAGTATGTCCATGTTCAGTAACCGTAGCTGAGGCGCTCGGCCAGCATGCCGGGCATCCTGAGGTCCCCCATGCGCCGCTGGGTGGCGCCCACGTCGTAAAAGACCTTGAAGTGGTCGAAGATCTTCCTTTCCGTGTCGTAGATGCCGCAGGAGGCCCGAGGGTCCCCGTCGCGCGGCTGGCCCACCGAGCCGGGGTTGAAGATCACGGGGCCGGGCGGCAGGACTATGCGGTCCATGGACCGCATGAAATCGGCCGCGGGCAGGCCGGTGTCCCGGCTGTTGCGGAAATAGAGCGGCATATGGCTGTGGCCTATGAAGCAGGGGGAGACCGTCCAGCCGCCCAGGTTGTCCGTGAACTGGAGCTCGCTGAGCAGATACTCGGTAAGGGGCTTGCGCGGAGAGCCGTGCACCAGCGTGAAGTCCGCCGTCTCGATCCGCTCCGGCAGGCGGGCGATGAAGTCCATCGCCTCGCCGCTGAGGTTGGAGCGGGAAAAATCTATGGCCCAGGCGGCGTTCTGGTTGAACCACTTGGCGTCCATTCTGCCGACCACCGCAGCGTCGTGGTTGCCGAGGACCGCGGTCAGGTTCTCGAGCGCCAGCAGGGCGGCGGCGCATTCCTGCGGCTGCGGGCCGTACCCGACGATGTCGCCGCAGCAGACGAAGTTCCCGATGCCGTTCTTGCGGTAGAAATCCAGCACGGCCTTGAGGGCCTCGTAATTGCCGTGCACGTCCGAGAATACACCGTATCTCATCCGGGTCAGACTATGCCGGCCGCCTCCGGCTCGTTGGCCGCCATGTTCTCGGCGCGCTTGAGGTCCACCGAGATCAGCTTGCTGACCCCGAGCTCCTCCATCGTCACGCCGTAAAGGGTGTCCGCCGCCTCCATCGTGCGCTTGTTGTGCGTGATCACGATGAACTGCGTGGTAGGCGCGAACTCCCTGATCAGGCGCACGAAGCGCTCCACGTTGGCCTCGTCGAGAGGCGCGTCGGCCTCGTCCATGATGCAGAACGGCGACGGGTTCACGCGGAAGAAGCTGAACAAGAGCGACAGCGCGGTCAGCGCCTTCTCGCCGCCGGAGAGCTGCGAGATGCTGACCAGCTTCTTGCCGGGCGGGTGCGCCATGATCTCCACGCCGGTCTCGAGCAGGTTGTCAGGCATCGTCAGGATCAGGTCGGCCTCGCCGCCGTTGAACAAGAGCGAGTAGATCTCCTTGAAGTAGCCGCGCACCTTGTCGAACGTGGTCTTGAAGTTCTCGCGCGTGGTGTCGTTGATCTTGTTGATCGCCGAGCGCAGGTCCGCCTTCGCGCGGTTCAGGTCCTCCACCTGGGAGTTCATGAAGTTGTAGCGCTGCGTCAGCGCCTCGTACTCCTCCGGGGCCGTCATGTTGACGTTGCCCATCTCCTGGATGCGGCGGCGCAGGAACAGCACGCGGTCGT
>DAIENX010000053.1:0-11251 GCA_027340875.1 Elusimicrobiota bacterium
CCGCGGCGAGCTGGCGGCCCTGGAGGCCGCCGAGGCTTCCCTGGCCGCCGGCGCCGCCGGGCCTTCGCCGGCGGCCGTCGCGGCGGTCATGGGCGCGGCCCGCAGTTCCGGGCGCGGTCTGTTCTCCTTCAACTGGGGCGAGGCCCTGCTCTCCGGAGGGCTGGCCGCCGCGCTGTTCTTTATTCTCACCGTCTCCGGCCACCGGGCCGCGGACCTGGCATGGAACAACGGCCTGGACGACAAGCTCGATAACGTCGAGTACTCGGTCTATCAGGCGCAGGCGGATATCAACTCGTCCTCAATGGACTGGGAATACGGCATAAGCTCCCTTGAGGACGAGACCCTGGATCTTAGTAAGAACGTTTAGCGGCGGGGACTTCAGGAGGATATATGAAGAGGAAATGGATACTTTGGATGATGGCTCTGGCCCTGGCGGCGGCGCCGGCGCTGGTAAGCGCTCAGAACGGGCCTGGTCCTGACGATGAGGACGAGGCCGGAATGGACATGCCTCAGCAGCCCGGCGGCCCCGGCATGGGCCCGGGCCAGGGAATGGGCATGGGGCCCGGCCAGGGAATGGGGCCGGGCGGCATGGACCGCCAGATGATGAAAGGCAGGATGATGCGCGGCGGCATGGGCGGCCCGGGCTTCATATCCGAGGAGGAGGTGCTCAAGACCATCAACAAACACGATCCGGCCTTCGGCAAGAAGATGGAGCAGCTGCGCGAGGCCGCCCCCGGCAAGTACAAGATGGTCATACAGATGTCCGGCAAACTGTTCGCCGCCGCCCGTATGGAGAAGGACGAGAGCCTGGAGAAGGACGCGGTGCGCGCTCTCTCGCTGGAATTCGAGAGCAAGGAGCTCTCTATGTCCTACGGCAAGGCATCCGACTCCGAAAAGAAGGAAATAAAGGCGAAGCTGAGCAAGGCGCTTTCCGAGCTCTTCGACCTAAAGAGCAAGGGTCAGGAACTGCGCGTCAAGCGCATGGAAGAGGACCTCGGCAACCTGAAGAAGAGGCTGGAGAAGCGGAAGGCCAACAAGGACAAGATAGTGCAGCAGCGCTTGGACCAGCTTACCGGCGAAGGCTATGGCTGGTAAGCCGGAAGCTGTCCGAGAAAGGACAGTTTCAGCCGAAGGAAAGCCAGGACAGGCCGGTAATTGACGGTTCTGCCGCGGGAAGGCCCGGTCACCGGGCCTTCCCTTTTTATTGCGTTGACCCAAGCGCGCATTCTATAATAAGGGGGATGCTAACTCCGGAAAGGAGCGGTATATGATGTCAGGAAAGTTCGCGGGTAATGGCAAGAGAGCGCTGTTGGCGGCGGCACTGGCCTTCTGCGCCTGCAAGGAGAAACCTGCTCCGCCGCCCCAGCCCGGAACCGGGACCGCCGTTCCGCAGGCCGAAGCCCCCGCCGAGCCCGCTCAGCAGCCAGAACCGGAGCAACCGGCTATCCCCACTCTCGACGCTTCCGCGTTCGGCGTGGACCAGCCGGCCGCGCAGCCGTCTCCGGTCGCCTACCAGCCGGGCTATGGCCAAACGCAGGCCTCGCCCACCCAGGCAGCACAGCCGCAAAGCGCCCCGGTGCCGCCTGCGGACGGCAGTGGCAAGCCTGAGCCGCCGCCGATCCCGGCGGTGCACGGGCCCAATAACCCGTAGAACTCCGCTATTTTCCTGAAAGTATGTTGTTGACCAGGTAGGACGCTACCGGGGCTCCTGCGCCCTGCTCTTCGGCCGGGAGGCCGAGGTTGTAGGAAGCTTTGCCCAGGGCCTGCCGGAGCGCGGTTTCCCCGCGCACTCCTAGCCCGGCGGCGAGAGCGGCCAGGCCCGAGACGTGCGGAGCGGCCTGCGAGGTGCCGGATATCAGGCGGAAGGACCCGCCCGGGAACGCGGAGAAGATCCGCACACCGGGCTCTGTGAAATCTATCTCCGGCCCCCGGCTGGAGAAGGACGCGAGTTTGTTGGAGAAATCCAGGGCGGAGACGGCCACCGCGTCCTCGAAGGCCGCAGGGTAGCCTACCGGCCCGCCGTCGTTGCCGGCTGCGCAGACCACCAGTATCCCGGCCGCCCTGGCCGCTTTCACGGCTTTGCCCTGCGCGGCGGAGAATTTTTGAGATCCGAGGCTCATGTTCATTACGTCCGGCCGCTGCGCCACGGCCCATTCCATGCCCTCTATGATCTGGGAGACCTTGCCGGTGCCGCTGCTGTTGAGCACCTTCACCGGTATTATCTTGGCCTCCGGGGCTATCCCGGCCATGCCGCTCCAGTTGAGCGCGCCGGCGATGATGCCGGAAACGTGAGTGCCGTGTCCTTTATCGTCGAAAGGTTCCGCTCCGGGGGTGATGACGTTATAGCCGGGCAGGCAGTTGGGGGCCAGGTCGGGGTGGGAACAGTCGGCGCCGGTGTCCAGCACCGCTACGCGGGCGCCGGCGCCCCTGGCCATTTTCCAGGCGCGGGTAACCTGCAGCCTTCCGGCGCTCCAGGGGAGCTTCTCTATGCGGCCTTCGGCGTTGGAGGTGGTGATGTAGGGCGGCGAGACCGGGGCCGGGGTGGAAACTTCCACTGCCGCCTGCTCGCGGGCGGCGGCGTACAGCTCCGCCTGCGCTTCTTCCAGCGTGACCGGAGCTTCGCCGGCCAGCCAGTAGATATCCTCGTCGTCCTCCGCGCTGTCGACCCCGGGGGCGCGGGAGATGTCCGCCGAACGGGGGGCGTCCGGGAATTCGGCCAGCAGGCCGTTGATGAAGGGGAAAGACCTGAGCACGCGGCCGCCCCGGCTCTCTACGGTCCGCGCCTGCTCCGCTGTCCCGACGCCAGCGGCGAAAGTGATCATCTTCTGGCCGGCGAAGGCCTGGGGCGCAAAGGCGAGCAGCAGAGCCAGGAGTTTCATGGAATAGATTTTACAAAAATAAAAAAGCCCCGCGGTCCGCCCGCGGGGCTTTTTAGTGCCAGGCCGTCCGCTCAACGAACCAGCTTGAAGGCGTTCACCAGGCCGGCGCCCTGGTCGGTGGGCTTGAGGCCGGGCAGCTGGGTGGCCGCCGCCTTGAGGGCCGCGCGCACCGCGTCCGGGCCGTGGGCTCCGGCTCCTATCGCCAGAGCGGCCAGGCCGGCCACGTGCGGGCTGGCCATCGAAGTACCGGACATGCCGGTGTAGCCGCCGCCCTTCTTGCAGGAGGTTATGTTGACGCCGGGGGCTATCACGGCTATCTCCGGGCCCTTCGAGGAGAAGTTCGCCAGCTGGTCTGAGGAGTTGGAGGCCGAGACGGCTATGGCCTCCGGGTACTTGGCCGGATAGTTCACAGGGCCTGAGTCGTTGCCGGCGGCGCAGACCACGGTAACGCCGGCTTCCTTGGCCTTCTTCATCACCTGGGCGAGGGCGTCGGTGCCGGAGCGGCCGCCGAGGCTCATGTTGATGACGTCCATGTGATGCTCTATGGCCCACTCTATGCCGGCCACTATCCAGGAGTACTGGCCGGAGCCGTTCTTGTCCAGGACCTTGACCGCGTAGAGGTCTGCCTCGGGGGCTATGCCGACCACGCCCTTGCCGTCCCTGATGGCGCCAATGGTGCCGGAGACGTGGGTGCCGTGGCCGTGGTCGTCCATCGGATCGCTGGTGTTGGTCACCTCGTTATAGCCGCCCTTGTAATGGGCGGCGAGGTCGGGATGGGTATAGTCCATGCCGGTGTCGACTATCGCTACCTTGACGCCCTTGCCGGCGGTGTAGTCCCAGGCGGCGGCGGCGTTGACGCGCTTTACGCCCCAGGGTATCTCAGCCTCGGCCGGGTCGGCCTTGGGCAGTATCTCATCGAAAGCGCCGGCCCACTGCGCCTCGCCGGAGCGTATGGCGCCGAGGGCGCTCTCCACGGAGGGCAGCGGCACGGAGCTCATGGAGGCCGGAGACGACTCTATCCACTTGATATAGCGGTCCTCGTCAACGTGCGTGACGCCGCTCAGGGTGTAGATGCTGGCGTCCTTGACGTCGTCGGGAAAGCTGGCCACCACCGCGTGCACCAGGTGGAAGCGGCGGGTCACCTGACCGCCGAGGCTCTCGATGCTCTTATCGATGCCGCCCTTGTAGGCGGGGTCGAAGCTGACTATCTTCTGCGAGGCCTTCGCGCCGACGGCTGTTGCCATCATTATCGCGGCGGCCAGGGTCAAGAGTTTCTTCATTAGCTACCTCCGTGGAAAAGGGTCCGAAGGACCTAAGGGGAATATAGGACTTTTGTTTGACGAGTGTCAACTGATCTAGGTCAAGTCGGTGGGTGTCCGGATGGGGGCGGAGGAGGCTCCGCGCCGTCCTCTGCCCGTCCGGGATTAGAACGGAGTGGTCTTTACCTTGCTGGTGTCGAACCTGCCTACCACGCCAGAGACGTCCTTATTGCCCATCAGCATGGTAAGGGTCTGCGGATTCTGCATCGCCATCTGCATCAGCTGCGGGTTGGAATTGATGATATCGGCCAGCTTGTCCGGGTCGTTCATCAGGGCTTTCGCGGCCGGTGTGTCCATCATGGCGCCTATAAGGCCGCTCGAGGCCACGGCGCTGACTATGGCGGGGTTGTTGAGGGCGGCTTTGACCACCGGATTATTGAGGAAGTCCGCCGGGCCTGGGCCCTTCAGATAATTTGCCAGGCCTTCCGGGCTGCCGGTGGCCGCTTTCACGGTGGCGCGGGACATGAAGCCGTTGACGATATATTTGTTGTTGAGCAGCGCCTTCACCGCCGCCGGGCTGCCCATCACCTTGCTGACGGCCGTGGTCAGGTAGCCTTTTTGATAGCCCATGCCGGTCTGGGCCTTCACTTTCGCCTCGTCGGGAGGCAGGGAATAATTGCCTGTCTGGCCGCCGGAGTCCTGGCGGCCGCCGCTCTGGGCGTACTTCTTTTCATTGCCGGCCGCCTGTCCTCCGGAGGACGCAGGGCGGCCGTCCTTCTGTCCGGAAGAGGTTATGGAGCCGCCGACGCCCAGTTCCTCGCCATCCTTTCCGTCGCCGCGGTACCTTACGCTGTAGCCGCTGTCCGTCAGGCCCGGGTTGTAGCCTTCGGTCTGGCTCTTCTTTATATTCCCGCTTTCCGCGTTAAAGGCGTTGTACTCATCCTTGGAAAGGTCCATGTCGCTGGAGTTGACCTTCTTCATCCAGAGTATCAGCGGTATGGCTATTATGACGTACACGGGCGTCATGTACAGCCAGATCTTCCAGCCTGCTTTCTTTTGTTCGCCTTCCATAAAGATAATATAACACCCAAGGCGATGGTTAGTCAACAGTCCTTAATTGCTTTCTCCGGCAAGATATGGCTATAATTATCGATATCCATAGCCGGCCTTAAAAGCCGGCTGGGTCGCTATGGAAAAATTCGCGATAACCATCCTCTCGAATCTGGTCCAGGTCCTGCTGGCCGCGAGCGGCCTTTTCTATCTGCTTCTGAGCTTCCGCGGCTTCTGGAGCCTAAGAGCGCCGGCCCCCGCGGGGAAGAAACGGCGCTTCGCGCTGCTGGTCCCGGCGCACGACGAGGAAGGGGTCATAGGCTTCGCGGTTGAGAGTTTAGCTGGGCTGCGCTATCCGCGCGAACTGTTCGATATATACGTGATAGCCGACCACTGTTCCGACGGCACGGCCGCCGCGGCCGCCGCGGCCGGGGCGCGAGTGCTCGACCACTCCGGCCCCGGGCTCAAGGCCGGCAAGGGCCGGGCCCTGAGATGGGCCACCGGCAAGGTGTTCGAAGCCGGCCCCTATGACGCGCTGTGCTATTTCGACGCGGACTCGCTCGCGCACCCGGATTTCCTGGCCGCGATGGACGGGGAGCTGGAGGCCGGAGCGGTGGCGGTGCAGGGGCGTCAGCTGGCCAAGAACACCTCGAAACTGATCTCCAGGATACTGGCCGCCGGGCACCTGGTGACCAACCGCTTCTTCCAGCTGCCCAAGCAGGCGGCGGGGCTGTCGGCCACGCTGCACGGCAAGGGGATGTGCTTTTCGGCCGAGGTCGCGCGCAGGTTCCATTGGGACGAGACCTGCCTCACCGAGGACCTGGAGATGCAGATGCGCCTGATCAGGCACGGGGTGCGCATCTGCTGGTCGCGGGAGGCCGTGGTCTACGACGAGGAGCCGGAGAACCTTTCCCAGTACCTGTGCCGCACCATACGCTGGACGCGCGGCTCGCTGGATACCGCGCGCAGGCATCTGCCCGGTCTTTTCGCGCGGGCGTTCTCTAAGGCCGACCCGCGCGCCCTCGAGGGCGGGATATACTCCGCGCAGGCTTTCCGCTTCGTCACAGCCTCGGCCGCGGCAGGCCTGCTCTGGCTCAGCCGCGACTCCTTCAACGTCCTTGTCTGGCTCTACTCGGCCCTGCCGGGAGCCGAACATGCCAGGAAAGCCCTTTCTCTTGTCCCCCTGTTCCTCTACCCGGCCGCCGCGCTGCTGCTGGAAGGGGCCAGCCCCGGCCTGCTGGCCGCGTATTTTCTGCAGCCCGTCCTCAGCCTGCTGCGCCTGCCGGTCTTCGTGGCCGGGGTCTTCCGGGGAACCGATCTTTGGGGCCGTACCGAGCATACCAGCCGGGTGGCCATAGCCGATCTCGTCGAATGAACATGAATACCACGGAGGTCTTATGAGGAAACTTCTGATATCCGCGCTGCTGCTTCTGCCCGCCGCCGGTTACTCGCAGGGCACGGACGCCGAAGGCTGGCCGAAGATGCTGGAGCCTGTCAAGAGGCCGGACCCGCAGGTGATAATGGGGGACCTCTCCACTTCCCTGAAGCTCAGCTCCAAACAGGAGGAGCGCATCTCGGGAGCTCTCAAGAAGAAGAGCGCCGAGTTCGACAAGCTGATGAAGGAATACGACGGGAACGCGGAAGAGGAGAAGAAATGGCGCATTAAGGCCAATGAGGTCCGCCACGAGATGGCCAAGGTCAGTTCCTCTATTCCAGACACGATACGCGAATACCTGGACGACGAGCAGCGTGAGTCCTTCGACGCGCTGGTGGAGGCCAAAAAGAAGCCGGCCGCCGCCGCGGCGGCAGCGGAGGACGAGCAGGCCCCCAAGCCGGTTAAGAAGAGGAGGCTGGTCAGGCGCAAGAAAGCCGCTCCGGCGGCCGCTGCCCCGACCCCGGCCGAGGAGGAAGGGGGGGTGATGGTGGACTCGGAAGCGCCCAAGAAGAGGCCGGTCCGCAAGAAGCCGGCCCCCAAGGCCAAGTCGCCGGCCGCCGAAGAGGTCCCGGCCGCGGAGGAGCCGCCGGCTTCCGAAGAGGCTCCGGAAGAGGCCGCTCCTGGCGCCTATCCCTGACCGGGATTTGCGCAGGATTTGACGCCTTTTTAGGTTATTTCTGATGGGACGGAATTATACTATAACGAGGATATGCCGTTGACGATAGCTTTGTGCAGCCAGCCGGCCGGGCGCGCGGGAACCAGTACATCCCGCCGCGGACGGCCGCGGCCGGGCATGACGCTTACCGAGCTTATGGTGGCCATGGCCATAATGACCATAGGCGTGCTGGGCATGGTGGGGGCTTTCAAGTACTTCAACGTGGGCGTGCAGTCCGCCAAGACCCGTTCGCTGGCCAATAATATAGCCCAGGAGCGCATAGAGTACCTGAAGAACAAGTCCTACTACAGGGTCCTGGTCACCACGGCTTCCGCTTCCGACCCCAACTACGCCGCCGGGGAGATGATCTACGACGTGGCTCCCAACGGGGAGGAGACCGTTAACGTCGGCGGTATAAACTTCCTCAGGCGGGTATACATCCGCAAGGTGAGCGAGGACCCGTCCGGCAACCTGAGTTACATGAGCTGGAACTCCCCCGACCCGGGGCTCAAGGAGATAAAGGTCTACGTCTGCTGGTTCGAGCGCGGCGAGTGGCGCAAGCTGGAGGTTCGCAATCTCCGTGAGAACCCGGCCCGGGTCAACAGGAGCGCCACCATCAGCGGTCACGTCGGCAAGTCCGGCGGCGGCAACGTGTCCGACGTGGTAATCCGCGCGCAGGAGGACCCTTCCTACTACGGCGAGTCGGACGCTTCCGGGAACTATTCCTTCAGCATAGTCGCCGGCACCTATACCCTGCTGGCCACCAAGAACTTCTATTTTCCGTCCGTGCTGCCGTCGTTCGGAGTGGGCGACGGCGCCACGGTTTCCGGCAAGGACTTCACGCTCACCCAGATGTCCACCGGCAGCATCTCCGGCTATGCCTTCCTTCGGGACAGGCTGATGATAAGCTCCATAGTAGGCAGCACGTCTACCGGCACCGGCGACACGGAATGGATAGAGGTGTACAACCCCACCACCTGGACCTGGACCATGGCCACCGGCCTGGGCATCGGCGCCAACGAGGTGATCAACTTCTCCTACAAGGAGAAGACCGGGGCGGTGGTTACCCCGGATATAGATTATCGTACCGCCGCGCTGGTGCCGGGGCATTATTACCTGTTCTCCAACACTGGCACGGTTTCGGCCGCCGGCGTGACTGTGCAGGCCGACGCCGTCTACAGCTCCAACGGGGACTGGCTCCACCAGGACGACGTTATAACCGTGGACGATATGTCGGCGTACGTCTCGCTGCGCAACAACGTCACCTCCAGGGTGTACGATACGGTGGGCTGGATGAACTACGATCCGGTGGCATTAACGTACCAGTACCCTGACTCGTACGAGATGTGGCCGGTCTTCTACTGGCAGGACTGGAAGCCTCTTGACCACGGAATGAAGCCCAACAGGGCCTTCCTGCGCAACACCTGGTTCGGCCAGGTACTTGCGGGCCAGGCCAGCTGTTTCGACGTCAACTATAACTATTATGATGTCATGTGCACCACGGTGACCTATGCGCCGCCCAGGACCAGCACGGGCACGCAGACCTGTGTCACCGGCGGCACGGGCGAGGGCGCCATCGTTTTCGTGGACGACGGCCTCTCCAGCCCCGTTACCGCCTCTTGGGCCGGCTATTACTACATCTCGCCGGTCTCCACCGGCAGCTGGACCGTCTACATGTCCAGCGGGGTCTCTTTCTCCAGCGTCGCCTATTACGGCGGCACGACCAGCAACTACAGCTCCTGGTCCGGCTACAACGTGATGTCCTCCCCCACCATCTACGGTTACATCACCGGCAGGGTGACCGACGTGCTCGGTAACAACCTGTCCAGCATAAAGATGTACGCGCCGGGCACCTCCCCGGTCTACACCAACGCCAGCGGCCGCTATACGCTGCCGGTGGAGGCCGGCGTGGTCACGGTGCGGGCCAATTACCAGAGCTACAGCCCCAGCTACGTGGAGCTGTCCTCGGCCGACATCAACGTGGCGATAGGCCAGGCGCAGCAGAACGTGAATTTCGCGCTTTACCAGGGCGGGCGTATCCGCGGACGCGTAACCACAAACGGCGTGGACCCGCTGCCGGGCATACCGGTGACGGGCATCAAGGGCGGGGTGGAGCAGGGCAGCGGCGTCAGCGACGACGACGGTTATTTCATCATCTCCGGCACCGGCATTTCCACCGGCACCTATGTCGTGCAGCCGCAGCTGGAAGTCGGCGAGGGCTGCTCGCCCTCCTCCAAGACCGTCACGGTGACCGCGGGCGTCACCACCTTCTCCTCCACGTTCACGGTCTCCAACGCCTTCGGCGCCGTAGAGGGTCAGGTGACGAAGAGCAGCGAAGCCATAACCACGGGCGTGCTGGTATACGTGACCACGGCTACGCTGGCCGCCGGAGCGACCCCCCCGGACATAACTTCCGCGCTGCGCGCCGGCACGGCCGTTTATTACGCCGATTCCAGCAACGCGCTGGGCAATTTCAGCATCTCGGTGAAGGGAGGCTATTCCTACAACGTGTACGCGTGGTACACCACCTGGAGCAATTCAGTGCCCGTCGTAACGCGCAAGCAATCCCTCGGGGTGGCCGTAAATCCCAATCAGACCGTGACGGTGAATTTCAACTGGTGACGAGACTATGAACTCCTGGAAACGCGGCTACACGCTGATGGAGATGATGCTCGTGGTGGGGATCCTGGGCGTCCTGGTCCTGGCCGCCCCGAAGACCTTCATCAGGACCTACCAGTTCGTGCAGCTGATGACCGCGAGGGTGGAGATACAGAAGAACGCCCGCGGCGCGCTGGCCAACATCAACCGGGACCTGCGGCAGGCCGTGGCCTCCAGCATCACGGTGGACGCCGTCTCCGGCCAGCCGCCCCATTCCCGCATCACTTTCAACAAGTACAATTCGTCCGGGGGCATAACCAGCGTTTCCTATTACCAGCAGGGCAACAAGCTCTACCAGGCGACGGGCGGTGTCACTGGCAAGATGATAGCCAACAACCTGCGCTACATCGCGTTCACCTATCCGCGCACCGACGACGACAGCATTTTGTCCATCTCGATCACGTTCGAAAAGGCCACTTACGAGGGCGGCACCAAGGCCCTGCAGATGGCCGTGGAAAAGGTGAGGATAATGAACTAGCCTATGACAAAATATCCGCGGAACCGCAGGGCGGGGCAGATGGCCATAAGCATGGTCATCAGCATCCTGCTGTTCCTGATGCTGATGTTCCCCGTCATGAACCTGTTCGTCCAGAACGAGGGCAAATGGTCGGTCAAGGAGAAGCAGTCCACAACGGCTTTCCATCTGGCCGAGGCCGGAGCGGACCGGGCTTACTGGAAGGTCCTGGAGAGCGTGGATATGTGGAACATCACTTCCACCGGCACCATACCCGGCTATAATTTCGACCAGGCCTACGAGGACATAGGCGGCGGCTCTTACGCCGTGAAGATCAGTTCTGACCCGGTCAATCCGGACCGCAGGATAGTCGAAGCGGTGGGCAGGGACGGCACCGGTTCCCAGTTGCGCTCCGTCCGCATGTACCTGGAGAACACCGACACCGGCGTGGATTCCGCGGTGAGGACCGAGGACGAGGCCGAGCTTGGAGGGGGCAATTCCCAGGTGGAGTGGGGGCCGGTGGTGTCCTATAAGGAGATAAAGGCGTCGGGGCGCACCTTCCCCAGGTATTACAGCGCCGGCCACGTCACGCCGCAGGACGGCGGCTCGGCCGTCGCGGGCACCGATGACGTGTACTGGTGGTCTTTCTATCCGGTGCCACCCGCCCCGGCCGTCAGCTTCAGTTTTTACTTGTCCTCCGCCCAGGCCAGCGGCGCTTCGCCGTGCGGAGGGAACTATTATACCGTGGGGAACAGGACTTTCATGGGCTGCCATGACAAGAGCGGGAAGACGTATTACGTCACCGGCAACGTCATCTTCAAGGCCGGCGGCGGCGGCAACCATATAACCGGCACCGTGATG
>DAIENX010000078.1:0-11889 GCA_027340875.1 Elusimicrobiota bacterium
GGCCGCGCGGCGTGGCCGACCGCGCGACATCTCGCGGATAAGCTTCCCCGGACCGCAGAATCGGAGGCGGAAAGCGGTATTTATACAGTTTCCGCGGGATGTTGCGCAAAGTAAGTTCGAACTTTATCCCTGAAACTCCGCGGTTTTTCACGCGGCACAAACGAAAAAAGACAGCCACCAGCTGTCTTTTTTCGTTTCCCGGCGGCGGGCTCAGCGCTTTACCGCTATGCAGTCGTACATAACGCGTTCGGCCTTGTAGGCGGAGCGCGACCGGACGAAGACCTTGTAGGCCCCCGCTTCGAAATCCTGTTTTTCCCCGATAGGCCCGATCTCGGCCGCCTCCAGCAGCTTCACCAGCTCGGCGTCCTGGGACAGGGCGATATGCTTCGGTCCCGCGCCGGCTATCAGGTAGAGCGGCACAATGCGGTCCAGGGCCTGTGGAACCGCCAGAGCCTGCTCGGCCGCCAGGGCCTGCTTCGCCTCCAGCTTGATCATGCGCGCCTTGGCCTGCGGCATCGTGGTGTCGATAGAGGCGGAAACCCAGTTCAGCAGCTCGTTGCGCACGTCGTTGAGCGCGGCCGCCTTCTCGATGTTCTCTATGCCCTTGCCGGCCTGGATCGACTTGGCCAGCCCGGAAAGCTCCTTCAGGTAGGCCATGCGCTGGTTGCCGGGGATGTAGTACATCACGAGCAGGTGCACCTTATTGCCGTCGGGGGCGCCGTAATCTATGCCGGCCGGGCTCCAGCCCAGCACCGAGAACAGCTCGCCGTCCCCGTCCACGCGGATATGCGGGCAGGCCCAGCCGCGGCCTATGCCGGTGTTGGCCGATCTTTCCCTCTCCATCACGCCCTCGGCCACGTCCACGTTGGCGCTGACGTCCGGTATGGCCTCGAGTATCGTGGCCAGGTAGCGCAGGGCCTTCTCCTTGTCGGTCTCGGGCAGCTCTATCAGTCTGCCTTCCTGAAGCGCGGTGAGTATGCTTTTCATCAGTCGTCTCCGAACTTGCGGTAGAACCAGGTCTTGACGTTATGCGTCAGCACGGCGTAGGCGAGCAGGAAGCCGGCTATCCAAAGCCAGTAGGCGCCGGGCAGCGGCACGAAGCCCAGCTTGCCGGCGAAGTGCGTATGCGGCAGGAACACGCCTATCGTCACGGCCATCGCGGTGGCGAAGACCATGCCCATGCTCGGCGTGCTCTGCAGGAAGGGTATCTTCTTGGTGCGGATGATGTAGACGATGAAGGTCTGCGTCAGCAGCGACTCGACGAACCAGCCGGTGTGGAAGAGCTTCTCCAGGTAGGCCGCCTGCGGCGTGCCGGCCGAGGCCGGGAAGGCCGCGCAGCCGAAGACGTAGAGCATCAGGAAGAAGGTGGCGTAGTCGAACAGCGAGCTGATGGGCCCGACGAACAGCATGAACTTCTTGATGTTGCCGATGTTCCACTTCTTCGGCTTCTCCAGGTATTCCTCGTCCACCTTGTCCGTCGGGATGCCCGTCTGCGAGATGTCGTAGAGCAGGTTGTTCATCAGTATCTGGATAGGCAGCATCGGCAGGAACGGCAGGAAGTAGCTGGCGCCTACCACGCTGAACATGTTGCCGAAGTTGGAGCTCGCCCCCATCTTGATGTACTTGGTGATGTTGCCGAAGACCTTGCGCCCCTCGATGATCCCCTCCTCGAGGACCACCAGGTTCTTCTCCAGCAGGATGATGTCGGCCGATTCCTTGGCCACGTCCACCGCCGTGTCCACCGAGATCCCCACGTCGGCGAGGTTCAGCGCCGGCGCGTCGTTGATGCCGTCCCCCAGGAAGCCGACCACGTGGCCAGCCTTCTGCAGGGCGGCTATCACCTGCTCCTTCTGCGCCGGGGAGAGGCGCGCGAACACGCTGGCCTTCTCCGCGGCCGCGGCGAACTCCGGCTCGCTCATCGCGGCCAGCTGCGCCCCGGTCAGCACGCCGCCCTCGCCCAGGCCCACGTCCTTGCAGATCTTCTGCGTCACCAGCTCGTTGTCGCCGGTGAGTATCTTTATGCCCACCCCCATCCGCTCCAGGCCCGCCAGCGCCCGGGCGGCGGAATCCTTGGGCGGGTCGAAGAAGGCGAGGTAGCCCAGCAGCACCAGGTCGGACTCGTCCCTGGCGCCGAAGGACGTCCTGTCCTTCGGGAATTCCTTGTAGGCCACGGCCAGCACGCGGTAGCCCGCGCGCGAGAGCCGCTCGTACTCCTCCATCAGGTCGCGCTTGATGACGTCTATCAGCGGCAGGACCTCGTCGTCGAGCTGGTAGGAGCCGCAGGCGCTGTAGATGTCCTCCACCGAGCCCTTCGTGATCATCACGTGCGAGCCCTCGTACTCTATGATGACGGACATGCGCTTGCGCTGGAAGTCGAAAGGGATCTCGTCCACCTTGCGGCAGCTGCGCTCCACGTCGAGGTCCGTATGCGAGAGTATGGCCCGGTCGAGCAGGTTGCGCAGGCCGGTCTGGTAATAGCTGTTCATGTAGGCGTAGCGCAGCACGTCGTCGCTGTGCTGGTTGGCCACGTCCACGAACCTCTCCAGCACGATGCGGTCCTGCGTCAGCGTGCCTGTCTTGTCCGTGCAGAGTATGTCTATCGCGCCGAAGTTCTGGATGGAATGGAGGCGCTTTACGATGACCTTCTTCTTCGACATCACCAGCGCGCCCTTGGAGAGGTTCACGGTCAGGATCATCGGCAGCATCTCGGGCGTCAGGCCCACGGCCACCGACATCGCGAACAGCAGCGCCTGCAGCCAGTCGCCCTTCGTCAGGCCGACGATCAGGAAGACCAGGCTGACCATCACCACCATGAAGCGGATCATCAGCCAGGTGAAGTCCTGGATGCCGCGGTCGAAGCTGGTCTGCGTCTTCTCGCCGGCCAGCCGCGCGGAGATGGAGCCCAGGTAGGTGCGCTCGCCGGTGTTGACGGCCACGCCGCGGGCGCTGCCGCTGACCACGTAGCTGCCCTGGAAGCAGGCGTTCGGCAGCTCGATGACCGAGGCCGGCGGCTCGCCGGAGAGCTCGGCCGTCTTCTCTATCGGCATCGACTCGCCCGTCAGCGCCGACTGGCTCAGGAAGAAGTCCTTGGCGGAGATCAGCCGCAGGTCGGCGGGGATTATGGCGCCCGCATGCAGCACGACTATATCTCCGGGCACCAGGTCCACGGTCGGGATCTCCGTCTCCTTGCCGCCGCGCAGCACCAGGGTGTTGGCCTGCACCATCTTCTGCAGCTCTTCCACGGCCTTGCCGGAGCGCGTCTCCTGCACGTAGGAGAGGACCACGCTCAGGAAGACCATTCCGCCCACCACGGCCGCGGAGCGGTCGTCGCCTATCCACAGCGAGATGAGGCCGATGACAAGCAGCTGCACCGCAAGCGGGTTCTTGAAGCGCTCGATTATCTCGAAGACGAAGAATTTCTTCTCTTTCCTGGAAAGCGCGTTGAAGCCCCAGCGCGCCCTGGCGGCCTCGGCCTGTTCGGGAGCGAGGCCGGACTGGGAAGAGCCCAGCTCCGCCAGCGCCTCGTCGGCCGGCCGCGAGCAGGCGCCCTGCAGGCGGCGGTCGTTGTCGGACAGGACCGAGGCCTGGGACTTTACGCCCTGTCTGACGCGGGAAGGGACCAGCTTTTCGAACGGCAGCCTCATTAATAGGATTATATTTCTTCGCCGCGAGGCCGGGCAATTCAAATTACGGACAAGATTCGCGGACGGACGCCCGCCCGGCTTCCCGATTTTATATAATCTATTTCCGCCATATGCCCGCGCGCCTCATTCGTAGCAAGCGCGGGGACCTTATGGAAGGGTTCAGCGAGCGTTCACGGCTCTAATGCCGCGAATAGCGAGCGGCGAAGGGAAACCCCGTTTCCCTTGCGTCGCACCCGGCCGACGAAGGCCGGGCGGTTGATCCGCCCCGCGCATGCGGGGTGCGACAGGTGGAGAGGTGTGTGAGCGGTTGAAACAGCAGGTCTCGAAAACCTGTAGGGGTAACACCCTCGAGGGTTCGAATCCCTCCCTCTCCGAAGATTTTTTCCTGCGGAAAATATCGGCGCGGTGTCCGTAGCGGCGCAGGACAGCGAAGTTCACTTCGAACCATTTTAAAGAAAGCCCCAATTGGGGCTTTCTTAATTTGGTGAGGAGAGGAGGTGACCCGTGACCGAATCTCGCCACCGCGCCCGCTCCGAATCCCTCCCCTTACTTCCCCCGCCTTTTTTTATACAATTCTAACAGCATGACGGCCAAAGCGAACATCCTCGTTGTTGACGACGAACCCCAGATCGCGGAGCTTATCTCCTACGCGCTGACCTCCAACGGCTACTCGGTCTCGGTGGCCGGTGACGGCGAGACGGCGGTGAAGCTGGCGGCCGAAGGCGACTTCGACCTGGCCATCATGGACATACAGATGCCGGGCATGGACGGCATCACCGCGCTGGGCGAGCTGAAGAAGCTGGACCCCGAGATAGAGGTCATCATCGCCACCGGCCACGGCACGATGGGCACGGCCATACAGAGCCTGCGCAAGGGCGCCTTCGACTACCTGCACAAGCCTTTCGACGTCAGGGAACTGCTGGGGATGGTGGAGCGGGCGTTGGAGAAGCGCAAGTTCAACGACATCACCCGGGCCATCTTCTCCACCGTGAAGCCGGAGGAGCAGCTGAGGATCATCGTGGATTCGGTCGCGCGCATACTCAAGGCGGAAGAATCGCTGCTCGTGCTGTCGGATAAGGGCGGCAAGCCGCGCATAGCGGTGTCCGAGGGCGTGGAGGACGGCGCGCCGAAGGAGCAGCGGCTGGCCATGTGCGCGCGCGCGCTGGAGCGCCTGGACGGCGCCTCCAAACCGGTCATCCTGGTCGAGAACCCCTCCGAGAACAAGGATTTCGCCGGTATCGACGGACTGCAAGGCCTGAAGTTCTCCCTCTTCCTGCCGCTCCTGGACGAAAGCGGCCCCACCGGGCTCATCAACATCAACCGCCTGGACAACGGGGCCCATTTCACCGAGGACGACCTGCAGCGCGCCAGGATATTCGGCTCGCTGGTGAACCTCGCGCTGCGCAATTCCAGCCTTTACCGCAGGCTGCGCGAGACGCAGGAGCAGCTGATACAGGCGGAGAAGATGTCAGCGCTGGGCCAGCTGGCCGGCGGCCTCGCGCATGAGATCAACAACCCGCTGTCCGGCATACTGGGCCTGACCCAGCTGGTACTTGAGAACACGCCTAAGGACAGCCAGAACTACGCCGACCTGAAGGACATCGAGAAGGCCGTGTTCCGCTGCAAGAAGATCATAGTGTCGCTGCTGTCCTTCTCGCGTCAGGAGAAGGAGCACCTGGAGCCTTGCAGCATCAACGAGATCATCGAGGAGACCCTGACCCTCTGCGCCCGCCAGATGGAACTGCAGCACATAAAGATAGAGCGCAGGCTGGCTCCCGGCCTGCCGCTGGTCAACGCCGATTTCCAGCAGCTGATGCAGGTCTACCTGAACCTCTTCACCAACGCCCGCGACGCTATGCCCGACGGCGGGGAGCTCACCGTGACCACGGAGCTGCGCGGGGACCAGGCCGGCCCGCAGACCATAGTAAGCTCCGTTTCCGACAGCGGGTCCGGCATCCCGCCGGAGATAGCCGGCAAGTTGTTCGACCCCTTCTTCACCACCAAGCCCGTAGGCCAGGGTACCGGGCTCGGGCTTTCCGTCTGTCTGGGCATAATCAACTCCCATAAAGGAAAGATCGCCGCGGAGGGGAACCCGGGAAAGGGATCCACCTTCACGATAGAGATGCCGGTGCCCTGACAATGGCCAGGAAAGTCCTTATAGTAGACGACGAGGAGCTGGTGCGCAAGTACGTGCGCCGGGCCCTGGCCAGCCGCGGCTGGGAGATCACGGACGCCTCCAACGGCTCGGAAGCGCTGGCGGCGCTGGAGTCCGCGGATTTCGACGCCGTGATCTGCGACCTGAAGATGCCGGACCTGCGCGGGGAAGAGGTCATACGGAGGATGCGCGAGAGGCATCCAGGCCTGAAGATAGTCGCCATCACCGGCTCCGTCTCCAACCTCAAGAGCCCGCTGCTGCCTGGCGTAGAAGTGGAAGGCTTCCTGATAAAGCCTTTCGGGATAGACGAGATCCGGGACCTGATGGAAAAGATAGTACCCTAGCCGCCGCCGACCGGCCGCAAGACCCGGGCGCCGCCCGTCCAGAGCACTTCAGTGCAGCCCGCAGTCGTCCGAGACCCTCCCCTCCTCCTCCATCAGCTTTAGCACCGCGTTCATCTCCGGCACGGACACTTCCACCGGGGCCGGGGAGCGGTGCAGGTCGTTGAGCATCGCGTAGAACTTCTTCCTGTCCTCCTTGTCCATTATCTCCCCGCCGGGATTGCGCCTGAGCCCGGCGCTGGAGAAGGAGGGGTCGCGCATCTTTATGGCCCAGTACTTGGCCTTCGCGGGCAGCGCGGCCTTCTGCATGGCCGCAAGCCTCGCGCGCCTGGCGTTGCAGGTCTCGGTACCGAGGCTCGCGGGAGCGTCGCGGAAATCCACCGGCTGGGGCTGTATGTCCTCGTCGCGGAACATCTCGGCCAGCGAGCGCAGGTCGGGCACTTCGAACTGGAAATCAGGGTCGTCGGGCATCAGCTCCCACTGCCTGTCGGCCTGCGCCTCCACCGTGTGCAGCACCTCGCCGGTGAGCGGGTCTATCATCTTGGCTATGATCTTGAGCTTGTCCCTGGTCCCGAAGATGGTGCCGACGATTATAGCGTCGCTGGGGTTGATGCGCTTGCTCTCGTTCTCGGTCTCGTCGGTAATGCCGGAGGCGGCCAGGCGGCGCTCCTCCAGGACCTTGCTAAGTTGCGCGCGCTCCAGCAGATTCACCTTGCCCGACGCCACCAACGAGGACAGCAGCTTCTCGGAAACGTATTCGCTCTCCTCGCGCGAGGTCCTGGCCTTCCTGGCGAAGCCTATGACGGCCAGGTTCCTGACGTTCCTGGTGGCCGAATATTTGGCGAAGTCGTTCGCCATCTTCTTGTAGACGTCCTCGGCGGCGGATGAGGGATGGGACAGGAGCAACGCGGCGCCGGCCGTCGCCAAGGTGAGCTTTATGGTTTTACCCGGAATTTCCATAACCCCTCCTTTCCCCGCGAATATATCCTAGCGGACGAGGTTACGGCAATGAGCAAGGAATGGTCAAATCCGCGTCAAATCGCGCGGCTGGCGGACGGTCAGCATCCCGTCTTGGAAATATCCGATTAGCTCTGCACACCTAATCTCTGCAATGCAAGCGAAGGGTGATAGGTATAAAAACCGCCTCGGAAGCCGAGGCTTGCATAGCGCCGAGGCTGAGAGCCGGAAGCGCGCGCACGGTGTGCGCGACGCTGTTTTTTAGACCTATCACCCTGAGCTACTCGAACTTGTAGCCGTGGCCGGTCACGCTGACTATGTGGGAACCTATCCCTGCCCCCAGCTTCTTGCGAAGGGACGAGACGTGGACCCCTACGGTATGAGGATCGTTGTAGCTGGCAGGATCGTAACCCCAGACGGTTTCCAGCAGGTAAGGCACGGCCAGCAGCCGCCCTTCCTCCGTTATCAGGGCCATCAGCAGGTCGAACTCCTTGCGGGTCAGCGTTACCAGCGAACCGCCCACCGTGACCGTGCGGCCGGACGGGTCTATGACCATGCCCAGCCTGTTGATCTTGTCCGTCTTCTCGGCCACGCCCTCGTAGCGCCGCATCACGGCCTTGATCTTAGCCAGCAGCACGGGGAAGGAGAAGGGCTTCAGGATATAGTCGTCGGCCCCTTTATTGTACCCGGCCAGAACGTCCTCCTCGCTTATCTTCCTTCCCGAAACGATGATCACCGGCACCCCGGAAAAACCCTCCGTTTCCTTGAGCGCCTTGCAAAGCGTGAAGCCGTCCAGGCCCTTCATCTCGGCGTCGGTGATGACCAGGTCCGGTTTGGATTCCCGGGCCAGCTCCACCGCCTCCGAGCCGTTCACGGCCGGCGCCACCCTGAAGCCTCTTTCCTCCAGGAATCGCCGGGTGGAGTTCAGGACCAGCTGATCGTCGTCGACGAGAAGTATCTTTTTGAACATAAATGGTTCCTTTATGCCAGAAGCCCGCGGCCCAGCGCCTCGGCCCTGCGCCTGTCCCCGGCCGTAAGCTCCGGTCTTTCCGTCATCGCGGACAGGCCGATAAAAAGCGTGCCCGACACCTTCGCTCCCACGCCGGCCGCCGTGACCTTGAGCGCCCGCATGGCGCCGGTGAACAGCCTGCCGAAAGGCGCTGGCATAGCGGCCGAGGTTATCAATACGGCTTTTTTCCCGCCGCGCGCCGGTCTCATGGCCGGAGCCTTGGCGCCCCACGGCCAGTACGCGTAAGGCCCGCCCCGCTCCATGAACTTCCTGAAGACGGCGGTAAGGTTGAAACAGTTCACCGGGGCGGCCAGTATCAGGCCGTCGGCCGCGTCCACGGCGTCAAGGATGGCGTCCATGTCGTCGCGCAGCGGGCAGTCCCCGCGCTTGGAGCCCGGCTCCTGCATGCAGGAGCGGCAGTTGGTGCAGAACTCTATGTTCTTTTCCGTCAGCAGCACCGTCTCCACCGCCGCCCCGCCGGCCCTGGCCGCGGCGGCGGCAGCCTCCACGGCCTGGTCTATGGTGCCGCCGCGACGGTAGCTGCCGTTTATGGCCACTATCCTCTTCATAGTCCGAGATACTTGGCGGCCATGGGGACATCGTCCGTCCAGACGGCCCTGGCGCCCAGCTCCGCCAGCCTCCGCACGTCCCTCGGCCCGTTGGCTATCCCGGCCGAGATCTCTATCCCTTCCGCTTCGGCCTCTTTTACCTGCCTTGGAAAATCGAACGCGGAAGCCCCGAAATAGAACAGCTGCTTCGTCAGCGGCCAGTCCACCCAGCCGGCGCATACTTTGGAAGCGCCGGCCTCCCTGGCCGTTCCCGCAAGGTCGGAGGGAAAGAGCGGCATGACGGCGCGGCCGATGCCGGGAACCACTTCTCCGGCGGCGGCAAGTTGTCCCGCCTGGCAGGAGAAGACCAGCAGGTAGGACCTGGACTGCATTCCGGCACGTTCTATCTGGCGGGCCAGGTCCGCGGCGTCGGAGGGCCGGTCCAGCGAGAGCTCGAAATACATGTCCAGCCCGGGGCGCAGGATCATGAAGTTCAGAATATCGTCCAGGTGGGGTATCGGTTCCTTCCCCATGACGCGCAGGGTCTTAAGATGTCCCCAGGGAGTGCGGGCCACCTCCCAGGAGCGCCCGCACACCCTGGCCGTATCCTTGTCGTGGAAGGCAACGAACTGGCCGTCGGCCGTGCGGCGCATGTCGCACTCTATGGCCGCGGCCCCGTCGGAATAGGCCGTCCTGAAGGCGGCCAGAGTGTTCTCCGGGGCCCTGGCCATCCCTCCCCTGTGGGCATAGACGGAAACCGGGCGCATATTAGGATTCTAGTAAATCTGAACTGCCGGAAAACAGCGGAGGCCGGCGGGATCGGCTCCCTGCCGGCCTCCGTGCGCGCAGTTGCGGTCTATCTGCCCCTGTACGCCTCGACCATCCGCTCCGGAGAAACGGTCCTGTAGCCGTTCTCGGCCAGCCACTTCACCAGGCGTTTCACGGCGGTGCGGCTCTGAGGGTGTATATCGTGCATCAGCACTATGCCTTTGCCGCGCTTCTGTATGAGGGAAATGGTGTTCTGGAAAAGCTGCTCCGGGTCCTTGGTGGACCAGTCCAGCGTGTCCACGGTCCAGCCGACCGGTACCAGCCCCAGCTCCGAATCGAGCGCCTTCACCGCCTCCGGCGTGATGATGCCGTACGGGGGCCGGAAGAAAGCGGGCGTGGAACCGGAAGCCCGGCCGATGGTTTCCTTGACGCCGCGCAACTGTTCCAGTATCTTCCCGGTGGAGTAGGCGGTAAGCGGTTTGCCGTTCTCGGTGGCGTGCCAGTAGCCGTGCACCGCCACCGCGTGTCCGGCGGCCGCCTCCCTGGCTACGCGCTCTTTGCCTTCCGCGCCCAGCTTGGAACCCAGCACGAAGAAGACCGCCTGCACTCCCGCGTCGCGCATATCCCGGGATACTTCGTCGGTCAGCGGGCCGGGACCGTCGTCGAATGTTATGATGACCTCACCCTTCTTAAGGAACCCGTCGGACTGCACGAGGAACGGAACGTTGTTCTTGACCAGGTTGATCTGGCAGTAGCCCGGCTTTATCGGCACGCCGCGGGAAGGGGACGGGGGCAGGGCGGAATAGAAGGCGAACACGCCGTCGAGCTCCTCCCTGACGCGGTAGGAGACGCGCGCCGCGGTCCTGAACGGTGACGGGGAATACGGCCGGCCGGAAAGCAGCTCGATACGGGCGCCGGCATCCTCCAGCCTGGCCCTGAGGTACTGGCCGGCGGCGGAAGCTTCCAGGAACTGCGGGCTGGACTGCGGGGAGACGAAAGCGGCGTTGGAATAGGCCTCGAGAGCGGAATAGAGCTCGTCATACTCCCTCATCAGCGAGGACGCGTCCTCCCGGGCAGCGACGGCGGCGGGCACGGCGACCGGGCCGGGTTCCGGCAGGCGGAGCTCCTGCGCTACGGCGCTCGACAGAGGGAAGAATATGATAGTGGAAATCAGGGCGAGAAGGTTTTTGAGCATCGTCATCTCCTGCCCATATTATGGCAGTAATGGCGACGGCTCATAAGAGGCGAAAGGCCCCAGGGAGCGCGGTTATTGGACCTAGCGCGGGGTGGACCTATTGGACCGCCGGGACGCGCCTAAGGCCTTCCGCCGGTGATGAAATACCAGATGAGCAGGGAAATGATGAGCGAGAGCAGCTTTATCTGCCAGTTGCGGGTAAAAAGCTCCGGAACGTTCATAGGTCAGGCCTGCGACTGATTGTCGGCGCGCGGCGCCTGGGCTTCCGCCCTGGGGGCGCGGCGCAGCAGCGTCTTCTCCGCCTTGGAGCGGTACAGCTGGTACAGCATGTCCTCGAGGTCTTTGGGATCCGCGTGCTGCTGCAGCTTGCCGTTGCGCGCCACGGCCAGCGCGCCCGTCTCCTCCGAAACTATGATTATTATGGCGTCGGCCACCTCGCTGAGGCCAAGGGCCGCGCGGTGGCGCATGCCCAGGATCTTGGAAAGCTCCTGCTGCTCGGTAAGCGGCAGGATGCAGCCGGCGGCGACCAGCCTGTTGTTGGCTATCACGGCGGCGCCGTCGTGCAGCAGCGTGTTCTCGTGGAAGACGGTCAGCAGCAGCTCCTTGGAGATCTCGCCGTTTATGCGCACTCCGGTCTCCACGATATCGCGCAGCGCCATGTCCTGCTCGAGCACGATCAGCATGCCCATCTTCTCGGCGGCGGCCGAGCGCACCGCCTCCATCATCTCGCCGATGAACTTATATTCCTGCGACACCATCACGCGGCCGAGCGGGTTGGAACCGATGTTGGCCAGCGCGAAGCGTATCTCCGGCTGGAACACCACGATCAGCAGCACCATGCCGGCCACCCAGAACTGCTGCATCAGCCAGACGGTGGCCGACAGCCGGAACAGCTGCGCCACGGCGGTGATGACGGCGAGTATGGATACTCCCCAGATGACCTGCATGGCCCTGGTGCCTTTCAGCAGCAGGATCAGGCGGTACACTATGTAGTATACCGCCGCGATGTCCGCCAGGGTCCTCAGGTAGTTAAAGTACATTAGCTCGCTTCCGTCGCCGGCCGCTCCCGGCGGCCCGCGCTGCGCGCGCGGCATCAGGGCCTATGCCCGTCAAACCGCCTTCGCCGCCGCTATGATGCTGTCGATCTCCACGGCGTCCACGACCTCGTTCTCTATCAGGCGGGCGGCTATCGCGTCCAGGGCCTTCCGGTTGCCGGTCAGAGCGGCCTTGGCCTTCATGTAGCAGTCGCTGACTATGCGCTTGATCTCGTCG
>DAIENX010000106.1:0-30970 GCA_027340875.1 Elusimicrobiota bacterium
GCGGCGGCGGGGGCGCGGGCACCCCGGCCTCCGGCTGGGAGGCCATGTTCTTGACCTTCGAGAATATCGATCCGCTGTTCTCTTCCGTCATATTACCCCCGATCGTCCTTGTCAGCCGCTTCGGGAACCGGAGCCTTCGGCCTGAACCCCGGCCTGGTCACGATACCTTTAGCGGAAAGCTTCTCCACGAGCCCGATGAAGGAGGCCGCGGCGGCCTCCTTCTCGGCGGTTTTCATCGCGCGCGGCGCGGCCTTCTCCAGCGCGGCGGCGGCCTTGTCCTTGTATGCCCCCTTCAGCCTGGACCGCAGCTTCTCGGGAAGCGCCGGCAGGAACCTGGCCATGTCCGCCGGCTGCACGGCGCCGGCCAGCGCGCCGACGTCCCTATCGGACAGACCGTCGAGGTCCTCTTCGAGCAGGAACATCCCGCGCAGGTCGTTGCCTGCCTTGTCCCCCCGGGAGGCCAGCTGCTGCAGCACCATCCCGCGCTCGGCGCGGGGCATAGCCCGTATCAGGTCGGCCGCCAGGGCCGCCCCGCCCACGCTGCCGTAAAGCCTGTTCTCCAGCTCGGCCTTCATGCCCCGGAGCAGGTCCATGTCGACCCGCTTCGGCACCGCCAGGCTGGCGAGCACGTCGGCGCGCCTGGGCGGCTCCAGCACCGAGAGCAGCGCGGCGGCGGTGTCGGAGCGGAGGCACGAGACCACTATGGCCGTATCGTCCTGGGATTCGCCGGCCAGCAGGGCCGCCAGGGACGGGGCCAGCGACGGAGGGAAATCGAACACCACCCCGCAGCGCTCCTCGGCCGGCCCGCGTCCGTCCGGCCCGGTTTCCGGCTCTCCGCCGGCGGGACGCAGACGGGAGAAGAGCGCCGGCGCCATCAGCCAGAGGGCGGCGCAGGTCACGGCGGCCACCGAAAGCGAGGCCAGTCCTATCACCATGACATAATTTATATAGTTGAGCGGCATTCTTTCTCCGGATATATTATCCGATTCCCGAGTGAATGTGGTGTTTCATAAAAGTGAATGAAATATTTCGCCGGCGCCGGCCGCTGGCCGCCGCTGGCGCGCGGCACGGGGCTAACCCATGCCGCCTTTTTTATATATAATTCATTCGACCATTCCCGCACAAGGAGCCGCGATGAGCATTCACAAGAACCAGCCGAAGGGACTTTTCCTGCTCTTCTTCGTAGAGATGTGGGAGCGCTTCTCGTATTACGGCATGAGAGCGCTGCTAGTGCTCTACATGGTGGAGGCGCTGCAGTTCACCACCGAGAAGGCGAGCCACGTCTACGGCTGGTACACCGGACTGGTCTACCTGACCCCGCTCTTGGGCGGCTACATAGCCGACCGCTACCTCGGCCAGCGCAAGGCCATAGTGATAGGCGGCGTGCTGATGGCCATAGGCCACTTCGCGATGGCCTTCCCGCCGATGCCTTTCTTCTTCGGCGCGATGATCTGCCTCATCATGGGCAACGGTTTCTTCAAGCCCAACATCTCCACCGTGGTCGGCTCGCTCTACGAGGAGAACGACCCGCGCCGCGACGGCGGCTTCACGATCTTCTACATGGGCATCAACGTCGGCGCTTTCTTCTCCCCGCTGATCTGCAGCACGCTCGGCGAGAAGATAGGCTGGCACTGGGGCTTCGGCGCGGCCGGCGTGGGCATGGTGCTCGGCCTCGCGATGTACCTGTGGGGCCAGAAGACCCTGCTGGGCGACCACTGCAAAAAGCCCGCGGTCCCGCAGACCAATTACTGGCTGCCGATAGCCCTGGTCGCCGGCATGGTCCTGTTCCTGATAGCCGGCGCGATGGACTTCAACGGCTTCGACATAGCCGGCATGTTCCCGGCCTGGCTCAAGTGGCTGGCCTTCGTAGGCGTGCTGCTGTGGCTGGCCTACGCCTACGCCTCCAAGCCGGAGTCCGGCCTGACCCACGTGGAGAAGCAGCGCATCGCCGTGATCTTCATCATGGTGTTCTTCGCGGTCTTCTTCTGGTCGGCCTTCGAGCAGGCCGGCTCCTCGCTGACGCTGTTCGCCAAGAACGAGACCAACAGGAACCTCAGCCTCTTCGGCTGGAGCTTCCTGGTCCCCGCCGGCTGGTTCCAGTCGCTGAACCCCCTCTTCATAGTGCTGCTGGCGCCTTTCTTCTCAGGCATGTGGATAAAGCTGGCGGAGAAGAACAGCGAGCCCTCCAGCCCCGTGAAGTTCGCGATGGGCCTCGGCCTGCTCGCGATAGGCTTCGTGGTGATGATAGCCGCGGCCGCGGCCTACCAGCAGAGCGGCCCGGTCAGCGTGCTGTGGCTCACCGGCGCCTACTTCTTCCACACGCTGGGCGAGCTGTGCCTCTCCCCGGTGGGCCTGTCGCTGGTGACGAAGCTGGCGCCCGCGCAGTTCGGCTCGCTGATGATGGGCGTCTACTTCCTTTCCAGCACCGCGGCCGGCTTCGTCGGCGGCCGCCTCGCCGGCAACTACGACGCGATGAGCCACGTGAACTTCTACATGATCCCTACCGCCACCGGCGCAGGTGCGGCCTTGCTGCTGCTGCTGATAACTCCGAAGATACGCAAGTGGATGCACGGGGTGCACTAAGGCATCGGGGTATGGGCCCGTCGGGCACGGGGTCGGCCACACCGTGGCCGCCCCTCGACACTCGGACCTGGCCGCTCCACGGCCATCCCCTCGCCGCGCTGCGCAAGCGGCTCGGTCCGCGACGGCCCTCCGAACCCATCCCCCGACGCCGTTTGTTGGGATTTTAAAAGAAGAACGCCCGGGTTTTCCCGGGCGTTCTTCTTTCCAGGCGCCGTCCGCCGTCAACAGCGCCGCTGGTTGTACTTGGCCAGCACTTCCATGAAGTTATGCGCGGCCATCAGATCGTCGGAGGTATGGCGCAGGCGGCGCAGCATGACCAGTATTATCTCTATCAGCATCGCCGCGCCCTCGCGGGGGTGCGCGTCGATGAAGCGCATCAGGCCGTCGCGGCCCAGCTCTATGACCTCGGCCGGTGCTATGGCCCGGGCCTGCGCGAAGCGCGGCTGGCCCTCGAGCACGGCCATCTCGCCGAAGTAGTCCCCCTTCTTCAGCACGGCCAGCTTGCGCAGCTTCTTGCCTTCCTTGTCGAGCTGCTTCTCTATGGAGACGTCCCCGGACAGGAGGATATAGAAGGTGTCGCCCTCCTCCCCCTCGTGGAAGAGCACCTCGCCTTTCTTCAGCGAGCGCCTGCGGAAGAGCCGGAAGAACTCCTTTGCCACCTCCTCCGAAAAGGAGGAGAACAGCCGCATGCCTTCCAGCACTTCCAACTCGCTCTTCTTCATAGGCGTAGTATACAAAAATTCCGCGCCAGGACCGGAAATAAAAGCGCCCGGCCGTTGCCGGGCGCTTAACCGGGGGCGGAGGCGCGTCAGAACTCGTTGAAGTAGGAGACCTGCACGTTGCCCTCGCGGTTGATGATCCAGTGGTCCACCTTGCTGCCGCGCGGGTCGTCCGCTATCTGCACCTCGTACTTTCGGGCGGCCTCGTCGATCAGGGCCGGGTTCTCGGGACAGGAGTAGACGCGGCTGCCGTCGCGCTCCCGCATCCTGGCGAGCGCCTCGTGGAACTTGCGCACGCCGCCCGCGGTGGCGAACTTGGAGCAGTTCATGCTTTCCTGCATCGTGGCGTCCACATAGTTGCGGAAGTCTATCGGGCGCTCCTCGTTCCTGACCCATTTACCGGCCCGGCAGGTCAGGTAGGGGCCTATATTGTGCTGCGCGCCCAGCACGTCGTCCCTTTTCTGCAGCATGTGGTTCCAGAAGCGCATGCCGTTGAAATTGGCGGAAAGGTCGCCGTAGGAAAAGACTCCGGTCGCGAACAGGTTGCCGCCGAGGGCCGTCTTTTCCTTGAAGATGCCGCCCTTCAGCACGCTGACCAGCGGCTTCTCCTCGAAATAGTGGCCCTTGAAGTAGCGCAGGCCCATGCCGAACATATGCTCCAGCTTGTCCACGCCTACCACGGTGTCGCCGATCTTTACCAGGGGGAACAGCGCCAGCGGGCTCTTGGCCGCGCCCTTGCGGCCCAGCAGGAAGCCGTTCCAGATCTTCCACTCGCTGTAGAGGGATTCCTTCAGCGGGATCACCGTGCGCGGTATGTCGCCGGAGATGATCGTGCGCACCAGCTGGCCTTTCTTGTGGTTGGAGAAGACCTCGGTCAGCCGCTCGTAGAGCAGCTCCTCGCTCTCGCGGGTGTCGGAGCAGCCTCCCATCGCGTTCAGGTCGTCTATGGCGGCCTGCAGGCCCTCGTTGGCCAGACGGTTCACGGCCTCGGTGACGTCGGCGACCTGTCCCTCCGGCACCGTGAAGTGGTCGGCCTCGGCGGCCACGGCGGGCGCGGCGCCTAGCAGCAGTGTGATGGCTATCAGGTAATTCTTCATCCGTCCTCCGTAACTGTTCCCTAGATGCTATCAATCTTCCTCCGCCCGCCGATTGAGGCGAAAGACCCGGGCCTGGCAGGTTTTTAGGCCTATGCCGGCCTGGGCTTAAAGGCCGCGGTCGCAACGCACCCCGGGAAAAAGTATAATTTCGGACAGCGGTAATCCGGGTATTTGGGAGTTATTGCGATCATGAAACATATCTTCGCCAAGAAACAGCTGAAGACCCTGCTGGCCGAGATGCAGGACGACAACCGGCTGCGCAGGGCCCTCGGCCCCGTCACGCTCACCTCGCTGGGCGTGGGCGCCATCATAGGCGCGGGCATCTTCGTGGCCACGGGCGCGGCGGCCAAGGGCGTGGCCGGCCCCGCGCTGATGGTGTCCTACGCGCTGGCCGGGATCACGTGCATCTTCGCCGCGCTGTGCTACGCCGAGTTCGCCTCCATGGCGCCGGTGGCCGGCTCGGCCTACACCTACGCCTACACCACGATGGGCGAGGTCTTCGCCTGGATCATAGGCTGGGATCTGGTGCTGGAGTACGCGGTCGGCTCGGCCACGGTGGCCAACGGCTGGTCCGGCTACTTCCAGAGCGTGCTGGCCAAGTTCGGCGTGGCGCTGCCCGAATACCTGCAGAAGGCGCACTACGTATACGACAACGGCCATTTCACGGCCACCTCGTCGTGGCTGAACCTGCCGGCCATACTGGTGGTGATAGCCGTCACGCTGATACTCGTGAAGGGCATACGCGAGAGCGCGCGTTTCAACGCGGCGATGGTCTTCATCAAGGTGGCGGCGGTGCTGTTCGTCATCATGGTAGGCGCGTTCTTCATACACCCGGCCAACTACACGCCTTTCGCCCCCTACGGCTGGTCCGGCCTGAGCTTCTTCGGCCTGCACGTGGCCGGCCAGACCAACGCCGGCGGCGACCCGGTGGGCATGATAGCCGGCGCGGCCATCATCTTCTTCGCTTATATCGGCTTCGACACGGTCTCCACCCACGCCGAGGAGGCCGTCAACCCCAGGCGGGACATCCCGATAGGCATCATAGCCTCGCTGCTGATCTGCACCGTGCTCTACATAGCCGTGGTGGCCGTGCTGACCGGCATGGTGCCGTACGCGCAGCTCAGCAAGGACGCCGGCGTGGCCGACGCTTTCAGGCAGGCGGGCCTGCCGTGGGCCGAGTTCGTAATAGCCGCGGCCGGCGTGGCCGGCATCACGTCGGTGCTGCTGGTCATGATGCTCAGCGGCCCCCGCGTGTTCCTGGCCATGGCGCGCGACGGCCTGATCCCGTCCAAGTTCTTCGCCGACGTGCACCCGGTGTTCCGCACGCCGTGGAAGAGCACGATGGCGATAGGCCTCTTCGTCTCGGTGCTCGCCGGGCTGCTGCCCATAGACGCGCTGCTGCACCTTACCAACATCGGCACGCTGTTCGCCTTCACGATAGTCTGCGGCGCGGTGCTGATCATGCGCAAGCTGGACCCGCACGCCGAGCGGCCTTTCCGCTGCCCTATGGTGCCGGCGGTGCCGGTGCTGGGCATAGCGGCCTGCCTGCTGCTGATGGGCTCGCTGCCGGCCGCCAACTGGTGGCGGCTGATAGTCTGGCTGGCGCTGGGTCTGGTGATCTATTTCTCCTACGGCCGCAAGAACAGCTTCCTCGGCAGGGAGCTGCGCGGCGAGAAGATAACCGACAGGCCCGTGATACACGTGCAGGAGCCGGCGCACTGACCCCGGGCGGCCCCTCAGCCAGCTGCGGCGCGGCGGCCCCCCCCCGGCAAGGGCGGTTTGTTGTAACCGCCCTTGAAATTGTCTAAACTCTATGGACAGCACGATGAAGAGAAGAGAGAATTTCCCTGACGAGTATCCGCGCCTGGCGGCGGCCCTGGCGGCCGCGCTCTTCCTGCTGGGCGGCTGTTCCCCGCGGGAACAGGCCGATCCTTCCAAACCCGCGGTCGGGCTCGTGTTCGACGTGGGCGGCCGGGGAGACAAATCGTTCAACGATTCCGCCTACAACGGGCTGGAGAGGGCCAGGAAGGAGCTGAACGTGCAGGCCGACTATATAGAGCCGGGCGAGGGCGCGGACAAGGAATCGGCCCTGCGCCAGATGGCTTCCGGCAGGTACGGCCTGATCTTCGGCACCGGCTTCCTCTTCACCGACGACATCGATACCGTGGCGGGGGACTTCCCCGGCAAGAAGTTCGCCTGCATAGATTACGCGGTGGACCCCTCCAAGAAGATCCCGGACAACGTGCTGGCCATAAAGTTCAAGGAGGAAGAGGGCAGTTTTCTGGTCGGGGCCATCGCGGCGCTGACCTCCAGGACCGGCACCATCGGCTTCGTGGGAGGCATGGACATACCGCTGATCCATAAGTTCGAAGCCGGCTACCGCGCCGGAGCGCTGCATGTGGACCCGAAGTGCCGCGTGCTGATCGGCTACGCGGGCGTAACCGGCGACGCCTTCAAGAACCCGGCCAAGGGCAAGGAGCTGGCCCTGTCGCAGATAGGCAGGGGCGCGGACGTCATCTTCCACGCGTCGGGCTCCACCGGACTGGGCGTCTTCGAGGCGGCGCGCGAAAAGAAGGTCTTCGCCATAGGCGTGGACTCGGACCAGTACGCCGAGGCCCCGGGCCGCATCCTGACCTCGATGGTGAAGATGGTGGACGTCTCGGTCTTCAGGACCATCCAGGACTATCTGAACGGCACTTTCAAGGGCGGGGTACGGGAGTTCGGCCTGGCCGAGAACGGCGTGGGCTACGTCTACGACGAGCACAACAAGGACCTGATCCCGCGCGCGATAATAGACAGAGTGGAAGAACTGAAGAAGCGGATAATAGCCGGCAGGATAAAAGTGCCCAATAAGTGAACGGCCCGGGCCCCGTAAGCGCCGGAGCGGCGCGGAAATAACGGAAATGGACAAGACGGCATACGAGATAGAGCTGATCGGCGTCACCAAGAAGTTCGGCAGCCTCTACGCCAACAAGGGCGCCTCCCTCCGCGTGAGGAAAGGCGAGATCCACGCCCTGGTGGGCGAGAACGGCGCCGGCAAGTCCACGCTGATGAAGGTCCTCTACGGCATGTACCGCCCGGACGCCGGCGAGATACGGATACGAGGCGAAGCCGTCAGCATACCGTCCCCGAAGGCCGCCATAGACCTCAAGATAGGCATGGTGCATCAGCACTTCATGCTGGTGAAGACGCTGACGGTGGCCGAGAACGTGATACTGGGCGAGGAGCCGGTCGGGAACGGCGGAGCGCTGGACTACGCGAAAGCCGCGGCCGGGACCCGGCAGCTCATCGACAAGTTCAACCTGATCCTGGACCCGGACGCGCTGGTGGCGGATCTGAGCGTGGGCGAGGAGCAGCGTCTGGAGATCCTGAAGCTCCTCTACCGCAAGGCCGACATCCTCATACTGGACGAACCCACCGCGGTGCTGACCCCGCAGGAGATAAAGTACTTTTTCAACATCATCCGCAAGCTCAGCTCCGAGGGAAAGACCGTGATCCTGATCACGCATAAGCTCAAGGAGGTCCTTTCCATTTCAAGCTCGGTCACCATAATGAGGCAGGGCGTCACTGTCGCTTCGCTGCCGACCGCCGGGACCTCGGAGAGCGGCCTGGCCCAGTTGATGGTGGGCCGGCCGGTCGTCTTCCAGGTCGAGCGCGCGCTGCGCACCGCCGGGGAACTGGAGAAGAGCCCGGCGGTGCTGGAAGTGAAGGACCTGACCGCGATGTCGGGTAAGGGCCACACAGCGCTGAACGGCCTCTCGCTCGAGATAAAGAAGGGGGAGATCTTCGGCCTGGCGGGTGTGGAAGGCAACGGCCAGTCCGAACTTATCGAGGTGCTTACCGGCCTGAGGCGGCCGGTCTCCGGCTCGGTAAAGGTGCTAGGCGAAGCGATAGACCCGGCCGGGAACTCCGCGCGGAAGATGTTCTCCCTGGGCCTGGCCCACGTACCGGAGGACAGGCACAAGAAGGGCCTGGTACTGGATTATTCCGTCGCGGAGAACATGGTGCTGGGGCGCCACCGCGAGCCGGCCTTCTCCACTCCGGCCAGAATGAATTTCGAGGGCATAGCGGCCTTCGCCGCCAGGATGATAGGCGATTACGGCATATATCCCCCCCGGCCGCAGTTGCGCGCCGGGGCGCTGTCCGGCGGCAACCAGCAGAAGATCGTCGTGGCCCGCGAGCTTTCGCGCCTGCCCAGGCTGCTGGTCGTGGCCCAGCCGACCCGCGGCGTGGACGTCGGCGCGATAGAGTTCATCCACAAGAAGATCATAGAGACCCGCGACGCCGGCTGCGCGGTGCTTCTGATATCGGCCGAACTCCCGGAGATACTCTCCCTGTCGGACCGGATAGGGGTCATATACCGCGGCAGGATAGCGGACGTCTTCGGCGCGAAAGAGGCGACCGAGGAGAAACTGGGCCTGCTGATGATGGGCGGGAAGGCCGGATGAACAAGAACACTAAAGCTTTCCTGATAAACCTCGGCGTGACGCTGGCCGCCGTGCTGGCCTCCTTAGTAGTCGGCGCCTTCTTCATCCTGCTCGTGCACGCCAACCCCGCGCTGGTTTACCGGCGCCTGTTCGAAGGCGTTATCCTCAACCCCTACGGCCTCGCGCAGACGCTCTTCAAGGCCACCCCGCTGATCATGACGGGGCTGGCGCTGGCCCTGGGCTTCAAGGCCAGCATCTTCAACATCGGCGCCGAGGGGCAGATGGTCATAGGCGGCTTCGTCTGCGCCTGGCTGGGCTTCACTTTCACGGGCCTGCCGGCGGCCCTGCTGGTCCCGCTGTGCCTGGCCGGCGCGTTCGCCGGCGGCATGCTGTGGGCGTCGGTCCCCGCCGTGCTGAAGATAAAGACCGGGGCGCACGAGGTCATCACCACCATCATGATGAACTTCATAGCCCTGGCGCTGACCAATTATCTGATAACGGCCTATTTCCACCTGCCGGAGACGGTGCACACGCAGCTGATAGCCGGGAGCGCCGCCCTGCCGCGGCTGGACCACTACGTGCCCGCTTTCAGGGGCTCGCCGGCCAACGTGACGCTGTTCATGGCCGCGGCGCTGTGCTTCGCCTTCTGGTGGCTCATCTGGAAGACCCCCTACGGCTACGAAACCCGCGCGATAGGTCTTAACCCGTCCGCGGCGGAGACCGGCGGCATACACATAAACCGCAACCTGCTCCTGACCTTCCTGATCTCCGGCGGCCTGAGCGGCTTTGCGGCGGTCAATTTCATCATGGGCTACAAGCACTACTACGAGGAAGGCTTCACGCAGGGCGTAGGCTTCATGGGAATAGCCGTAGCGCTGGTGGGACAGAACAACCCGTTCGGCATCATCTTCGCGGCGCTGCTGTTCGGCGCTCTATCGCATGGCACGCTGGTCATCAACGCGCTGGTGCCCAAGGACATCATCCAGATACTGCAGGCGCTGGTGATACTGTTCGTGATATCCTCGAACCTGCTCGCGAAGAAATACATGGCCAGGTTGACGGAAGACTGAGCGGGACATAAGATGGACCTTTTCCAGATATTCTCCCTGGCGCTGGCGGGCCAGACCATACGGATCTCCGTGCCGTACATCCTGACGGCCATGGGGGCGACGGCCTCCGAGCTCGGAGGCGTGGTCAACATCGGCCTGGAGGGGCTGATCCTGATAGGCGCCTTCTGCTCGGTGCTTGGTAATTTCTACACCGGCAGCCCGTGGGCCGGCATACTCTGCGCGGTGGCCGGCGGCATGCTCTTCGCCTGGCTGCACGCCGTGGTCTCCATCAAGTTCCGCGCCAATCAGATAATCTCGGGGCTGGCCATCAACATTCTGGCGGTGGGCGCCACCAAGTTCTTCCTGAAGTATTTCTTCCACTCCTCCTCCAACTCGGGCCGCATCTCCGGGATAGCCAGGCTGGACGTCCCGGTGATCGGCGGCATACCCGTTATCGGCGACATCGTCTCGAACCCGCTGATACTCCTGACCGGCCTGCTGGTGTTCGCGGTGTGGTATTCCGTCTACCGCACCCCCTTCGGCCTGCGGCTGCGCGCGGTAGGCGAGAACCCGGAGGCCGCGGACACGCTGGGCGTGAACGTCCGCCGCATGCGCTACCTGGGCGTGCTGATCTCCGGCGCGCTGGCGGCGCTCGGCGGGGTCTGGCTGGCTTACGACCAGCACCAGTTCACCGACGGGATGAGCGGCGGCCGCGGTTACATAGCGCTCGCGGCGATGATCTTCGGCAAATGGAACCCGGTGCTGGCCGCGCTGGCCGCGCTTTTCTTCGGTTTCGCCGAGGCGGTGCAGATCCAGCTGCAGACCGTGGGCGTCAAGCTGCCGGTCCAGTTCATCCAGATGATCCCCTACCTGCTCACCATAGTGGTCCTGGCCGGGACCTTCTCCAAGGCCGCGCCTCCTTCGGCCGACGGCGTGCCTTACGAGAAGGACTAGCCGGCGGCATCCGCGCCGCCTTTCCCCGGCGGAAACCCATAAAGGCATTGGAAAGAAATAAGATATCCTAATCACCTCCCATGGACGAGATCAAGAGACGCCGCACCTTCGCCATCATCTCCCACCCCGACGCCGGCAAGACCACGCTGACCGAGAAGATGCTGCTTTACGGCGGCGCGCTGCACCTGGCAGGCACCGTCACCGCGCGCAAGAACCAGCGCGCGACCGCCTCCGACTGGATGGAGCTGGAAAAGAAGCGCGGCATCTCGATAAGCTCCACCGTGCTGCAGTTCGACTACAACGGCTACAAGATAAACCTGCTGGACACTCCCGGCCACCGCGATTTCTCCGAGGATACCTACCGCGTGCTGACGGCCGTGGACGCGGCCGTGATGGTGATAGACGCCGGCAAGGGCATAGAGGCGCAGACCCTCAAGCTTTTCGAGGTCTGCCGCCGCCGCCATATTCCGATCTTCACGTTCATGAACAAGATGGACCGGCCCGCGCGCGAACCTCTGGAGTTGATAGACGAGCTGGAGAAGGTGCTGGGGCTCCATCCGTTCCCTGTGAACTGGCCTATGGGCAACGGCCCCGATTTCAGGGGCGTCTACGACCGGATGACGAGGCAGGCGCACATGTTCGAGCGCGTGCCCGGCGGCGCGTTCAAGGCCGGCGTCGAAACGGCCGGCCTCGAGGACCCGCTGATAAAGGAGAAGCTCGACTCCGTCTCCTACCGCAATTTCATAGAGGAAGTGGGGATGCTGGAACTGGCGGGCACCGCCTACGACCAGGAGGCCGTGCTCTCCGGCGAGGTCACGCCGGTGTTCTTCGGCAGCGCGGTGAACAACTTCGGCATACAACTGATGCTCGACGGCTTCGTCGAGCACGCCGCCCCCCCCGGCCCTCGCGACTCCTCGATAGGGTCGGTAAGTCCCGAGATGGAGGCCTTCTCCGGCTTCATCTTCAAGATCCAGGGCAACATGAACCCGCGCCACCGCGACAAGGTGGCCTTCATCAGGGTCTGCTCCGGCAAGTTCACGCGCGACATGACGGTGCACCATTCGCGCAGCGGCAAGAAGGTGCGGCTGTCTAACTCCAACAAGCTCTTCGGCCAGGACCGAGAGACGGTGGACGAAGCCTACCCGGGGGACATAGTTGGCATAGTGGGCCACCAGGATTTCCAGATAGGCGACACGCTGACCGAGAACCCGGCGATAGCCTACGACGAGATACCGCGCTTCCCGCCGGAGTGCTTCACCTACCTTTCCAACCCGGTGCCGTCCAAGTTCAAGCCGTTCAAGACCGGCCTGGAGCAGTTGATGCTCGAGGGCGTGGTCCAGCAGTTCCAAGTGAAGGACGCGCCCAGCTCCAGCCCGCTGCTGGCCGCCGTGGGCCCGCTGCAGTTCGAGGTGACCCAGTACAGGCTGGAGGAGGAGTACGGCGTGAAGTCCGTGGTGGAGCCAGCCCCCTGGCAGTTCGTGCGCTGGCTGGACGAGGACGGCTCCGCCAGGCTGGCCTCCGGCATGATACACCTGGGCGAGAACGTGCGGCTGGGCGCGGACTCGGCCGGCAACCCGGTGATCTTCTTCCCCACCCCGTGGGCGCTGAAGTACTTCGGCGACACCAACAAGGAGATAGCCCTCTTCGATCTCCCGGTGAAGGAACAGCCGCGCCAGAGTTAAAACGACGTTATTTCCAGCGGCCCGGTCGTTTTTACTATACTGACAGTCTGCTGAAAAAACCTGCTCTGCTGTATTTTGAGCCGATTTTGAAACAGAGCCGCGGCGACGCGAGGCGAGCATTTTCTAGGAGAGACTGCGAGTCGGGCGGCGCAACCGCGCCGTACAAGCGCTATGCGCACCGAACGACCAGAAGCGGCCAAAAGACGCTGAAAGGGGCTTTTTCTGCAGACTGCCGACGGACGGGGGGATATGAGCCTGGGAAACGCCAGTAGAACGATACCTGTGCTCGTCTATCACAAGATAGCCGAGCCCTCCCGCCACGATGCCAACCCGAACACCTGCGTCGCGCCGGCCGCTTTCGCCGCCCAGATGCGCCTGCTGCGCCTGCTGGGCTACGCCACGCCCGCGCCGGCCGAGTACCAGAAAGCCGCGCTGGGCCTGCCGGCGACGCTGCCGCAGAGACCGGTGCTGATCACCTTTGACGACGCTTTTTCCAGCGTGGCGGCGGCGGCCGCGCCCGTCATGGCGGACTGCGGCTTCACCGGGGCCGTCTTTATGGTCCCCTCCGCCTTCGGCGGCAGCGCCTTCTGGGACGGGGAAACCGCCGCTTCGCCCAACCGCCTGCTTACGCCGGATGAACTGCGCCGGCTGGCCGGGGCCGGCTGGGCCGTAGGCGCGCACAGTTCGTCCCACACCGACCTTTCCAAACTCGCTGGAGAGGACCTGATCAGCGAGACCGCCGGCTCCAAGGCCGCGCTCGAGGCCGCGCTGGGCGCGAAGGTGGACTGGTTCGCCTATCCCTACGGCGCCTACAGCGGGGAGGCCAAGGCCGCCGCCAGCAGGGCGGGTTACGCGCTGGCCTTCGCCACGGAAAAGGGCGACGGCGCCCCGTTCGCCGTGCCGCGCAGGATCATCAGCGGCCGCTGCGGGCTGTTCAGGTTCTTTCTTAGGCTGGCGCAGGCCGGAAAGCTGGCCCGGGCATGAACATAGCCTTGCTGCTGCGCTCTTTCTCCGGCCGCAACGGCATCTCCCGCATGGTGCTGGCCCACGCCAGGGAATTCTCCAGGCTGGGCCATGAGACGCACATCTACTCGGCGCTCACGCAGCTCACCGCCGCCGAGAGGGCTGCCCTGCCGAGGGGCGTGCACCTGCACGGATTCCCCTGCCTGCGCGGTTCCGCCAGGATCTGGACCATTCCCATCGGCGCGCTGCGCCCCTATCTTGGCAGCCACGACATCATAGTCAGCCATCTGCTGACCATCTGGCAGGACGTGGCGGTGATGCACAACGACCCGCAGCTAGTGGAAGCGGATAAGCTCTCCGCGGCGCCGTTCACCATCTGCCCGCCGCGCCTGAACAGCCGCAACCGCGCCGTGCGCACTTTCATCGAACGCCAGCGCTTCCGGCCGGGTCGCTACAAACGGGTCGTCGCCCTTTCCGAAAGGTCGTCGTCCGAGATCTCGCAGGCCTGCGGCGTGCCGCGCGCCGCCATCAGCGTGATCCGGCATGGCGTGGACCCGGAGCATTTTTCGAAGGAATACCGCAGGAACGCCAGGTCGGGAGCCAGGAACTCTCTCGGCCTGTCTCCGGAAGATCTGGTCTTCCTGTATATCGGGGATTCATGGAAGGGACTGGAATTCGCGATCAGGGGCGCGGCGGCCGGCGGACCGAAAGGACGCACCGTCCTGCTGGCCGCGGGACCGTTCCGCGCGGAGCCGTTCGAGGAACTGGCGCGCGGGGCCGGCCTGCGGCTGATAACCTCCCCGGGCGGCGGCGACGTCAGGGACCTTTACAGCGCTTGCGACGTCTTCCTGAGCCCCACCCCGCTCGACACGTTCAACCTCTCCGCCCTGGAGGCCATGGCCATGGGCGTCCCGCCCGTGATAAGCAAGTACGCCGGACTCAGCGAGCTGCTCAGCGACGGCGAGAACGCCCTGGTGCTGGACAGGCCTTTCGAGACGGAAACGATAGCCTGCGCGGCGGACAAGCTGGCCTCGCCGGGGACCAGGGCCGCGCTGGGAGAGAGGGCCGCCGCCCTGGCGCGTACCCTTACCTGGGAGAAACCGGCCGCCGATCATCTCCGGCTTTACGCCGACATCCTTGGCCTCCGCCACGCCGGCTGATATCGGTCACGCGGCCATACCGGTAAAAGGCAAACGGAAACCGGGCCGGAGTTACCATACGCGCAGAGAGCTCCATCGGCGACGGGACCCTCATTGGCCGCAGAACTCCCGCATCTCCGGCGGAACCTGCATAAAAAGGACCACGGCCGCGGCGACCACCGTCCTCACCCGATCCCTCCAGGACCCATGTATATTATGCCGGTTGCCGTCAGCCGGCACCTGAGCCGGAGCACCTTGTGGAAGGACGTATTCCGGACCAGTGTCCGCTGTGCCCTTGGGCCCGGCAGGGGCTCGGCGCGGCGGCAGACGGCGCCGGACCCTTCAGAGCCGGCATGGCCCCCCAGTAAAGAGAAGCGCCGCCTTCCGGCGGCGCCTCGCGTCAGTTACGTTTTACCGGCTGGTATTCCTTCAGCGGGTCCACCGGTTGCACGTACGGGCCGTCCCAGGCCTTAGAGAATATGTCCTCCAGCACCGAGGCCGCGGCGGCGCCCTTTATGACCACGCCTACGCCGCGGGAGCTGAGGAAATACCCCGGCCCCCAGTTGGAGGTGGTGATGTAGGCGGTCTCGCCGTCCACGCTCAGGTACTTGCAATGCTCTACACGGGAGTAGGGTACGAAGCCAGTGCTCAGCTGCGGCAGCGAGGAGATCCTGATCTTTATGTTGTCGGTCTTGGAGAGCGCCTTGATGTCGCGGTCCGCCTTACCGCCCATGCCCCAGTCGGCGAAGATAAGCTCCACCTTGACGCCGCGGGCGGCCGCCTTCCGGAAGGCGGAGTCAAGCTCCGGCCAGCGCTTGGAGCCGTGCTCCAGCAGCGCGTAGGTCATGACCTGGCCGCGCACGGTATGTTTGGCCGAAGCCAGCAGCTTCAGCAGCTCGGTTATCTCCTGGTCGGCCCCGCGCGGAATATAGCCCACCGGGCTGTAGGACAGGCTGTAGGACACCTCCTGCCCGTCCAGAGCGGCCTTCTCCGGCTTGGCGGCGGTGATGGCCGTCTTCTTCCTGCCGAACATCCTCTTGGGCTCGGTCCCGCCCGCCAGCGCCCAGTCGCCGTCGAACACCAGCTCCAGGTCCGCCGCCGCTTTCGCGCTCTTTATCCGCACGCCGATCTCGTGGATCTGCGAGAGGGAGCGCCAGTCGAAGTTCTGGCTGCCGATGAAGGAGTCCTCCCCGTCCGCGATGAAGAATTTGGAGTGCTGCACTCCGCCTATCTTCTTCTTGAAATCTATGACCCTGGCGTTGACCCCGGCCTCCTTGAGGGCGGGCAGCGCCTTGGAGGTCTCGCCCATCATCACGCTGTCGGCTATCAGGCGCACCTTCACGCCGCGCTTGGCCGCCGCCTTGACGGCCTCGAGCACCGGCGACATGGCCTCGCCTTCCTTGTCGGCGATGTAGAACTGCTCTATGTCCAGCGTCTTCTTGGCCGAGTTTATCATCTCCAGCCAGACCTCCCGGGGCCTGGCGGCCAGCGATGAGCCGTAGACGGTCTCGGCGGGCACGCTCTCCACTATCTTCAACTCCGCCTTGGGCCCTTCCGCGGCCGCCAGCGGCATGACGCAGAAGGACAGCGCCAGGACAAGCATTGTTTTTTTCATAATCTCCTCGATCAACCGTACCGCTGCGCCGCGGGGCGCTCAGAGCGGCAGCACTTCCTTCCTCGCTGCGCGCCTGAAATCGAACTTGGCCAGTTCCCCCAAGGCCATGCCGGAGACTATCAGCAGGCCCCCGGCGGCCTTGATCCATAGGAATTCCTCGCCGCCCAGCGTCCACGCGAACAGGGCGGCGAAGACCGGCTCCAGCGTAAAGATTATACCAACCTTGAAGGGCTCGGAATGGCGCTGGGCGAGCATCTGGATGAAGAAGGCCGTCAGCGTGGGGAACACCGCCAGGAAGATGATGACGCCCCACGCGTTGACGCCTGCCACGGCCAGCGGAGCCCCCCGCAGCAGCGCCAGCGCGAAGGAGATGGCCCCGACCATCCAGAACTGGTGGAAGACGAGCAGCACGGTGTCCGCCGACGCTTTCACGTACTTGTCGGTTATTATCAGGTGCACCGAGTAGGAGGCCGCGGCCACCAGCGTCAGCGCGTCGCCGACGTTGAAGCCGCGCACCCCGCCGGTAAGCAGCCACATGCCGCAGAGCGCCAGGCCGGCGGAGACCCACTGCATCCGGCCCGGCCTCTCGCGGCGGAACAGGTAGAGGAAGACGGGGATGAAGATGATGAACAGGCCGGTTATGAAGCCGGAATTGGAGGCCGTGGTATGAACGAGGCCGCAGGTCTGCGTAAGGTAGAGGGAGGATAGGAAAATGGCCAGGAAGAAGCCCTCCGCCATGTGCCGGGTCCGGTTCCGGCGCTTCAGCACCCAGGGCAGCAGCAGCGCTGCCGAGATGACGAAGCGTATCCCCACCATGACCACGGGGTCCACCGAGTCCAGCGTGCCCTTGGTGACGATGAAGGTGGAGCCCCAGATGGCTGCGCAGTAGAAAAGCCCTATGTCGGACCAGAGCCCGGCGCGCCGGGAGCGTTCGCTCATGAACAGATTATACTTTATAGCGCGGCGCGGACGGGGACGCGCCGAATTAAGTATACTTTCGGTACCGCTTTTCACGGAGGCCACATGAAAAAGAAGATCCTGGAGAAGATATCGTCCTACGAGAGCTACGCGATAGAGCTGCAGCGCGGCCTGACCGCCATTCCGGCGCTGGCGCCGTCCAGCGGCGGCACCGGCGAGTACGACAAGGCCAAGTGGCTCGAGGGCGAGCTGCAGAAGCTCAAGTTCGACTCGATAGAGTGGGTGAACGCCCCGCAGAAGGAGGCCAAGAACGGCATCCGCCCCAACGTCATAGCCCGCTACAAGGGCAAAAGCTCGGCGAAGACGATCTGGTTCATGGCCCACCTCGACGTGGTCCCGCCCGGCGAGGCCAAACTGTGGAACAGCGACCCGTACAGGATGGAAGTGAAGAACGGCAAGCTGATAGGCCGCGGCGTGGAGGATAACCAGCAGGCCATCGTGTCGAGCATCATGGTAGTGAAGGCCATGATGGAGCTCGACTACCGGCCGGAATACGACATAGCGCTGCTGTTCTGCGCCGACGAGGAGACCGGCTCCGGCTTCGGCGCCGACTACATAGCCGACAACAAGCCCGAGATCTTCGGGCGTGACGACGTGTTCTTCGTGCCCGACTCCGGCGTGGAGGACGGCTCGCTGATCGAGGTGGCGGAGAAGTCCATCCTGTGGATGAAGGTCACGACGCACGGCAAGCAGTGCCACGCCAGCCGCCCGGGACTCGGCATCAACGCCTTCAAGGCGGCCAGCGAGCTGGTGACGAAATACCAGAAGCTCTACAAGAAGTTCCCGAAGAAGGACCGCCTCTACGAGCCGCCGCTCAGCACTTTCGAGCCGACGAAGAAGGAGGCCAACGTGCCGAACGTGAACACGCTGCCCGGCGAGGACGTGTTCTACATGGACTGCCGCGTGATGCCGTGCTACCAGCTCTCGGAGGTCAAGGCCGAGATGCGCCGCATGGCCGACGAGGTGGAGGCGAAGTTCGGCGTGAAGGTCTCATTCGAGCCGCAGCAGGAAGCGCAGGCCGCCCCGCCCACCGACCCGAAGGCGCCGATAGTGCTGGCGCTCAAGAAAGCCATCAAGGAAGTGCTCGGGGTCAAGGCGAAAGCCTACGGCATAGGCGGCGGCACGGTCGCAGCCTTCTTCCGCAGGCTCAACCTGCCGGTGGTGGTCTACTCCCGCCTGAACGAGAGCGCGCATATGCCCAACGAGTACTGCGTGATAGAGCACATGATGGGCGACGCCAAGGTCTTCGCGGTCACCACGCTGACCCTCTGCGGCGGGAAATAGCCCCCCGGACCTGCGCAAAAAGGCTCGGGCTACGGCCCGCGCCTTTTTGCGCCTATATAAATATCTTTTAGTATAATAGCGTAACCACGGAAGGGGCGCGGCAGGACCGGCCATGCCGGCCCCGCGCGTCGTGTTTACGCCTATGTCCCTGACCTCGGACCGCACGCTGCCGAAAGGCGCAGAGCAGGAGACGGATCCCCGTCTTCCGCCTGTCGTCTCCTACACCCTGGCCAACGGCTTAAGGCTGCTTATCCTGGAGAAGAGGTTCGTGCCGACCGTTTCCTTCACTATGTTCTTCAAGGTCGGCAACGCGGACTGCCGTCCAGGCAAGACCGGCCTGGCCCATCTCTTCGAGCACATGGCCTTTAAGGGCACCACGACCATAAATTCCGCCGGTTATGAACTGGAAAAGCCGGCCCTCGACCGGGTGGAGGCCGCGGCGCAGGCGCTGATAGCGGCGGAATCCTCCGGGAAGGCCTCCGCGGAGAGCCTGGAGGCCCTGCGCGAGGAGCTGGACAAGGCGCAGGAGGCCGCCGACGCCCTGTCGGTAAAGGACGAATACCTCAAGATCTACAATTCCCTCGGAGAGAGCGGCCTGAACGCGATGACCTCCGCTGATTACACCGTCTACGTGGTCTCGCTGCCGTCCAACCGGCTGGAGGCCTGGATGACGCTGGAGTCGGACCGCTTCAAGAACCCGGTCTTGCGCGAGTTCTACCGGGAGCGCGACGTGGTGCTCGAGGAGCGGCGGATGGGCGAATCCGATCCGAACCGCGTCATCTGGGAGGCGCTGCTCTCCTCCGCCTTCTCCGAGCATCCGTACCGGAACCCGACGATAGGCTGGCCGGAGGACATCCGGCGCCTCACCCGCACCGACGCGGAGCGGTTCTACCGGACGTTCTACACCCCGGACAACGCCACGCTGACCGTGACCGGCGACGTGGACCCGGCCGAGGTGATAGCGCTGGCGGAAAAACATTTCGGGGACTGGAAGCGCGGGACGGCGCCGGACCGGAACTGCCCGGAGGAGCCGCCCCAGAACGGCGAGAAGCTGCGCGCCGTCCGCTTCAACGCCGCGCCGGCCCTGCGCATAGGTTTCAAGAACCCTGGCATGGACCACCCGGATATCTACCCGCTCATCATGGCGGGCGAAACGCTCTCCGGCGGCAAGACCGGGCGCTTCTACCGGAACCTGGTGGAGGGCAGGCAGCTGGCGCTCTACGCCTGGGCCGGGGCTTCCACCCCCGGTAACCGCTACCCCTCCCTCTTTGTGGTCGCGGCGGCCCCCAAGGCCCCTCACACCGCAGAGGAGCTTGACGCGGCCGTCATGGAGGAGATCGCCCGGCTGGCCGAAGAGACCCCAACACGCTGGGAGCTGGACAGGACGCTGAACAATTACCAGGCCGAGATGATAAAGCAGCTCGAGTCCAATACCGGCCTGGGCATGAGCCTGGCCCAGAACGAGGCCATAATGGGCGACTGGCGCTTCGACTGGAAGGCCGGCGAGCACCTGCGCCGCGTGACCCCGGAGGATGTCTCCAGGGCGGCAGCCAGGTATCTGACGCGCGCCAACCGCACGGCCGTGTTCCTCGGCGCGCAGGAGGCGGCATGAGGGGACCGCTGCCGGGAAAACCGCGCTTAGCCGTTCCGGCCGGGCTCGCCGTCCCGCAGCCGGCGGCCTTCAAGCCACCTAAAGGGACCAGGGCCGTGCTCTCCAACGGCATGGTCGTGCACATGCTGCGCGACGCGACATTCCCGGTGGCGCACCTGACCGCTTTCATCCGCGCCGGCAAGATCCACGACCCCGCCGGCAAGATAGGCCTGGGCGACATGGCCGCCGGCCTGCTGCGCGACGGCGGCGCCGGAGGGCTGGCCCCGGAGAGGATGGACGAAAAGCTGGAATTCCTCGGCGCCTCGGTGGAGAGCTCCGTGGGGATAGAGGAATCGCGCCTCACCCTGACCTCCCTCAGCAAGGACCTGGACGAGGTGCTGGACATCTACGCCGCCATACTGACGGCCCCGGCCTTCGACCCGGAAAAGACCGCCATCAGGCGCGAGGAGCTGCTGGAGCTGATACGGCGCCGCGACGACGATACCGCCAGGCAGGCGGTGCGCGAGGCCCTGCGGGCCTTCTACGGCCCCGGCCACCCCTACGGCTGGCGGCCGGAGGAAGCGACGGTGCAAGCCGTCACCGGCGACGACATGCGCGCCTGGCACGCGGATTTCTGCAGGCCCGGCAACGTCATCCTGGCCGTGGCAGGTGACTTCGGCACCGAGGAGCAGCTGCTGGCCAGGCTGGAGGCGCGGTTCTCGGGCTGGAAAGGCGGCGCGGCCGCGCTGCCGGGCATCCCCCCGGTCGGCCTGCCGCGGGGAAGACGAGTCTTCCTGCTCCGCAAGGACATCCCTCAGGCGTCCGTGGTCCTGGTGCTCGGCGCGCTGAAACGGCACGACCCGAGGGAATTCGCCCTGATGGTGGCCAACGAGATGCTGGGCGGAGGGCTTTCCTCCAGGCTGACCTCGGAGATACGCTCGCGGCACGGGCTGGCCTACAGCGTCTACAGCTACCCGGTGAAGAAGCCGGACCACGGCTACCTGCTGGCCTACTGCGGCACCAAGCCCGAAAGCGCCGGCCGGGCGGCGGCGGAGATGCTGCGCCAGTTCGACCTGATGGGTCAGGAGGAGCCGCCGGCCGAAGAGGTGAAGAGGGCGAAGGACGCGATAGCCAACTCCTTCATCTTCCGCTTCCCCACCCCTTTCGACCTTATCTCGGAGAGGGCCGCTTTCGAGTACTACGGCTACCGCGAAAGCGCGCTGGACGACTACGTGGACAGGATAAACGCGACCGGGCAGGCCGACGTGCAGGGCGTCTCGCGGGAGGTGCTGAGCACCGGCGACGCGCTGCTGCTGTTCGTCGGCGACCCGGACAAGTTCGACGCGCGGCCGGACGAGTTCGGACCGGTGACGGAGCTTAAGGAGGAGTGATGGGCATTTTTTCCGGCAAACCTGACATTTCCGCGGTGATACCCGCGTACAACGAGGCGGGGGCCGTGGGCCCCACGATAGTCGGCATCAAGGAGGTGCTGGCCGCCGAGGGTCTCAAGTTCGAGGTGATAGTCGTGGACGACGGCTCGTCGGACGGGACAGCCCAGGCCGCGGAAGCGGCCGGCGCCAGGGTCATACGCCACCCGGTGAACAGGGGCTACGGCCGCTCGCTGCTGAGCGGCATCCAGGCCGCCTCTCACGAGTGGATACTCATCATCGACGCCGACGGCTCGTACCCGCCCGCCGAGGCCGGCAAGCTGCTCCGCCACATCCCCGCGTTCGACATGGTGGTGGGCGCCAGGCAGGGCAAGCTGTTCTGGGGCAGCTACGTGAAGGCCTTCATGCGCTGGAGCTATCTGCGTCTGGCGCGCTTCGTGGCCGGCGAGCACATACCGGACGCCAATTCCGGCCTGCGCGTCTTCCGCAAGAGCGCGGTGGCCGACATGCCGGTGATGTGCTTCGGCTACTCTTTCACCACCACGATGACGCTGTCTTTCCTGTCCGCCGGCAAGTTCGTGCGCTTCGAGCCGATAGAGTTCACCGACCGGGTGGGCCACTCCAAGGTGAAGCCGGTGCGCGACATCCTGCGCACGCTGCAGATCATGACGCAGGTGATGATCCAGTACAACCCGCTCAAGCTCTTCACGGCGCTGACGGCCCTGGCGCTGCTGTTCTGCTTCGCCTGGGGCGGCGCCGGGCTGATAACCGCGGCCGTGCTATTCTGCTGCGGCTGCGTGCTGGACGCCAGGCGCCACGGAGGCAGATGAGCAGATTCGCCTGCCTCGGCCTCTCCGGGGGAAAGGTCGTAGCGGCCCTGTTCCTGGCCGCGCTGCTTGCCCGCGGTGCCCTGATCATAGGACTCCACACGCCTTTTACGAACCCGGACAGCTCCGACTACATCAGCCTTGCCGGGAATCTCCTCTCCTCCGGCTCCTATTCCATCGACGGCAAGCTGCCGGACTGCACCAGGCCCCCCGGCTATCCGTTCTTCGTAGCGGCCGTCAACTATGCCGGCGGTAAAATAAGCCTGAAGCGGACGGCCGCCGCGCAGGCGGCCGTGGATTCTTCCAGCGCGGTCCTCGTATACCTGCTAGCCCTGGAATTCATCTCTCCGCCATTCGCGCTGGCCGCGGGAATGGCCTACGCCCTGCACCCCGTTTTTGCCTGCTTCTCACGGCTGATGCTCTCCGAAAGCCTGTTCATGTTCTTCTGGCTGTTTTTCCTGCTGGCCGCCAGGAAGACGATGACCTCCGGAAGCATCGCCTTCGCGGCGGCGTCGGGAGCGGTGCTGTCGATGGCCCTGCTCGTGCGCCCTACGCATATCCTCTATCCCGTCGCCTTCGCCCCAGTCCTGTATTTCGGGGTAAGGGACCTGAAGAAATCGCTACTGATACTAATCGCGCTGGCGGCGGCGGCGCAGCTCGGCATCGCTCCATGGAAAGCCAGGAACAAGACCCTGTTCGGCATCTCGACCGTCACTACGGGAGCCGGCGTGGCGTTCTGGGCCGGCTCCCTGCCGGAATACCCGACGCGCGCGGACCTGTCCCCTGTCTGGCCGCGTGGTGATTTCAAGTCCCCTGAGGCTGACCGCGCCTTCATGCTGAAAGCCAAGGAAAACTGGGCCGCGCGCAAGTGGACCCTGATAGGCAAACTGCCGCGGCGACTGCTCCGGTTCTGGGTCACCAGCCACTCCTCGGTACTGAATTTCCCTCAGCAGGAGCAGGGCTCCCTAGCCTTCAAGGCCGCGAAGGCGGCCATGTTTGCCGTCCAGCTCCTGACGCTTCTCTTGGCCGCCGCCGGCGCCTGGTTGCTGCGCAGGCGCTGGCGCGACCTGCTTTTCCTGCTTATGCCTGCGGTTTATGTCTCGGGACACATTCTTAACGACTGGGGGCCGGCGCGCTATCATATTTCGGCCCTGCCGTGCCTGCTGATAGCCGGGTGCTGGGCGGCACAGGAACTGGCGCAGCGCAGATCAAAAGCGAGCAGCAGCGGGCCCGCGGAAGCATGAAACGAGGAAGGACAAATGATCACAGGTGAAAGACTGGTCCTAGACGACAAGAGCCGCGGGTTCGAATACGCCCGCCACGTGTTCGCTTACGAGTTCGCGGCGGCGCTGGCCGAGGGCAAGGAAGTGCTGGATATGGGCTGCGGCGAAGGCTACGGTGCGGCGCTGATGGCGGGCCGCGCTGCCGCGGCGGCCGGAGTGGACGTATCGGAAGAAGCGGTAAGGAACGCCTCGGCCGCCCACGGCGCGAAAAACCTCCGATACATCCGCGCCGACGCGACCGCCACCGGCCTGCCGGCCGCATCGTTCGACGTGGTCTGTGCCTTCCAGGTCATAGAGCATTTCACCGACCCGGCCCCGCTGCTGACCGAGATGGCACGCCTGCTGAGGCCGAACGGACTCGCGATCATCTCCACTATAAACAAGGACGTGTCCGGCAGCGTCTTCAACCCGTACCACCCGGTAGAATATGACCGGGCCGGGCTCGAGGCGGCTCTCCACCCGCATTTCCGCGAGGTCCGACTACACGGGGTCATCGCCAACGAGCAGACGATGAACGAGATGCGCGCGTTCAAGGCCAAGGCCTCGATGCTGATGCGGCTGGACATCCTGGGATTACGCCGGCTGGCGCATCTTGCGCCGGTAAGGAAGCTTTACGACGTCGCGGTGGTGTTGACAAGGCTGGTCTCAAAGGTGAAGACGGGGGATTACGCGTTCACCGCTACCGACTCCGAGCCGGAGAAAGGGATAGACTTCATAGCGGTCTGCGTGAAATAGCCGCCTACTGTTTCCTGCGCGCCAGGACTTTCACGCGGCCGCCGAGCCCGGCCAGCGCCAATATGGCGTTCAGAGGGAAAAAGGCGGCCAGCAGCAGCGGGTTCTTTTCGTCGTCGCAGAGCTTCCACAGCCACTCCGGCAGCCCCATGCCCGACAGCCAGCCCCTCAGGCTTATGACCCAGGGGTTCGGCGCATAATCCCCGTACACGGAGACTATTTCCAGGCCGGCCTTGGCCAGCGCGGCGCGCAGCGTATCCATCGAGTAGGCATAAAGGTGCCGCGGCGCGTCGAAGCCGTCCCATGACGCGCCGAACAGCTTCTGTATAGGCGTGCCCGCCAGCGGCAGCCACAGGTAGAGCATTCCGCCGGGAGCCATCATCTCGTTTATCTCTTTGAGCGAGGCCACCGGGTCCGGCAAATGCTCGATAACGTGCTTCAGTATCACCAGATCATATGGCCCGGCCGCAGCCGCGGCCGCGGGCGAATCGAACATCCGTACGCCCTTCTCTCCCGCCAGCCGCGCGGCGAAGCCGGTGGGCTCGACACCACTTACCGAACAGCCGAAAGCGGACTTGAACGCCGCCGGGAAATCCCCCGTACCGCAGCCTATCTCCAGCACGGAAGACTCCGCCCGGAGGAAGCCGCGGAACTTGCGAGTCTCGGCACGCAATATGGCGCCGCGCACGGCGTTCAGCAGACCGCCGGAACGCCCGTAATAGGCGTCCGGGTAATAGCGCCTAAGCTCTTCGGCGTCAGGACGCGGGTTGATATAGAAAAGGCCGCAGCCGCATCTCACTACGGTATATTCGCCCTTGGCGAGACCCATGTAGAAATCCCGGCAGGCGAAGGCCTTCTCCGCCCCGGTGCCTCCGCAGTTGTTGCAGGGGACGTTTTCCATGCGATTAGCGCCTCCCCATGCCGGAGTAAATATCCACCAGCCTGGCGGCGGAAGCCTCCGCCGAGAATTCTTTTCGCACCCGCTCGCGCATACGCTCCCTGGAGGCGGCATCCATTCCGGGACCGGAGAGAGAGGCGAGGATCCCTTCGGCCAGCGCTGCGGGACCGACCTCCGTGACGTATATACCGAAGTCCCCCAGCATCTGCCTGTTCGCCGCGGTGTCGAAGCAGACCACCGGCAGGCCGAAGGCCATGTACGCAAGTATCTTCTGATTGCCCTCGGAGCCGCTAAGCTTGGGCGCTACGGCCGCGTCCGCCAGCGCCAGGTAGCGAGGCATCTCGGCGTAAGGCGTGCGGCCGGCGAAACGCACAACGTCGCCGACGCCCAGGCTCTCAGCCAGTCCGCGGTACTTTTCCGGCTCCGGGCCGCCGCAGATCAGGAATCGCGCAGCCGGAAGCCTCTCCTTAACGGCCGCGGCCGCCTCCAGCAGGCAATCCACGCCGTAATATTTATGCAGCGTACCCACATAGACAAGCACGCGGTCAGATGCCGAGAAGCCGAATTCCGAGCGCGGCAGCGGCCCGGCGGCCTCGAACCCGGAAACATCCACGACGTCATCGAGCTGGGCCATCTTCGCTGCGGGCACCCCGAACTCGGACGCCAGCGCCGAACCGGTGGCAGGGGAGGAATAGACTATGAAGCGCGAGTTGCGGCATATGAATCGTTCCACGCCCCGGACAAGGCTGAGCAACAGGCCGTTGGTCACGGTGCCGCGGTCGCGCAGCTCGGCGGCCAGACCACCCTGCGCGTCCAGCAGCACAGGTTTCCGCTGGAGCCAGCCGATCAGGATGCCTATCAGCGCGCCCTCGTGCAGGTGTCCGTGGATGACGTCCGGCCTGAACTTCCAGGCCGTGCGCAACGAGACGAAGAAGAGTAAGACATCTAGGTAGAGCCGGGATAGTTTCGCGCCGAGGGCCTCGCCGTCATATCCCGGCAGATCCGGCGCGCGGACTATCTCCGCACAGTCGATGGCTCGGCCTGCGCCGTAGGCGGTCACAAGTACGCTGTGGCCGAGCTTCGTCAGGCCCTTAACCTGGTTATACACCCTGATAGAGAAGCCCCTGTCGACGAAGAACGGATTGGGGGCTATCGTTAGTATCTTCATGACGACGCCTGGAGCAGGTTGTCTCTACATCAGTATCCAGTGATAGAAGCGCTTGGCGAGGTAGCCGAAGTGCCGGGGCGAGCGCACCTGCATCAGGTTGCGCAGCATGATGCCGGGGCGGAGGTAGAAACGCAGGAAGGCGGAGCGCTGTATGGAGCGAAGCCGTTCGCGCGTAACGCCTTTCGGCGCGTAAGGCACCTTCTGGAAGATCAGCCCGTCCACGTCCATCTTGCCTATCTCGCCGTCACGGATCAGCTTCAGCGTCACCGGCGTCATAGGCAGCGGCAGGAAAGTGAAGAAGTTGGCCCTCAACAGCGGCAGCTCGAGGGAGAACTTTATCGTCTCCGCCATGTCTTCGACCGTCTCTTCGGGGAAACCCAGGATGAAGAAGGCGGCCAGGTCTATTCCCTTCCTTTTTATAAGTTCCACCTTATCGCGGATCAGGGCCACGTTCAGCTGCTTGTCCATGCGCTTGAGCGTCTTGTCCGAGCCCGACTCGATGCCGACCGAGATCAGGTAGGTGCGGGCCGCCTTCATCAGGTCCAGCAGCTCGTCATCGAGCGTGTTGATGCGCACTCCGTTAGGGAAGGCGAGGGAGATAGGCAGCTTGCTGGCCACGATGCGCTTCAGGATGGAGACGGCGTGGGCCTTGTCCAGAGTGAAATTGTCGTCGACTATATGGATCTCGCGGATGCCGAACTTGTTATAGAGCGTTTCTATCTCTGCCATCACTGAATCCGCGCTGCGCTTGCGCATGTGCCTGCCGCTCAGTATGGGGGCCGTGCAGAAGCCGCAGGCGAAAGGACAGCCCCGGGTCGTGACGATAGGGGCTATCGGGAACTGGTTGAAGAAGGCTCCGTGCTGGGCCGGCGGATATTCTTGGGGTCTTATCAGGTCCCAGGCCGGCGCGGGCAGGGCGTTGATATCGGCTATGGGCCGGATCTCGTTGACGCGCAGCCCTCCGTTCTCGCGCCAGGCCAGGCCGGGCACGTCCGCCGGGGCGGCGCCACCGGAAAGCATCTTGATGAAAAGCGGGAAGCTCTCCTCTGTCTCGCCGCGCAGCAGGTAGGAGACCTCGGGCGCCAGGCGCTCCATGGTCTCCTCCGGACACAACGTGGGGTGAGGGCCTCCGGCTATGATGACGGCGCCTGGATTGGCGGCGGCCGCGAGAGCCGACAGCCTCTTCACCTCGCCTATCTCGGGGGAATAGCACTGGAACCCTATGATGTCCGGGGAGAACCCGCGGACCTCCGCGGAAAAAAGGTCGTCGCGGCGGTCCATCTTGCCGAAGTCCAGCACGCGCACGTCGTTGGAGACGCGCAGCACGGCCGCGAGGTAGGCTATGCCCAGCGGGGGCTGGATATGGTCGCCTAGGGCGATGCCGGGTTTAACGAGCAGTATCTTCATCCGCGGAGAGATATGATAGCAAATGCTTAAGAACCCTTTTCCTTCTCCAGCGCGGCCTTCACGTCGGACGGGATCTCCACAAGCTTCAGGTCCCTGCCCACGCAGACAAGGTCCGTCTCGGCCTTGCCTATCAGGCGCCCGTCCTGGTTGTGCAGGAGGTAGGCGAAGACTATCCGGTACGGGGAGAACTCCTTGATCCAGGCCTTGATGTCCAGCGTGTCTCCGTAGAGCGTGGGGGCCTTGTACTCCATCTCCTGCCGCCTTATCGCGAAGCCCACGCCCCTGTCCAGCAGACCCTTCACGCTGAGGCCGTTCCTCTCCAGCAGCTCCGAGCGCGCCTCCTCCAGGAAGCGCAGGTAGTTGGCGTGGTAGACCGCGCCGCTGGTGTCAGTGTCGTAATAGTAGATGCGCCTTTTCATGTTCACCTCGCGTCAGCGTATTTCCATCCGACGCGACCATCAGCCAGTCTGTACGGATATACTTCCGGCTCTACCCTGGCGTAGGCGCGCACCCTGAAGTTATCGTAATAAGCGGCCTTACCGTAAGGGTAATCCCTGGCAGACAGGCCGAGTTGGTAGCCACCGCGAAACGTGGTAGATGCCGAAAGCAGTTGTTTCCCGCTCACCACTATCCTTATCCCATCTCCGGAGTCGACGATAGAATAAAAATATTTATCACCGGGCCTCAGGTCGTGAAAGGCCTTGGCTATCTCCGTATCCCCAACGCTCCGCTGTTCATAAAGCAACACCTCCTTGTCGCTGGAGCAACCGTCCCCGAAAGAAAGCTTCAGGCCGGGGCCCATATTGTGCCCGAGGGTCAGGACCGCGCCGTTCCACCTCAGCGGCAGGTAATGGAACTGGCAATTGGAACCGGACTCATCGACAAGGCCGGAAAACTCCGCCACGTATTTTTCTGGCATGGGGCGAACGGTCTTAAGATACGCCTTCTGTATCGTGGCGCCGTAACTACGCCCCGTGAAAGCCAGGCGACCGCCTGTCTCTTCTACAGGACATTCACCTTCTATCACGTCCCATTTTGCCCTGTTTATGACCCCATCGTCGAAATCGTCGAACAGGGGGAATACGGCGTCGCCGCTGCTTTCGGAAGCCGCGCCGCTGTTGCCGTAGTACATGTAGAAGTTCTTGACCGAGTTCTTGGCGAGGAAAGGGAACCTGACCCAGACCCGCGTCTCACCGGTCCCGCAGCCGCTTTCCAGCCAGTAGTTCATCCCGGTCCTCTCGTCGGAATTGGCGAAGCGCAGGTCCGAACAGTCCGGCTTCATCCTGCCGAGCTTTATCGGGGCGGCGCTGTCGAACTTAACCAAGACCTGGTAATCCACGAGGGAGGCCCCGGACCGCTCGGCTATCCGGAAGTTCTCCCTGTATTTCCAGGCCGCCGGGAAATCCGCGGCTTTCCCGTACAGGTCCGCCTGCGACAGCGTTCCGCCCCAGCCGTCACCGCCTCCGGGCGCGAGCACCTGCCCGTTGGCCAGCTTGATAAGGGAACAGTATTGCCTCGGGGTGCTCATCGGGCCAATAGGCAAAAAAGTGCCGGCGGCGGGATCGTAAATTTCCGCGGACGCCAGGGGAACCAACTTCGTGCTGCCCCCGGCCACCAGGACCCTATTGTCGTCGAGCAGTACCGCGTCGAAATATTCCCTGGCAGCGCTCATGGAGCCGGTCCTGGTGAACCGGCCGGTGTCAGGATCGTATACTTCAGCCGATGAAACAACATCTGCGGCCGATATTCCTCCGGCCACCAGCACCCTGCCGTCAGCCAGCAATATCGCGATGTGCGCGACGTGGACCGTATTCATGGAACCGGCAGGAGAGAACGTGCCCGTGGCGGGGTCGTACAGCTCGGCGGAAGCATATCTTGTCCCGCCGCCCCACCCGGATTGCCCTCCCGTTATCAGCACCTTCCCGTTGCGCAGCAGCGTCGCGGTATGGAAGTTCCGCGGAACGCTCATTGAGCCGGTCGGCGTAAAAGTCCCGGTGGCGGGGTCGTACAGGTCGGCCGAGGCAGTGGACACGAAACCTCCGCTTACCGCGCCGCCCGCGATCAGCACCTTGCCGTTCGGGAGAAGAGTGGCGGTATGAAGCAGTCTGCTCGTGGACATAGAACCAGTTGGAGAGAACGTCCCGCTAACCGGGTCATACAGTTCGGCGGAACTATATGCATGGTTGGCCGTATTAGCGCCCCCGGTCACCAGGACCTTTCCATTGGGCAGCAATGTCATGCCCTGATAGAATCTACCGATCGACATAGGTCCCGTAGCCTTAAAAGTAGCCGACGCCGGGTCATACAGCTCCGCGGAAGACAGACTGCCGCTGTCATTTTGGCCGCCGGCGATCAGCACCTTGCCGTTCCGCAGCAGGATCGCGCCGAACACGTAGCGGCCGACCGACATCGAAGCCGTAGGGAAGAAGTCCCGCGAGTGCGAGAATATGGCCGGCTGCGGCGCCGGCAATGGAGCGACCACGGTCTCACGTTGCGCCGGAGGCGCCGGTTCCGCGGAAAGGGGCTCCCAGTCAAGGGGGACCCTGGCCGAGGAAGCGGAGAGGATGCCAGCAGTCTCGGTCCTTATCACCCTGGCGTTTATCTCAAGCATTCCGCCGCTCTGAGGGGTCAGCGTCCCGGTTACCACGGCCTCCACCCCGAGAATCTTGCCGAGGCTCTTAATGCTGCTCTCGTCCACGCTGCCTGAATACTGCAGCTTCAGTTCCTCCATCACCTTCTCCAGGAGGTTACGCTCCACCACGTCCAGCTTGTTCTCCTGTGTCATCCGAGTAATGAGCCGCTCGGAAACCACTACGCCGTCGTCGGATTCTCTCCTGTCCGTGTAGGAAAACGGCAGGACGGCCACCTTCCTGTTCTGCATCTTGTCGCACGCCGCAGAGAGCCTCTCGGCCAGGAACTCGTAAGGGTCCCGGCCTAAAGCATCCGCTATCCTGTCCTTCCGTACCGGCCCACCGCAGGCCGCCAGGAGCAACCCCAAGATTAAAAATCCCCTTTTTGTCATCCCGCTACTCTCCTATGATCTTTACCAGCACGCGCTTGGAGCGCTGCCCGTCGAACTCCCCGTAGAAGATCCTCTCCCACGGGCCGAAATCCAGTCGCCCCTTCGTGACGGCCACCACTACCTCGCGCCCCATCAGGGTGCGCTTGAGGTGGGAATCGCCGTTG
>DAIENX010000109.1:0-24613 GCA_027340875.1 Elusimicrobiota bacterium
ACCCCCAATTTCTGCAATTCCTGCCACATCATGAAGCCGTACTACGACGCCTGGAACGGCTCCAAGCACAACAAGATAGCCTGCGTGAAATGCCATTACCCGCCTTCCACGCTGAAGACCCACATGTGGCAGAAGTTCCAGGCCCTGTCGCAGGTGGTCAAGTACGTGACCCGCACCTATTCCTCCAAGCCCTACGCCGAGGTCGAGGACGCGGCCTGCCTCAACAACGGCTGCCATTCCACCCGCCTGCTGGAGGGCAAGGTGTACGACAAGGAGAAGAACGTAAAGTTCGACCATACCCCGCACCTGACGGAGAAGCGCCGCGGCCGCCAGCTGCGCTGCACCTCCTGCCATTCGCAGATCATGGTGGGCAAGCATATGGAGGTCACCTTCGACACCTGCTTCCTGTGCCACTTCAAGGGGATGGGCTTCGGCAAGGACCTGAAACCGATAGCCGGCTGCCTGTCCTGCCACGACCTGCCCGCGCAGAATTTCAAGATGGGCAATATCACCTACAACCACAAGGACTTCGTGACGAAGCAGAAGGTGAGCTGCTATAACTGCCACCTGAACGTGGTGCAGGGCAACGGAGACGCGCGGAAGGACCGCTGCTTCACCTGCCACAACCAGCCCGAGAAGCTGGAGCGCTTCGGCGACATCCCGTTCATCCACGAGAATCACGTGACCAAGCATCACGTGGCCTGCTTCCACTGCCACGACGAGATCAAGCACGGTTTCACGGAGGCCAAGACGAACGAGGCCGCCGCGCCCTCCGGCGGACTGAAGAACCACCCGGACATGCTCTCGTTGAACTGCGCTGACTGCCACAGCGGCAAGCACGCGGGCCAGCTGGAGATGTACACCGGCAACGCGCCGGCCACCGGCCTGCCGGCGATGCCCAGCCCGATGTACCAGGCCAAGGTGGCCTGCGTGGGCTGCCATTACAAGGATTCCGCGCCGGGAACGGCCGAGTTCTCCGGCACCACCGAGAAGGCCTCTTCCGAGGCCTGCGTGAAGTGCCATGGCCAGAAGTTCAAGGGCATCTGGGAGGAGACCCGCGACGAGCTCTCCAGGACCATAACCGAGCTGACGCCCAAGCTGGAGGCCGCCCGGGCCGCCCTGGCCAAGGCCGGGCTCAAGGGCCCGGACCAGTCGGCAGCCTTGGCCGAGATGGCTTCCGCAGACCACCAGCTCCGCTTCGTGCGCTACGGCCGCGGCGAGCACAATATCTACCTGGCCTCGGAGGCCCTGCGCCGCGTGGACAAGGCCCTGTCGGACGTCGGCCGGAAGACCGGCGTGTCGCTGAAGGACGTCTCGGCCCTGCCGCTGATCTCCGGCAGCTACTGCGCCACGATGTGCCACAGCGCTCTCGGCGTGAAAGTGCCTCCGGAGACCGTCCGCGTGCCTTCGTCCATAGGCGTGCCGGCCGTGGCGGGCAAGACGATGCCGCATAAGCAGCACACGGAAATGACCGGCTGCGCCCAGTGCCACCAGCTCGGCGCGCACAAGCAGGTGCCGCTGAAGAAGAACGTAGGCAAGGAAGTCTGCTCCGGCTGTCACGGCGGCTAGCTGCCGCCCGTCAGGAAGGCGAAGGAAGGCCCGGCAATGCCGGGCCTTCCTCTTTTATCCTCTCCGTCAGAAACCACGGGGCTTTTTAAGGCCGTGCATGAATGGCAGTTCGGAGCTAAACAGAGGCTGGTTTTCCTTGATGCGCGGGTGGCGGCGGATTCGGGTGCGGAGGGCCGTCGCGCAGGCCCGAGCTTGCGGAGCGTGAGGGCCGAGCGGGAGCGCGGCCACGGTGTGGCCGATAGCGTGCCCGACGACCCGAACCGCCGACAGGACCCGCGCACATGCGGTAGCATCCAGAAGCCACGGCCTTATAGCGGGGAGTTTTATTTGTCGTCGTGCGGCTGGGTCGCCCTGCCCGCGGCCAGCGAGACCCAGATGCTCAGCTCGTAAAGGGCCAGCATCGGGGCCGCGAACATCAGCATGTTGAAGATGTCGGAGGTCGGGGTGATCACCGCGGCCGTTATCAGGATGGCCACTATCGCGTAGCGGTACTTCCCGCGCAGGAAGCGGTGATCTATCACGCCCAGCCGGGTCAGCACGTAGCTGAGCACCGGCATCTCGAAGACCAGGCCGCAGCCCAGCGCGGTCCAGACCACGAACGAGATGTAGCTCTGTGCGGAGATCATCGGCAGCAGGTCCGGGCCGGCGAAGCCGAGCAGGAACTTGAGCGCCGGGGGTATCAGCACGAAGAACGAGAACAGCACTCCGGCAGCGAAGGAGGCGGTAACGGCGGCCACGAAGAGGGCCGGCCCTTTCCTGAGGCGGCCGGTCATGGCCGGCTCGACGAACTTCCAGGCCTGGTACAGCAGGAACGGCATGGAGGCCGCGAGCCCGGCAGCGAAGGAGATGTTAAGGTAGATGGCCAACGCCTCGGTGGGGGAGAAGAAGACCAGCTTCTGGACGCTGCCCTCCAGCGGCCGCCTGAGCAGCTGGAAAAAGTAGGAAGAGTAATTGAAGGAGATGCCCGCGGCGACGGCGAAAAAGACGAAGGAAGAGATCAGTCTCTTCCTCAGCTCGTCAAGATGGGCGGTCAGCGGCCGTTCCTGGTCCATCGCGGCATGGAGGGGCGGCGGGCGGCCTCCGCCTCCCGCCGGCCCGCTGCGGTCTGCGCTACTTCTGTTCCTTGGTCTCAGGGGCGGTATCGTCGGCCAGGCCTTCCTTGAGGCCCTTCTTCAGCTCTTTGATCGTGACGCCGACGGTCTTGCCCAGCTCCGGCAGCCTCTTGGTGCCGAAGAGCACCAGGCAGATAATGCCGATCACCAGCAGCTCCGGGGTGCCCATTCCGAATATCCTCATATTCCCTCCAGTCTTTCTTGTCCCTACCCGTTCGCCGCCGTCCCGCTCTCCTCTTTCTCCCACGGGGGGAGGAGGTACAGGAGGCCGGCGAGTATGATGAACGGCAGGACCTCGAGCGTTATGGCGCTCAGCAGGCCCTCGCGGCCCGCCAGCTCCATCTTGTAGGTGGTGAAGCCCAGGAAGCTCTTGGAGAAGAACTGCCCGCCTATCACCACGTTCCAGCGCATCGCGAGTATGCCTATCAGCGCGAGGCTGCCGGCCAGCGCGTAGAAGAACTTGCGCGCCTTTTCCGAAAGCGAGACCAGCTGCGTTATCGACAGCAGGATGATGGGCGTCACCGAGCCCATCAATATCTGTATCAGTATCATGCTGACGAAGAGCTTGCCTTCCACCAGCAGGCTGATGATGTCGAAGTGTTCCTCGGCCTCGTAGATGGTCTGGATGCTCTCCAGCATCTCGAGCGAGAAGGCCACGATGATGGCCGTCAGCAGGAACTTGGCTATCATGTCCAGGCAGGGCATGTCTATCTTGACGTTGCGGACCCAGTTGAGGAACATGTAGATCAGCATCACGCCGGCTATGCCGGAGGCCATCGCGGAGAAGATGAAGATGACCGGCATCAGCGGCGAGGACCACCACGGGTTGGCCTTGATCGAGCCGAAGATGAAGCCGACGTAGCCGTGCAGCAGCAGGGCGGAAGGCAGGCCGACGACCGTCAGGAATTTGCCCACTTTGTCGTCTATCTCCAGCGAGCGGGGTGAGATATTGTCCACGCCCAGCGTAAGGACCTTGTAGACCAGCCGCTTGGGCCAGAACTTCTCGCTCCTGGACCAGAGCACGATCTCCTTGCGGTAGTCCAGCCAGATCTCCATCAGCAGCACCACCATCAGGTACCAGATGTAGACGAAGCCGAACATGGCCATCGCGGAGGAGGTGTGCGGGGTCAGGAAGATCTCGAAGCCGCGCTCCGGGTGGCCCAGGTGCATGTTGAGCGGCAGGGGAGCCACCAGCAGGAAGGCCAGCGCCACCAGCAGCGCCAGCCGGTAGGTGGGCTTTATGACCTTGACGTCGAAGACGCGCTCCAGCGAGGCCAGCACGAAGGCGCCGGCCACGAGCCCCGTGATGTACGGGTAGAGCACTATCAGCACGCTCCACTGCAGTTCCAGCTCGTTCGGATAGATGAACCCGGTGACCAGGTGCAGCGCGTCGCGCAGCGCCGGGATGACGGAATGGTCGAACATCAGCGGACCTCCTTCGTGATGCCCTTGTAGACCACTTTCGGCTCCGTGCCGATGTGCGCCTTCAGCACCTGCGTGGGTTCGTACTCGTAGAACCTGGAGATGGCGCTGTTGGGGTCGCTCAGGTCGCCGAACATGCGCGCGCCGGTGGGGCAGCACTCCACGCAGGCGGTCTTCTGGCCGCGCTTGATGCGGTGGTAGCAGAGCGTGCACTTGTCGGCCACGTGCTTGACCGGGTGGAAGTAGCGGCTGCCGTAGGGGCAGGCCTGGATGCAGTAGCGGCAGCCGATGCAGTACTTCTGGTCCACCAGCACCACGCCGTCCTCCGACTTGAAAGTGGCCCCGACAGGGCAGACCTGTACGCAGGGGGAATGCTCGCAGTGGTTGCAGAGCTTGGGAACGAAGAAGCTGCGGGTGACGGTCTCCGGGTCCTGGATGTCGGACCAGGGGTCTATGCCGCCGTTAGGGGACTCCACCTGCACTTCCCCGCTGCGGCGCAGGATGTAACGCTCCACCCAGGTGCGGAAGTAGAAGGGTTCGCGCGGGACGTCGTTCTCGTTCTTGCAGGCGTCGGCGCAGCGGCCGCAGCCGATGCACTTGGTGACGTCTATCGCGTAGCCCCAGTAGGGCTTCTTCCTCTTCCAGGGCGGCTCGCGGAAGAACTTGTCCGCCGCCTCCAGCGGCGCCGCGAAGGCCTTGGTGGCGGCCACGAAGGCGGCGCCTACGGCGGTCTTCAGGAACTGGCTGCGGGTGAATTTTCTCATAATAGCCCCGTGTATCCGTATTTCAGGCCGTCACATCGGCTGGTGCGGCTGGTGGCACATGTTGCAGGGCGCGTCCGGGTTGTGGGCGGCCAGGTCTATCTGCGGGAACTTGGCCGGCTTGGAGACGGACCTGGCGTGGCAGCGGCCGCAGAAAGCGCGCATTTCGGCTTCCTTGGGCCTGCGCGGTTTAACGTCCGATCTGGGGTTGTCGGCGTGCGCCAGCAGTGCTCCATGGCAGCTCTCGCAGGCTATGCGCTTGTGGCTGGATTTTGCCTTTTCCGCGGCCTGCTGGGAGTGGCAGCGTTTGCAGGCGTCCTCGCCGGCGTAGCGCATAGGCAGGGCGGCTATCTCGTCCACCGAAGCGGCCCGGTAATGGCCGTATTTTCCGAAGCTTTCCGGCACCAGCAGGTGGCGGATGCCGAGGAAGCCGACTATAGCGGCGGCGAAGATCACCGCCACCCGCAGGAGGTGCTGTATATCTTTCATATTTGGGTTCAAAGGAGATTGAATCAAATTTAATATATAAAATAAAGACGTTCCGGGCCTCGGGTGGTCCCCCGCATTGTCAAAATGCTAAAATAAAAGTTCCCCCGCTTGCCGGGGAGACTGCGAACTGCCGCGACTTCCTATGAGCAAACTTATAAACCAACTGGCGTCTTTAAGGTTCTTCTTCATCATCTCGGTCCTGTTGCTCGTCGCCTTCATCATAGGCGGCGTTATCCCGCAGGGACAGAGCCCCGAGGATTACAAGGCCATGCTTGGCAGCCTGGGCACGCTGCTGGTCATGAACCTGCGGCTGGACAACGTCTTCTCCAGCGCCTGGTTCATGCTGCTGCTGGCGGCGGGCGCGCTGAACATGCTGGCCTGCACCGTGAAGCAGTGGAAAGTGCTCAAACACCGTCCGGGAGTCTTCCTCAGCCACCTGGGCGTCTTCCTGATGTTCATCGGCGGCGCCGTCGGCGGCCTTTTCGCCACGCACGGCATCCTCCCGCTGGAGACCGGCGCCCCCCGGTCCGACTTCTTCCTCCGGACCGGCGGAATGGCGGAGATGCCCTTCCAGGTGCTGCTGAAGGAGTTCAACATCCGCTACTGGGACGATGAAAAACACGTTATCCACGTGCTTAAGACGGCCGGCGCGCCAGGCATGGAGCAGGAAGGCGTGGTGGAATCGGTGGAGGTCAAGCCCGGGCAGGACGTGCAGTTCAAGTCCGGAGCCCCCGCCCTTGCCGTGCTCAATTTCTACCCCAACTTCTCCATAGGCGAGAACGGCCCGGTCAGCCTCAGCGACGCCAGGGTCAACCCGGCCCTTACCGTGAAGCAGGCCGGGGTCAAGGCGGCGAAGATGAGCTACCTGTTCGCCGCCCATCCGGATTTCCACGGCATGGCGGACACCGGGGGTTACCGCTTCGTCTACGAGTACCGCCCCGGCCAGATAAAGCAGTTCGAGAGCCGCATAGCCGTCCTCGAGGACGGCAGGGAGAAGCTGGAGAAGGTCATCAACGTGAACACGCCGCTGACCTACAGGGGCTACCGCTTCTACCAGTCCGGCTACGACGAGAACAATCTGAACGCGTCAACGCTGCAGGTCGCCAAGGACCCCAGCGTGATCGTGATATACGCCGGGTTCCTGATCCTGATGGCCGGGCTGACCTGGGCCTTCTGGAAGGAGATGGCGGCCAAGTAAGGAGCGCCGCTCCGGCGGCGGGAGGTGACAAGCATGATGCAGATCGCTCTTAAACTTTCTTTCGTGTTCTACGGCATGGCCGTGGGGCTGACGCTGGTGGGCTTCCTGCTCAACAAAAAGTGGAAGTTCCTCTATTCCGGCCATTCGCTGCTGGCGGGCTGGGCCGCCAGCACCGCCTATATAATCTCCCGCTGGTACCTGGGCGGGCGCGCGCCGATGTCCAACCAGTACGAGTCCATGATCTTCCTGATCTGGGCCTTCGTGGCGGCTTTCCTGGTGTTCCGGAAGTTCTCGGTCCGCGACATGGAATGGCTCTCGCCCTGGACGGGCATGGTGGCGCTGCTGGCCCTGGGCTCGGCCTCCTTCCTGGAGTCCGACATCACGCCGCTGGTGCCCGCGCTGCAGTCGAACTGGCTGCTGATACATGTCAGTACCGTGATGACCGGCTACGGCGCGCTGCTGCTGTCCTTCCTGGGCGGCGCGGTGCTGCTGTTCACGGACAAGGGCCAGACCGAGAAGCGCCAGGGCCTGGAGTCCATCACCTACCGCTCCTGCCTGGTGGGCTTCTGGCTGCTCAGCATGGGCATAATCACCGGCGCGGTCTGGGCCAATTCCGCCTGGGGCTCCTACTGGTCCTGGGACCCGAAGGAGACCTGGTCGCTGATCACCTGGCTCTACTACGCCGTGGCCATCCACCTGCGCCGCACGCGCGGCTGGAGGGAGGATAAGTTCGCCCACCTGATGATCTGGGGCTTCGTCCTGGTGATGTTCACCTATTTCGGAGTTAATTACCTGATGAGCGGGCTTCACAGCTACGGCCGCGGCCGCTGAGCCGGGCCTCCGCTGGCTGACCCTTTAAGGAGATATTATGCGCAAACTGATAATTTCGGCCGTATTCGTGCTGGCCGCCTCCGCGGCTTCCGCCCAGCAGACGGTGTCCGGCAAGGTCGCGGAGGTCATGAGCTCCGGCAACTATACCTATGTCAGAGTGGAGAGCGGCAAGAAATCGTCGTGGGTGGCCACCTCCCAGCAGGAGATAAAGAAGGGGCAGAGCATCTCCTTCACCGGGATGATGATGCAGGATTTCTTCAGCAAGAGCCTTAACAGGACCTTTAAGGAGATCCTGTTCTCCGAAAGGCCCAACAACTCCGGCAAGGCCTCCCCGCACGGCGCGTCCGCTTCGGGCGCTTCGCCGCACGGCGGCGCCGGCAAGGCCGAGTCCCCCGGGCCGGTCAAGCTGCCGGAGCTTTTCGCCATCAAGCTGGCGAAGGCCGAAGGCCCCGACGGCTATACCGTGGCGGAGCTGTACGCCAAGGGCAAGGCCCTCAACGGCAAGAAGGTGGCCGTGCGCGGCAAGGTGGTGAAGTTCTCCGAAGGCATCATGAACCGCAACTGGGTGCATCTCCAGGACGGTTCGGGCGACGCGAAGAAGGGCACCCACGACCTCGTGGTGACCACCGACGGGACCGCCAAGCCGGGCGAAACCATCACCGTCCGCGGCGTGCTCGCCAGCGACAAGGATTTCGGCTACGGCTACGCCTACTCCGTGATAGTGGAGAAGGCCGAGCTCAAGAAGTAGGGCCCGGCGGAGGGCTTTACGGCCTCCCGGCGCCGCGGCGCGGGAGGCCGTTCCATTTATGGGCATGAAGGCTGTTCTGGGCGACATAACCGGGCTGAAGCTGGACGCCGTGGTCAACGCGGCCAACCGGACGCTGCTGGGCGGCGGGGGGGTGGACGGCGCGATACACCGCGCCGCGGGCCCGGGGCTGCGGGCCGAGTGCGCGGCGCTGGGCGGCTGTCCTGCGGGCGAGGCCAGGATAACCGGCGCCTACTGCCTGCCGGCCAGGTACGTCATACATGCGGTGGGTCCGGTCTGGCGCGGCGGCAGGAAAGGGGAGCCGGAGCTGCTGGCTTCCTGCTACAGGAGAGCTCTGGAGCTGGCGCGGGAGAAAAAACTCAAAAGCATCGCTTTTCCCTGCATCAGCACCGGGATCTACGGCTACCCGCGTGAAGAGGCCGCGGAGATAGCGGTAACGGCCGTTAAAGAATTCCTCTCCGGCGGATATCCGCTTTCCGTGGTCTTCTGTTGTTATTCTCCGGAGGACCTCGCCGTTTACGGGCGCCTGCTGGAGCCAGCCAGGGACTAAAGACCGGGACCTCATGGGCCATGCGCCCCATGACAGCTGTTCGCGCCGCTGATAAACTCGTTTTGTGGCCGCCGCCGGGAAATTTTGAGCGCGCGGCCAAAAAGTGTAGTATTAGGACAAATCCAGATTTTCGGAGTATTAGATGCCCCACACGAAGAAGCGCCCGTACAAGATCTCTCTTATTTCCACGCACGGCACCGGCAAGACCACCCTCTGCTACGAGGTGGCCGCCGAGTTGAAGAAGCGCGGCCTCAAGGTGAAGGTCTTCTCGGAGATAGCCGCGGCCGCGTTCGAGCAGGGTATACCAATAAACGAGACCACGACGCTGCCGGCGCAGATGTACATCATGATGCAGCACATCACAGAGGAGCTGCGCGGGACGCTGCGCCACTACCAGGTGGTGGTCTGCGATAGGAGCGTCTTTGACAACCTGGTGTATCTCGAGCGCCGCTGCGGCGAGAACAGGATGCTGCGCGATTTCCTGTGCGCCTACGCCAAGACCTTCCCTTACGACGTCATCTACAAGCTGCCGATGGTGGGCGAGCTGATGGACGACGGTATCCGCGACGCGCAGAGCCGCGAGTTCCAGAAGGACATCTACGACCGGCTGAACGCGCTGCTGGAGGAGTTCGATATCGAGCACCGCACGCTGCCGCCGCCTTCCACCGAGCTGCGCAAGGAATGGGCCGACCTGATAGTGAACGAAACGATGGAAGCCCTGGCCCGCCCCGCCGCCGTCCCGGTCCCGGCGCCGCGCGAGAACAGCGCGGTCCATTGAAGCCGGCAGGGACCTTTTTCCGCCGCCCGCATAGGCCGTAAGGCCCTTTTGCGGCGGCGGCTCCGTTTGTAGAATTAGACTGATGGCCGCGTCTTTCCGTTCCATTCTTCTTTTTCTTTCCCTGGCGCTGCTGCCGCTGCAGGGGCATGCCGGCGTCTTAGGGGAGCTTTCGTCGGGCCGCTCGGCGGCCGTCCCCGTGGTCCCGTCCGCAGTTCCGGCGGAAGTCCGCGCCGCGCCGAAGCCGCATTACCTTTCGCTGGACGGCCTGGACCTCCGCGCCGTTCCCGCCCCTCCGGCCGCCGGCTCCTACGAGGACAGGGAGGATATCCGTGCCGTTCTGGACTGGCAGGCCAGGCGCACCGGGGCGCAGTGCGCGGCGGCCCGCGCCGAGATGAGCCACGATTACGAGACCTTCTTCGGCAGGATAAGCCCCTTCGGCTCCCCGACCCCGCCCGAGGTGAAGAAGTTCTTCGATAACGTGAGCAAGGATTCCGTGGCGGCGCACACTTTCCTGAAGGACGCGTACCAGAGGCCGCGGCCTGCCGACAGGGACGGCCGGATCAAGCCGTGCATCCCCAACGCGCGCGGCCTCTCCTATCCGAGCGGCCACTCCGCCATGTCGCGGCTCTTCGCGCTGATACTTTCCGACCTGGTCCCTTCCCGCCGCGCCGAGTTCATGGCCAAGGCGGACGAGAGCGCGCTGCTGCGCGTCATAGGCGGGGCCCACCATCCCACCGACACCGAGGCCGGCAAGGCGCTGGCCGACGCGCTGTACAAGGAACTCAAGAAAGAACCGGCCTTCATGGCTGACATGAAGGCCCTCAAACCCCTGCTGCGCTGATCTTCAGATCGGCCGGCGGAGCCGCGCCCCCCTTGCGGGGGTCGCCCGCTATGGTATTGTCCGCGGCCGGGTTTTGTAGAATCAACGTATGGCCAAAAAGATGAAGATAGCGATAGGGTTGGGCGGGCCCGGAGAAGCCGGAGCCGCGGCGCGCGCGGCGCTGGACCAGACGCTGCGCAAGGTGCCCAAGCCGGACCTGGCGGTGGCTTTCTCCTCGGTGCATCTGGACCAGCGCAAGGTGCACCGCGAGCTGTGCCGGCGCCTCGACCCCGCCATACTCATCGGCGGCTCGTCTTTCACCGAGATAACCAACGCCGGGGCCTCCAAGGGCACGGTGGCGCTGCTGCTGGTCTCGGGCGGGCTCAAGACCTCTCTCTTTTCCGCGGCGGCCGGCGGGGACTGCGCCAGTACGGGCAGAGACCTGGCCGCGGCTGCCGCCGGAGCCGGCGGCGACGCGGCCTTCCTGCTCAGCGCCATAACGGCGGGTTACGACCAGCTGATGGTGTCGGAGCTGGAGGCGCGCCTGAAGCTGCCGGTATTCGGCGGCCTCTCCTGCGGGGACTACGACGCGGGCATGGGCGCCCCGGCCTTCTGGCGCTGCCACCAGTACTGCGGCGGCTCGCTGGAGAAGCGCGGCGCGCGCATGGCCCTGCTGGGCCTGCCGAAGGGCGGCCGCGTCTCCTTCGCCTGCGGCCACGGCTGGGAGCCCGTAGGGGAGGCCATGACGGTCACCCGCGCCGACGGGCCCGAGGTCTACGAAGTGGACGGCATGCCGGTCATAGACTTCTACCGCCAGTTCCTGGGCCGCGACGCAGACAGGGAGTTCTTCAAGGTGATGGTGCAGCGCTACGCTTTCGCCGTAGCCGAGGCCGGCGCGAAGGAAAGCCTGCTGAAGCTGCCGGTCAGCTGCGATTTCAGGAAGGGCTGCATAAAGTACATCCCTTCGGATGACCTATCGGGGCGTAAGGTGCGCCTTATACAGAGCAGCCGGCTGGGCATGATAGACGGCGCGCGGGCCGCGGCGAAGGAATGCCTGGCCGGGCTGCGCGGCGCCAGGCCCGACCTGGTGCTGATGGTCAGCTGCTGCACGCGCTCGCACATACTGCACAGCCGCGTGGGCGCCGAAGTGGAGACCGTGCGGGACGTTTTCGGCGCCGGCACGCCGCTGTTCGGGTTCTATTCGGCCGGCGAGATAGCGCCGTGGCATTACGGCCGCGGGCGCGGCGCCTTCTCCTCGCATTACCACGCCGGCACCGTGGCGCTGATGGCTTTGAGCTGCGGCGGCGCCGAGGCCTCGCTGCCTAAGCCGGCGAAAGCGAAGAGGTCCGCCACGGCCGCCGAGCGCGAGGCCGAGCGCATGCTGCGCGTCAGCGAGGGCTTCCTGGACACTACGGAAGGCTTCCTTTCCAACCTGAGCCGCAAGACTTACAGGGACGTGGCGCAGCTGCGGCGGCAGAGCGAGATCATCCACGCCTACACCCCCCACGGCGTGTGGAAGGAGGCCGGCGACGTGGCCGCCACCGGCGGCGACGAGCTGAAGGACGCGGAGTTCAGCGGCGTGTTCATGTTCATGGACGTGAAAGGCTTCACGCCGTACACCGAGGCGCACACCTCGGCCGAGGTGGTGAAGGCCCTCAACGAGATATTCTCTCCGGCGACGGAGCTGGTGTACGGCCACGGCGGGGACGTGGACAAGTTCATAGGCGACTGCATCTTCGCCTGCTTTCCCGGCGCAGCTTCGGCGGCGGCCGCCGCGAAGGACATACTGCTGCTTTTCCGCGGGCTCAACGCTAAGGGCAACCCGTTCAGCGTGCGCATAGGGCTCAACGACGGACGCGCCGTGCGGGCCAACGTGGGAGCGCCCGGCCGGCGCGAGTACACGTTCATCGGCGACGCCGTGAACACCGCGCAGCGCCTCGAGAGCGCCTGCGAGCCGGGCAAGGTGATGGCCTCGGCCGGAGTTTACGCCGCGGCCGGGGACGTTTTCGCCGGGGCCGAGGGGCGCTCCGTGGCGCTTAAAGGCAAGAGCCGGCCCGTGAAGGTCTTCCTCTGTTCCGTATGAGCAATGGGGGGCGCCGCGGATGGATCCGCGGCCGTAGATCACGGCCGCGTTATTAAGGAATAACGTGCCGGCCTATTCGGCCTGCACGAACCAGATCTCGAAGGAGTAGCCGTCCCCGGCCTTAAGGACCCGCTTTTCCAGCGGCCCTACCTTCCCGGTCAGCAGTCTGGACTCGGTATTGTACATCCCGTTCAGCGCCGCCGCTTTAGAGCCGTACGTCCGGGAAGGGGAGAAGACCTTCGGTTCCGAGGAAGCAAGATAGCGCAGTTCGTAACGGCGGCCGGCTCCCGCGCCGGTCACGCGTATCTCGGCCACGGGCACGCCGGCCTTGAGCAGCGAGGCTTCGGCGTTCATGGCGGCGTTGAGGGCCGCGGCGGCGGAGCCGAAGGTCTCCCTGGACAGGTACTCGGCTTGGCGCAGGGACGACAGGTAGGCTATCTCGAAAGTGTATCCCGATCCCGAACGGAGCGTCCGCTTCTCGAAGACCGGCACGCCGGTCTTCAGCAGGTTGGCCTCGGAATTCATCATGGCGTTGACCGCCGCGGTCCGGGAGGAAAAGATCTCCGAGGAGCGGTACGTCGTCAGGCCGGCGGCCGGGGCCGGGGCCGGCATTTCCGCGCCCGTCTTCCGGATGTCCTGCGCGCGCAGGTCGGTAAGTTCCGCTGCGCGGCACTGGGAAAATAACGCCGTGGTGGCTATCAATCCTAACAGCAGCTTCATCGTGGGCCTCCTGGACCGCTTACAGGGATAGTATGCCATTTCCCTTTAAGCGGCGGATGGGCCGTGTATCCCGCCCCGGCGCCGTTTTTTGGCCTATACGGGGCTGGGACTTTCCGCCCCTGCGCGCGCTCCGGGGGCGGACCTTTGAACGCTGCTGCGGATATTATCGCCCGATCGCCGCGGAAACCGCCCGTATCAGCAGGTCCTGCGGGAGGGAGGGGGAGATGTTCCTGCCGGGTCTTTCCTTGAGGGCCATCTCGGTGCTGACCGGCAGGTGGATGAAGGCGAACCTGGTCTTCAGGCCGGAAACGTCTATGGCCCGCATCGCCGCGTACATCAGCGTGTTGCAGACGTAGCCGCCGGCGTGGTTGCTGACGTAGGCCGGGACGCCGGCGCGGCGCACGGCGGCGGCGGTCTTAAGCGGGTCCACGGAGACGAAATAGGCCGCAGGCCCGTTCCCGTCGAGCTTCTTTCCGTCGGGCCGCCAGCCGGCGTTGTCCTTTATGCCGTAATCGGCGATGTTCAGGCCGAAGCGCTCCACGCGCACGGCCGCCTCTCCGGCAGCCAGCCCCAGCGAGACCGCCAGGTCGGGCTTTATCCTGGCCAGCAGGGCGGATATTTTCCCGCCCACGGCCCGTCCGCTGACGGGCAGGCGGGCCTTGAAGAGCTTCGCGCCTTTTGGCGCTTTCAATGCCGCCAGTACGGCCAGCGTGGGGTTCTCGGAACGGCCGCCGAAGGGCTCGAAAGCGGTTACAAGTATCTTCTTCATCGGAATATTATACCCATTAGGGGAGCGCCCGGGAGTGCCGGGGCGGAAAGTATTGTATCATAGCGCGTAAGCCCTCCGCCGGGGGGCTTTCCCGCGCACTCGCGGATATCCGGGGGACCAATGAAAAGAACCAGGAAAACCAGTTCCGTAAAGAACCCTCGCCCCATAGCGGCGCGCGAGGAGAAGGATTCCATGGGCGGCCTGCGCATCCCGGCCGGCGCCTACTGGGGCATCAACTCGGCCCGCGCGGCCGCCAACTTCCCGATAAGCGGGAGGCCGGTATCCCCGGGCATCATCTCCGCCTACTGTCTGGTGAAGAAGGCCGCCGCCGCGGTGAACCGCAGGGCCGGCCGCCTGCCGGCGCGGAAGGCGTCGGCCATAGCCAGGGCGGCCGACGAGGTGCTGGCCGGCCGTTTGCGGGACCAGTTCATAGTGGACCGGTTCCAGGCCGGCGCCGGCACCAGCACTAACATGAACGTCAACGAGGTGCTCTGCAACAGGGCGCTGGAGCTGCTGGGCCTGAAGAAAGGCGCCTATGGCGCGCTTTCCCCGAACGACCACGTGAACATGGGGCAGTCCACCAACGACACGTATCCCACCGCGGCCCGTCTGGCCGCGCTCGAGGCTCTTAAGGGGTTCCGCAGGGAGGCGGACAGGCTGGCCGCCTCGCTGGCCGGCCGCGGGCGGAAGTTCGCGCGCGTGCTGAAGAGCGGCCGCACGCACCTACAGGACGCGGTCCCGGTGCTGCTGGGACGCGAGTTCGCCGCGTACGCCGCCGCGGTGCGCTCCGGGGCGATGAACGTGGGCAGGGCGGCGGAGGACCTGAAGGAGCTGGGCATAGGCGGCTCGGCGGCGGGCACCGGCTTGAACACGCATCCTTCCTTCGCCGGGGATATGGTGCGCGAGCTGTCCAGGCTGAGCGGCTTCCGCCTGCGCGGGGCGAAAGACCTGATGCACGCGATGCAGTCCCAGGCCCCGCTGGCCAGGGTGTCCTCGGCACTGAGAGATTTCGCCGTGGAGCTGGGCCGCGTGGCCAATGACCTGCGGCTGCTGTCCTCCGGGCCGGCCACCGGCCTGGCCGAGATCCGGCTGCCCGAGGTGCAGGCCGGCAGCTCCATCATGCCCGGCAAGGTGAACCCCTCGGTGCCGGAAATGGCGAACATGGTCTGCTTCCACGCGGCCGGGCTGGACCTGAGCGTGTCTCTGGCCGCGGCGGCGGGCCAGCTGGAGCTGAACGTGATGATGCCGCTGATGGCGGAGAACCTGCTGGAGTCGATCGCGCTCCTGACCGCCGCTTGCGGGCGGCTGGCGCTGCTCTGCGTGGACGGCATCGCCGCCGACTCCGGGCGCTGCCGCGATTACGCCTGGCGCTCCATGGGCCTGGCCACGGCCCTGGCCCCTTCTATAGGCTATCTGGCCGCGGCCGGCGTGGCCAAGCGCGCGCTGGCCGCCGGCCGCAGCGTGGCCGCCCAGCTGAAGGAGGAGGGGGGGCTGGACGGGGCGGAGCTGGCGCGCCTGCTGGACCCCGCGCGCATGACCCGGCCGGCCCGGGCGCTGCGACAGAAGGCGGGAGGCGGCCGCCGTAGCAATTTGGTATCATAGGAACATAGTCCCGCCGCAGGGCTATTATTTTTTTCATCCGGAAAATAACATGAAGAACACCATACTGGTAGTGGGTTCGGTAGCGCTAGATTCGGTGGAGACCATACACGGCAAGACCAAGCGCGCGCTTGGCGGCTCGGCCGTGCACTTCTCGCTCTCGGCCTCGCAGTTCAGCCCGGTCAAGATGGTCGGAGTGGTGGGGCAGGATTTTCCGGAGAAGTACCGCGGTTACCTCGAGCGCCGCAACATCTGCCTGGAGGGCATGGAGGTCATGCCGGGCAAGACCTTCCACTGGGTGGGCCGCTACGACCGCGACTTCAAGAACGCGGAGACCATAGCCACGCACCTCAACGTCTTCGAGCATTTCAAGCCCAAGCTCAACGCCGGCCACGCCCGCTGCGGCGTGCTGTTCCTGGCCAATATCGACCCCGATCTCCAGCGCCAGGTGCTCGACCAGATGGGCAAGCCGCGCCTCGTCGCCTGCGACACGATGAACTACTGGATCAGCCTGAAGAAGCCGTCCCTGCTCAAGCTGCTCAAGCGCGTGGACATACTCTTCGTCAACGAGGAGGAGGCCCGCCAGCTCACCGGCGAGTACAACCTGATAAAGGCGGCGCGGCAGATCATGAAGATCGGCCCGCGCGGCATCATCGTCAAGCGCGGCGACGCCGGCGCGATGCTGTTCTTCAAGGACAACGTGCTCTCCATCCCCGCCCACCCGGTGGAGAGGGTGGTGGACCCCACCGGCGCCGGCGACACCTTCGCGGGCGGCTTCATGGGCTACCTCGCCGCCGCCCCGGACTGGAAGAATTTCGACGTGATCCGCCGCGCGATGAGCTACGGCACCGTGATGTCCTCCTTCAACGTAGAGGACTTCAGCACCAAGAGCGTGGGCACGATAACCAAGTCCAGGATCTGCTCCCGCTTCGACAAGTACGTGGACGCGCTCCATATCAGATAAAAGCCGGCCGTCAGCATGGACGAGAACGACATAGCATCCGCGCCAAAGGCGGAGCTGCACCGCCACATCGAGGGCTGCGTGCGCCTGGATACCCTGAGGGACATCCACCGCCGCGCCGGCCTGCGGCTGCCTTCCGAGGACCCCGCCGAGCTGGACCGCATCTACCGCCTCCGCGCCCCGGGCGCCTCGCTGGCCGAGGTGCTGGGGATGTTCACGCTGGCGCAGGCCTGCTTCGTCTCGTACGAGGACGTGGAGCGCATAACCCGCGAGGCCCTCGAGGACGCGTACAGGAAGGAGAACGTACGGCTGCTGGAGCTGCGGTACAGCCCGGACTTCATGCTGGGCGGCAGGGGCCTGGACTGGCAGAAGGCGCACGACATCATAGTCTCCGTCTGCGAGAACTTCGAGAAGAGCTCGCGCATGGTCTGCGGCGTTATACTTATCGCCTCGCGCGGCTACGGCCTGGAGTCGGCTGAAAAGACCGCGGACTTCGCCGCGAAGAACAGGAGGAGCGTGATAGGCTTCGACCTGGCGGACGACGAAGCCGGTCACCCCTCCAGGCTTTTCCGCGGCGTGGCCGCCAGGCTGCGCTCCTTCGGCATACCGCTCACGGTGCATTCGGGCGAGGAGGGGCATTACTCGCAGATAGAGGAGACGCTGCGGGAGCTGGCTCCCGAGCGCATCGGCCACGGGGTAAAGGCGGCCGAAGACCCCGCCGGCCGCGTGATAGAGCTCCTGAAGAGCGGAGGCGTGACGGTGGAGACCAACCCGTGGAGCAACTACCTTACCCGCGCCGTCCCTTCCGTGGAGGCGCATCCGCTGAAGAAGTTCATAGAGGCCGGGGTGAAATGCTCCATAGGCGCGGACGATCCGGAGATACTGGCCACTGACCTGAACAACGAGTACCAGCTTTCGCTGGGCCGCATGGGCCTGTCCGCCGCGGACATCGGCTACACGCTCCGCTGCGCGGTGGAGGGCTCCTTCCTCAGCCCCGACAGGCGCGCCCAGGCGGCCCGGGAACTGGGGCTGTGAACCTTTCCCGTGTTGACACCCGTCAACCCAAGCGCTAGAATTGTCTGAGTTCAGGGAGGATACATGAAAAAAATATACAGTTTGTTCGCCGCGGCGCTGCTGCTGGCGGCGGGACAGGCCTCTGCCCAGCAGGCTCTCTCGGGCGGGGTCAGGGAGCAGATAGACCAGGTGCAGGCCGCCATCGAGAAGGCCGGCGCCAAATGGACGGCCGGCGAGAACAATATCTCGTCCGACCGCGAGAACTGGAAATATTACGTCGGCCTCGACTTCGAGCCCATAGACGCCGAGCCGGTCGCGCTGGACGCCGACGCCCCGCTGCCGCCCGCCTTCGACTGGCGCGACGCCAACGGCGTCTTCGTAACCCCGATCAGGAACCAGAAGAAATGCGGCTCCTGCTGGGCCTTCTCCATGACCGCCGGCCTGGAGGCCTACACCCTGCTGAAGGAGAACACCCCCGGCAGGAACCTGGACCTCTCCGAGCAGGTGATGCTTTCCTGCAGCGGCGCGGGCTCCTGCAACGGCGGCCGCCTCAGCGCCGGCTTCCTGTCGAAGACCGGCCTTCCCCCGGAAACGGACTATCCCTACACCGCCACCGACGGCAGCTGCAAATCGGCCGCGGCCGGCTGGCAGGGCCGCTCCTACAGGATAGGCGCCTACGGCTCCGTGAGGCAGAGCGTGCAGGCCCTGAAGGCCGCGCTGGTGAAGTACGGCCCGCTGCCCACCGCGTACATGGTCTACGAGGACTTCATGCATTACAAGTCCGGCGTTTACTCCTACACCACCGGCAAGCGGCTCGGCGGCCACGCCGTGCTGCTGGTCGGCTACAACGACCCGGAGCAGTACTTCATCGTCAAGAACAGCTGGGACACCGGCTGGGGCGAGAACGGTTATTTCCGCATCGCCTACTCCCAGATGGACAACCAGGTGAACTTCGGCCTGAGCACCATCGCCTACAGGGAATCCAAGGACGAGGCGCCCGTCGGAGACGTGGTCCTCGGCGGAGCCTGGAAGCGCGTGGCCCCGATGTTCGAGGGCGTGAACGCCTGGAACTAAGGAAGTTCCCGGCAGAAAAGAGGAACGGCGCGGAATTCCGCGCCGTTCCTCTTTTTAGGCCGCCGGGGGTCAGTCGTTGGCCGACTTGATCTTGCTCTCCAGCAGGTTGGAGATCAGCAGCATCGTGGCGGAGTCCAGCGAGGCGGTGGACTTCTCGAAGCGCTTCACCCTGTCCTCGGCCTCGTAGTAGCGCTGTACGCCGGGGATCAGGCCCAGCGCGTCGGTGACCGTTCCCCGCAGGCCCATAGCGGAGCGCACGTTGGCGGGGGCGCCGCCGGCCGCCACCTCGCTCATGATCCTGTCCAGCTCTTTCAGCCAGTTGTCCAGGTCGTTCTCCCGCGAGAGGTAGGCCTCGGCGTCGCCTATCAGCCAGAGGCGGATGAACTCCATCTCGTCCTGCGCGGGCGCCAGGCCTTTCTGCAGCTTGGAGATCAGTATCTTGACCGTCTCGGCGGTGGCCGCCTGCATTTCCTCGCGCAGCGCGGCGTTCAGGTTGAACAGGGCGTCGTAGAGGCCGCGGAGCTGGTCCGGCCTCTTCTCGGAAACGAATTTGTTGTAGGCCGCTGCGGCCTCTCCCCTCAGTTCCGCGCTGGTCTTTGCGCCCATGTCGCCTCCCGTCTGACGTCTCCCGCCGTTGCCGGCGGGGCTAAACAGATTATATATTAAAAAACTTTCTCCCGTGAACCTGAGCCGGTACGGCAACTTTCCTATAATATATCCTCAGAGATGCTTAAATTCTTCAAGGACCTGAAGAACAGGAACCACCGGCGCATACAGGGCGGGCTCGAGCTGCTGAAGTACATAGGCCCGGGCCTGATAGTGACCGTCGGCTTCATAGATCCGGGCAACTGGGCCTCCAACCTCGCCGCCGGCGCGTCGTTCGGCTATTCCCTGCTGTGGATGGTGACCCTGTCCACGCTGATGCTGATAATACTGCAGCACAACGTGGCGCACCTGGGCATAGCCAGCGGCCTGTGCCTGAGCGAGGCGGCGGAGAAGTACGTGAGTCCGTCGCTGGCCCGGCCGCTGCTTTGGTCCGCGATGGCCGCCTCGGCCGCCACCTCCCTGGCCGAGATAATGGGCGGCGCTATAGCCCTGCAGATGCTCTTCGGAGTGCCTGTAAAGCTGGGCGCGGCCATGGTCGCGGCGCTGGTCGTATACCTGCTCTTCTCCAATAACTACCGCCGGCTCGAAAAATGGATAATCGGCTTCGTGTCGCTGATCGGCCTGTCCTTCATCTACGAGCTGAGCCTCGCCCCTGTGGATTGGGGCAGGGCCGCGGCCGGCTGGGTGGTGCCGGCCACTCCGGCGGGCTCCATGGTTGTGGTGATGAGCGTGCTGGGCGCGGTGGTGATGCCCCACAACCTGTTCCTGCACTCGGAGATAATACAGAGCCGCCAGTGGAACCTCGAGGACGAGAAGGTCATCCGCCGCCAGCTCAAGTTCGAGTTCACCGACACGCTGCTGTCCATGCTGGTGGGCTGGGCCATCAACAGCGCGATGATAATCATGGCGGCCGCCACCTTCTTCAAGGCCGGAAAACCGGTCTCCGAATTGCAGCAGGCGCAGGAGATGCTGGCGCCGCTGCTCGGCGGGCATTCGGCCCTGGTGTTCGCTCTCGCGCTGCTGTTCGCGGGCGTCTCGTCCAGCGTCACCTCGGGCATGGCCGGAGCCTCCATCTTCGCAGGCCTCTACGGCGAGCCGCTGAACCTGAAGGACAGCCACAGCCGCATGGGCGTCTATATCTCTTTCCTCGCCTCGCTGGCGGTGATACTCTTCATCAGCGACCCGTTCCGGGGGCTCATCTATTCCCAGATGGCGCTCAGCGTGCAACTGCCGTTCACGATATTCCTGCAGGTCTACCTGACCTCGTCGAAGAAGGTGATGGGCCGCCACGCCAACCCGCGCTGGATGGTCGCCGTGCTCTCCGTCATCGGCCTCACGGTCGCCTTGCTGAACGTGAAGCTGCTGCTGGGCCTCTTCGCCGACTGACGGTGCGGTTCCTCCCGAATTGCTAAAATCTATCCGGCATGAACAACCTGCTCGACCGCTGGCGCAAGACCGATCCCGCTTTCAGGGCTTTCCTGCTCGGGGTTTTCTTCCTGGGCATCAACGCCGGGATCCTCTCCTCGGCCTTCAACAACTACCTCAACGACGCCTTCCGTCTCACCTCGGAGCAGCGCGGCTTCCTGGAGTTCCCGCGCGAGCTGCCCGGCTTCATGGTGGTCTTCATGACCGGCCTGCTGGTGGCGCTGCCGGTGCGCCTCTGGGCGGTGATCACCGGCCTGCTGACCGCCGCCGGCGTCGCCGGTCTGGGCTTCCTCTCCCCGTCCTACTACCCTATGGTTTTCTGGATGCTGCTCTGGAGCGCCGGCAGCCACCTCTTCATGCCGGTGGAGAGCGTTATGGGCCTGCGCTTCTCGAAGGCCGGAGGGCACGGGCGCAGGCTAGGCCAGATAAGCGGCATGACCAATTTCGCCGGCATAGCCGGGGCCGGGCTGGTCTGGGTGCTGGCGAAGACCACCGGCGCGCGCATCTACCACTGGGCCTTCGCGCTGGGCGCGGCGGCCTCTCTGGTCTCGGCCTGGCTCTTCTACCGCGTGGGCGGGGAAGAGGACGCGGTGCCGGGCGGCAAGCGCTTCGTGTTCAAGTGGCGCTACAAGTGGTATTACCTGCTGAACATCCTGTTCGGCGCGCGCAAGCAGATCTTCCTCACCTTCGCCCCGTGGGTGCTGGTCACCGTCTTCGGGGCGAGCCCCGCCGTGATGGCCGCGCTGCTGCTGGCCGCGTCCGCTCTGGGAGTGGTGTTCAGGCAGGCCCTCGGCGCCATCGTGGACCGTTTCGGCGAGAGGAAGGTGCTGCTGGCCGACGCGCTGATCCTTCTCGTCATCTGCGCGGGCTTCGGTTTCAGCTCGCTTAAGCCGGTGCTGTACTCCCTGTTCATCATGGACAATCTGATGTTCGCCGTGCGCATAGCCAGGACCACCTATCTCAACCGTATAGCCGAGAAAAAAGAGGACATAGCCCCCTCGCTGTCGCTCGGCGTGACCATGGACCACGCCATGTCCATGGCGGTGCCCGCCGCGGGCGGCCTGCTCTGGGCGGCCTACGGCTACAGGTCGGTCTTTTACGCCGCCGCCTTCATCGCTTTCGGCATCTTCCTGGCCGCGCTGGCGGTGGACGAAAGGCCGGCCAAGCCCGCCCCGGCCCTGCTGGTGCCGGAAGACTGAACTCTCCTTCGCGCGCCCCGGGCGGGAGGCTGGCCGCGTCCGCGCAAGACCCGTTCCGCCCATGTCCGCGCGCAATAAAACCGGTCCCGGAAGCGTTATATAAAGGACGCTCCCGGCCCGGCTTATTTCTGTATAATACGCTCAGCGGCCGCTGCGGGGCCGGATAGCGGGTTATGGAGAAAAATATGAAGAAGAATTTTTTAGCTTTTGCGGCGCTGCTGATGGCTGCGGCCCTGTCCCTTGCCCAGGCGCAGGGCAATTCGGACAATAAGGGTAATAAAGGCAACAACGGGAATCCGCCGGAAGTTACCGATTCCGGCACGCAGCCGGCCGACCCCGGCGTAAGACCGGCCATACCTGGCAATAAAGGCGGGAACGGACAGGACGACAATGGCGGCGGCAACAGCGGGAAGCCGCCGGAGGTTACCGATTCCGGCACCCAGCCGGCCGATCCCGGGGTCAGGCCTGCCATACCCGGCGGCAAAGGCGGGAAAGGGCGGGACAACAATGGCGGCGACCGCACCGGCCGGCCCGGCCAGCCGCGCGGCGAACGCCTTGAGAAGCGCGGCGAGCTTCGGGAGGACCGCGGGGAAAGGCTTGAAAAGCGCGGCGAAGACCGCGAAGAGCGCGGCGAACGCGTGGAAGACCGCGGCGAGAAATGGCAGCGGAAGGCCGACAGGATGGAGCAGAAGAGCGACAGGCAGGAAGCCCTCGGCCACGACAAGGCCGCCGAACGGCTGGACAGGTCCTCCGACCGCATGGAGCAGAAGGGCGAGCGGATGGAGAACAAGGGCGACCGCATGCAGAACCAGGGGGAGCGCATGCAGCGCAAAGGCGGCCGCATGGAGCGCCAGGGCGGGCGCATGGAGAACAAGGGCGACCGCATGCAGCGCCAGGGCAACAGCATGGAGAACCGCGGGCAGCGGATGCAGAAGTCCCGCGGCGGCGGCAAAGGCCGGAACTGAGACGCTATTCTTAACATGGGAAGCCCCGGTGAAAGCCGGGGCTTTTTATTTTGAAAGGGGTCAGGTCTTGATTTTTGTAAAATGCGGCTTATCGACGTAAAAGTCCAGCTAACGTGACGCGAGCGTAATTGACAAACATCAACCTGCCACTTATACTATTTTGCGGGGATATCATAATTGGGTTAAGTCCTTCAGTATAACGCAACAGCGGATCTGGTCCAGGCAGCCATCTTGCAGCAGGGAGCGGCGAAATGGGCGCAGGTAAGCGGGTGGAAATGAAAGCCTCAATGGTCCCAGGGCGCAAGTCCGGGGCGTGGGGTTGTTTGGCGGCGCGCGGGTCCTGTCGGCGGTTTGTCTCGTCAGGCACGGCGTCGCGAACACCGTTCGCGCGCCTCCTCACTCGGTCGTCGCGCTTACGCAAGCTCCTCCCTGCGCGAAGGCCTTCCTCGCCAGAACCGCCGCCACCCGCGCATATCAGCCGCTGCCTACGCCTGGCTCAAGGCTGTCATTCATACACGGACCTGAAAAATCCGGGGTTTTCTGTCATGGAAGATTAAAAGGAGTAACGCGCTATGAGAACTGCTAAATTCAAGACACTTTTTATGGCGGGAATGTTTCTCTGCCTGGCCGCCGCGGGATGGGCTCAGGAGCAAAGCAAAGGTCCCCGAATTATATTGGAAGAGGAAGAAGTAACGCTCTTTGATGATAGCGGAAAAGAATTGGGGAAACGCTATGTGAGTAAAATTGGGGAAGAAAAGCGTGTGATATTAAATCAGGTAAAAGAAAAGGTGCGGCGAAAACTTGGGGTTAAATCAGAGCAAGAGGTGCAAAAGAAAAGGTTATGGCGGAAGGCGAAAGAAGAAAATGAAAAGTTGATTAAAATCCAGGAACTTAGCCAGCCTACACTGAAGTTTGCCGATAAAGATGGGAGGATTGTAAGGGAACTTAAACTCCGAAACATAACGGAACGCCATAAAGTTCCCTCTAGAAATGGTGATGAAAGTATTGAGGTTTCGTCAGAAAATATACAGGTTGCAATCTTGTCTGATTCCGGCAATGCGGCAGGTATTATTGGCATAGATGAAGTTACAGCTTGGGATTCTAGAATTTCCTCTACAATGACCTTTGAATATTTTAATGCAAATGGAGAAAAGAAATGGTCTGTCAATCATATTAAACCCTGGGTCAACTCCGATCCAAGAAGAAGCGCCATATTTTCGGCTGATGGTAAACGCGTGATACTGGCAATTGCGCGGTTGCCTCGCAATGCAGATATGGAGCTATATCCTAATTGGGTAGTTGTTTATGATGAGGCTGGGAAAGAGCTTGTGCGTTTTGGCCCATATGACCAGTTAAGAAACATGTACCTTTCAAAAAATGGACGATATGGGTATTTTGCTACAGGCAATTCATCAGTTTGTTTTTCGGTTGATAGCAAGGCTTTACACGAATTCCCTCAAGAGCGCGTTAAACGAGAGTTAAATGGGGTTATCCGAGTTTCAGAAACAGGGCACTGTACTATTAATAGGGTTGTGCTTCCTACAGAAATTAATGAGGACGGAGATCCAAAAACAAAAGTTGTGCGGGAATTTTTGTTTAAGGAATAAGTCCTATGAGAAAGGAACGAATTTTGAGCGCAGCATGCTTGCTCATCAGTCTCTTGATGTCTAATGCTTTTGCGCAATTTATTGATCCGCCATTTGCCGGTCAGGTAATCCGGAAAAGGGGTCAGGTCTTGACTTTTGACTAGGTGGGAAACGACAGGCGGTTGTTGTTGCGCAGAAGGTAAAGATTCAAGCTCTGGTTCATTAGGCTGAGAGGGCAAATAATAAAGGTATATATAATAATAGTCCCGGAAAAGACTGGAAAAACGACGATTTTTCGACTGTGCGGGCGGGGTCT
>DAIENX010000006.1:0-8497 GCA_027340875.1 Elusimicrobiota bacterium
GGGCCTGCAGCCTGCCCTTGCCCTCGCCCACCGGCTGCACTATGATCTTGCGTATGCCCTCGGGGAAAGCGAGGAACCCGGTGTCCATGTTGTAATAGATCCGGAAAGGGGTTTCCTTGACCTGCGGCTCGTAGGCCTTGCCGAGGTTCAGCTTCTGCTGGTCCCAGCCGGGATTGTAGACGAGCTTGCCGCGCACGTCCACCTCGTTGTCCTTCACCGGTAGCGAGAAATGTATCTTGTACAGGCCCATCGTGTCGCTGATGCCGGGAGCGAAAGAGAGGTTTATGGAGGAGTTCGCGTTCTCCTCGAGCGGCAGCTCCCCGCCCATTCCTCCGGCGTCCCCGCCGCCCTTATTGCCGGTATCCGGCATCACCTTCACGGTGACGCCCTCTATAGGGTTGCCCTGATAATCGGTCACCACGCCCTGTATATTGCCTTCGAGAAAAAGCCCCATCTTCGTGGTGGAGAAGAAGAGGAACTCGCGCTTGCCGGTAACCTTCTTGGTGAGGGACAGGTCCCCTACGCGCTGGTCCGAGAAATCCACGACGTTAAGCCGCTTGAGGCCGCCCATGCAGCCGGTAAGCGGGGCCGCCAGCAGCGCGAGCGCAAGTATCCTGGTGAGGTGTCTGTTCATAAAAGCTTTCCTGTCACGGACCCGGCTCGGCCTGGGCTTCTCCGGCGGGAGAGGGCGTTTCCGGAGCCTGGGCCTCCGGCGCCGCTGGCGCCGCCTCCGGAGATGGCGGAGCCGGCGCCTTCTCACCGGCGGCTAGTGCGGACTTGCCTTCGCCACCAGGCGGGCCTTTAGGGTCCGGATAGGGATTGTTCTTGATGAAGAAGACCACCCGCCGGTTCTTCTTGCGGTCGGCTTCCGTATCGTTCGGCACTATCGGATGGTACTGCCCGTAGCCGACGGCCGCCAGGTGCTTGGGAGGAAAATGGTCCGCCAGCAGGGATTTCACGACGCTCGTGGCGCGGGCCGTGGAGAGCTCCCAGTTGGAATCGTACTGCTTGGTCTTGATAGGGATATTGTCGGTGTGCCCTTCCACAACGATGTCGTGCTTCTCCGCGAGCTTGAAAAGTATCGGGCTCAGCTTGGCCATCTGGTCGGTCATCTGCGGCGTCAGCTCGGCGCTGCCGCTCTGGAAGAAAGCCACCTGGCTCTGCTCCTCCAGCGTGATGCGCATGCCTTCCTTGTCCATCTGCACCTGGCCCACCATCTTGCCCTGGTCTATCATGTCCTGCACTTCCTGCTGGGCCTTCTGCATGTCCTTGTTCAGCGCGGCGGACAGGGCGTAAAGGATGACGAAGAAGCAGACCAGCTCCGTCATCAGGTCGGCGTAGTTGACCATCCACGGCGGGGCCGGGTGGCCTATCGGGGCCACCCTTGAATCGTCCTCGGGGATCATCCCCTTAACTTTGACGGCCATAATTTAAGCAGCGGCTTCCTTCTTCACCGCCTTGCGCTTCTCAGGCTCCAGGTAGGCCTTCAGGTTGGCCTCAACGACGCTCGGCGTCGCGCCGCTCTGCAGCAGCAGCACGCCGCGGATGATGATCTCTTTGACGAACAGCTCCTCCTCGGAGCGGTGCTTCAGCTTGCCGGCCATAGGCAGGAAGAGCCAGTAGCCGGACCCCAGGCCGAAGAACGCGGCCGCCAGCGCGAGCGCCATGCGGCGCGGCACCTGGGCCACGTCGTCTATGGAGGAAAGCATCAGGATCATGCCGAGCACCGTGCCGATGATGCCGAACGCCGGGGCGTAGGTGCCCAGCGCGTTGAAGATCTCGCGGCCGGCCTTGTGGCGCTCGCGGATGAAGTCCAGCTCGGTCTCGAGCATGTTGCGGATGAACTCGTGGTCGGCGCCGTCGATGACCAGCTGCACGCCGCGCTTCAGGAAGTCGTTGTCGATGGCCTTGGCGTCCGCTTCCAGGGCCAGGAAGCCCTCGCGCTTGGCCTTCTGCGAGAGAGCGACGAACGTGGAGACCAGCTTGGAGGTGTCCTCTCCCTTGGAGGCCATCACCTTCTTGAGCACCTTGCCCACGCTGATGACCGAAGACAGCGGGAAATTGACCAGCAGCGCGCAGAACGTGCCGCCCATGACGATCAGGAAGGCCTCGGCGTTCAGGAACGGCTTGAAGCCGGCCATGCCCTCGCCCATGTAGACCGAGACTACGACGAAGCCGAAGAATACCACTATGCCGGTCAGCGTTGCTATGTCCATAAGCCGATGGGCCCCTTATTTCTTCTCGTAGCCTTCTAGCGGGTTGACGCATTTCCGCTCGGAATAGACCTTCTTCTTGTACTCTACGACCAGGGCTATCACCTCGTCCACCGGGTTCTTCACAAGGAACCTGTTGCCGGTGGCCAGGTTGATGACCGTGTCCGGGGCGGATTCCACGCTCTCTATGAGCTCGGCGTTGACCACCACGGTGGCGCCGTTGAGTTTCTGAAGTTTGATCATCGTAGTAATTATACTTTAATTCAAAAACGGGACAAGGCGGCGGAAACGCGCGTTCCCCCCGCCCCGCGGCTCCCCCGGCAGGGGATTACTGCTGGTGCTCCTCTTTCTTGCCCTTCAGCGCCCATTTCAGCCTGGAGGCCACGGAGGCCTCCATGTCCTTGTAGCGCCGCACCTCGGCGGAAAGTTCGTCCACGCGGGCGGTCAGCTCGGTGGCCTGGGCATCCGCGGCGGCCTGTATGGCGGCGGCATTGGAGCTCTCGGTCTCCAGCTGGGCGGCGGCCTCCTGGGCCGCGAGCTCCATCTGCTGGATCTTCTGCTTCAGGAAAAGCACCTCTGACTCGAAGCGGGAGCGGTTCTCGGCCTCTATGCGCAGGTTCTCGGCCTGGGCCTTGAGGTCCTCCGCGGCCTTCGCGGCACCGGAGGAGGAAGAGGAGGAAAGCTCGGCCAGCCGGGCCTCCAGCGCGGAGAACTTCTCGCGCAGCGCGGCCAGCTCGGCGGAGGTCTTCTGGCGCTCCTCCTCGGCCTCGCGGGCGGTCTTCTGGGCGTTCTCTTCCCTTACCACGGCCTCGGCGCGGCGGGCGTCGGACCTCTCGGCCTGCTCGTCGCGGCGCTTGGTCTCGGCCTCGGCGCGGGCCAGCTGCTCCTCGAAATCCTTCGCGCGGGCCGCTATGGTCTTATCGAAGACCGCGGCCTCGGCCGCCAGACGGCGGTTCTCGGCCTCCAGGCGCACTATAGCGTCGGCCGAGGAGGCGGCGGAAGCGCGGGCCTCGTGCAGCTCGGACGCATGGGAGGCCTCCAGCTGCTTCCTGACGGCCGCTTTCTCCGCTTCCAGCGCGGCTTCGTACTGCATCCGCAGCTGCGATACCCTGGAATCGAACTCGGCCTGGCGCTCGGCGGCGATGCGCGCGAGCTCGCCCTGATGCTCGCCGGAAAGCTTGGCAACGGCGGCCTGGTGCGCGCCGGCGGTCCTGGCGGCCTCCTCGCGGCGGACGGATTCCAGGCGGGACACCTCGGCCTGGTGGGCCGCGGCGGCCTGCGCCAGCTCCTGCTGGTGCACCGCGGACAGGCGGGACAGCTCCTCCTGGTGCAGGCGGGCGGCCTCGGCCATCTCCTCGGAATGCTTGGCGGCCAGCTCCACGGCGTAGCCGTTCTTGATCCTGTTTATCTCGGACTTCGCGGCGGCGGACCGCGACTCGAGCTCCTGCTGGTGGGCGGCCTTGATGCCGTCCAGCTCGGCCTTGAGCTTGCGGATCTCCTCCACCTGGCCGGCCATGGTCTGGGCGAGCTGCATCTTCTCCATCTTCAGCTGGCCGCGCTCCTTCTCGAGCACGGCGTTGATGGCCTGCACGCGGGAGACGAAGCCCTTCAGCTTCATCAGCTCGGATATCGCGCGGACCTTCTCGCCGGACACGTCGGCGATGGTCTTTTCCTTCTCCTGCAGCTGGGACTCGAAGCGCTCCGCCTCCCTGCGCAGGGCGTCGTTCATCTCGGCGTTCTTGCGGTCGGCTATCGAGCCGAGCTCGGCCTGCAAGCGGCCCATCTCGCCCCGCATCTTCTCGATCTCCGCGGAATGCTTCTCGGAAGCGTGCCTGGCCTCCATGCGGGAGGTCTCCTCGCGGGCCTTCAGCGAGGCGTTCTCCGACTTCACCTCGGCGATCTCCCGTTCCTTCTCGGGGATCATCTTTATATAGGACTCTATGGAAGCCTTCTCGCGGTCGGCGCGGGCCACCTCGTCGCGCAGCTTGGCTATCTCGCGCTCCGACATGGACCTCTCCATGGATACCTTGCGGTACTCGTCCTCCAGGTCGCGCAGCTTCTCGGAGGCGGACTTCAGCGAGCGGATGGTTTCCTCGCGGGAGGTGATCTCCTTCTGCCACTGGGCCTTCTCGTCAAGCCAGCGGCGCTCCATCTCCTGGAGCCGGTAGATGAAATGGCTCTCGACGTCCTTGCCCTGGACTTCGCGCTCGGTCATCTGGTTCTTGAGCGTCTGCATCCAGGTCTCGCGCTCCTGCGCGAGGCGGGTCTCGAGCTCCTTGATCTTGCTCTTGAGCGTGAGCCGCTCCTCCTCGACCTCGTGGTCGCGGCGGTAGCGGCGCATCTTCTCCTGGATGTCCTTCAGCGAGGACTCCACGCGGGAGGAAAGGGCCTCGTCCTGCTGGCTCTTCAGCGTGGCGAGCAGGGCCTTCTCCTTCTCGGAGGCCAGCAGCTTCTCCATGTCGTTGATCTTCTTCTCCAGCTTGTCCTTCTCCTCGGCCAGCCGGCGCGCCTCGGCGTCGTCCTTCTGAGGGGGCTGCTGGGGCGCGGGCTGCGCGGCGAAGCCGCCGGGGGCCATGGGCTGGAAGGCGGCCGGCGCGGCTCCGGGGAAAGAAGGCATGGACGGCATCGAAGGCAGGCCTGGCTTGCCGCCTGGAGGCGGCGGCAGGCCTGGCTTCATCGCACCCGGGGGAAGCGGGGGCATGCCTGGCGGCTTCGGCAGTTTGTTGTCCTTGTCGTCCATATTGAACATCGCGCCTAAAGCTGGTATCACGTAAATATTCTAAAAAAACCCCGTTTCGCTTTGGTTACAGACTTATTAACAACTTGCTCCTTCCATACGGCAGGCCTGCGAGTTCGCGGGTCCTGTCGATGGCTTCCTTCGTCAGGCACGGCGTCGCGAACTGGGCTATGCCCGTGCCGCATCAGGAGCTATGCTCATCAAGCGGCCACCGTGCAGAGCTCCCCACGCGGACCTGTCGCTTCGCTCCACTCGGCCCTCGCGCTACGCAAGCTCGGGCCTCCGCGACGGCCTTCCTCAGAAAGTCATCGCCACCCGCTCCAACCTGTCTGCCTGCCTGCTTCTCCCGCCATCCCAAGGCTTTGGACTGACGCCGGGGCCGGGTAAGCAAAACCTTCGCGAAGGCGAGGCTTGCATAGCGCCGAGCCTGAGTGATGAGCGAGGTCACGGTGTGGCCGAGCGGGTTTTGCGTCCCGACCCGGCGGCAGGCCCTAGCGCCCGACGCTCTGCTTGAAGCCGGCCAGCCATTCCTGCGCCGCCGGGTCGCCGGACAGGGCCGCGTACTTCTCGTAGGCCGCCACCGCGTCGTCCACCCGCTGCAAAGCGTAATAGGCCGCGCCCAGGTACTGCCAGGTCTGCGCGTCGCCGGGATTCAGCGAGACCGCGTACTCCAGGTACTGCAGGCTCTCCTGCACCTGGCCCTGGCCGTACATGTTCACTCCCGCGGCCGCGTACTGGGCGGCCTGCTGCAGCTGTTCCTGGCTGGGACCGGAAGGCTCCGCCGGAGCGGGTTGCTTCTGCCCGCCCAGGCTCTCGAACTTCTGGCGGCGGGCGTCCCCTGAGGACATCTCGGCCCCGTCTATGATATAGACCTCCTGGCTGCTGCCGCCGCGCGAAGCGATCTTGCCCTCGGCCTCCAGCTTCTTGATGGAGTCAAGTATCTTGCCCTGCGCCTCGTCGATCTGCACGGGGCTGACCTCGCCGGAGTACTCCATGATCTCCTTGACGGCGTTGACGGCGCCCTGCGACATGTTGGAGAAGAACTTGTTCACTATCGCGGGGTCGGCCTTCGCCAGCGCGCGCGCCACGTCCTCGTTGTTGAGGTTGCGGATGATGGACTGTATGTCGCGGTCCGAGAACTCCACCACGTCGTCGAACATCAGCACGATGCGCCGCACCTTGTCGTAGATATCGGGCTTCTGCGTCTTCAGGTACTCTATGATGTTCTTGCGGGTGCCGGGGTCGGAATCCTCCAGCATCTTGGAGAGGCGCTCGATGCCGCCCATCACGAAGTCCACGTTCTCGCGGATGTCCTTGTCTATGGAATCTATCTGCTCGCGGGTGGCCTGCCGCACCGTCAGGGCCTCCAGCGCCACGCGGCTCTGCATCTCCACCGGCAGCATCGACAGCGCCTGCCTGGACAGCTCAGGCTTCATATAGCTGAGGACCACGGCTATCACCCAGGGGTCCTCCTTCCTGAGCAGGAACAGGTAGATGAGGCGCTTGAGGTTCTCCTCGTTGAGGTACGTGAAAGGTTCGAATTTCTTCATAAGCTCGTCCTCGTCTTCCTGCTTCTCCTCCTCCTTCTGGAGGAAATTCATGTCTATGCTCTGGTGGCCCTCGGTCTTCTGCTCCTCTTCGCCCTCTCCGGCACCGCCGCCGCCCTCCTCCATCTTCTGCTCTATGTTGACCTCGGCGCCCGGCTTGGCCATCAGGGCCTTGATGTACTTGCGGAAGAAGCCCCACAGCGGACCGAACAGGAACAGTAAAAGTATAAGGAAAAGCAGCGCGTAAAGCAAAGGCAGGTACACCGAGGGACGCTTCAGGTCGTCCATCGGGTTGGCGGCCTTGAACTTGGTGGGCTTGAAGATGACCGTGGGGGCGTCCTTGCCGTGGATCTTGTACGGCACCAGAAAATCATCTATGCGGTCGCGGGCCAGCTTGATGGTATCCGCCGGCAGCGTTTCATCGTGGATGACCGTCAGCTGGAAGCGGGTTATTTCCGTCTCCAGCCCGTAGCGGGTCTCCTGCACGCCCTTGGCCTGCTGGGCCTGCTGGCCCTGGGCCGCCTCGGGGCGCTTATTGTCCCCCCCCAGCACGGAGCGGGGCTTCGGTATGCCGGGCAGGATGAAATTCGTATCGGCGGCCTCCTGGCCGGCGCCCTTCTCCTTGTACTTCTGCATCACGCCGAGGCCTTCCTTCGACTGCTCGGCCTTCTTGGCGATGACCTCCAGCTCCACGTCCGCGAAGACGAAGGACCTGTCCGCCCCGAGTATGGGGTCCAGGATCTCCTTCTTTATCTTCGTCTCCACCTCGCGACGCATCGAGTCCTGCTTCTGCATCAACGAGGTACCCATATCCTCCTGCGCGGGGGCGCCCGCCGGCAGGGCCGGGATGGCGGCAAGCAACAGAGCTGCGATGAGCCTCCTCATACGTATTTATTTTATCTATACCCTATTACAGAAACGTTTCAAAAACATTCAATCTTTTTACAGGAGGCGGCTTCCGGACGCGAGCGAATTTAGGGCGCAGGGGCCGAAGACTGAAGCGGACGGCCTAACGCGGAGGGTGGGGCGGGCGGCAAAACCTTCGCGGAAGGCGAGGCTTGCATAGCGCCGAGCCTGAGTGATGAGGCGCGCGCACGGTGTGCGCGACGCCGCGTTTTGCGACCGCCCCAGCCGGAGCCGCTTACTGCTGCACCTGCTTCATGAAGTTCTTCACCATCGCGTTGTTCGGGTTGATCTCCAGCACCTTCTCCCAGATGGCCTTGGCCTTGTCCTTCTGGTCCATCAGGTAGAACGCGCTGCCCATGATCTCCAGGGCGGTCTCGTTGTTGGGCTCGAGCTCCAGTATGTCCTGCGCGCGCTTCATCGCCAGGTCGTACTTGCCCTCGTAGATGGCCGCGCGGGCGTCGTAGGTGCGCTGGTCGATGTAGGTGAAGATCTCGGGCCCCTCGGGCTTCTTGGTCAGCTCGGACACGCCGGCCTCCTTCTCCACCATGTTCAGCAGGCTGAGCAGGCGGTCGTTCTTCGGGTCCTTGTTGAACGCGTGGCGCAGGATGTTGACCGAGGAGCGCAGGTCCTTGCCGTCCACGTAGGCGATCATGCCGCGGCGGGTCAGCGTGGGCACCTCGTCCGCGCCGGTGGCGTCCGGCACGAAGTCCATCGCGGCCTGCAGGCGGGTGACCATGCGGCGGATCTCGGGGTTGCCGGGGTCGGCGTCCATAGCGCTGCGCAGCTTCTCCATCGCGCGGGTGAAGTAGCCGCTCTTGAAGTACTGCAGCGCCTGGCGGATGATCTCGCGCACCTGGCGGTCGTGCTTGGCCCTGTTGCTCTGGCCGAGGCGCATCGTCACGGAGAACCGGGTGGTCGAGCCGAGGTCGTGCATGCCCTGGGCTATGTCGAAACCGAGGCTCTTGTACTTGATGCCGAGGCCGAAGTCGGCCTCCTGGATGCCGGGGGCGCCCATCACGCCGAAGCGCAGGGCCGCCCAGTACATCAGCCAGTACTCGCCGCCGAAGCGCCAGTTCATGCTGCCGCCCTGGGGC
>DAIENX010000011.1:0-14417 GCA_027340875.1 Elusimicrobiota bacterium
TGCCCAAGGACGTGCTGGCGTCCCTGGCCGTGGCTACCGGGCTGGCGCTGCGCAGGATGAAGGATTGGGCGTCATGATAAAGATAAACCTGATCCCGCCAGAATACATAGCGCAGATAGACCGCAAGGTGCTGATAGCCAAGGTCGTGCTAGGCGTCGTCCTTTTCGCCGCCACCGTCCTTATGGTCTCGCTCTGGCATATCGGCCGCTCCAAGAGCCTGGAGTCCAACCTCGCCGACCTGCAGCAGCAGATGCAGGTCCTGCAGAAGGACGTGGACAAGGTCAAGGAGATAGAGAAGCAGATAGCCGAGGTGCAGAAGTATCTCAACTCGATAAACAGCATCAACAAGAACCGCTTCATCTACACCAGGTTCATGCAGGACCTGGTGGGCGACCTGCCCGGCACGATGTGGTTCACCCTGGTGAACACCACTATGGCCGGCAGTACGCTGAAGGTGACGCTGGCCGTGAACTCCAACTCCGCGTACGACCTGGCCTACTGGATCAACTCCCTGGAAACGGACGGCGCCTATGCCGACGTGACCGTGGGCGCCATCAACGTTACCGACGGGGAGATGGGCAAGAAGTTCACGGTGCCGCTCACGCTGACGTACAACTATAAATGATATGGGTAAACTAGAGCTTACAAAGGAGCAGATGGCGCAGATCTTCGGCGCCGTGGTGTTCGGCGGTCTGTTCATCTACCTCTATCTTTTTTACTTCTGGTTCCCCACGTCCAAGAAGATAGACGAGAACACCGCCAAGGTCGAGTCCATGCAGCGCGACATAGACAAGGCCAGGGAGCTCAAGAAGAAGTTCAAGGATCTAGAGGGCAAACTGGAGAGCCTGAAGGCGGAAAGGGAGGCCGCGGTCAAGAAGCTGCCCGGCGGCAAGAACATCCCCGAGCTGATACGGACCATAACCCGCCTCAGCCGGAAATACCGCCTGAACGTCGTGGCTATCAACCCGTCCGGCCAGTCCAGGGTCGAGTACTTAACCAAGGTCACGTACCAGATACAGGTTAAGGGCAACTATCACGATATCGGCCGTTTCCTCACCGCGCTGGGGCTCGAGGAGCGCATCCTCACCTCCGAGAACCTGTCGCTTACGGCCTCGGGCGGGGAGTATTCGGCCAGCGCGACCTTCACCCTCGCGGCCTACCAGTACAGCGGCTAAATTTATGACCTCGATAATGACGGCCTTCCTGATCTGCTGCGCCGCCCCGGCGGGCGCGCAAGTGGCTGTTTCCACGCCGCCGGTCACCGTGGACCAGGCTTACCATCCCGCCAATCCGCGGGACCCGCTCGTGGTCTCAACCATGTACGGCGACCAGAAGGGTACCGGCAAGCTTAAGTCCAAGAAGGACGCCGAGGCGCAGAACGTTTCCAAGGACACGTTCACCGTCTACGGCCTGACGCTGACCGGCATAATGGCCGACGCGAATGGCAGGCAGGCCCTGTTGAAGGACGCCGCGGGCAACCTCTACACGCTCAAGGCGGGACGTCTGGTTGATTCCGAGAAGAGAACGGTGCCGGGGATCTCCGGAGTGATAAAAGGCAAGCAGGTAACGCTGATGACCGACGACAAGAAGGTGCACCAGCTCAGCCTGCGGGAGAGAGAATAAGATGAAAAAGTTCATAGCCGCCTTTGCCGCCGCGCTGCTGGTCGGGCAGAACCCCGTCCTGCTGTTCGCGGTGGAGAACGCCACGGTCAAGGCCGTGAGGGTCTCCGCCGGCAGCGTCTACATAGACGCCGACAGGCCGGTGGAGTACAAGGCCTTCACGCAGGAGCAGCCGCCCAAGCTGATACTGGAGCTGATGGATTCCCGGATGCAGACGCTGCAGGACATCCCCGTCGGCAGCGGAAACCTGATAAAGGTGCGCACCGGCCAGTTCCGCACCGAGCCGGTCAGCATCTCGCGCGTCGTAATGGACCTGTCCGCCAAGACCGCCTACGAGATCACCAGGAAGGGCAACGAGCTGATCGTCATGCTTGGGCAGCATAAGCCCGCCGCCGCGCCGCAGATCAAGGACGCGCCCGCGGAGCCGGTGAAGGTCATAACCCCCTCCCCCGCGGCCGATAAGCCGATAGAAATGACGCTCGAGGCGGCCCCGATAAAGCCTGCCGACGTCTCTCCGGCCGCCCCGGCGGCGATAACGCCCCGCAAGGTCTCCCGCGCGCCCTCTTCGCGCAGCATCATGGAGAGCCTGCCCCGCGACCCGATCAGCTTCGACTACAGCGACGCCGACGTGCGCGAGGTCATCGATATGCTGGCCGCCCGCGCGAACATCAACATCATCTACGGAGACGACGTGACCGGCACGGTCACGATCAGCCTCTCCAAGGTGCCTTTCGACGAGGCCTTCAAGACGCTGCTCAGCGTCAAGGGCCTGGCCGCCCAGCAGGCCGGCGACAACATCCTGCGCATTGCCTCCCCCGCCACGCTGCTGGCCGAGGAGAAGAAGGCGATGCCGCAGACCCGCGTGTTCTTCCTGAACTACGCGAAGGCCACCGAAGTGAAAGGCCAGGTCGAGGCCGTGGCCACCGCTGAGAACAGGCGCGCTTCCTGCAGCACGGACGATACGAACAACGCTGTGATAGTCACCGATACCCAGATGGGCCTCGACGCGACCGCGCGCCTTATCCGCAATCTGGACAGGGCTCCGCGGCAGGTCGTCATAGAGGCCAAGCTGGTCGAGGTCTCTCTCGACAACTCGCTCGACTACGGCATCAGCTGGTCCGGCTACGGAGAGAAGAACGGCACTTATTTCGGCGCCGGCGACTCCTCGAACAAGATCGAGCTCGGAGGGAATTCCCCGGGCATGCAGTCCCCCGCGGCAGGCTCAGGCCGCTACGTCAGCTCGCCGTATGGCGGCACTTCCGGCGGCTCGGGAGTCAACCTTCCGGCCAACGTGGTCTACGGCGCGTTCCGGCTCGGTAAGGTGGCGGCCAACTACATGTTCGACGCCGTGATAACCGCGGCGGCGAAGAAGGGGAAGGCCAAGGTGCTTTCCGACCCGAAGGTGGCCACGCTGAACAATAAGGAAGCTAATATTAATATCACCACCCAGATACCGTACACCACCACGGAGACCACGGCGGCCACCCCGCCCATCTCCACGACCAAGGTGACCTATCTGACCACAGGCATAGTGCTGAAGGTCACGCCGACAATAACCTCTGACGGCCGCATCGCGATGAAGATCAACCCGTCCGTCAGCCAGCCCTCGGCCACGATAACGCCGGTGGCCGGCGGCGCGCCCGGCATAGACACCCGCTCGGCCGATACCAACGTGATAGTGAAGGACGGCGAGACCATAGTGATCGGCGGCCTGATACACGACACGCAGTCGGAGGCCGTCTTCAAGATCCCGATACTCGGCGACATCCCGATACTCGGCTATCTTTTCAGGAAGAAGTCGATGTCCCGCAACCGCATGGAGCTGCTGATCTTCGTGACCCCGAGGGTCATAGAGGACTGACCGGTCCCGCGGTTCGGCGAGAAGAGGCCGGGGCCGCCATGGTCCTGGCCTCTTTTTTTCGGCAGGGAGAAGGGCATAGCATGACGCTTTCCTATACGCTCGCCTTCGTACTGGGTCTGGCGCCTGCGCTGCAGGCCGTCTTCGACCTGCCGCTGCAGCTGGCCCTGCAGCGCGGCGTGCTCGCCGCTTTCCTGGCCTGGATCTTCCTGTCCGCCTATCGTTCCGGTATTCCGCGAGCCCTGGCCGGCAGACGCTTCGTCCCGCTCTGGGCTGCGGCGGGGCTGTCGCTGCTCTCGCTGATCTCGAGCCCGTTCCGGGGCTACGTCCTCAACGAGTGGGGCAACTATGCCGCGGGCCTGCTGATATTCCTGGCGGGCTCTTTAATGGCCGCCGGGGAGAGGGACCGCGTGGAGAGGGCGCTGCGCTGGGGGGGCTGGCTGGTCTTCGGAGTGGCGCTGCTGCAGGCCTTCGCGCTCAGGAATTTCCTGTCCGCTCCGCCGCTGACCAACCTGAACGCCCTCGCCCTGTACGCCGTAATGGTTCTGCCGCTGGCCGCCGGCCGCCGCGACTGGCTGCTGACCGTGGCGATGGCCATACTCGTCATCTGGACCCAGTCCATCGGGGCCATTCTGGCGGCGGTCGTGGCCGCCGGCTTCTACGCGGTCTCGCGTCGCGATTCGGCAGGGTTCAGGGAGAACCAGTGGATACTCGTCCTTCTCGGCGCGGTAGCCGCCGCCGTTCTCTTCCTGCTGCAGGCCGATTCGGTGGCGGGCAGGCTGGCCTGGTGGCGCAGCGCCTGGGAGATGTTCCTGGCGAGGCCCTTTACCGGCTTCGGGCATGCCTCGTTCACCTGGGCGCAGGCCGCCTTTCAGCAGGCGGGCGCTTTCAGGGAGCACTCGGTATACGCTCATAATTATTATCTTGAATTCCTGGCGGAGAACGGCCTGCCTGCCGCCGCGGCGTGGTTCTTCCTGCTGTTCCGGGAGACGCGCGTTCGCGAGGGGGCGGCCAGGTACGCGCTGATAGCCGCTCTTACCCATTCCTTCGTGGATTTCGGCCTGTCCGTGCCGGCGAACTTCTGGGTGTTCTGCTGGCTGCTCTCCTCCCCGGCGGAGGAAGCTGGTCTGGCCGTCCCGCCCCGCTCCGTCCTGAACGCGGCGCTGGCTTTCTCTCTGCTGCTGGCGGCCGCGCTGGCGCGGCTGGACCTGCGCAGCCTTGCGTTCGAGAAGGAGCGCGTCAAGGCTATCTCGGCCGCCGCCGCCGGGGACCTGGCCGGGGCCGGAAAGGCCCTGGCGCCCGAGCTGCGCGGAGGCGTTTTCCGGGCTCCGGCCCTTGAGCTGCTCGGCTCCCTGCACGCGGCTTACGGCGGCGCGCCCGACGGCTTCGGCGCGGCCGTGTATTTCGAGATGGCGCTGCTGGAGAACAGGTACAGCGCCGCGTCGTGGGCCGCCCTGCGGCGCATTTATTCCGCGGAAGGCCTGGAGGGGGAAGCCGCCGGACTTGAAGCCAGGCGCGGGGAGGTGTTCCGGTGAGGCTCAGGGTCGAGCAGGCCTCCGCTTACGCCCCGGCGCTGCTGCTGCTGCTGGCCCTGCCGCTTGGAGGGCTGCGCTCTCCGGGCGAGTGGACGATCTTCGCTTTCGCCGCCGCCGGTCTGGGGGCCCTGCTCCCGGGAGGCCTGGCCGCGGGCGGCACCACGCTTACGCTGCTCTTCTTCGCCTGGATGGGCGCCGCGGCCGCGTTCTCCCCTTTTCCGGCAAGCGCGTCGCAGGCGTTCGCCAAACAGGCGCTGTGCTGTCTGCTGTTCTGCTGGGCCGCCGCCGAGAGGGAGGGCGAGGACGCCTGGCTCTACGCCGTATACGCCGTCGCGGCGCTCTGCGGCGGCGTCCTGGCTTTCCAGGCGCTCTCCGGCGCAGGCGCTTACGGCCTGATCGGCCGCAATCCGAACTATTCCGCGGCCTTCTGCGCCGCGGCTTTTCCCGCAGCGGCGCTGCGGGCTTCCGGTGACGGCGGCCACCGCGGCAGGGCCGTGGCCTTCCTGCTGCTGGTCCTTGCCGGCGCCGGCGTGATATTCTCCGGCTCGAGGGGCGCCGCTATGGGGGCCCTGCTCAGTTCCGCCGCGGGGCTGGCGCTTACCCGCCGCTGGAAGTGGCTGGCCGGGCTGGCGGTTACTCTGGCGGCGGCCGTAGTGCTGCTGCCGCACGGGTCCTTCGCCGGTTTCCTGAAGCTCTCCGACCCTAGAGCGTTCGCCCGCGCGGACCTCTGGAAGACCGGCCTGCAGGCCGCCTGGGCCAGCCCGCTGCTCGGTTGGGGGCCGGGCAGCTTCCAGCGGGTGTTCGAGCTGTTCAAATTCCCTTATTTCGACGGGTACGCCTATTTCGATCACTCAACGCTGCACGCCCACAGCGAAATCGTCAACCTGGCGGCGGAGGGGGGGTTCCCGGCGGCCGTCCTGTTCATATCCGCCGCCGCCGCCGTCCTGCTCGCCGGCGGCAGGGAGAGGCTGCCGGTGAAGCTTTGCGCGGTCGCGGTGCTGATGCAGGGGGCCGTCGACATCGTGTTCTATTCGGGCGCCGTCTCGCTGCTCTTCTGGGGTTCTCTCGGCTTCGCCGCCGGCCCAGGCTCGGAGCGGCGTCTCGGCGGGAGGAGAGCCGCGTTCGCGGCCCTTTGCGCGGTCGGACTGGCAGTCCCTGCCGTTTCCACGGCGCTGACCGGCTCGGCCGGTTATCTGGGGCTGGCGCGGACTTCAGACAATCCCGCGCTGCGTCTGGCGCTGGCGCGGGAGGACGCTGACCAGCGGCCGCGCGACCCGTTCGCCGCGGCGGAACTCGGCGGGGCGCTGGCCGCCGCCGGGGATATGCCCGGGGCCGAGGAGGCCTATATCCGGGCCCTTTCTCTCGAGCCGGGCTTCGCCGGGGCGCGGCTGGCTCTCGCCGGAATATACGCGGTTTCGGGGCTGCGGGCGGAGGCCTGTTCGCTGCTGTCGGCGCCGTGGCCCCCCGCCGCTCCGGAAGGTTCCGACGCCTACAGGCGCGGCCTGGCCGGGTTCGACAAGGTCTCGGCGGAGAAGCTTAAAAAGGACGTATGCGAGAAGACGAAGAGTGGCGGCGCTACTGCGCGGCCCCGCAGGAATCGGTAGAGGGCAACGAGGTCGAGCTGCTGCGGGGCGGCGAGGCGGCCTTTCCCGCGCTGCTGGCGGCCGTCCGCGGCGCGCGAAAGTACGTGCTGCTGGAATTCTACTCGTTCGCCGACGATTCCGCCGGAAGGTCCTTCGCCGCCCTGCTGCGCGAAAAAGTGCGGGCCGGCGTGGAGGTCAGGCTCGTCTACGATTCAATAGGCTCCATCCTTACGGACAGGCGGTTCTTCCTGGAGCTGGCGGCCGCCGGTGTGAAGGTGGCGGAGTTCCGCCCGGTGATCTACTGGAAGCCGTACTGGAACTGGATAAAGCGCGACCATCGCAAGACAGTGAGCGTGGACGGGGCCTGCTCTTTCGTGGGCGGCTTCAATATCACCGAGAGCGACGCACCGCGGTCAATGGGCGGGCGCGGCTGGACGGACACGCTGGTTAAGGTCTCCGGGCCGGCCGTGGCGGACGTAGAAAGGCTGTTCTGGGAGTCCTGGTCCGCTTCGACGATGGTGGCCGGCGGCTATGAGCCGCCGCTGCCGCTGCCGGCTCCCGACCCGGCCGGCGACAAGCGGGCGCTGGTGGTCTCCGCGGGCGGCATCCGCAACGTGCGCTCCATCAGGCGCAGCCACCGCCACGCAATCGACCAGGCCGAGCGCTATATCTACATAACCAACGCCTACTTCCTGCCTGACAGGCAGGTGCTGCGGCGGCTGACCGAGGCCGCGGGCCGCGGCGTGGACGTGCGGATAATCGCGCCCAGGGAGACGGACCATCCGTACGTGCGCTGGGCCTCATGGGCCATCTTCGGCCGCCTTCTGGAGCGCGGGGTGAAGGTCTACGAATGGCAGGGCTCCATACTGCATTCAAAGACCGCGGTTATCGACGGGGTCTGGTCCTCGGTGGGCAGCCACAACCTGGACCACCGCAGCCTGCAATACAACCTGGAGATGAACATCAACGTCTACGACAGGGACTTCGGCTCCGAGATGGCCAGGGCCTTCCGCGAGGACCTTAAGAACTCCAAGGCGGTCACGCTGGCCGCCGTCCGCAGCCGACCGCTGACCGCGAAGGCGGCCTCCCGCGTCCTCTATTTCCTGCGCTCATGGCTATGACAGCCGTCCTCCTGGCCGGTCTTCTGACGCTGCTGCCGATGTCCCCTGCCGGGGCGGCCGGGCCGGCGCAGCGCTCCGAGCCGAGCGCGGAGGCCGCGGCCGCGCGCGACAAGCTCGCCTCGAGCCTGTTCTTTAGAGGCGAGCTGGCCGACATGATCGTGGCGGCGGGAGAAGCCGGCCTGTACGCAGACCTGGCGGGGATAGAGACCTATTCCGGAGTCAGGGGCGCGCTGATGGACTGGATACGCCGCGATCCGGCGGCCGCGGCCGAGGTGTATTTGCGGCTGAAAGGCGGCGGAGGGCGACGCCCCCCCGCGCTGGAGGAGACCGCGCAGACGTGGGAACTGAACCCGTCCTTCCTCGAGGCGGTGAAGGAGCTGAGCTCCGCGGCCGACAGCCCGTACGTTTCCAGGGAGGCGATGGAGATGGCCGCCAGGAGGCTCTACGGCCGCGCGCAGGCCGGCGACGGGGCTCCGGTGCTGGACTGGGGAGGTAGTGGCAGTGGCGGGAGGGCAGCGGGGACGCGTTCCGACTTCGCAGATTTCAAGATAGACAAGGCCGGCCTGGCCGCAGAGCTGGGGTCCATGGGCCAGTGGCTGGAGGCCCTCAAGCCGGCCGCGCGCGACGCCGCCGCCACCGCCGCTTACGAGGCCGCGCTAGCGGCCTACCGCGAATTCTTAGTGGCCTCTTCCGGGCTTAAGCTGGTGACGGAACAGGGTTCCCGGAGGCTGGAGGAGCTGCGCCGCAGGCTGCGCTCCTCGCTGGCCGCCGCTTCGCTGCTGGTCCGGGCCGGCGAGCTGAGGGCGGCCGCCACCGCTCTGGAGAAATCCGGCGCGCCGGGCTCCTCGGGAATGAAGGACTCCCTGCTGGGCCTGGCCGCGCGCCTCGAGGGGACGGCAGCCTCCGCCGGGGCCGAGGATATGGGCGCGCTGGGCAGGCTGGTCAATTCCTCCGAGGACAGGTTCGCCGCGCTCTATCTGGGCTTCACCGTCTACGACGGTCTGCTGCGGCTCAGGGAGAAGATGCCATCGGCCGGTTTCTCCTGCCTGTACGACTACGCGGTCTACAGCTACCTGGCCGCCTTCTTCCCGGACTCCCCTTACCCGAAGGCCCGGCGCGAGCTGGCCGCCTACGCGGAGGTTCTCGACGAGGCGCTCACTGCGGCCGGAGCCGGCGCGCCTGACAGGGCCCTTTCGCTCGCCGACCCGGCCCGCATCGAGGCCGCGTACGCCGCCGCGCGGCGCGCCTCTTCGCACAACAGGAGGGCGCAGCTGCTGAACTGGGGCCTGTTCTTCAGGCCGGTGGAGCTGACGGTCTCGGTAAAAGGGGGAAAGGCTTCCTTCAGGCCGGTCTTCGCCATCGCGGAGACGCTTTCCGGCAGGTAATCTTTTCATGCCGCCGCAAAAAAATACCCCCGGATGGCCGGGGGTATTTTTTTGAGACCGCCGTCTTTTAAGCCGGGGTCTTCTCCGCCGCCAGTTGCGCCAGCACGAAGGACAGTATGCCTCCGTACTTGCAGTACTCGGCCTCGGCCGGGGTGTTTATCCTGAGTACGGCCTTGAAGGTCTTCGTCTTGCCGTCGGCGGTAGCCTTCACGGTGACCTCCTGGCTCGGGCGCAGCCCGCCGGCTATGCCCTCGATGTCGAAGGTCTCCCTGCCGGTCAGGCCGAGCGAGGCTATATCCTCGCCCTGCTTGAACTGCAGCGGCAGCACGCCCATCCCGACCAGGTTGGAACGGTGTATGCGCTCGAAGCTGGAGGCTAGGACCGCGCGCACGCCCAGCAAGGCCGGGCCCTTGGCGGCCCAGTCGCGGGAAGAGCCGGAGCCGTACTCCTTGCCGGCCAGTATCACCAGCGGCACGCCCTCGTCCTTATAGCGCATCGCGGCCTCGAAGATCGATGTCTCGACGGCGTCGGGCAGGTGCAGCGTCTTCCAGCCCTCCGCACCTCCGAGCAGCGCGTTGCGCAGGCGGATGTTGGCGAACGTGCCGCGCATCATCACCTCGTGGTTGCCGCGGCGCGCGCCGTAGGAGTTGAAGTCCGCCGGCTTTATGCCGCGCTCCTGCAGGTAGAGGCCCGCCGGGGAGTCCTTGGCGATGTTGCCCGCCGGGGAGATGTGGTCGGTGGTGACCGAGTCGCCCAGCACGGCCAGCGCCCTGGCGCCGCGTATGTCCTTGATCTCGAGCGGGTTGCCGTCGAACCCGTCGAAATACGGCGGCTTGCGCACGTAATAGGAATCGGGCTGCCAGGCGAACAGCTCGCCTTCCGGAGCGTTCAGTTCCTTCCAGTGGGAGTCGCCCTTCGTTACCACTGCGTACTGGTCGCGGAAGAACTCCTTCTTCACCGATCTCGCCTCCGTCTCGGCTATCTCGCCGTTGGTCGGCCAGATATCGCGCAGATAGACGGGCTTGCCGTCCTTGCCGGTCCCGAGCGGGTCCTTGGCGAGATCTATGTTCACCGTGCCGGCCAGCGCGTAGGCGACCAACAGCGGGGGGGAGGCGAGGAAGCTCGCCTTCACCAGCGGGTTGATGCGGCCCTCGAAGTTGCGGTTGCCGGAGAGCACCGAGGCCACGACCAGGCGCTTGTCCGTGACGGCCTTGGCCACCGGCTCGTCTAGAGGTCCGGAGTTGCCTATGCAGGTCATGCAGCCGAAGCCGGTCAGGTTGAAGCCCAGCTTCTCTAGCGGCTCCAGCACGCCGGCCTCGCGGTAATAGTCCATCACGACGCGCGAGCCGGGGGAAAGGCTGGTCTTCACCCACGGCTTGGAGGCGAGGCCCTTCTCCACGGCCTTCCTGGCCATCAGGCCGGCGGCCAGCATGACCGACGGGTTGGAAGTGTTGGTGCAGGAGGTGATGGCGGCTATCACCACGCTGCCGTGGGTGAGCTCGGCCTTCTTCCCGTTAACCTCCACCGCGGCCCTGGCCGCAGGGTCGGAATTCTTGTCCTTCTCGAGGAAGGTGGGCAGGGCCTTGCCCCACTCGGCCTTGGAATCGGCCAGCGTGACCCTGTCCTGCGGGCGGCGGGGGCCGGCGAGCGACGGCTTCACGGTCGCGAGGTCCAGCTCCAGCGTGTCGGTGAACTCCGGGTCCGGGCTGCCGTCGGTGCGGAACAGTCCCTGCTCCTTGCAGTAATCCTCGGTCAGGCGGATCAGCTGCTCGGGGCGGCCGGTCATCGCCATATAGTCGAGCGTCTTGGAATCTACGGGGAAGAAGCCTATGGTGGCGCCGTATGCGGGCGACATGTTGGCTATCAGCGCGCGGTCGGCCACCGAGAGGGAGCCGATGCCGGGGCCGAAGAACTCCACGAATTTCTCCACGACGCCCTTCTTGCGCAGCATCTGCGTGACGGTCAGGACCACGTCGGTGGCGGTGACGCCCTCGGCGGCGCGGCCGGAGAGCCTGAAGCCTATGACGTCGGGCACCACCATCGCGAGCGGCTGGCCCAGCATGCAGGCCTCGGCCTCGATGCCGCCGACGCCCCAGCTCATCACGCTGAGGCCGTTGGTCATCGCGGTGTGGGAGTCCGTGCCGACCAGCGTGTCGGGGTAGGCCAGGGTGCGGCCGCCCTCCTCGCGGGTGTAGACGACCTTGGCGAGGTGCTCCAGGTTGACCTGGTGTATGATACCGGTCTCCGGCGGGACCACGGAGAAATTGGAGAACGCCTTCTGGCCCCATTTCAGGAACAGATAGCGCTCGCGGTTTCGCTCGTACTCCTTTCTGGTGTTGAAGTCGAAGGAATCCGGCTTGCCGTAGCTGTCCACCTGCACCGAGTGGTCGATGACCAGGTTCACGGGTATCAGCGGGTTGATCTTGGCCGGGTCGCCGCCGAGCTTCTTGACGGCGTCGCGCATGACGGCCAGGTCCACCACGGCGGGCACGCCGGTGAAGTCCTGCATCAGCACGCGGGCCGGCATGTAGGAGGACTCGGCGCCGGCCCTGCGGGTCTTCGTCCAGTTGGCCGCGCCCTCCACCTCTTTCCTGCCCACGAAGCGGCCGTCCTCGTTGCGCAGCAGGTTCTCGAGGAAGATGCGCAGCGAGTAGGGCAGGCGCTCCACCGGGTACTTGCCGGCCAGCGCGCCGAGGCGGAAGATATCGTAATCCTTGCCTCCGGAGCTCAGCGTGCCCCGGGAACTGAAGCTGTTGAGGTTCTTAGCCATTTTATCTCCTGAGTATCGGAGCCAGCCTTCCGGGCCCCCCGCCCAGCCGATTGACTTTGACCTTGCGATATTGAATAATAACTTGCCTGAAGCTGCCGGGGAGAACGCGCGGGGCCAGCACTGTAAGTCCTTAGATATCCCGGATTCTTTATCCCGCCGCCGCCAGACTCAACGCTAGTTTAACATATTCCGGGAAAGGCAGTCCAAGCCGGCCCCCAGGAGAAAAAAGTGACCTCATTCCCCGAATTCAGCGACAAGATGATCTCGCATATACCCGCCGGGAACAGGAAGTTCCGCGCGATGGCGGGCCCGATCCTCAAGCGCCTTAAGCTCAACCCGCGCAACTTCTGGGCCTGGGACAATCTGGCCAACCTTTACTTCAGCGAAGGCCTGGTCGAGCAGTCCATAGAGATATACCGCAGGGCCCTGAAGATAAAGCCAAGCCTGCCGATAGTGCACATGCGCATAGGCATAGCCTACTACCGCCTGGCGATGCTCGACGAGGCTATCAAGGAGCTGAAGGCCGCCGTTAAGCTGAATTCGGGGCTGGCCATGGCGCATTACTACCTGGGTTTCGCGTATTATCACAAGGGGGATTCCGATAAGTCCCTTGGCCATTTCAGGAAGGTGCAGGAGCACAGTCCGGAGACCCGCATCGTCTTCTACCACATGGCCGAGGACTACCTGCAGAACGGCCGTTTCGGAGAGGCGGCCGAGGTGCTCGAGAAGCTGCTGAAGGGTTCTTCCTCCTCCGCCACCGCCTGGTACAAGCTGGGGCAGGCTTATTTCGGCCTGTACAAGCACAAGGAAGCCGCCCACGCCTTCCGGGAAGCCCTCAAGATCAATCCCCGCGACACGCGCTCGGAGAACATGCTCGAGCTGATAGTGGACGCGCCCCGCATCTAGCGACCGGCCGTCATATTCCGTCGTGAGCCAGCCCGGGGGCCGGCGCCTCCTTTGCTTGACTTATTAATTTTATAATTCCTATAATAAAATCCGTCGTTTTCGAACCGCGCCTGTCCCGACGGTAATCGGCCGCGCCTGTTACTACTCTCTCCGCGGCAGGACGGTTCCCTATAAATGAGCTACGGCCCGATACTTGTCCTCTTCACGATAGCAGTCCTGTTCGCCGGCATGAGCTTGCTGGCCGCCTTCCTGGTCCGTCCCAAGGTCAAGGCCCCTCTTAAGGATTCCGCTTACGAGTGCGGAATGGAGGCGGTCGGCACCACGATGGGCCAGACCAATATCCGGTTCTACACTTACGCCCTCCTGTTCGTGATCTTCGACGTGGAAGCCCTGTACCTGTTCCCGTGGGCCGTCGTAGTGCGCGCGCTCGGGGCCTTCGCGATAGTGGAAATGGCGATCTTCCTGGGCGTGCTGGCCGCCGGCCTCGCCTACGCGTGGAAGATGGGAGCTCTGCAATGGGAATAGTACTCGACGAGCTGTCGAAGCTGGACGCGGTACCGGGCGGCGGCGTGGCCCTGGCGACCTCCGATTACCTCATCAACTGGTCCCGCACCTCCTCGATGTGGCCGCTGACCTTCGGCCTCGCCTGTTGCGCGATAGAGATGATGGCCGCCTACGCGGCCCGCTTCGATTTCGAGCGCATGGGCGTCTTCCCCAGGCCCACTCCCCGCCAGGCCGACGTGATGTTCGTGGCCGGCACCGTGGTCAAGAAGATGGCCCCGCCGATAGTCCGCATCTACCAACAGATGCTGGAGCCCAAGTTCGTGATAGCCATGGGCGGCTGCGCCAACTGCGGCGGCCCGTTCTACGATTCCTATTCTGTGGTGACCGGAGTGGACAAGATCATCCCGGTCGACGTCTACCTGCCCGGCTGCCCGCCGCGCCCCGAGGCGCTGATGTACGCGGTCATCAAGCTGCAGGAGAAGATCCGGAAGATGAAGCTGAAGGACGGCATGGGCGCCACCAAGCTCCAGCAGACCGGCGCCCGGACGCTCGGCTAAGGCAACGCGATGACAGCTGACGAAATACTGGCGAAACTGCAGCATTCCTTCCCCGGCCTCGAGAAGGCCGCGGACCCCGTGAAGAACTATCCCACCTGGACCGTACCCGCCAAGCTGGTGCGGCAGGTCGGCGAGCGCCTGCGCTCCGAGTTCTCCTTCGACTACCTGGACGTGCTGACCGCCAACGACTGGCCCGCGGTCCCGGCCGCCGGGGAGACCCCCGCCAAGGAGGGCTCTTTCGAGGTGGTCTATATCGTTTCCGCCCTGGAAGCCGGCCACAGGGTCTGCCTGCGCGCCTCCGTGCCGCGCGCCGACAGCGCCTCCCTCCCCAGCCTCTACGGCATCTTCATGGCCGCGGACTGGCAGGAGCGCGAGGTCTACGACATGTACGGCATACATTTCGAGGGACACCCGAACCTCAAGCGGATCCTGACCCACGACCAGATCAAGGGCTTCCCGCTGCGGAAAGACTACAAGCATACCCCGGACAGCTACGATTAAGATGACAACCGCCGAGACGACGGCCCTCAAGGCCGACCAGATGTTCATTAACTTCGGGCCCCAGCACCCGAGCACCC
>DAIENX010000022.1:0-45974 GCA_027340875.1 Elusimicrobiota bacterium
CTTGTCGGAGACCTTGGCGCCGCCGATGATGGCCAGGAACGGCCTGGCCGGGCTGACCATCGCGTGGTCCAGGTACTCCAGCTCCTTCTGCACCAGGAAGCCTATGGCCCCGGGCAGGAACTTCGCTATCGCGGCGGTGGAGGCGTGCGCGCGGTGCAGCGCGCCGAAGGCCTCCTGCACGAAGAACTCGCCGTGCCGGGCCAGCTTCTTCGCGAAAGCGTCGTCGTTCTTCTCTTCCTCGGCGTGGTAGCGCAGGTTCTCGAGGAGGACTATCTCCCCCTTCTTCGCCGCGTCCACGACCTTGTCGGCCTCGGGGCCCACGCAGTCGGGCGCGAAATGGACCTTGGCGCCGGAAAGCTCGGCGAGGCGGTCTACCACGGGCTTCAGGCTGTACTTGGGCTCGGGCTTGCCCTTGGGGCGGCCCAGGTGGGCCATCAGCACCACCCTGTTGTTGCCGTCGAGCAGCAGCTTCAGCGTCTTCATCGTCTCGCGGATGCGGGTATCGTCCGTGATCGCGCCGTCCTTCAGCGGGACGTTGTAGTCCACGCGGACCAGCACGTTCTTGTCCTTGAGCTTCGCGTCCTGGACCTTGGCGAGCTTGAGTACCGTCTTATTCTCCGTGGTCATTGTTCACCTCCCAAAAACGGGCCCGGGCCGGGGTCTCCGGCCCGGGACAGGCCTCTTCACAGCACTTTCTTCAGCGCGGCCTTCAGCCCGCCGACCTTGCGCTCCTTGAGCTCGTAGGTCACGCGGACGGACGGCTTGTTGAACGCCAGGTGGCGCGCCAGGTCTATCGGCGTGCCGACTATCACCACCTCGGCCTTCGCGTCGTTGATGGTCTTCTTAAGCTCGGCCATCTGCTTGTCGCCGTAGCCCATCGCGGGCAGGATATCGGTGATCTGCTTGAAGTTCTGGTACACCTTCTCTATCGTGCCGACGGCGTACGGCCGCGGGTCCACTATGGACTTGGCGTGATACTTGCGGGCGGCCACGTGGCCGGCGCCGAAGTTCATCTCGCCATGGGTCAGCGTCGGGCCGTCCTCCACCACCAGGGCCTTCCTGCCCTTCACGGCCGCGGGATTGTCCACGGTCACGGGGCTCTCGGCCTCAATGATCTGGGCCTTCGGGTTCATCTTGCGGATGTTCTCGCGCACCAGGGCGATCTGCTTGGCGCTCGCGGTGTCCACCTTGTTTATGACGACCACGTCGGCCATGCGCAGGTTCTCGGCGCCGGGGTGGTAGGTGGCCTCGTTGCCGGCCCGCAGCGGGTCGGTCACGACGATGTGGAGATCGGGCTTGTAGAACGGCACGTCGTTATTGCCGCCGTCCCAGAGTATCACGTCCGCCTCTTTCTCGGCGCGCTTGAGGATCTCGCCGTAATCCACGCCGGAGTAGATGATGTGGCCGGCGGCTATGTGGGGCTCGTACTCCTCCATCTCCTCGATGGTGCAGTCGTGCTTCTTCAAGTCCGCGAGGGTCTCGTAGCGCTGCCAGGTCTGCTTGACCAGGTCGCCGTAGGGCATCGGGTGGCGTATCGCCACGACCTTCTTGCCCATGCCCTTCAGCATCGAGGCTATGGCGCGGGTGGTCTGGCTCTTGCCGCAGCCGGTGCGCACGGCGCAGATGGCGACCACGGGCTTCCTGGACCTTATGTAGGTCTGTTCCGCGCAGAGGATCTTGAAGTTCGCGCCGGCGGCCAGCGCGATGGAGGCCTTCGACATCAGCGTGTTGAAGTTGACGTCGGAGTAGGCGAACTCCACCTCGTCCACCTTCAGCTTCTTTATCAGCTCGGGCAGGTGCTTCTCCTCGTATATCGGGATGCCCTTCGGATACAGCCTGCCGGCGAGCTCCTTCGGGTACTTGCGGCCCGCGATGTTGGGGATCTGGTAAGCGGTGAAGGCCACCACCTCGTAGTCCCTGTTGTTCCGGTAGAACACGTTGAAGTTATGGAAGTCGCGGCCCGCGGCCCCCATTATCAGAACTCTCTTCTTAGCCATTGTTGTAGCTCCTGAGCGACTGCGACGACGCCGGGGGTCTCAGGGTCCGCGCGCCTTGCGGCGCCACCCGACCCCCGGCAAAGCTGAATATTACAGGCCCTTCTTTATCATCAGCAGGGCCAGGTCCACCACGCGGTTGGAATAGCCCCACTCGTTGTCGTACCAGGAGAGGATCTTCACCATGTTCCCCCCGATAACGCGGGTGTTCTGTGCGTCCACGCTGGAGCTGGCCGGGCAGTGGTTGAAGTCTATGCTCACCAGCGGCTCCTCGACGTACTCCATTATGCCCTTCAGCGGGCCCTCGGCGGCGGCCTTCAGGGCGGCGTTGATCTCCTCGGCGGTGGCCGGCTTGGCCAGCGTCGCGGTCAGGTCCACCACGGAGACGTTCGGGGTGGGCACGCGGATGGCGAAGCCGTCCAGCTTCCCCTTCAGCTCGGGCATCACCAGGCTGATGGCCTTGGCGGCGCCGGTCGAGGTAGGGATCATGGACAGCGCGGCCGCGCGGGCGCGGCGCATGTCGCTGTGGGCCATATCGTGGATCTTCTGGTCGTTGGTATAGGCGTGGATGGTGGTCATCAGGCCCTTCTCGATACCCCACTTATCGCTGATCACCTTCGTGAACGGAGCCAGGCAGTTGGTGGTGCAGGAGGCGTTGGAGACGACGTTGTGGTTCTTAGGGTCGTACTTATCGTCGTTGACGCCCATCACTATCGTGATGTCCTCGCCCTGCGCGGGGGCGGAGATAATGACCTTCTTCGCGCCGCCCTTGGTGATGTGGTTCTCGGCGCCCTTCACTTCCTTGCCCTTCTTGTTGACGCCGTCCTTCTTTATCGTGAACAGGCCGGTGGACTCCACCACTATCTCCACTCCGAGGCTCTTCCACGGGATGGCGGCCGGGTCCTTCTCCTTGAAGACCTTTATCTCCTTGCCGTTGACGGAGATCTTATCGTCGGCGGTGGCCTTCACGTCCATGTCCAGGCGGCCATGGACCGAGTCGTACTTAAGGAGGTGGGCGTTGGTCTTGGAATCGGTGAGATCGTTGATGGCGACCAACTCCAGCTGGCCGTCAGTGCGGGCCAGTATCGCGCGGGCGACGAGCCGGCCAATGCGTCCGAAACCGTTAATACCGATTTTAGTAGCCATTTTAGGGGTCTCCTTAATAATAATTTAAATTGCGGACCGAGCGCGGCGGCCCTGCCGCCACGCAATAATTGTAGCAAATTTGGATTTTCCAAGCGTGCGCGCATGTGTGCGGACAAGATAAAGGACTGGTTCCATTATATGGAACCAGTCCATCAAAATCACCTTAATGCTATTGCAAAACTATTAAGGCATTGCCGTTACGCTGAATTGTTGTGGCGAATTGGTAAATCGGCTAATTCCTCCGCCATTATCCGAAATCTGCACACACCACTCATGTTTGCCAGCGGGAACATTCAGATCAATACCAATTAGGGGACAAGCCGAGATTAAGCTGGCAACCAACCCATTACAAGTTGCGAACATAACCGTAGCTCCATCTCGTAGAATCGCGATATTGTAGTTAAACCCAACTTGGTTGGAAGAGAAAATGCCATTGTACATGAACATTACATTTGACGCACGAGACAATGTTATAGTTGTTGTGGAGCCTGCCACGCATACGGGCGTTACAGATGTCGCCTGCGAACTATCTGTCACTCTGGATGTCGACGACAACATGACTTGAAACGTGGGGGCAGCAGTGACCGTCAAGCTGCTTACCGTCACTGAATTATTGAAAGTCTTTGCCCCTGAAAGTGTCTGATTTGTATTTAGTAAGTCTACGTTCGAAGACAGCCTTGCATCCGCCACCGTCCCGGATGCCAGATTGGACGCATTCAATGACGTCACCCCGGACCCAGCACCATAGAAACCGTTTTGCGCGTATATCGTACCGCTGGAAACCACATTGCCGTTAACTACGAGTTTGGCGGTAGGGGCACTGTCGCCTATGCCGACGTTTCCCGAAGTGTCTAATATAGTAAGGCGGGGCAACTCGTTAGTGCCAAGCTGTAAAGGATATGACCCGACAGTTGTTATGCCGCCGGAATTGGGTAATTCGCCAATCATTATTGAGTTGCCCGCCGTGCGCGCCACGCCTATGGTCATTTGACCTTTATTTGTGATTATGCGCTGGATGTTGTATCCTTCTGCAACTGTCGAAGATGATATTGTTACCACTTGACCATCTTGGATATGTAAAGTACCGGCAGGTGAGGAGGTCCCAATGCCTATTTTTCCGCTCGTCGCCACCAGCGTTGCCCCGCCCACCGAGAAGGCGTTGCCGGTGACGGTAACGGAGGCCGCGGTAATGGAATCCGCGCCCACGATATCGTTAGAAGCCATATTCAGAGTCGTAGTAGCAATGTGATTTCCCAAGTTGTCGCCACCTGAGCTTGAGAGACCAGTCAGCCCCGATCCGTCACCGACGAATTTAGAGGCCATCATGACACCCGTGGCGGACATCGACGATATCACCCCGGAATTAGTACGCCATATTTGTGCGAATTGATTGATCGCTGTACCGGTAGATACAACATCTAGTGCCGCTCCAGGTATTTGAGTTGAGATTCCTATTGTTTTTGAAGCAAGATCACCAAACACTACTCCACCTATATTGAGCGAATAATTTCCCTGAGGTGCCTGCTGGTATGCACCAATAACTATATTGTTAGATCCATCGCTCTTCAGCCCGGCTTGAATACCAATTAAAATATTTGCGGTTCCAGCTTGCAGCACTGTGCTCCCAACGCCATACCCAACTAAAGTGTTCGAAGTGCCAGACGTCAGTCCATATCCTGCACCATTTCCCACTGCCGTATTTGCGCTGCCAGAATTATTATTGTATCCAGCATCCTTTCCAATCAATGTATTCCAGGCCCCACTTTGGTTTGATTTTCCAGCCTGATATCCTATAAATGTATTCTCTGCGCCAGTATTACTGGCTCCGGCAGATTTGCCCAGAAATGTACCTGATGTTGCGTCCTCGAAATTTATTAGACCAGCAACTTGCAGTTTATTATTAGGAGTTGCAGTCCCTATTCCAAAATTTCCAGAATTAAGGTAACTATAGTGACCCGCATTTGCGTCGAGATTAATAACGATGTTGTTGGCCGCATTCGCCCCTGAAATTGCAGCATCCCCATAAGTATCCGACAATACAATCCGTGAACTCACATACACGTAATTTGAATCAACATACAAAGGCTTATGAGCGTATATATATGCCGCATCTTCCGAGAGATTACTGTTTCCTAAAGCAACTGTGCTGCTCCATATCGGGACATAATTTACTGTCCCTCCACCTCCTATTCCGGAGCCAGGCAAATTCATCAACCCGGAGCCGTCGCCGTAAAACTTAGTGGCATGAACCCCCGTGCTGGATACCCACAAGATGGGACCCGTGCCGCTCGACACGACAAGGCGGAAACTGGGAGTAGTGGTCCCGATGCCGACATTCCCATAAGCCCCGAATACGTTCTCGTCTCCGGTCTGTTTATCGCCCCGCACTGTCTGAGCAAAGGGCACCGCCGTCAAAGTAAAAGAAGATATCACGTGAAGGTTGGGATCGGTCCCCGTGCTTAAACGCAATATATACTCGCCGCCGGAGAGAAAGACTTTAGAGTCGGAAATATACGTCTGAGTGGAAAAGAACCCTGTGGTGTCCGGGATCAGGGAAACGTCAGAACAAGGTATTACGTCCGCTCCGGACAGGACATTCACATTTACCCCAGTGATTGTGTCAGTAGATGCGAGTTCTCCTTGCAGGGTTATGTTATTGTAGGTTGCCGCAGAAACACCACCGACCCAGAAGACCAGCATAAACGTTGCAAGTGACTTTTTCATGTTTTCTCCTCGACAGAATGCTCCGGTGCAAATCAAATACCACCTAGCGATATTTCTCGATGACCTTCAGCATTTGTGCCCTAACGGCATTGCGTCCTTCCAAAGTGCTCGATTCGCGCATCCTGTCCTCCAACGGTTTCAGCTCGGCCTGCATCCTGGCATATTTCTGGCTGCGCGTCTCTTGCTCCGCACGTTGTTCCGGAGTCATCATCGCTCTGGCTTCCGCATCATGTTTTTCGCGGAGAGTGCGCATCTTGTAGAGAATGCGTTCGCTCTCTGCCGCAGTTTTGGCGCTTGCCAGGGACTGACGCAGTTTATACATTTGCCATCGGAACGGATCTGTTTTAAGCATCTCCTCCATCTTCAAGCGCCTGACCTCGATTTCCGCCGGAGGCAATTCAGTCCGAGGATTAGCCGCACGATACTGTTCTTGAAGTTGCCTGATACGCTCGTATATCGAGGAACGCGCTTCACCGCTTTTGGCAGCGCGCACTTCCTGCATCAGGTCAGCCATCCTTTGACGATAGCCTTCCTGCAATGCGGTGGATTGCGGAAAAACTGGTAAGGCGAGGAAAACACCCGCAACAGCAAGAATAGTTCTACAAAACCAAACTGGTGGTCTCATAACTTTACACCTTCGCACTAGAATTCTGTCTTCAGCGTTATCCTCTGGGCGTTACCGAGTTCGCCGAAGGGCGTGAACGCGTAATCCACGCCCATGCCGCCTATATTCAGGCCGGCGCCGGCGCTTAACCCTTTGTTCCTGGTGCCCGCCAGACCGTTATTCATCAGATAGCCGGTCCGCAGCGCAAATCCCTTTAAGACCCCGTACTCGGTGCCTATGCTCACGCTGTTCTGCCGGTCATAGACACGCCGCCGCAGGTCCATTGCAAGGTTGATCCCTGGCACCACGCTGAACATGACCCCGGCTGACAGACTTAACGGCAACGGGTCCTTCTGGTCTATATATTTCATGGAAGTGCCCAGATTCTGCACGGAAAAACCGACCGTCAACGGAAGGCCCCTCAACGCCCGGCTCAACCCGAGATCCACGGCCACGGCATTGGCCCTTTCCCCCGCGATCTCGCTCTCTATGTATTTGACCGCAAGGCCCAGGCGGCTCCCTCCAACCCGCCTGGCCGAAATGAGCGACACCGCCTGGTCATAGCTGGAAAAATTTGCGCCGGCGCTCCTGTCCTCCCCCCTTGATTCCATGCTCCCGTTGCTGAACCGGGTAATGCCCATACCCAGAACCAGGCCGGGAGTCTTCATCGGAACGGCAACGCCGGCGAAATCGTGCATTGAATCCATTATCCAGTTGGCATGACTGAACCCAAGTTCCACGCCGCTGGCCGCGGAAAGGCCCGCTGGGTTATAGCCGATGGAACCGACTCCAGAAGCCAAAGCCGTATACGCCGAGCCCATTGAAACCGCCCTCGCGTCGGTGTCTATCTTCAGGAAGGTCGCGCCGCTGTCGAGCGCCTGCGCCGGGAGCGAAAAACCCGCCATAACCGTGAAAATGAGAAGAGTAGATTTCATAGCCTCACTCACCTCACCACCGCAAATTTGCCCTTAGTCCGGAGTTTCTTGCCGGCTTTCTCAGCCTCGATTAGGTAATAATAGACCCCGCTGGCAATATGTCCCTGCCAGGCGTATTCGTAGGCATAATCAAGTCCGTTACCGTCGTCTATTACGCCCGGCACTCCAGTGAGGACCCGCTGATGCACTTCCTCGCCTGCCACGTTGTAAACGGTTATTTTTACGCTATCGGCTATGCCCGTCTCCACATGAAAGCTCGGGACCTTCCCACCCTTGGCTGGATTCGGGAACACATAGACCTCGCGCAGACGGAACTCTGCGCTGATTTCCAAGGCGCTAGGCGCGGCCTCTTGCGCTGCCGGCTTCGCCGCTACGGCTACGCGTCTGCCTTTGTTCTCCGGCGCCGGGCGCCGTTTCGCGGCGCTCCTGCCCATCAGCGCGCCGCCGAGATTGATTATCCTTATCTGTCCCTGGCCAGAAGCCGCGCCGCCGGGAATCAGGCGCAAATTCTTGGCCTGTTCCGCCTCTAAAATGGCAGGTGCAAATACGAGGGCCGCCGCGAGCAGGAAGAAACTCTTTTTGAGCATATTAACCCCTGATAGGCGCCACGCCGCAAATGTTATGGCCGATATCACGGAGGGCCGCCTATCCGCTAGTATAGAGGACGGCGGCAAGCATGACAATCACGCATGCGTGCGCGTTTTGCAATATTCACTTCGGGGAAGAGAATGGCGAATTATTTTTTGGAAGAATTGGAGATATCTTCCGGAAAGACGGTGCCTGACGCCCTGTCGCGCAAGCGCGGCTGCACATACACCCACCCTTTACGGACCTTGCTCTTTATGCGGCGTCCGACCTGAGGCCCCAGTTTCTTACGAAGACGCTGCATCAGCCCGCGAATGGAATCCTCCACTTCGGGCGCGAAGTCGGAGTTGAACAGATGCACGGAGATCATATCCTCGGAAACGAACCTGGGGCTTTCCTGCACAAGAAGATACAGAACGTGGAACTGGCCGGGAGAAAGCGTGGCTATTCGCCTGGAGCCCCTAAAAACGCAGAAACCGTTCTTCTCCAGTTTAATATCCCCTTTATGGAGAACCCCGCGCTCCCAGCGGACCCGGCGCATGACCATTTCCACCACAGCGACGGCCCTTTGCCAATTATTCCCTTTAAGCACGAACCCGTCGGCCTGACAGACCGTATAAGCCTGCAACTCCCGCTGATCCTCCCCGCTGATCACCACGATCGGGGTACGGATAAGCTTTTCCGCACTCCGGACGGCGTTGCAGAAAGCCTCCGCATCCGCATCCAGCAGGTTATAATCCAGCAGAACGCAGTCCGGCTTTATGGAATTAAAAACCTTGAGTCCCTCAAAACAGGACCCGGCGGTATGTACTTTGAATTTATGGAAGGTGAAATACTGCGCGGCTGCCCGCAGCCAGACGGGGTCGTCGTACACGATCAGGAGAGCACAGTGATGCATTGCTAAACTGAATGTCCAGGTAACAAAGGACTTGCCAAATAATTAGTTCCCTACGCCCTTGACCTCGAAGCCTATCCGGCGCAGTTTCGCGTGGTCCAGCACGTTCCGGCCGTCGAACAGGAAGGCCGGCTTGCGCATGGCCTTGTAGAGCTTATCGTAGTCCAGGCCCTTGAACTGCTCCCATTCGGTCAGCAGGATGATGGCGTCGGCGTCCCTGGCCGCCTCGTAGGGGTCCGCCGTGGTCACCACCCTGGAGGCCAGCTCGCCCAAATCCTCGGCCACGTGGCCCAGGGCCTTGGGGTCGGTTATGGCTATCTGCGCCTTCTCCGCGGCCAGCATCTTCGTTATCGCTATGGCCGGGCTCTCGCGGGTGTCGCTGGTGTTCGCCTTAAAAGCGAAGCCGAAGATGGCCAGCTTCTTGTTGGCCAGCGTGTTGAACATGGTCCTGAGGATGTTCGCCACCAGCCTCTCCTGCTGGTAGTCGTTTATCGCCACCACCTGCCGCCAGTACTCGGCCACTTCGGTGAGGCCGTAGCTGTCGCAGATGTAGACGAGGTTGAGGATGTCCTTCTTGAAGCAGGAGCCGCCGAAGCCGGGGCCGGTCTTCAGGAACTTGGGGCCTATGCGGCTGTCCATGCCTATGGCCTTCGCCACCTGGTCTATGTCGGCCTCGGTGGCCTCGCAGAGCGCGGACAGGGAGTTCACAGAGCTGATGCGCTGGGCCAGCATAGCGTTGGCGGCCAGCTTGGAAAGCTCGGCGGACCACAGGTTGGTGGTCAGGATGCGCTCCTTAGGGACCCAGGCCGCGTACACCTCGGCGAGGGCCTTTATAGCCGCCTTGCCGCGCGGAGTCTGGTGGCCGCCTATCAGCACCCTGTCCGGGTTCTCGAGGTCGCTGATCGCGCTGCCCTCGGCGAGGAACTCGGGGTTGGACAGCACCTCGAAATGGTATTTCGGGTGGCGGCTCAGGATATGCTCCATCGCCTCGGCGGTGCGCACCGGCAGCGTGCTCTTTTCCACCACTATCTTATCGCGGTTGGCGACCTTCACGATATTGCGCGCGGTAGCCTCCCAGTACTGCAGGTCGGAGGCGCAGCCGGCGCCGCGGCCGAAGGTCTTCGTGGGAGTGTTCACTCCGACGAAGATGATATCGCAGTCGCGGATGGCCTTGTCGATGTCGGTGGAAAAGAACAGGTTCTTGCCGCGGCGGCGCTTGACCACCTCGTCCAGCCCCGGCTCGAAGATGGGCATCCTGTCCGAGTTCCAGGCGTCTATGCGCTTCTTGTTGATGTCCACTACCACGACCTTGCGGTCGTGGTTATGGTCGGCTATCGCGGCCATCGTCGGCCCGCCTATGTAGCCCGCGCCTATGCAGCAGATAGATCTGTTCATCTTCTTCATGAAGCCCCTCTCTGTCGGTCCAGACTTGCGAGTCACTTGAGCGTACGGCGGAAATAGTCCACCGTCTTCCCCAGGCCCTCTTCCAGTTTTATCTTCGGCGTCCAGCCCAGTTTTTCTTTCGCCAGCGTTATGTCCGGCTGGCGCTGTTTCGGATCGTCCTGAGGAAGAGGCTTGTAGATCAGTTTGCTCTTGCTCTCCGGGATCAGCTGCAGCACCTTCTCGGCCAGCTGCTTTATCGTGAATTCGTCGGGATTGCCGATGTTCACCGGGCCGGAAAAATCCGCCGGGCTCTCCATCATCGCCGTTATCCCGTTCACGAGGTCGTCGACGTACTGGAAGCTGCGGGTCTGGGAGCCGTCGCCGTAGATGGTGATGTTCTTGTTCTGCAGCGCCTGCACTATGAAGTTGCTGACGACTCGCCCGTCGTTGGGATGCATATTGGGCCCGTAGGTATTGAAGATCCTCACCACCTTGATGTCCAGCTTATGCTGGCGGTGGTAGTCGAAGAAAAGGGTCTCGGCGCAGCGCTTGCCCTCGTCGTAGCAGGCCCGCGGGCCTATAGTGTTCACGCGGCCCCAGTAACTCTCCGGCTGCGGGTGCACCTCGGGGTCGCCGTACACCTCGCTGGTCGAGGCCTGCAGGATGCGCGCCTTCGTGCGGCGCGCGAGGCCCAGCATGTTTATCGTGCCGTTCACCGAGGTCTTGGTGGTGTGCACCGGGTTGAACTGGTAATGCACCGGAGAAGCGGGGCAGGCGAGGTTGTAGATCCTGTCCACCTCGAGCACGAGCGGAGAGCAGATGTCGTGGCGGATGAACTCGAAGCGCTTGTCGCCGAAGAGGTCGAGGACGTTCTCCTTGCTGCCGGTGAACAGGCTGTCCACGCACAGCACGTCGTGGCCTTCGGAAAGCAGGCGCCGGCAGAGATGGGAGCCTATGAACCCCGCGCCGCCGGTGACCAGTATCTTGAGTTTATGAGACATCATCTGATCCGTATCCCCGCGCCGAAAGCGATATTTTAACAGTATAAGGCCGGTCAATCAACCGTGGCGCGGCCGGCGGGGCCGGCCTGAGCCGACTCTTCGGCGGCCTTGCGGCCCTTGCCGCCGGGAGTCCAGCCTATGACCAGGCGCAGGCCGAGATAATCTATCGCCCGCTCTCTCCCGTTGCTGAAGGAGCGTTCCCAATCACAGCGTAACCGGTACCCGCGCGGCAGATAGTCCAGTCCGGCCGAGAGCCCGAATACAGCGAAAGGGCGCACCCAGCCTTCCCGGCGGTTGCTCCAGTAAACCCCGCCCTTATAGGATTCCCTGTAGCCTGTAGACAGTCCGGCACGGCCCGACGGGGTAAGGAGGAAATTACCGAGCTTAAGGTGCGCGGCAGCGCCAGCCCGCACCCCGGCCAGGAAATTGTAGAACCGCCCCTCCTCCTTGTTGTTATGGTCGATGGAAAAATTGCCGTAAGAGACGGGGAAGGATACATGCAGAGACCAGCTCGGCACGCCCGGCACTCCGAACAGGTAATGTCTGGCCGGTGCAGCGTGGATAGTATTGCCTACCACATGTCGCTTCACCCCGGCCAGCCGTATCTCACCGCGCCCGGGGGATCCCACAAGCGAAGTCCCCAGCGTACCCCCGTCATAAGTACCAGTAGACGTTCTTTTGGCTAAGGAAAGGCTGATATCCAGGCCGTTCACCTCGGTCCTGTCCCCGTCGCCGGCCAGCCAGGCCCCGCTGATATCCCATGTGGTGTCCTTCGCATAATCCACGGCCGGGGCAGGCTCGGTCAGCAGGTTGTACTGCTAGGCGCACAGCGGCGCAACGGAGAACAGAAGAAGTGCCGGCAGGATACGCAGAAGCATAAGAGCGGTAAAAAATGCGCGTTGAAGGGTTCGCATGCATGTTAACTGCTATAATTCTAGCATTGTGACAGCACGGAAAATCAGCGCGGACACTCTCCTTTCGGCCTTTCTCTGCCTGTTCGCGGCGGCGGCCCTGTTCTCCGTTACGGCGGTGGAAACTGCGCTATTCCTGAACCTCATGACCCTGCTGGTCATCCGCTACAGGGAAGGCTCTATAAAAGAGGCCCTCTCTTTTCTCGGGTGCCACCCGCTCTTCATCCCGTGGGCGCTCTACCTGGGGGTCTGCCTGCTTACGGCCATTACCGCCTATTACCCCGGCAAGGCCTTCGGGCAGCTCAACTCCGATTTCCTGAAATACGTCTGCCTCTCTACGCTGCTGCTGGCGGTCAGGAAGGACCATCTCCCCCGCCTGTCGGCCTTCTACGCCGCGGCCGCCGGGGTCTCCGCCGTCTTCGGCATGTACGAGGCGCTGGGCTCGCTGGCCGCCGGGAACGGGCTCGCCCGCGCGGGAGTGCTGATGAACGCGGTGCGCTACGGCGAGGCAATGTCCATAGCGCTGCTGCTGCAGCTCAGTCTGCTGTTACAGGGCGGAGAGGCCCCGGCCGGGCGCCGCTTTCCCCTCCGCCTTTCCGCCGTCCTCACCTTCGCGGCGGTGCTGCTGACACAGACCCGGGGCGCCTACCTGGGGTTGTTCGTCGGCATGCTCTGCATCTTCACTTTCTCTCCGGCCTCCAGGAAGAGGCTGGCTCTTGCCGGCGGGGTTATGCTGCTGGCTGTCGTGCTGCTGGCCGCCTTCAGTCCAGGCGTCCGGAACAGGGTAGATGCTTCAGTGGCCTTCAAGCGCGGCGACTTCGCCGCGAATTCAGCCAGCACCGGCATCAATATCCGTTTGGAGCTATGGAAGGTCGGCTACAAGATGTTCAAGGCCCACCCCGTGGTCGGGGTCGGACCTGACAATATCAAGAGGCTGTTCAAGAAGTTCCACCCAGAGCCCTTCCCGGAGGACGGCGTCTACGGCACGCTTAACAACATCTACGTCCACCAGGCGGCGGAACGCGGCACGCTGGGACTGGCGGCGTTGCTGTTCCTGTTCTGGGCCATGCTGAACTTCGCGCTCCGGCGGTTCCGCGCGACGTCCAGTCCCTACGCCCTCTGGGCGCTGTGCGCGCTGCCAGCCTTCTACGTGATGAACCTTACGGAGATCTCCTTCCAGCACGTGCACACGTCGTTCGCTATCTTCCTCGCGCTGGCCTTCGCGGCGGCGGCGTAAAAGAGCGGGACCTGACACCCGTCAGGAAGTAATGGCCGTCTTGCCGGCCATAGCGGCGTCCTTCTGGAAAACCCTGCGGAAAGTCCTTAAGATTATGCCCAGGTCCAGTGCCAGCGACATGTTCTTGACGTAGTACAGGTCGTAATGGAGCTTCTCCAGCGACTCGGCCTGGCTCGAAGTGGCGTGGTAATTTATCTGCGCCCAGCCGGTGACGCCGGGCTTTATCAGGTGGCGCAGGTGGTAATGCGGCACGGTGCGCTCCAGTATGCGGACCTCGCTGGTCCACTCAGGCCTCGGCCCGACCAGCGACATGTCCCCCTTCAGCACGTTCCAGAGCTGAGGGATCTCGTCGAGCCTGCTCGAACGCAGGAACTTGCCCAAAGGCGTGATCCTCTCGTCGTCCTTGCCGGCCTTGTACAGCGGCCCGGCCTTGCTGGCGCCCACCACCATCGTGCGGAACTTCCAGATTATGAATCTTCGCCCGAGGTGGCCGACGCGCTTCTGCACGAAGAACACGGGCGCGCCGATCCCTCCCTCCAGCTTTATGGCCGCCCAGACCGCCAGCGTCAGCGGCAGGGTCAGCAGCAGACCCGCCGCCGCGAAGGCCACGTCCAGGACCCGCTTCAGGACCGAATAGAACCGGTTCTCCTGATGCAGCACGTTGCTCAGCAGCCAGCTGGGCTTGGCGGCGTGTTCGGGAGGTATCTTGCCGTAGAGGTCCTCGTAAAAATCCAGGTGCGTGATGATAGGGACCTGCTCCATCACGGCGGTGGAGAGCAGCACTCCGCCAACCATGGGCCTGTTCTCGGCGTCCTCCGCGTCCACCACCAGCACGTCTATCCTGGGGGCCATGTGCACGCAGCCCCGGCCGTTGGGACGCCAGTAGCCTTCGGCGGTCTCGGCCGCGCCCAGGTCGGGCAGCGGCACGACGGTGAAGCCAAGGTAAGGATTCAGCGGCAGGTCCCGTTTTATCTCCTCGATAAGGGTGTTAGTGCCGAGAAAGGCGACCTTCTGCAGCAGGAGCTTGCCCAGCACCACGCGCGTCCAAACGCGCCGCCAGAGCGTGGCGAAGAGGTGCAGGAAGAAGAGGGTAAGGAACAGGTGCGTCTTCGGGGTAAGTCCCAGCTGCAGGTAGAACGCGTAGAACATCGCGCTGACCGCGGCCAGGTTCACCACGAAAGAAAGGAGACAGATGTTTATCAGGTTTACCAGCCTGTTGATGCGGCGCAGATCGTAGAAACCGACCACGTAGAAGACCGCCGTCCAGACCGGCACGAATATGGAGAATACGCGCACGTGCTCCAGGAAGAAATCCCATGGCACCGCGCTGAAACGGCGGGCCACCAGCGCCAGCCCCAGCGCCGCGTAGAACAGCGCGAGGTCGCCCAGGAAAAGCAGCAGCCGGCGCCACCTGAAGATCAGCATTTCTTCCCCGCCATCATCAGATTATAGTCTATTTGCCGCGGCGACATGTGCCCGTATTCCGGCTATGACCCTCGCCCGGTCGTATTCTCCGGCGAGCAGCCTGCCGGCGCTGCCGGAGAAACTCCCCAGCTCTTCCGCGCTCAGGGAGCGGAACTTGAGGAAGCCGTCACGTATGGCTTCCGGGCTGTCGGGGTCGGCGCCGAGGCCGAGGCCGTGCTTCTCCACCAGGCCCTTCACTTCCCCGTTCATCACGGCGAACACCGGCTTCCGAAAGGCCAGATAGGCCTGGAATTTGGCCGGCACCACCAGGTTAAGGCCGGGAGTATTGGCAAGGGAGACTATCATAACGTCGCTGGCCCTGAAAAAGGCCGGCATCTCCGAGTTCTTGTGTCTGCCCCAGAACTTCACGCCGGGGATCCCTTCCGTCGCCACGATCCCCTTGAGCGTCTCCAGGTGCGAGCCGTCGCCGACGATGCTCAGCCTCAGGTCCGGCCGCTCCTTCGCCGCCATCGCGAAACCGCGCAGGACGTTCTCCAGGTTCTGGAACTTGCCAACGTTCCCCGCGAAGGTGAAGTTGAAGCCCTCCGGCAGTTCCGCCTTCCCAGCGCCCCCGTCGTCCGCCACCGTGGGCCAGTTGGGAAAATGCGCTATCTTCCTTCCGGGGACGTATCCCAGGATGCGCCCGGCGAAGCCCTCGCAGGAGACCAGTATCTCCGAACAGCCGGAATAGACGAAGCGTATGACGGCGCCCAGGAACCACTCCAGCAGGCGGGTCTTCCTGAAGCCGTAAGAATAGACCATGTCCGGCCAGATGTCCTGCGTCCAGATCGTCACCGGAATACCATACAGCCTGCCCGCTATCACAGCAGGTATGGCCAGCGTCAGCGGGCCGGTCTGGTAGACGAAGATGCGGTCATGCCCGCGCGCCTTGAAAAGCGCGGCTGCGGTGCCGGCCAGGACGAAACTGAGATAATTGAGCAGCTTAAGGACGAGGGAATCGCGATAGCCGGTGACGGTGAAGAAGCGGAAGATCCTCATCCCCTTCCATTTCTCCGACGAGAATGGCCTGTTGGAGTACCCGTCAAAGAGCCGCCCGAAAGGATAACTCGGAGCCTGGGTCAGCACGTCCACCGTCATCCCCCCGGCGGCCCACTCGGCCGCCAGGTCGTTCACGATGAACTCCTCCGGGTAGAACCTCTCGGTTACTATGAGCGTCTTCATGTCCGCCCGGGGCCCGCCCGCTCAGAGGGATTTCCGCCAGACAATGCGGTTGATGTAGTCGGTGTAGCTCTCAATGATGCGCAGCACTTTCTTCGAGACGTTGTCGACGTCGTAGTCCCCCACGAGGCGGAACCGCCTGTCGGCCTTGCTATGCTGGGCGGTCACTATCTCCACCGACTCCAGCACACGCTCGGTCTTCAGGCCGCACATGATCAGCGTGCCTTCGTCCATCCCCTCCGGGCGCTCGTGCGCCTGGCGTATCGTGACGGCGGGGACGTTGAGTATGGTGGACTCCTCGGTTATCGTGCCGCTGTCGGAGACCACGCAGAAGGCATTGAGCTGCAGCTTCACGTAGTCGTAGAAGCCGAGCGGCTTCAGAAAAGCTATGCGCTTGTCCAGGCCCTTCACGCCCAGTTCCTCCAGCTTCTTGCGGGTGCGCGGGTGCGTGGATACTATGACGGGCATGCCGTACTTCTTCGCCAGCGCATTGAGCGAGTCCAGCAGGCTGCGGAAGTTCTCCAGGCTGTCCACGTTCTCCTCGCGGTGCGTGCTGACCACGAAATAGGCGCCGTCCTTCAGCTTCAGGCGCTTGAGCACGTCGGACTTAAGGATCTTCGGCATGTAGAACGCCAGAACCTCCTTCATCGGGGAGCCGGTCTTGATCACCGTCTCCGGGCGCAGGCCTTCGGCCAGCAGGTAGCGGCGGGCGTGCTCGGTCAGCGTCATGTTGATGTCGCTTAGGTGGTCCACCACCTTGCGGTTGAGTTCCTCGGGGACGCGCTGGTCGAAGGAGCGGTTGCCGGCCTCCATGTGGAACACCGGTATCTTGCGACGTTTGGCGGGCATCACGGAGAGGCAGCTGTTGGTGTCGCCGTAGAGCAGTATGGCGTCAGGTTCCTCCTTCTCCATCACAGCATCGGCCTTGGCGATGATGTTCCCGATGGTCTCGGCGAGCGTCTTACCGGCGGAATCCAGGAAATAGTCCGGCTTGCGGATGCCCAGCTCCTTGAAGAAGATCTCGTTGAGCTCGTAGTCGTAGTTCTGGCCTGTGTGCACTATAACGTGCTTCAGGTGCTTCTCGGCCTCGTGCATCACCCGGCTCAGCTTGATTATCTCGGGGCGGGTCCCGACGATGGTCATCAGTTTAAGGGGCATAGGTTCTCCAGGTCTATTTCAGCTCCGCCTTCACTTCGGGGAGCTTCAGCAGCATCTCCTTCACCTGCTTTACGCTCAGGCGCTCGGTGTTGTGCGAAGTATAGTCCTCGAGCAGCGCCTCTTTCCTGTCGCCTTCGGTGAAATACTTGTTGTAGTTCAGGTCGCGGCTGTCCATCGTGATCCTGAAATAGTCGCCCATGTCCTCGGCGCGGCGTATCTCCTCGGCGTTCAGCAGCGTCTCGAAGATCTTCTCGCCGTGGCGGATGCCGATCGTCTTCACGGGCACTTCTGACTTGAACAGCTCCTTCAGCGCCTGCGCCAGGTCCCCCACCGTGCAGGCCGGGGCCTTCTTTATGAAGATGTCCCCCTGCCTGGCGTGGTCGAAGGCGAACAGCACCAGCTTTATGGCCTCAGGCAGCGGCAGCAGGAAGCGCGTCATGCCCTGGTCCGTGACGGTTATCGGCTTGCGCTCCTTTATCTGTTTGATAAAGAGCGGTATCACGGAACCGCGCGAGCACATCACGTTGCCGTAACGGACGCAGGAGACGGTTGTATCCTTCGCGTCCAGGCCGCGGCAGGCCGCCAGCGCGACTTTCTCCATCAGGGCCTTCGTCATGCCCATTGCGTTCACCGGATAGACGGCCTTGTCGGTGCCCAGGCAGACCACGCTCTCGACACCGTTGGCTATCGCGGACTCAACGACGTTATGGCTGCCGACGATGTTCGTCATCACCGCCTGCATCGGGAAGAACTCGCAGGAGGGCACCTGCTTGAGCGCGGCGGCGTGGAAGACCAGGTCCACGCCCTTCATCGCCTGGTCCACGCTGTCGCGGTCGCGCACGTCGCCGATGTGGAACTTGACCTTCGGGTTGTCCAGCTTTATGCGCATGTGTTCCTGCTTCAGCTCGTCGCGACTGAAGATGCGCACCTCCCGGAAATCCTTGTCCAGTATGGTATCCAGCAGCTCGTGGCCGAAGGAGCCGGTGCCGCCGGTTATCAGAAGGGTCTTATTCTTAAGGTTTGGCATTTCATCCTCGCTTGCGCCAGCTTCCGTAGGGCGTCGGGTCGGACGCCATCTCGGTCATCAGCTGTTTCCACGTCGGGCAGACGAATCCGGCGGCGGATGCGAAGCGATCGCCGTTCAGGTCGCGACGCATCTCGAAGCCTTCCTCGGGCTCTATCTCCACGTCCAGCTTATAGGCTTCTCTCATCATAAGCAGCAGGTCGTACTTCGAAACGATCTCGCTCGATACATGGTAAAGGCCGTTGAGCAGCGGATGCTTCTCTATCAGGTCCCCCACAAGGGCGGCCAGCCTGTTGGTGGTCAGGCCCGTGAACAGGGCCCTGCGAAATCCCTTTATCTTATTCCCCTTCTGTGCCAGGAACCACTCCAGGAGCTCCGTGCCCGCGAAGATCTCGCGGCCTATGAAGGAGGAACGCAGCGTCAGCGCGAAAGGGGCGTTCACGTCCCCGAGCGCCTTGGTAATGCCGTAGAGGTCGCGGGCGTCCGGGGGGTCCTCCTCCGTGTAGCCGCCCTTTTTGCCGTCGTAGACGCAAACGGTGCTGAAATGTATCAGGCGAGAGCCGCTGCGGGAGCACCACTCGGCCAGCCGGTGCGGCAGCAGCGCGTTTATAGAGATGGCGGAGTTCCTGTCCAGCGCTTCTTTGCTGCGCAGCGTCACTCCCGCGCAGTTCACTATGACGGAAGGTCTCAGCTCATCCAGCATCTTCCCCACAGCGGAGAAGTCGCGGAGGTCCAGGCCGTCTATCACGTTCGGAACGTCAAAAAGTCCTGTCTTCGCGTAAAAATCACGTTTCTTCCGCATGGAAACGAACGTGTGAGGAAAGCGCGCAGGCAGGACCTGCCAGAGCTTGTGCCCCAGCGTTCCCGCGCCGCCGAGTATCAGTATGCGTGGTGTTAAAGACATCACAAGACCATAAAAGCATCCGGCCCAGCGGCCGCACTAATGTAATAATAACAAAATCTTAACGGCCGGAACACTCAATTACTTCCCCCGGGTCCCGCTTGTGAACGTCGGGGCGTTCCCCACAGGGACGGAATTCCCGGAAGAGTTGTAATCATATCCCCAGTAAGCGTAGACCCCGGTACCGGAAATTCTGCGTACGCAGGCTGTAGTTCTCTTAGGGCAGGACTTCTCCACGGAATAGGTGTACGGGAGCGCGCTCCAAGCCCGGCGCTGCAAATATCCGCCATGTATCAAAATGCAGATGGACGAACCGTTCAGATCACAAGTTTCGGTATTGGTCGCGTCGGATAAAGTACCGTAGAGCCGTTTATGGTGCGTTGCCTTGTATTTCAAGTAGGCCTCGTTAACGATCTCACCCTGATAGAACGCGTCGCGCGCCAGCGCCTTCTCCACTGCCTTGAAGTAGTACGGAAAGGCCACCGAGGTCAGGAAACCCAGAACGACCGCTACGGCCAGGAACCGGACAAGTGCAAAGGGACCTTGAGGTCCGGCTACGGCCGAACCGGCGGGAAAGCCGGATCTTTCCCCCTCCCCTTCCCCCTGTGAAGCCGCGGCTGACAGGCTCTTATACAACTTATCCCACTCGTCTCCCACCACGGCCAGGGAATACTTCGTACGCATCAATTCATGGGCAGCGAGCCCAATGGTTTCCCGCAAGGCCGGTTCGAGGAGCAGGCGTTCGAGCGCTTCGGCGACCTGACGCGACCCATTGCAGACCAGACAATGCTTCCCGTTCTCCACCGCGATCCCGCCGAAAGCCACGCTGGTACCGACTACCGTCTTTCCAAGCGCCAGCGCGTCAAGGACCCGCGTCTTGATGCCTGTGCCGGACTTGTCCAGGGAAAGCAGAATGTCCGCCTCCTCGAGGAATTTGTGATAATCCTCGACCCATTTGAAGTACTTCAATCTGGGAAATCCCCTGATCCTCTGTTCGTCCGCCGCGGAAGCTCTGGGACCCAGCACATGGAATTCAAAAGTCGGCGCCCTGGCAATGAGACCCGGATAGTCATGCTCAAGGAACTCGAAAAGGCCGTTGGCAATGCCCGGGATATCCAGATTGCCTGTAAAGACCACCCTGACCGGCCCGCCTTTTTTCACTACGCACGGAGTTGCTACGTCCGAGGAACCTATCTCCGCTCCAAGCGGAATGACTTCGATCCGGAGGCCGGGAGAAATCCTTTTCAGGTAAGCGGCATCTTCGCGCGAAACTACATGGACCCTATCGAACAGCGGATAGACGTTCTTCTCGAATCGGACTATCCTGGACATCGAGAGCCTCAGATACGAACGCCGCAGAAAGCCGGAGCTTTCCGTTATCATACCCTGATAGAATCTCGAGATGGCGTCGTTGGAGGAGAGCACGGACGGCACGCGGGGCCCCCACGGCAGATATTGCGCCATGTTGATCACGTCATAATGCGCCGCTTTGTATTTCCCGGTTTTCGCCGCCTCCCGGAGGACCTGGCGGAACCGCTCTGAATTATAGGTACCAAGGGAAGGCGGCAGTCCTCTAAGCAGGCTGAGAAGACGCCGCAGAACGCCGGCCGCGCCGCATACGGGAGGAACAACGGCCAGAACCCTGACCCCGGGAAGCGCCGCTTCGAAAGCGGGGATACGCGCCTCGGCATCCGTCCCGCCGAAACACAGGACATCGCAACGCCAGCCCCGGACCGCCAGGGAAGAAAGCAGGCTATAAACCTTGCGGTTTATGCCGTTAGAAGGCGGATAGGGGAAATCCTGCAGCAGAAAGAGTATCTTCTTGTCCTGTGTCATGGTCCGGTTTCCGTTCTGCGGCTAAGATTCAAAGCGAACAGCTCCAGCAAAAGGAACACGATCGCGCAAACGAACAGTTGCTTGAAGAGAGTCGGGGATACTCCCTCGGTAAGCGCCCAGAACATCAACAACAGGAAAAAGGTACGCACTATAGGAACGACGGGAGAGCTGGCTGCGGCCAACCGGTCCCATATGAAAACAGCGGAAACCCCGGCCGCCACTCCGGCCAGGAATATTCCCGGATACCCCCAAGCCATATACCACTGGGCTATGAACGGAGTGGCAAAACCGTTCGGAGCGTCGAAAGGCAAACCGAACGCGAAATGGCCCAGATACCAGGAATAACCCTTTTCAGAGAACAGCACGGGGAACGCCGCGCTTCCGAGCGCTTTAACCTTAAAACCCGAGACGATCACGGAGATCTCTATTCCGGGAATGCGGAAAAAGATAAAACTGAAGGCCTTGAGGAAATCTCCGATACCAGGAGAAAATGCGAAGAGCGCGGACTTCAACGCCGGGAAAGGATCGTAACCGGAAAGCCTTAAGACCCTGTAACTCCAGATAAGCGGCGACAGGACTATAGCCAGGAGAGCGATACTGCCTCCCGCTGCCGCCTCCAGCTTCCGTATCCTTATCCCCCCGCTGACCGCCAGGAACAGGAGAAGCAGCGGGACCAGCATCAGACTGGCCCTGCTGCTCCTTAAGATAACGTCGGCCACAGCCCAGAACAACAGCAGACCCATTCCCGCCCTGGCCCACAGATATTTCCGGGAGGCCTCGCTGAAACATATGAAGCAGACTATCAATATCGGCAAAAGCATCGTATGGAGGAAGAAGATCGCCCCCGCCAGGTGGAACGGCAACGGAGCCGAAACCGTTCCCATCAATCCGATCTTGAACCGATAGATCAGGAACACCGAAACCATGAGCAGGCCCGCGAGGCCCGCGAAATAACGCCACGGAGCGGATACCGGCAGCCTGGAGCTGGCGCGCGGCGACTCTCCGGAGCCCTCATCTCCCTGTCCGTAGAAGAACACCGCGAGGCAGAACCCCGAGAACCCGAGAGTCTGCATCAAAAACGCGTCCAAGAGCGTAGCAGGGATCTCAAAGTGGCGCCAGGACCACCATTCCGGGAAAAACGGCTTCACCGGAGCGGGGTCCAGGACTAACCAATAGAACTTCGCGTAACCGAAGACCAGCAATATCGCGAAGGCCAGCCAGGCTGCCACGGGACTCCTCTTCCTGCGGCTTAAAGAACTTACGGCCAGATAAGCGGCTCCGGCGGCGGCGACGGTCAGGAACAGATATTCCGGCCATCTCCCCTGGAAAGGGCGGAAGGACAGGAGATATCCGGAAACAAAGAACAGAAGGGTACCGTATCCTGCCGCCGCGCCGAGGCGGGTACGGCCATCGCGACTGTTAATATCCGGGCGTTTCATACTCTACGTCCAAAAAGAACACTTCGCAAATACTGCCTGATGGCCCTGAGAAGCCCGGCAAAGCTCCGCACAGGGGCCCAGGAGAACGCCTCAACCGCAAAATCCGCCAGCCGCGAGCCGGGAGCGATAAGGTTCGAAGCCTCTAAAAGGACCCGCGCGCCGGCAAGGTCGCCCCGCAAGGCGCTTCTCCGCGCCCGTGACCGCAAAGAGCCGGCGCAGTAGCGTGCGACCAGCCCCCGCCACTTCGCGAGCGGAGCCGAAGGCCTCCCCGCCCATTCCGCCAGCTTCAGGAAACTTTCCCTTGTTTTCGCGGTATCCAGAGACAGCCCTCCGGGATGTATCGAATACTCCAGGATAGGCGCCGGGACGCACGCCACCGTGCCGTGCGTGGCCAGAGCCAGCCTGAGCGCGAGATCGGTGGAGTTGCCTATTTCCGGATAGCCCCCTAATTCTCGCGCAAGCGCCGTCCTGAAGAGGGTCGCGGAGGGCAAGGCGTTACGAAGTCCGGAAAGCGAAGCCTGGATGAACGCCTCTCCGGGCTCCAGCCGGGGCGCCGCACGGCTGACTCCCAGGAATCCGCCGGCGTCGTCCCGGAAGACCGCCCGGCCATAGGAAAGGACGGCCCCTTCGTCGGTCAGCCCTTTTAAAAGTTCGGTTATGGCCCCGGCCGCCAACGAGTCGTCGTCGGAAAGCAGCAGGAAGTACTCGCCGCTGGCCCGCTGCAGGCAGAAGTTCCAGTTCTCCGTCATCGTCAGGTCGCTGTCATGTCTGAAATACTTTATGCGCGGGTCCGCTACTCCGGCCACTGACTTCCGCGTATCTCCGGAGGAATTATTATCCGACACTATGATCTCGAGGCGTCCATAGCTTTGCAGAACTACGCTGGCGACAGCTTTTAACAGGCTGCGGGGCCTGTCCCGGGTAGGGATAGCCACGGTCACCAAGCCGGTCGCTTCTACCACAAACCGTCCCCGCGGCGACGCTGCCGTATAACCGGCGATGAACCGGGCAGGTGGAATTCGCGCATAACCGTCATAGGTCCTCTCCCGGCCCGGGCAGGCCCGCTTCGTGGCCCCTGCCGGCCCCCAAGGCCAGATCACTGCCGTGGATCCCGGCCGCACGATACTGCAGCCACACGAAGTATGCCCCCGCCGCGGAGAGTGCCAGCGTGGCGCGAACGAACCCTCCCCCGTGGAAAAAGGCCAGCGGGAGGAACGCCAGGGACAAGAGCGCATAGCGCACAAAAACGGCGGCGTCCAGCGCAAGTCCGGACATACGCGCGACAACCCGCCACATGATCACCAGCGTCAGGAGCCCGCTGGCCAGAAGGGCCAGCGGGATGCAGATCGACGGAGCCGGCGACAGCGCCGCGAAATAAACTCCGGCTAGCGCGGCTATTCCTCCGAAAAAGTACGGTTTGATCAGAACGTCGGTGCGCATCTCCGAATGGGCCGCGGAAGCCAGAATATTGGTGGTCATGCGGAAAAATTCTATGAACGCGCCGTACCTGGAGTATACGAACACCGCGCGGAACTTTTCCGACACCAGGACCCTGACCAGGTATTCCGACGTACCAAGAAGAAAAAAGAGATAGATCAGGTAGACGGGGATCGCTTTGGAGACCAGCTTCCCTAGGGCCGCGGCACGGGCGGCCCTATCCCCGCCGGTTATGGCGCGGTAAAACCCCGGCAGATAGATCTGCTGTACCAGCGACTCGAGGATCCCGGCGACGCTCGTGGCGATGCTGAAGCCTACGGCCAGGTAGCCCAGGAACTCCGCCCCGTTCAGTTTCTCCACCAAGACCCTGTAGGATTGCGCCTGTGACCACATAAAGAAGGCTGCGCCTGACAAAGGGATGGCGAATCTGGCGGCCGGCAAAAGGGCGGACTTGCTGGTATACCGCGAAATCCTCGCCGCGGAAATGCCCGGCTCCGGGATCAGTTTCAGGAACGCTAAAACTCCGATACAGGTTACCGCCCCTATGGCCGCCACCTGTCCCCACATCCACATCCCGGCCGAAGCGGCACCGATCCTGACGAAGAGCGCGGAACAGAGCAAAGCCGCGAAGGATGTCGCCAGCGTCAGGGAGACGAAAGCGCCTTTGCGCCCCAGGGTGTTCAGAACAGGGAGAAAGGCCTGATTCAGGTTCAGGACAGACGTGTAACAAGCGGTGATAGAGGCAAAAGCTATCCCGGGCAGCTCCGCGCCGACCCCCAGAAAGCTCCACGCCGCCAGGACTACAGGGAAGGCGAGCGCTGAGATGGCCAGCACGTACCCGCTATATCCCAGCATATGCTCAAAAACGGTCTTCGCATCATGCCAGAGGAACAAGTTCCGGTTAAGGTACATAAGGACCGGATTCAGGAGGAACATCCCGAAAAGGGTAGCCGCGGAGATCATAAGGTAAACGCCGCCGACGTCAGCCGGAGAAAGCAAAGTGGTAAGGACCCTGAAAAGGGCTATTGTAAGCAGGGCCTGGACACCACGGCCTGCGACAAGAAGAATTACCTCGTTCTTCAAACGGGCACCCGATCCCCTACGGAAAAGTTGATCCGACGCCTAACCTGCACGAGCATTCCGGAGAACCTCCTGGAACAGTTCTATAGTCTTGTCCACGGTCTTTTCCCAGGTAAATTCCCTGGAACGGGCATGCGCGGCCGACGAGAGAACGCTTAGTTTGCCGGCCTCCCAAGCCAGCACTTCCCTGATACGGGCCGCAAGCATCCGCCCGTCCCCTGGGGTATAATACACCGCCGCCGCGCCGTAGAATTCAGGAAGCGGGGGATTGTCCGCGGCCACACAGACCGCGCCACAGCTCATAGACTCCAGGACGGTAGTGGGCCCCGCCTCCACCCGGCTGGTCATGAGGAACGCCAGACAATTACGGTAACACCAGGTCATCTCCTCCGCCGATATCTGTCCGGCCCAGCACAGGTCCGCCGCCACCCCGGCCTTTTCGGCCATCCGTTTAAGATGCGCCTCATATCTCCGCATATCCGCTTTTGCCCGCCCCGCGACGACTATTTTCACCGGAGAGCCCAGGTCCTTCCGGAAATATTCAGCGCATTCTATCACGTCCTCCAGACTCCGGTACGGCTCCACCGAACCGGCGGTGAACAAGAAAGATGTCCAATCAGCGGGCAGGTTCGAAGGACGCCGCGGATTAGCTGCCGGAACAGGGGTCCCGAAATAGACAGGAGCGATCTTGGCCTCCGGAACAGCCCACGCTCCCCTCAGGAAATCATGGACGAAACCCGAGATTGATATGATCTTTTCGGCCTGGGCTACCGCCCTGAAGGTTTCCGCCCTTTGCACCCATAATTTCAACTTTTGCCACGGACCGTACCACTCCCAGGAAACCAGCGGCGCCATGTTCTGTATCATCGAAACCACCGGCACGTCCCGGAACTTCGCGACCCTGGCCGTAGGCACGAAGATCAAGTCCGGAGCGTAGGAAGAAAGCAGCTCTTCCATCGCTCTATCCACGCCGTTATGGAACGGCCTGAACGGCGCGCACTCGACGAAACGCAGTTTTGGTCCCGCCGTGGCAAGCTCTTCGGCCCCCAGCGAACCGGGCGCCACGCACAGAACGGAAGTTATCCGGGGATCGGCCGCCAGACGCGGCAGCATGCTCTGCAGGTAATTCTTGTAGCCGCCGCTTATGCCGCCGCCGGTAAGGTTGAGTATCGCCAGTTTCATACGTCAGCGGCCCCCGCCGGAACCTCTGGCCCATTCGGCGGCAAGGCGCCTCGGCAGGTTCGAGCCGAAAAGTTTGTTGCCCAGCATCTGGAGCGCGTAGCGCGAAGCCAGCACCCGTGCGCTAAACCGCGCCAGGGCGACCGGTCCGCCGCCTGCGGCGACATAGGCCGCCCTGACCTCCCACCAGGCCTTCCTGTGGTCCAGGAAGCCCTCGGAAAGAAGGCGCTCCTCCACCCAGGCGCGGAAGCTCTCCCACTCAGAGAGGTCCGGGGCCGTAGACGGGTCCGGGAGGCCGGCCTTGCGGAGGAAATGGCAGGCCGTGGCAGCCGCGGCATCGAACAGCTGCCGGGAGCCGCTCGCGTCCCAGGACATCTGTCCGGAATGCTTCCGTATCCTCACAAGCGGTTCGCGCAGACAGGACAGTTCCCCTTTCAGGGAAAGTTCCAGCCAGAGCCGCCAATCCTCCGCCCTGCTTATCCGCCTGTTATACCCGCCCACGCCGCGGGCGGCGGCCGCCAGGTAGAAGGCCGAGGAATGCGGGAAAAAGCCTTGCAGCCGTTCGAGCCGGCGCGAGAGCCCCCGGTGGGACCCGGGATAGGAATGCACCCCGATCAGGGACCCCCGTTCGTCGATCTCGGAGAATCCGGACCCCAAAAGGACCAGCCCGGAACGGGAGGCGGCGAATTCCAGCTGCCTCTCCAGGCGCGACGGCTCGCAGATATCGTCCTGGTCCACCCTGGCTATCCAGGTACCCCTGGCCAGCGACAACCCCGCGTTCAGCGAATCCGCGAGGCCGGTGTTCTGCTTCAGGAGAACGCGCAGCCTCCCGTCCCGCCCCTCGTACTCCCTGAGTATCCGCGGGGTAGCGTCCACGGAGCCGTCATCCACTACGATGAACTCGAAGTTAGCGAACGTCTGTCCCAGCACGCTGTCCAGCGCTTCCGGCAGCCAGCGGCTGCCGTTGTAGCAGGACATCAGCACCGATATCGGCGGGCTTCCTGAGCTTCCGGTCACGTTCATCTTCCGCCGCCCCCGGAAAGCCACTCGAAAGTCTTCCTTATCCCCGCTTCCAGCGGAGTAGGGACGAATCCAGTAAGCGCCTTGAGGCGGCTGACGTTCAGCACCACTCGCGGCACGTCGAACTTGCGCCCGGGTCGGCGCTCCACCCTGAGCTCGCCGGCCACTTTCCGCAGCATGCGCAGCACCTCGTTGACGGAATGCCCCCTCCCGGAGCCCACGTTCACTATTTCCCCGGAGACGGCGGCATCCATCAGCCTCTTCACGGCCCGTACGCAGTCCTTCACGTAAATGTAATCGCGCACCACGCGCCCGTCGCCCCAGATGCGGACGGGCCTGCCCTCGGCCATGTTCCTCAGCGCCACGTTTATCAGGCCCTGCACCCGGGAGGAATGATGCTCCCCGTACGGGTTGGATATCCTCAGAATAAGGTACTCCAGGCCGTGCAGGTACGAACTCAACTGTATGTACTTTTCTATCGCCAGCTTCACGGTCCCGTGGGAGCAGATGGGATTGGTGGCGCAGCTCTCTGAGACGGCCGCGCGTCCACCGGCGCCGGGACCGTACACGGTGCCGCCGGAAGAAGCGAAAATTATCCTGCGAGCCTTGTACTTTTCCATCAGGCACAGCAGGCGCACCGTGGGCACCAGGTTGGTTTCGATGTCGTACACCATGGCGAAGCCGTCGGACGAAGCCGGGACCGTAGTAGAGACCAGATGGACCACGGTATCTATCCGGTGCCTCCGGAAAATGCCCTCCAGGGAGGACCGCGAATCGAAGTTCCCGGGCACGTAGACCGCGCTCCCTATCTTCGCGGCGGCCTTGATCGCCTCCGGCCTGTCAAAAACGACCACGGAATAGCGGCGGTCTTTGGCGAATTCCTCCAGCAGGTTGCGGCCGATAAAACCGCAGCCGCCGATCACGAGAATTTTTTTCTTTTTCATCAGAGTTTCACCCAGGTCCCCGGCACGGCGTCGTCGTTGGCGAAACCGGCCGCCGGGGCCACGACTATCTTTCCCGGGGAGTCGGAAAGCCACGCTCCCCACCAGCTGAAAGTGCTGTTAGCGGTGATAAAGTGCGAACAGCGCCCCATCAACCAGAGGTCGGCGCAGGCGGCGTCGCCGGCGCGGTTATGCGAGACCACCGTAAGCCGGTCCCCGGGGAGGCCGATACGGGACCTCGCCTCTTCCGGCATGTCGGAAAAGAGGAAATAATGGGGCCGCCCGGCCTTAGCATCCATGTAGTCCACCGCCCGCCTGTAGTAATCCGCCGGCGCGTCGCTGGCCCCGGCCGAGCCGGTCGCCTCGAAAAGGCGGACGTGCAGCGCCACCGACGCCCGGGACCGGATTTCGGCCTCCACCCGCAGGTTGGCGGCGTCCGCAGGCGGACTCATACGCAGGTCTTCCCGTATCTCCCGCTCCCGGTCCTTGAAATAATTCTCGGAATGCCAGTAGCCGTCCAGATAAACGGTGTCCTTGACCTTCAGCGCCAGCAGCCTGGGGTCGAATTCCAGTCCTTCCTGCTCCAGGTACGCGCGGGCGCCGAAAGGGCGCCGCCGCGAAAGCCATTTCGCCAGGCCGCGCCTCAGCCGCTCGAACGGCTCCATCCTCTCCGGCGGCGTGGCCTTGCGCGCGCCGATATTAAAATGGTCCAGCATGTATTTCCGGCGGTATCTGGCGTCGCGGACGAAACCGGTGACGTCGTCTATCACCAGCTCCGCCCCGTTCGCCAGCGCGAGACGCCGCGCCGCCGCGTAACAGAAAAGCTGGTTCCCCAGCCCGCCTTTTATCCTGATTATGACCTTCCCCATCGGATTCAATCCGCGCCGGCCAGCTTTTTAAAAAAACCCATGAGACCTTTTTTATTCTCCGGCGGCAGGACCAGGTGCGAGAATTCCCGCAGGTTCCTGACCAGGTAGTCCGGATAAGTGCCGTCTATCTCCACCCGCTTGAACTTCGAAGAACGTCCGAAGATATCCTTTTTCCCGGAGATCTTCCTGCCCAGGCGGGAAAGTATCTTCTCGTTGTTGAATTCCTGGTGCGCGGCCGACCTTATCTTATGCGCCACGCGGGCGGCGATATCCTCGTCTTTGCTGCCGCCCATGTAGGTGAAATGCCAGCCGCCGTCGTTCACCCTGACGCTCCGTTCCGGGGTCTTATCGACGCGCAGTTCGGGCAGCGGGAACAGGTCGAGCAGCCCCAGCCTGAACAGATAAGTTCCCAGCCACTGTTTTTTCTTAACTCCGTCAAAATCCCCGGCGTAGGAGAGCAGCTTTCCCGAGACTTCCTCCAGGTTAAGATAGAAGTAGAACTGTCGCTGCGCGAACTGGTATATCTTTTCCGGATCGAAAGCCGCCAGGATCTCCCGTACCTTCTCCGGGTTCGGGATCTCGTCGAGATCGCTGTACATAATGACGTCGTCCTTGGAGCAGCCCGCAAGGCCGCGCGAGCGGGCGTTCTTCTGGAACACGTCCCTGTCGAACGGCGAGACGCCGGGGCCGTCCGGAGTATCCGCTACTATCACATGGGTGATCTTATCGCGGAACTCTTCGAACATCTCCTTGTTCTCGTCGTAATACAGCGGCTTCGCCTGGCCGGAAAAAGTCACCGTCGATTCCACGATGACGAACCTGTCCACCACCGGGGCAAGAACGTTAAGCCTGAGCTTCAGCAGGTCCAGCTCGTTGAAGAATTGAAAGCAGTCGTAGACCCTCATCCCTTCCTCCCGGAGAACAGCGCCGCCGCCCGGCGGAAAGGCGCCGCCAGATAGCTCGCGGCGCAGCGCGCCGCCACGCAGGCTTTCCTGGCGGCAAGCCCGGCGCCGTCGCCGTGCCTGACCACGAAGAGGAAATCGTCCCCGGTCCCGCTGACGGACCTGAAATCGTGGACCTCGAACACGAAACCGTCGGGGAGCAGGCGCATCAGCTGGAACGAATCGCGGTAGGCGCGCTGCACGTCCTCCACTATCAGAACGCCGCCCTTCTCCAGCTTAGGCAGATAAAGCTGCAGGAACCGTTTCTGGCTGGCCAGGCTGTGGGGGCCGTCGTCTATAAGTATCGTGAACTTGCCCTCCAGATCGGCCGCGAAACTTTCTTCGTAGGCGTCTTTGCAGAAGAACTTGACCGAAGGATAGTCCACATATTCCTTGAGCGGTCCCGCCGGGGCGCCGACCGGCTCTACGTCCACGCCGATAAGCTCCGCGTCGCTGAAAAAATTCGCCCACAGCGCCATCGAAGCCCCGCTGCGGACCCCTATCTCCAGAAGGCGGTTCCGTGCCGAGCGCCTGGGGGCGAACTCAGCCTCGTAAAAGCCTTTGACGTAGGTTTTACAGTCGCCTTTATCGGTACCGCGCGGATTCGTGGAAATGTTCAGATTCCGGCCCTCGAGTATCCCCGTCAGCGTGTCTTTTTTCGCGTCAGTCTCGTTCATATCTCCCCTCTTGGATCGAGCGTCTTTTCAGCGGAACATCAGCCGGCGCAGCAGGTCGTTATACCTCGCCCGTGCTTTGCCGCGGATACTCCGCAGCTTCCCGCCCATCCCGGCTTCGGCAGAAAGCAGTCCGGCGTTCAGTTTTTCCTGCTCCGCCAGCGCCGCCTGGAAAACCTTTTCTTCGCGCATGTGCGGGTTCAGTTCGTAATTCGCCCCGAAGATCAGGTTCATCATGCGCTCCACCTGGTGGGCTTCGGACGGGAAATAGGTGTAACTTACCAGGTAACGCATGTTCTCGTAAAAGGCCTTCGGGTACTTGCGCACCTGCTCGGCCGAAACGATGTGGCAGGCCCCCGGGCTGAACATGACCCATTCAGGTATTATCGGGTCCTTGAAGACAAAGCGTAGCAGGGCGTTATAACTTGAAAAATAGCGGTGCGTGCGGAAAGGGACGTACCAGGAGTTGTTTATCTCCAGAAAGGCCCCGTCGTAAAGCTGGTAGGCCACGCCGGGCTGGTCCGAATTCGCCCGGTCGTCGTAGAGGAAGGTATAGCGCTTATTCGAATACACCCTCTCGAAGAACTCCTCCGAAACGTGGCGGCCTATCATGTTCCCCTTGCCGAGCAGCATCCAGGCGGGCAGGTCCTCGTAGCGGTCGCGGAAGAACCTGAAATAATCCGAGATATTGTGCCCGGTATTCTCCACAAAAGAGATCTTCCGGTATTTCTCCTCCAGAACGGTCCTCATAGCCGGGTCGGTGGACTGGTCGTAGATGAGGTAATCCTCGCAGTAGGACAAATAGCGTTCCGGATCCGTATTGAAGTTGGATATGACGAAAAAAGTATCGGTCTTTTTGATCGCGCTCATAAGTCAAAGATCGAGAAGCCTGCGCTTGACCCTGGAGGCGGAGTCCAGGGTTCGCTGCAGCCTCCGGCGCCAGGCGGGGATACGCGGGGCAGCAGGCTTAGGACCGAAAGAGGCCAGCCCCCGCTCGGCCCGATAACGCTCATACTCTGCGGCGCACTGTTCGTACGTCCGCAGCTCGCCGTCCCTGTCCTGCCACAGCCAGTCCCGGTACAGGTTGAAGGCGCAGGCCCAGAACCCGTCGGACACGTTGTGCCTGGCCCAGTATTTGGGCGCAATGACCTTGCGCACGGTTTCGCTGGTCCAGGCCGGGAAGAAGGCGAAGCTGGAATTGGCCAGAACGAGGTAGCGGGCGTTCTTCACAGCGGCGTAGTCGCGCCCTATGCCGAGATGATAGGCCTCGAACTCCGGCAGGAGCTTTCGGGCGTACTTCACGTCGTCCGTTACCACCACGAAGCGCATCCCGGGTTTCTCCCTCCGCATGTTGGCCGCCGCATCGGTCCAGTACTTGCGGGGCAGGATAAGGTCCGGGTTATGCCGGTATTCTCCGCCGCGGACATTCATCACGCACAGGTCGTCGGAGGAGAAATCCATGATATCGCTCTCCGGGCGCACCTTCAGCCATCCGCGGATCTCACCGCGCCTGTGGGCTATGAACTTCTCCGACTGAAAATAACCCTCGATCTTGGTGTTATCCGGTATGGCCAGCAGCCCCTCGTCGTGATCGCGAATGTCGCACCCGAATCCCGGGTGCCAGGTATCCCTCTCGACGTAATAGTTGGTGATGCCGTCAGGAAGCCGCTCGGGCGGGCCGCCTTCCGGTCCGGCCCCGCCGCGCACTTCCCTGCCGAAGTCCGGGTCCATGAAATCGGCGCCCTTGAACTTCTGCGGGCTCATGATGCCGAACTCCAGCCCGCGGTCCAGAGCCAGCACGCGGGTGACCACATAGCTCCACAGCTGGTTGCCAAGCCCCTGCCCGCTGTACAGTTCGGTGACTAACATCGCACCCCCGCCTTAAACCTGGGGTAGCGGGCGTTAGACCCCGCCCACTTATGAAAAACGAACGGCTTGATCCCCCTTACCTCCGGGATCATCGATTCGTGGGAGAAATACGCCGCCAGTTCCAGCGGGGCGAATTTCATCCCGTGCCCTTCGTAGATATGCCTGTTCTTAACGCAGATAAAGCCGTCCTCGTTGTAGTAGCCGCGATAAGGCTCCCAAGGCAGCCCCAGTTTGACCGGCAGGTCCAGCAGGCGCTTACTGCGCAGCGAGACGCTGTTGCCGACCCGCACTATGTTCCCGTTCGCGTCGCGGTATGAAAAATCGTCGGTGGGCAGCGGCCAGGGCGCGCCTATATAGTCGTAGTCAAGGAACTCTTTTCTCCAGGAGCCGGGGTTGACCACAAAACCGTCCGCGTGCACCAGCAGCGCGAAATCCGTTCGGACATGCGCGCCGAGGTCGTATATTATCTTTCTGGACCAGTCATCGATGCTGGGGACTTTTTCGATGCGCTGGAATTCGATGCGCCTGTTCCTGGCCAGGGCCGGCGGGGTATAATGGGAAAGCAGTTTGACAGCCCCGAACTCCACCCCCCTGCAGCTGTATTCCATTCCGGCTACCGTTTCCTCTACGCTCCGCGTCGCCATTGCGATCAGAGTGACGTCCGGCAACGAGAGTTTCCTGTCGCTGATCGAATCTATAGTCGCTCCGCCGGACCGGAAGTCCGTCTTGGCCGCGGCTTTCCTCCCGACGGCGGCGAGGAGCATAACGGCGAACCGCGGCAGGAAAACGGCCGTTATGAACGCCTTTTCAGCCAGCGCTCCCGAATTTCGGGCGAAGAGCCTGACGTCGCGGACATGCTCCGCCCAGATAGCGCCTATCTTTCGCAGCAGCCCGGCCGCAGGCGCACGGGTTTCCTCGAAATCCTCCGAATAATCCTTACGGTTGCCGCAGGTCAGCGTGCACATGGCCTCCGGGAGTACGGCCGCCGGGCCGCGCTGCAGCATGCTGTAGACTATCAGACTATCGGTGTTGATGTTGCCGTAATCGCCGCTTATAGCCTTAAGATCCAGCGCGGCCAGGGGCGCCCGGCGGAAAAGCGAGTAAAAGAGGTTGCATTTGCCACGCACCGGGTCCTGCAGATAATACGCCAGTGTACGGACCAGCCGGCTTCCGCTAGAGAACGGCCGGAAGACCCCGAGATGGGTCGCAGGATAACCGCTGGTCTGAACCCCGTCCTCTCCCACCTCGTGGTAATCGCAGAACGCCATCTCCGCCGCCGGGTTCCGCCCGAGCTCGCCGGCCAGCATCTCGATGAATTCCGGCGAGCGCCAATCGTCATCCGACAGCCAGGCAAAATACTCTCCGGTCGCCTGCCTGAGCACGAATTCGGTATTGGCGAGCAGGCCGATGTTCCTGGGCTGCCTGAAATATTTAACGCGCGGGTCGCGGCGCGAGAACTCTTCGGCGGTCTCGCGTACGCGCCTGTCCTCGGAAGCGTTATCGGAAACTACGATCTCAAGGTCGCGGTATGTCTGGCCCAGAGCTACCTCCAGCGCGCGCCTGAGCGGCCCCGGGCGGTTGTAGGTGGGCAACCCTATGCTGACCAGCGGTTTCCGCGGGATATCAGTTCCCATCCGCCTCCTCCCGGGCCGCCGCCGGAGTTCCTTGCGCGGACTTGAGGAAGTCGGGGTTCCTGGCCAGCATCTCGTCGTAAGTTCCTTTGGCGAGCAGGCGACCGGCATCCAGCTGAAGGATGAAATCGCATCGTTTGAGCGTGGTTACGCGGTGGGCGATCATAATAACGGTCAAGCCGCCTTTAAGCGCGTCTATGGAGTCCATGACGGCCTGTTCCGTGGCGCTGTCAAGCGCGCTGGTGGCTTCGTCCAGGATAAGCACCGAAGCGCGTTTATAAAGGGCTCTGGCTATCCCGATGCGCTGGCGCTGGCCGCCGGAGAGCCTCACGCCGCGCTCCCCCGCCACGGCGTCGTAGCCTTCAGGCCCGGACTCGATAAAATCCGCTATCTGCGCCTGACGCGCGGCCCGCTTTACGAGGGCCATGTCCACAGCCGGCGGAGGAACGCCGAACGCTATGTTCTCGGCGAGACTGGCGTCCGCCAGGTAAATGGACTGCGGCACGTGCGCGATCGTCCGCTGCCAGGCCTTGATCCCGGCGTCGGCCAGCGGCGTTCCATCCACGAGTATCCGGCCGCCGGTCGGGAGCAGCAGCCCCATCAGCAGGTCCACGGCGGTGCTTTTTCCGCTGCCGGTAGCGCCGATCAACCCGACTCTGGCGCCTTTCGGGATGGAGACATCCAGCCCGGACAATACCAGGGGCCCGCCAGGAGCGTACCGGAAACTGACCTTCTCGAAACGGAGCTCCCTGACGAAAGCGAGCGGAGCGGGGACAGGCTGAAGCGCTTCAGGCGGGATAGGGCGTTCCAGTATCTCAACCACGTCGGAGAGCTGTACCTGGTTGCCGGCCATGCTCGTCCAGGCGTTATAGATCTGCTGCAACGCCGGCAACAGGCGCTGCGCCCCGAGCGCCAGCGCGCCCAGTACCGGGAAAGCCGCGGCTACGCCCCCGGGCTGGCGGCTCAGGCCGAAGGCCAGTACCGTGATAAGCACCATACCGACGGCTTCTATGGCGTACCGGGGGCCCTGGCCCACGAAGGAGTTGTCTCCCTGCGCCAGCCGGAAAGGGACATCCGCTTTGCGGTAGATCTCGCAATATACAGGCTGGGCCCCGTCCAACAGCACGTCGCGGATCCCTCCGAGTCCCTCCTGCAGGGCCTTAAGCACCTGGGTCTGCTCCCGGGCTATGCGCGCGCTATTACGGCGAAGGCGGCGTCGGTAGAACAGCGTGATCAGGGCATAGCTGGCGCCGAAACCTGCCGTGGCGATAGTCGCCACCAGCGGGTCTATAGCCAGCAACGCGGCCATGACCGCCACCAGCACCAGGGCGGAGCTCAACAAGGCCAGCATCGGCAGCACGACGCCAAAAACGACGCCGTTGACCTTGTTCGTTATGCCGTTAATGACTTCGCTGCTGTTGGAGGCGATGTGCACCTGGTAAGGCTGGTACAGCGTACGGCGGTAAACCTCGATGCTGAGCTCCGAACCGCTGGAAGCCGTCAGGCGCGTGCTGGCCCACAGTACCAGTATCCGGATAAGCCCCGCGCCCAGAGAAACGACGGCGAAAGCGACGGTGAGGGGAAGCACCAACTGGCCAGCCTCGGTTATGCCGCACGCCGCGGCCGCGGAGGCGACGAGTTTGTAAGAGAAGACCTTACCGGGGGTGGTAATTACGGCCAGGAAAGGCAGGATGGCGCCCAGGCTGACCACCTCGGCGAAAGCGCTCACGAGCATCAGCCCCAGCAGCAGCAGGAACTGGCGCCGCCGCCTGGCCGGCAGCAGTCTCCATAGGCGCGCCAGCAGGGCGAAGATATCCGCTTTCGCGATCTCGTCAGGCATCGTCAGAGTTCCCATGCAGCCGTCAGAACGGAGACGCATAATCTCTCAACTCCGGAAAGCCGGCGTCGCGCGGCGACAGCAGCGGACGCCTCGACGGCCACTTTATGCCGGCGGAGCTCCAGAGCACCCCCTTGTCGTTCACCGGGCTGTACACCGCGGAGGTCCTGTAGACCATCACGGCCCGGGAAGAAAGCGTGTAAAAGCCGTGCGCGCAGCCCTCCGGGATGTACAGCATGTTGGCTTTCCCGGCGCTCAGCTTCAGGGTGAAGGCTTTACCGCAGGTCCGGGACTTCCGGCGCAGGTCCAGCACCGCGTCGAGCACTTCCCCTTCTATGCAGAAGACCAGCTTGATAAGCGCCGCCGGCGGCTCCTGGAAGTGAAGGCCGCGCAGCACGCCCTTCCGCGAGACCGAATAGTACTCCTCGCGGAAATCCGTCTCCAGACCCAGCTTTTTGAATTCAGGCGCGTGGAACACTTTCACGAAAGAGCCCCTGGCGTCCTTGCGCACGACAGGCTGCAATTCGAAACAGCCGTGGATCGGTGTGGTTTTTTTCTCGAAGTTCATCAAAGCACCTTAAAAAAGCTGTCGAAGAAGTAGACCGCGTAGTCCGGCATTCCGCAAGGCAGGCAGGCAGACGCTTCCGCCCCGTCCCGGCGCCGCTGCCGCTCACTCCCAATCATCCGTGCGGATATTCCCGGGCGGAACGCCGTCGGCCGCCAGCCGCGCCTTGAAGCTCTTGATCATGGCCGGCGGGCCGGAAATAAAATATACCGCGGCAGGCCCGTTCTCGGCGAAGATCTTCTGTATATCCAGCCGGCCGTCCTTCTCCTCGTTCAGGAGGGTCTGCCGGAACGAAGGGTTTCCGGCTCCGGCCTTTTCCAGGTCGGCCGCGTACAGATGATGGGAGGGGTTCCGCACTCCGAAATAGAGCCGGGGCTCCTTGTAAGCCGAGAAAGCCGCGGACGTGAACAGCGAGAGGAAGGGCGTGATGCCGGTCCCCCCGGCGACAAAGACCGACCTGCGCTCGTCCTCCCCGGAAGAGAACAGGTCGCCGTAAGGCAGCTTTACGCAGACAACCTTACCGGGCGCCAGTTCCCGGGCCATGCGCTCCGTGAACTTCCCCTTCGTCGCGAAAGTGATCTTTATCGTGTCCTGGTCGGGGGAGCTCTGCATCGAGAAGCAGCGGGATTCCGGCCAGGGCCGGGCCGGGTCGAACTCGTCCAGCGCCAGGTGGAGGAACTGGCCAGGGTGGTATTTGTACGCCTTCTCGAGCGGGCGCAGCGTAACTACCCGGATGTCGGGTATGGGGTTCTCTACCGAGACCACCTCGGACCTGTATTTCTTCACTATCATTTCAGGTGCTTCCCCATGAATTCAGCGACGCAGTCCTCCACGTAGGCGAACATCTCCTCGGTCATGCCGGGAAAGGTCCCGAGGAAGAACGTATTGTTCATGATGAAGTCCGTGACCGGGAGCTTTCCCTCTACGCGGCAGGGCCTGTCTACGAAGGCCGGCTGGCGCAGGATATTCCCCGCGAAGATGTTCCTGGTCTCTATCCGGCGCTCGTTCAGGAAGGTCACCAGCTCGTTGCGCGTAAAAGGAGCGTTCTCCCTTACGGAAAGCACATAGGTGAACCAGGACGGCTCCGCGCCGGGGGTAGCCTCGGTGAGAATGAAATATTTCTCATAGGCCGAGAAGATCCTCTGGTAACGCCTGAAATTCTCGCGCCTCCTGTTCCCGAACATTTCCAGCTTATCCATCTGCGCCGAGCCTATGGCCGCCTGCATGTCGGTCATCTTCAGGTTATAGCCTATCTCGGAGTAAACGTACTTGTGGTCGTAGCCGGCGGGCAGCGTGCCGAACTGCTGGGTGAACCGCTTGCCGCAGGTGTTGTTCTCCCCGCCGCCGCAGTAGCAGTCGCGGCCCCAGTCGCGGAAAGACCGCACGATCTGCGCCAATTGCTCGTTATTGGTCACCACGGCGCCGCCTTCGCCGGTGGTGATGTGGTGGGCCGGGTAAAAGGAGATCGTGGCTATATGCCCGAACGTCCCGGTGTATTTCCCCTTATAGAGGCTGCCGAAAGCGTCGCAGTTGTCCTCGATAAGCCAGAGGTCGTGCTCTTTTACCACCTTCATCACGGCGTCCAGGTCGAAAGGGTTGCCGAGGGTATGCGCTATGAAGATAGCGCGGGTCTTAGGCGATACGGCCTTCTTGAGAGCCTCGACGTCTATGTTGTAGGTCGGCAGCGAGACGTCCACGAAGACCGGGATCAGCCCGTTCTGGAGTATCGGGGTGACGGTCGCGGGGAAACCCGCCGCCACGGTTATCACCTCGTCCCCGGGGACGAGCCTCTTCTTGCCCAGCTTCTTCGAGGTCAGGGCGGAAAGCGCCAGCAGGTTGGAGGACGAACCGGAATTGGTAAGGATGACGTTGTCCACGCCCAGGAAGTCGGCTATCTTCTCGGAAAAACTTTCGGCGTAGCGCCCTTCCGTCAGCCAGAAGTCCAGCGAGGAATCCACCAGCGCCACCAGCTCCTTTTCGTCGAAGACCCTGCCCGCGTAGCGGACCGTGTCCTTTTCCCGGTTGAAAGGCTTGGCCGGGAAAGCGGCCGAGTGGTAGGCTTTCACGGCATTCAGAATCTCTTCACGTTTCATCAGGAGACCTCTTCACAAGTTTCAAGTTCCAGCTTCGATCGCCACGGGTCCGCTAATCAGCGTAGTCCCGTATCTGCCCCAGGCAGACCTCGCGCAGGTTCTTGCCCGCCTGGTAGGCGCGGGTCCATTCCACTATTCTGTCCACGGCCTGGCCGACATGCCAGCGCGGCTTCCAACCCAGCTCGCGGCGGGCCTTGGAGGAATCCAGCCGGAGGTAATGGGCCTCGTGCGGGTGACGGCCCTTGTCTATCACGTAGCCGGGGGCCTCGGGCCAATGGGAGAACATGCGCTCCGCTATCCACTCCACGTCCCTGGCGTCTCCGGCATCCGGTCCGAAGTTCCAGGCGGAGGCGTACCGCGGGCCGTGTTTATAAAGTTTCTCCGCCAGCATGAGATACCCCGAAAGCGGCTCCAGCACGTGCTGCCAGGGACGTATGGCGCGGGGACTGCGTATCAGCACCCTCTCCCCCTTCAGCGCCGCGCGGATGATGTCCGGTATCAGCCTGTCCGCGGCCCAGTCGCCGCCGCCTATCACGTTGCCGGCCCTGGCGCTGGCAAGCGCCGTGCCGTGCTTCCGGAAATCCTTCGGGTTGAAGAAAGAACTGCGGTAGGCCGCGGTCACCAGCTCCGAACAGCCCTTCGACGAGGAATAAGGGTCGTAGCCGCCCATCGGCTCGTCCTCGCGGAACGGGCGGTTATGCTCGTTGTTCTCGTAGCACTTGTCGGTGGTGACGTTGACCACTGCCTTTACGCCGTGCGCCGCGCGCACGGCCTCCAGAAGGTTCACCGTGCCGATCACGTTGGTGGTGTAAGTGCCGGCGGGATCCCGGTAAGATTCCCGCACCAGCGGCTGAGCGGCCATGTGCAGCACTATCTCCGGCCTGGCGGCCAGCAGGGCCTTCTTCAGCTTCGCGGCGTCGCGCACGTCGCCGGTCACGGACTTCATGCGCCGGTCCAGCCGGCACAACTCGAAGAGGCTCGGCTTCGTGGGCGGCTTCAGGGCGTAGCCCGCGACCTTCGCGCCGAGCGAATCCAGCCAGACGGACAGCCAGGCGCCCTTGAAGCCCGTATGCCCGGTCAGAAAAACGCGCCGGCCGCGCCAGAACTCAGTCATTCCAGACCCTCCACGGCGCGTCCCCGCCCTGCCAGAGTTTCTCGAGCTCCGTCTTGTCGCGCAGGGTATCCATGCACTTCCAGAAGCCCTTATGCGTATAAGCCGACAATTCACCGTCGGCGGCCAGGCCTTCCAGCGGAGCCCTTTCCCAGATGGTAGGATCGCCGTCCTTGATATAGCCGAATATCTCCGGCTCCAGCACGAAAAAGCCGCCGTTTATCCAGGCACCGTCGCCCTGCGGCTTCTCCTGGAAAGCCCGGACGGAACCGTTAGAGGCGATGTCCACCGCCCCGAAGCGCCCCAGCGGCTGTATCGCCGTCATCGTGGCGAGCTTGCCCTGCTTACCGTGGAAAGCCAGCAGTTTCCTGATGTCCACGTCGGCCACCCCGTCGCCGTAGGTAAGCATGAAGGGCTTCTTCCCGACATAGTCCTGTACCCGCTTTATGCGGCCGCCGGTCATGGTATTGAGCCCGGTGTCCACCATCGTCACCCTCCAGGGCTCGGCCTTGCAATGGTGCACCTCCATGCAGTTCTTCTTCATGTCGACGGTAACGTCGGCCTGGTGCAGGAAATAGTTGGCGAAGTACTCCTTGATCATGTAGCCCTTGTAGCCCAGGCACAAGATGAACTCGTTGAAACCGTAATGTGAGTATATCTTCATGATATGCCAGAGCATCGGCCTTGTGCCTATTTCGGCCATCGGCTTAGGCTTGACATCGGTCTCCTCGCTCAGCCTAGTACCCATCCCGCCCGCAAGTATCACTACTTTCATGGTTGCACAGCCTCCCTGTCCACGGTCTTCCCGGTATAGCGTTCGTACTCGCGCCTTACTCCTTCCTGCAAGCTCACCCTGGCCTTCCAGCCGAGGGCGGCCATCCTGGAAACGTCCAGCAGCTTCTTGGGCGTGCCGTCTGGCTTGCTCCTATCGTAATCTATAGCACCGGCGAACCCCACCGCGCCGCGTATCAGGGCGGCCAGGTCCTTGAGCTGTATGTCCACTCCGGTGCCTATGTTGACCACCTCGCCTATGTCCTTGTAATCGCAGCTGTCCATAAGGAACGCGCAGGCGTCGGCCATATCGTCGACGTAGAGGAACTCGCGGTAGACGGAGCCGGTGCCCCAGAGCTTCACGGCGGCGGCTGTCACGCCCAGCCCGGCCAGGACCTCCGTTACCTCTTTATCGCAGGCGCCCCTCAGCTTTGCGTCCAGGCCGAAGCCTACCGGCCGCGAGGCTAGGTCCTTCTTCACCCCCGGCATATCCCCCTCAGCAAGCAGCTTCGCCAAGTGGAATTTACGCAGCATGGCCGGCAGCACGTGGGCCGTCTCGAGGTTGTAGTTATCCCCGGGCCCGTACATATTGGTGGGCATGACCGAGATATAGTTGGTCCCGTACTGCTCGTTGTAATAGCGGCAGAGCTTCAGCGCCGTTATCTTGGCCACGGCGTACGGCTCGTTGGTCGGCTCCAGCGCGCCGGCCAGCAGCGCGTCCTCGCGCATGGGCTGCGGGGCCAGCTTCGGGTAGATGCAGGAGGAGCCCAGATTGAGCAGCTTCTTCACGCCGTTCCTGTAGGCGGCGTGTATGACGTTCATCGCTATGGCCAGGTTGTCGTAGATGAACTCGGCCTTGTAGGTGTTGTTGGCTAGTATGCCTCCCACCCTGGCCGCGGCGATAAAGACCTGCTCCGGCTTATGCCTGGCCATGAAAACCTCTGTGTCGGCCTGGCGGCGCAGGTCCAGCTCCCCGACGTCGGCCGCCACCAGCTTCCTGTTATTATCGGTCGAAAGCCGTCGGTACAGGGCCGAGCCTACAAGCCCGGTATGCCCAGCCACGTAAGTTACGGTCTTATTCCCCATCGCTGTTATCTCCGCCCTTTATTTCTTCTTCGTGCCGCGGCCGTAGATATCACTGAAGCGCACTATATCGTCCTCGCCCACGTACTCGCCGTTCTGCACCTCTATCATCTCGAGCGGCACCTTGCCGGGGTTCTCCAGGCGGTGCCCGGTGCCCTGCGGCACGTAGGTGCTCTCGTTCTCGTGCACGAGCGACGTGGTCTTGCCTATGGTCACCCTGGCGGTGCCCTTCACGATTATCCAGTGCTCGCTCCTGTGGTAATGCAGCTGGTGGCTCACTTTCTGCTCCGGCTTGAGCACTATGCGCTTTATCTTGTAGCGCGGGCCCTCCTCCAGCACCACGAAGTAGCCCCACGGGCGGTAGACCGTCAGGTGGTCCACGCCTTCCTTGCGCTTGTTCTTTTTCAGGACGTCCACCACTTCCTTGACGCGCTGGGCCTGGCCGCGCCTGGCTATCAGCAGCGCGTCGGCGGTATCCACGATGATCAGGTCCTTTAGGCCTATCGTAGAGATAAGGCGCTTCTCCCCCATCACTATGGTCTTCTTCGTGTCCAGCGCCAGCACGTCGCCTATCTTCACGTTCCCCTCGGCGTCAGGCTTTATGACCTCCGGCAGGGAGTCCCAGGAACCCACGTCTGACCAGAGCAGGTCTATAGGCAGCACCGCCGCCTTTTTGGACTTTTCCATCACCGCGTAGTCTATCGAGATGGACGGCATGTCCTTGAAGGTCTCCGTCATCTTCGCCAGGGTCAGCGGCATGCGGCGGCTTATCTCCGGGGCATAGGCTTTAAACTCGGAAAGCATGGTGTCTATCGTAAAGGCGAACATGCCCGAGTTCCAGTAATAGTCCCCCGCCTTCAGGTATTTTTCCGCCGTCCTATGGTCGGGCTTCTCGGCGAACTTGGCCACCTGGAACACGCCGCCCTTCTTCGCGCCGCGGCGTATATAGCCGTAGCCCGTCTCGGGCCGGTCCGGCTTCACGCCGAAAGTCACTATAGAACCCGCCTTGGCGGCGGCTTCGGCCTGCCTGGAGTATCTGGCGAACTTCTCCACCGGCTCTATGATGTGGTCGGACGGGCAGATGAAGATCACCTCGTCCTTGCGGCTCCTGAGCTTCTCCAGGCAGTAACGCAGCACCAGCGCTATCGCGGGAGCGGTGTTGCGGCCTATGGGTTCCAGTATCACGTTCTCCGCTATGTCCGGCGAGACGGCCTTGAGGTCCTCCTGCACGTGGAAGCGGTAGTTCTCGTTGGTAATAACGAAGATGTCCTTCAGCGGCACCATGGCGGAAAGCCGCTCCACCGTCTGGCAGAGCAGCGACTTGCCGCCGTTGAGCTTTATGAACTGCTTGGGCATGCCGTAGCGCGAGACCGGCCACAGCCTGGTGCCGGACCCGCCGGCGAGTATTATCGCTTTCATAGTTCCACCTTCGCGCCCTCCAGGCGCCTAAGTTCGGCGTCCACCATTATGGGCGCCAGGTCCCCAAATTTAGTCTTAGCTTCCCAGCCCAGCACCCGGCGGGCCTTTGAGGCGTCGCCCACCAGTTCCTTCACGTCGGCCGGGCGGTAGAATTCCTTAGAGACCTCCACGCGCACCTTGCCGGCGGCGTCCACGCCCTTCTCGTCCAGGCCCTTCCCCTTCCATTCCAGCGGCAGGCCCGCCGCCGCGAAGGCCCGGGAGATAAATTCCCTCACCGGGTGCACCTCGCCGGTGGCGAGTATATAATCGTCGGGCTTCTCCTGCTGGAGTATGCGCCACATGCCCTCCACGTATTCCCGGGCGTAGCCCCAGTCGCGCAGGGCGTCCAGATTGCCCACGGCCACCTTCTCTTGGAGGCCCTTCTTTATGCGCGCGGCGGCCGCGGCTATCTTGCGCGTGACGAACTCCTCCCCGCGCAGCGGGCTCTCGTGGTTGAACAGTATGCCGTTGCAGGCGTAAAGGCCCTGCGCCTGGCGGAAGTTCACGGTTATCCAGTGGGCGTAGAGCTTGCTGACGGCGTAGGGGCTCTTGGGGTAGAAATCGGTGGTCTCGTTCTTCTGCGCGCTGCCGGTGCTGCCGAACAGCTCGGCGGTGCTGGCCTGGAAGAACCTGGCCTTCGGCGCCGTCTTGCGCACGGCCTCCAGCAGACGGGCCACGCCCACCGCGTTCACCTCGGCCGTCAGCACCGGCTGGGAGAACGACATCAGCACGAAGCTCTGCGCCGCGAAGTTATAGATCTCGTCGGGCTGGGCCTTCTCCAGCGCGTCCATTATGCTGCCCTGCTCCAGCAGGTCGAGCGGCAGGTCCTTTACCTTGCCCTCTATGCCCAGCTCGCGCAGGCGCCAGAGCCCGGCGTCGCCGGCGCGGTCGGCGCCGTACACCTCGTAGCCTTTCTCGAGCAGCAGGCGGGAGAGGTACGCCCCGTCCTGGCCGCGGTAGCCCGTTATCAGCGCTTTCTTCATTTCAAGCTATCCGGGTCGACGTTCACCGCCTTCCCGTCCTTCCAGATCGCTATCGGCCGGCCCTTCTTCCTGTGCTCGGCTATGGCCTTCTTCACCGCCACCTTCATGGCGATCTCGGCCTTGTCCTGCATCGAAAGTCGTTTTTTCATAGTTTGTTCTTGGGGACTATATGGTCAAAAAGCTTCTGGTTCTCCACGGTAACGCTGTCGCCGTGGCCTTTAGCGGCCAGCACCGGCCTGGGGCCGGAGTTGTCGAACAGCATCCAGCTGGAGGCTACGTTCACGTAGACGCCGAAGAAATTGATGATGGACCGGTCGAAACGCCGCCCCACGTCGGAGACCGGCACGTCGTGGCCGCCGTCGGCCACCCGGTTCTTGATGCGCAGGAGCGACAGCGCGGGCGCCGGCACCCAGAGGAAATAGATATGCACCTTGTAGCCTTCCGCCTCCAGGCGGCGGAACAGCCTGCGGTGGGTCTTGCCGGACAGCGTGGTCTCGAAGCCGAAGTCCGCGCCCGTCCGGGAGAACTCGTGTATACGGCTCAGCACCAGGCGCCCCGCCCTTATGGCGGCCGCCGTCGGGTCGAACGGCGAGAGGCCCTGCGCTATCAGGTCCGCGTTGACGAAGTTGGGACACTTGGCGTAGTTGGGCAGGAACTCCCTGGCGAAAGTGGTCTTGCCGGACCCGTTGGGCCCGGCCACCACGTAGACGTTGCGTGCGGGAGCCATCCGGTCAGCAGCTCTTTATCCCGGCGAAGCCGCTCTTCTTGAGCAGGTGCTCGCTCTGGGCCAGCCTCAGGTCGCTGGCGGCCATCTCGCGCACCAGCTGCTCAAAAGTGGTCTCCGGCTTCCAGCCCAGCACCTTGCGGGACTTGGCGGGATCGCCCAGCAGGGTCTCCACCTCGGCCGGACGGTAGAACTTCGTGTCGACGCGCACTATCACGTCGCCCGTCTTTACTTTGGTCTCCATTCCCGGCAGCGGCCTCACCGCCTTCACGAAGCCGGTCTCTTTGACGCCCTTGCCCTTCCAGCCCACGGCGATGCCCACTTCCTTGGCGGCCAGCTCTATGAACTTCCTTACCGAATGCTGGCGGCCAGTGGCTATAACGAAATCGTCCGCCTTCCTGACCTGCAGTATCTTCCACATCGCCTTCACGTAGTCGCGGGCGTGGCCCCAGTCGCGCAGGGCGTTCATGTTGCCCATGTACAGGCATTTCTGGTCGCCCAGCACTATGCGGCCCAGCGCGCGGGTTATCTTGCGGGTCACGAACTCGTCGCCGCGCAGCGGGCTCTCGTGGTTGAACAGTATGCCGTTGCTGGCGAACATGCCGTAGGATTCGCGGTAGTTGCGGGTTATCCAAAGGCCGTAGAGCTTGGCCACGCCGTAGGGGCTGCGCGGGTAGAACGGGGTGGTCTCCTTCTGCGGTATCTCGACCACCTTGCCGAACAGCTCCGACGTGGAGGCCTGGTAGATGCGGGTCTTCTTCGCCAGCCCCAGCAGCCTGACGGCCTCGAGTATGCGCATCGTGCCAAGCGCGTCGCAATCGGCCGTGTACTCCGGCTCCTCGAAGCTTACCGCCACGTGGCTCTGCGCGCCCAGGTTGTAGATCTCGTCGGGCTTTATCTCCGCTATCAGGCGGGTGAGGTTGGTGGAGTCGGTCAGGTCGCCGAAGTGCAGCTTCAGCCGCGGGTGCTTTATCAGATGTGAGATGCGGGCCATGTTGAACGAGGCCGCGCGCCTGCGTATGCCGTGCACCTCGTAGCCCTTCTCCAGAAGGAATTCTGAAAGATAGGAACCGTCCTGACCAGTGATGCCCGTGATTAGCGCTTTTTTCATGTAGCCCGCCCTTCGAGATAAATAGCGACCCGGCCGGCTTCCCGGCCGAATATTATCTATATTATAGCAAGTTAGGGGGTTTTGCTGTCAGGAGGGCAAGTGACCGGGCGGCAGGGCGGGTCCTGTCGGCGGTTCGTCTCGTCAGGCACGGGGTCTCGCACTGGGCCATGCCCGTGCCGCA
>DAIENX010000042.1:0-11958 GCA_027340875.1 Elusimicrobiota bacterium
AGGAGAACCTGGTGGCCATACTGGAGCGCACCACTCCGGACCGCCGGGCCATGATGGCCCGGGTGGAAGCGCTGCTGGGCGAGTTCGGCCTGCTGAAGCTAAGGGCGCAGAAGGCCTGGACGCTCTCCGGCGGCGAGAAGCGCCGCCTCGAGGTGGCAAGGGTGATGATAAACGACCCCAGGATCATCCTGCTCGACGAACCCTTCGTGGGCATAGACCCCATCACCGTCAGCGACCTGAAGAAGATCATCACCCACCTCAAGGACAAGGGCATAGGCGTGCTGATCACGGACCACAACGTGCGCGAGACGCTGTCGATCACGGACCGCTCCTACCTTATCTACGGCGGGCAGATCCTGATAGACGGCGACGCGAACAAGCTGCTCAACGACCCCAAGGCCCGCGAGCTCTACCTCGGCTGGGACTTCAAGCTCTGATCACCGGCCGGCCCGAAAAAACGGCCCGGTCGTCACCCCTCCAGTTGTTCCGGCGGCCAAGGCAGGCTGAATAACAGGAGCGGGTGACGACGGGTATGCCTCCGGAAGGCGTCACGGAGCCCCGAGCTTGCGCAGCGCGAGGGGCGAGTGACGAGGGGCGGGCACGGTGTGTCCCGACCCCGTGCCTGACGGAGGCATACCCTCGCCAGGACCCGCGAACTTGCAGGACTGCCTAGGTGAACGTTTCCAGGTGGGTGTGAAGGCCGTGGCGGCGGATGTGCCTCATCGCGGCGTCGTGCCGGGCCTCTGCGCGGGCGGTCTCGCCCGTAAGGTAGTAGAGCTGGGCCAGGGAGAGCAGTACCAGGGCCTCGCCACGCGGCTCGGAGCGGCCCTTGAACAGCCTGGTCGCCTCGCGGTAGTTCTTCAGCGCGGCGGAGAGATCGCCGTTCTTCCTGTTTATCTCCCCCATGCCCCATTCCACGAAGCCGAGGTCCGCCCAGTCGGAAAGCGAGGAATAGAGTCTATGAGCCCGCGTGTAGCCCGCATAGGCCTCCTCGAGACGGCCAAGCTGCCGCAGGACGTTCGAGGTCCCGCATTCCGCGTAGGCCTTCGCGAAAGTGTCGTCGGTGCCCGAGAAGAGCCGGCGGGCCCTGACGTAACAGTCCAGCGCGCGGCCCATACGGCCGGCGACGCGCAGTATTCCGCCCAGCCCGAAGAGCGCATATCCCGCCGCGGCTTCGTCCCCGTCCTTTTTAGCCGCCTTCAACGACGTCTCGAAGGCCTTTATCCCCTCGGCGTACCGGCCCTCGAGGCGGTAAAGCCCCCCAAGCGCCCAGAGCGCGAAGGCCTGCCCGGAAAGGTCCCCCGCGCGAAGATAGTCCTTGTACAGCCCCTCCAGCAGGCGGGCGGCCTCAGGGAGACGTCCCACGAGGCGGAGAGCCAGCGCCCACTCCAGCCTGGCGTCATCCTCGAACAGCTCCAGCTCCCTGGACACCGACAGGGCCCTTTTGGCCGCGGCGAACGCGCCCTTCTCGTTACCGAGGGCGCGGGAACAGCGCGCCTCGCCCAGGAGCACCTCGAGGCTGAGCTCCTTATCGTCCCTGGCAGCCTTCCTGGCGGCGGGGTATTCCTTCAACGCTGCCGCGAACAGGCCCAGCCCGCGCAGGGCCTCGGCCTTCATGAAGAGCATACGGGCCCGCCCGGGTCCGGCCACGGCGCGCTTCAGCGCCGCCAGTGCTTTTGCGAATTCACCCTTGTCCAGCAAAATCCCTATCTGTTCTATGGTCATATGATCTTCCTGCATACATTCCCGAGCGGGCACCTGGCGCAGAGCGGCTTCGATTTCCGGCAAAAGTCCTTGCCCAGCCTCACCAAAAGAGCGTGATACTCATTATACACTTTTACGTCGGGCGGCAGCAGCGCCTCGAACAGGGCTTTCCAGCCGTCGTAGGACAGCCCCCTGGCCAGCCCCGCGCGTTCGCCCATGCGGCGAGTATAGGCGTCTATAACGAAGGAGGGCTTTCCCGCCGCATAGAGGACCATCGAGTCCGCGGTCTCCGGGCCCACGCCCTTGTAGGAAAGCAGTTCCGCCCGCAGCGCGGAAGCAGAAGCCCGGCAGAACCACTTTTCAAATCCCTCCGGATGATCGCGAAGGGCCCGGCGGCAGAACTCCCTGAGCCGGCGGGCCTTCTGCCTGTAATAGCCGCTGCTGCGCACGGCCCGCTCCAGCCGCGGCAAGGGGCAGGACGCCATGGCCCGCGGCGACATCAGGTCCGCCTCGCGCAGCGCCGCGAGCGCCTTCTCCACGTTGGTCCAGGCCGTGTTCTGGGTAAGGATGGCCCCGGCGCAGATCTCGAACATCGCCCGCTCCGTCAGGGGGCCGTAGAACCCCGGCAGATATACCGGCGCGGCCGCGCCGGCGGGCGTGACCGGCCACCAGCCCTGCGGGCCGAAGGCCTTGAGGAGCAGGACGTAGATACGCCTTATCAGTCCTTGGGAAGCAGCCGCTTTATCTCCCGGAGCAGGTCGTCCAGGTTGTACGGCTTCTTCATGAAGTTTCGCGCGCCGCATTGCTTGGCCTTCTCTATGCTTTCAGGTGTATCCAGCGTGGAGATTATCAGTATCGGGGTATGCCGCATCAGATTGTCGCGCATAAGCGCGTTGCACACGTCGTAGCCGTTCAGTTTGGGGAGCAGGAGGTCCAGCAGTATCAGGTCGGGCTTCTCGCGGCGCGCCAGGGCCAGCCCTGAAACCCCGTCGGAGGCGTGCAGGACGCTGTAGCCCTCGGCGGCCAGCACTTCCTTAAGGACGCCCGAGGCCGCCTTGCTGTCCTCTATCATCACTATCTTGCGCTGCGTCATCTGCCCCCCTCCCGGTACTTCGCCGCGAGCCGGATATAGGTCCGTTCGGACTTCCGCAGCCCCTCGCATTCCTCTTCTGTGAGCTGGCGCCTGACCTTGGCGGGAGCGCCCATGACCATGCTGCGCGGCGGCACCTTAGTGCCGGGAGTGACCACGGAACCTGCCGCTATCAGGCAATACTCTCCGACCTCGCATTCCATCAGGACCGCCCCCATGCCTATCAGGCAGTGGTTCCCGACCGACGATCCGTGCACTATGGCCGAATGCCCGACGGTGACGCCCTCGCCCACGAGCACGGGGCTTCCGGTATTGGGATGCAGCACCGCCAGGTCCTGTATGTTGGCACCGCGGCCTATCTCTATCCTGTCCACATCGCCGCGCACCACCGCTCCGGGCCAGACCGAGGCCTCCGCCCCTATCTTCACCCGCCCGATGATCTCGGCCGAGCGGTGCGCCCAGGCGGACACGTCCAGCTCCGGCGCGGTCCCGTCGAACTTCTCTATCATCTCTTCCCCTTCCCATGCCGCGAGTGTTCCCCGGCGGGAGGCGGCTCGGTGGCGTGCAGCGTCCAGTAGATGAAGATGCTGAGGAAAGCCGGCAACAGATAGTAGAACAGCCGGAACATCAGGCTGGCGGTAAGGGCCTCCGCCACCGGCACCCCCATGCCGGAGAAAGCCGCGGTCATCGCGGCCTCCATCGCCCCGAGGCCTCCCGGAAGTATCGGGATGATGGTCATCAACATGCCGAAAGCGAACCCCGCGATAAGCGTGCTGGCGCCCAGCGACACGCCGACGGCCTTGAAGCAGAAGTAGAGGATGAGTATATTGCTGAACCAGTCCGCGAACACGTAGGCCAGCACCTTGGAAAGCTCGAAGCGCCGGACCTCTATGGCCCGTATGCCCTCGTCCAGCTGCGCCTCGAACTTGTCGAAGTTCTCCCTGGGGATCTCCCGCCGGGAGAAGAGGTAGATGACGCGGTTGACCGCCACGAAGAGCTTGCGGCCCCAGACGGTGCGCAGCTCGTGATGGAAGAATAGGAGCGTGAGCGTGAACGCGAAGGCCAGGACGGCCACCACCCCGATTATCGCCGCCGTCATGTTGCGGTGGACGTCCGGGGTGTGCATGAACTGGAGCACGGCGCCCTGCACCACTATGAAGGCCAGCGCCAGGTAGATCAGCACCGTGATCACCACCGACGAGGTGACGCTGGCCCCGTAGGGCACCCTGCGCTTGCCCAGCAGATGGGCCCTGGTGGCGAAGCCGCTGATGCCGCCGGAGGAGACGAAATAGTTGACCGTGGTGGAGACGAAGGCGATGCCGGCGACTTCCAGGAAAGGCAGCCCGATGCCCAGGATGCGCAGCACCTCCCAGAGGGAGAAGCCCATCAGCGTGTAGCTGCAGAACGAGAAGAAAACGGAGAGCAGCAGCCACCACGGGTTGGAATTGCGCAGTGTGTGGGCCATCGCGCCCAGGTTGGGGTAGACCAGCCAGACCAGTATGCCCACGGACAGGGCTACAGGGGCGTATAGGGCTAGTTTCTTCCTGGTCGGGACCGGCTCTTTCATAATTTGATAAAATTAGTTTATCTTTTTATCGCGGCCCAAGAAAAGACCGCGGACCTGGCGGGAACATGTCGGTTCAAAAATTCGACTTTATCGTAGTGGGCAGCGGCGCCGCCGGACTTTCGGCCGCCCTCAAGCTGGCCGCCTCCGGCAGGGTGGCGATAATAACGAAGCGCGCCCCCGAGACCTCCAACAGCGCGCTCGCCCAAGGGGGCATAGCCGCCGTAACAGATCCGAAGGACAGCTTCGCCCTGCATGCGGCGGATACGCTGCGCACCGGGGCCGGACTCTCCGACCCGGAGATAGTCCGGATGACCATAAGCGAGGCCCCGGCCAGGATACGCGAGCTGGTAGAACTGGGCGCCAGGTTCAACAGGAAAGGCGGTGGTTTCGAGCTGGGCCTGGAGGGCGGCCATTCCCGCCGCCGCATCCTCCACGCGGCGGACGCCACCGGCTGGGAGATGGAGCGCGCGCTGCTGCAGGCCTGTCTCTCCGAAAGGAACATCACCTTCTTCCCCTATTTCCACGCCGTGGACCTGATACTCCGCCACCGGCCGGCCAAGCGCAGGCCCGGCGCCAACCGCTGCCTGGGCGTCTACGCCCTCGAGCATTCCACCGGCAGGGTCCACAGCTTCCTCGGCGGCACCACGGTGCTGGCCTGCGGCGGCGCCGGGAAGGTGTATCTCTACACCTCGAATCCCGACGTCACCACCGGCGACGGCATGGCCATGGCCTACCGGGCCGGCCTCCCGCTGGTCAACATGGAGTTCGTCCAGTTCCACCCGACCTGTCTCTTCCACCCGCAGGCGAAATCCTTCCTTATCTCCGAGGCCCTGCGCGGCGAGGGCGGCATCCTGCGGGGCGCCGACGGCAAGGCCTTCATGTCCAGGTATTCGCGCCACCGCGAACTGGCCCCGCGCGACATAGTGGCCAGGGCCATAGACTCGGAGCTCAAGCGCACCGGCGAGGACTGCGTCTTCCTGGACATGACCCACCTGAAGGCCGCGTTCCTCAAAAAGCGCTTCCCCACGATATACGCCAAATGCCTGAGCCTCGGCATAGATATTACGCGCGACCCCATACCGGTAGTTCCCGCGGCGCATTTCTTCTGCGGCGGCGTAGGCGTGGACGACCGCGGCCGCACCGCGATGCCCGGCCTCTTCGCCATAGGGGAGGTCTCCCATACCGGCCTGCACGGCGCCAACCGCCTGGCCTCCAACTCGCTGCTGGAGGCCTGCGTGTTCGCCCACCGCGCGGCCGCAGCCGCCGCGGCGGAGCATGAGCCGCTGCAGACGGGCGAGAAGCCCGCCCACTGGACCACCGGCAACGCGCGGCCTTCCGACGAGGCCGTCGTCATCAAGCACAACTGGGACGAGATCCGCACGCTGATGTGGAACTACGTGGGCATTGTCCGCAGCGACAAGCGCCTCGCCAGGGCCGCCGCGCGCATGGAACTGATCTCCGGGGAGATCATCAAGTATTACTGGGATTTCCTGCCCACCCGAGACCTGCTTGAACTCAGGAACATCGCGTGCCTGGCGGAGGTCATAATACGCTCCGCCCGCCACCGCAGGGAGAGCCGCGGCCTGCACTACACCGTGGACTACCCCGCCCCCTCGCGCCGATTCCTGAAGCCTACCGTCGCCGACAGATATACCAGCGGCCTTTCTCCGGGACAGGGCCATAAAAAACAGCGTCGCGCACACCGTGCGCGCGCATCCGGCCCTCAGCCTCGGCGCTTGCGCAAGCCTCGGCTTCCGGGGCGGTTTTTCTGACCCTGTCCCGGAGAAAGACGACAGGCTCACCGGCACACGAGTATGGACAAGATAATAGTCAGCGGAGCGCGCTCCCACAACCTGCGCAACCTGAGCCTCGAGATACCCAAGAACAAGCTGGTCGTCATCACCGGCCTTTCGGGCTCGGGCAAGTCCACGCTCGCCTTCGACACCATCTACGCCGAAGGTCAGCGCCGCTACGTGGAGTCGCTCTCCGCCTACGCCCGCCAGTTCTTGGAGCAGATGGACAAACCAGACGTGGACTCCATAGAGGGCCTTTCCCCGGCCATAGCCATACAGCAGCACCACCCCTCGAAGAACCCCCGCTCCACCGTGGGGACCGTTACGGAGATATATGACTACCTCCGCCTGCTCTACGCCAAGGCCGGCCGCCCGTACTGTCCCTCCTGCCATAAGCCGATAAAGGCGTGGTCCGCGCAGGGCATAACCGCGGAGCTGGCAACGAAATACGCCGGCCGCAAGGTACGCGTGCTGGCGCCGCTGGTTCGCGGCCGGAGCGGCACTTATGAGGAGCTGTTCGCGAGGCTCAAGAAGTCCGGCTTCACTAAGGCCAGGGTGGACGGCAAGCTCTGCCCGCTCGACAGCCCGCCGGACCTGAAGCGCTACGTGAAGCACGACATAGACCTCTTCATCGACGAGTTCACCGTCTCGGCGGAGGACCGGGAGCGCCTCAGCGAGGCCGTGGCGCTGGCCCTGGAGCAGGGGCGCGGGCTGCTGGCCGCCGAGGAGCCCGGCAAGCCCGGGGACCTCTACAGCGAGAAGAACGCCTGCCCCTCCTGCGGCATCAGTTTTCCCGAGCTCGAGCCGCGCCTGTTCTCCTTTAATTCCCCCCACGGCGCCTGCGCGGGCTGCGGCGGGCTGGGCATAAAGATAGAGATAGATCCGGACCTGGTGGTCCCGGACAAATCCAGATCGGTCAACGGCGGAGCGCTGGAGGCCTGGGCGAACCCGGTGACCACGCGCACCCACCGCTGGAAGGGCTCCTGGTCCGGCTACTACGCCGAGATGCTGCAAGCCGCCGCCTCCGAGAACGATATCGACCTGGACAAGCCCTGGAAGGACCTACCCAAGGCCCACAGGAACATCCTGCTGAACGGGTCCGGGGATTTCGAGGGGGTGGTCACCAACCTGAAGCGCCGCCACGCCGAGAGCGAGTCCGATTTCGTCAAGGAGGAGATCTACTCCAAGTTCATGCGGGAGACGGTCTGCCCGGACTGCGGCGGCAAGCGGCTGAAGCCGGAGGCCCTGAGCGTGCTGGTGGGCGGCAAGAACATCGCCCAGACCTCGGCGCTCTCCATCTCCGCCGCCAGGGACTTCATGTCCTCACTCGAGCTCACCGAGAAGGAGAAGGCCATCGCCCGGCTGATCCTGAAGGAGATCAACTCCCGCCTCACGTTCCTCAACGACGTAGGACTGGGCTATATTTCCCTGGACCGCCGCTCCGAGACCCTCTCCGGAGGGGAGGCGCAGCGCATACAGCTGGCCACGCAGATAGGCTCGGGCCTCACCGGGGTGCTCTACGTGCTGGACGAGCCGACCATAGGCCTGCACCAGCGCGACAACGCCAGGCTCATCAACACCCTTAAATCCCTGCGGGACATCGGCAACACGCTGCTCGTGGTGGAGCACGACGAGGCGGTCATACGCGGAGCCGACCACGTGATAGACCTGGGTCCGGGCGCGGGCCTCTACGGCGGCGAGATAGTGGCGCAGGGCACGCCGGCCGAGATAGCGCGGGCCCCCCGCTCCGTGACCGGACCTTTCCTCAGCGGCGAGAGGTCGGCCATCCTGAGCCGCAAGCCCCGCCAGCATACCGGGCGCTCTCTGGATTTCTCGGGCGCGGCGCAGTTCAACCTGAAGAACATCGACGTCAGGATCCCGCTGGGGCTTTTCGTCAGCATCTGCGGCGTCTCAGGCTCGGGCAAGTCCACGCTGCTTTACGAGATAGTCTACAAGGCCCTGGCGCGCGAGCTGTACAAGTCCAAGGAAGTCCCCGGCGCCTTCCGCTCCATGAAAGGGGCCTCGCAGATAGACAAGGTCATCATCGTCGACCAGTCGCCTATAGGTCGCACGCCGCGCTCGAACCCGTCCACTTACAGCGGAGTCTTCAACCACATCCGGGACCTGTTCGCGGCCCTGCCCGAGGCCAAGCGGCGCGGCTACGAGCCCGGCCGCTTTTCCTTCAACGTCAAGGGAGGCCGCTGCGAGGCCTGCCAGGGCGACGGCACGATCAAGATACAGATGCAGTTCCTGCCCGACGTCTACGTGAAATGCGACGAGTGCGCCGGGCGCCGTTTCAACGACGACACGCTGCAGGTCAGGTTCAAGGGCAAGAGCATCTCCGACGTGCTGGACCTTTCCGTGGTGGAGGCCCGGGACCTGTTCGCCGACATACCGAAGATCGCCCGTATACTCGCCACGATGAGCGACGTGGGCCTGGACTACCTGAAGCTGGGCCAGAGCGCCACCACCCTCTCTGGCGGCGAGGCGCAGCGCCTGAAGCTGGCCGAGCAGCTCTCCAGGCGCGCCACCGGGCGGACCCTCTACATCCTCGACGAGCCTACGACCGGCCTGCATTTCGCCGACGTGGAGAAGCTGCTGAAGGTGCTGCACCGGCTGACCGACGCCGGGAATACCGTGCTGGTGATAGAGCACAACATGGACGTGATCGCCGCTTCGGACTGGCTGATAGAGCTTGGGCCGGAAGGCGGGGACGCCGGCGGAAGGCTGGTCTATTCTGGGCCGGTGACTGGCGCCCTGGCGGCCAGGGGCTCGCATACCGGGCACTACCTTCGCGAGCACCTGGGCGGCAGGAAGCAGCCCGGGCGCTCCGCGCGCCGCTAGGCGGCCTTACCTCTTCTTCCCGAATTCGGTAAAAGTGAAGGACGACAACTGTACCGGCTTGAAGTTGAAGCTGGCCGAAGGCCCGCGCTGCTGGAAGCCGCTCTTGGAGGGGGCGGTCCAGGAGTCGAGCCAGGCGGTCCATTTATTCCCGAAGTCCTCCCCCTCCCTGACCCGGTAGTTCTTCCAGAGGGCCATGTCCACGCTCTCGCCGTCGCGCACCTCGTCGCAGAAGGCCTTGAACTGCACCCGTTTATGGGACTGGTACAGGTACATCACCACGCCGTAGGACTGCAGGTACCAGTCCGCTATCTTGGAGTCCCCGGTTATGCCATCGAGCGTGGCGGCGAAGAAGCTGTCGAACGGGATGCGCCGCTCCTGCGGGAAATAGGCCAGCGCGCGGCTCCAGGCCCCGCCTTCGAGGAACACGGATTCCTCCATGTACACGGCCAGGCCCTCGTTGAGCCATTGCGGCGGGTATTTCAGCTTCTCGGCGAAATACCCCTCGAAGTACAGGTGCGTCAGCTCGTGGGCTATCACGGCCTTCAGCTTGTCCTGGTCCTCCGGGTCGTAGACCACTATGGTCTTCTTGGAGACGAAGGCCAGGCCCTTCGACCAGCGCGGCGGCTCGAACTCCCCCGCCAGGTAGGACTGCTGGGACGAATAGATGTAGACCTTGGTCTTCTCCTTCACCATCCACGGGGCGAACATGGCCAGGTTCAGCCGCATGGCCGCGTACATTCGTTCCAGCTCCAGGGAGGTGGAATTAGGGGACCAGGCGGACTCGTGGAAGACGACGAAATGAGGCGAGATTTTCTTGTGCCAGGCTATGGTCCCTGGAGCGCCACCCGCCGCCGCCGGAAGTGCCGACAGCGCCAGAATGAGCAGGGCATGGAGCATGGAGTTCCCCCCGGGAGGGCTATTCTTCGTCTATGGTGACCGTGAACTGCATGGTGCCGGAAGCCGTAACGCCGGAACGGGAGTAGCTGACGCTCTTGCCGTCCACGGTCATGAAATCGGACGTGGGAATGGTGGACAGGTTGGCGTAATTCCAGAAGTAGGACATCTTATGCGCCGTTACGCCCTTTATCCTGGCGGCGGCCTCGGTGGCCCGATAGTCCCGGGCGGCCAGTACATAGCGTGAGAGGACCCATTTCATGACCATGGCCGCGATCATGGAAAGGATCACGGACATGACCAGGGTCTGCAGCATTACCATGCCCTTACGCCAGCGCGGCTTCATAAATCATAGTCTAGCAGAGAAAATCCCGGGCGGCAAGGCGGGCTAGTTCGGACAGTTCGCCCTGATCACGGTGTCCATCGTGAAATCCACGTTGCGCTGCGCGGAGCCCATCCCGCGGGAGGCGGCTATCCATCTGGAACGCAGAACTACCCTGACGCTGCCGCTGTCGTTTATCCCCTCCGAAGCGCGGCGGGAGAAGAGGTACCCGGCCGACGTGTCCGCGTACTGCATCAGCTTGGTCACGGTCTGGCCGGCCAGGGCAGCCCCACAGGTCGGCACCGGATAAGCCCCGTTCCAGATGCTGGGAGAGACATTACCGCATGGAGTCCCGGCAGGAAGCTGGCCGGTATGGTAATAGAGGGACTTGAACCCCGGGGTGGAGGCGTCGTCGGCCAGGCAGAAGTAATGCCAGGAGACCGGGGCCAGGGAATTGACAGGGTAACAGGAGGTGGTCTTGTCCACGTTAACGGCGAAGGCGAGCACGCTGCCGACCCCGCCTGCGGCCGGGGCGTCCACGCGGGTAGCCGAAACCAGATTGTTCTGCACGGCGCGCATGGACAGCAGCACGCCGGTCTTGATGATGTTGTTCCGGTAGTTCTGGAACATGTAGCTGTGGCTGGTGGAATAGATGGTGGACATAGAGGCGGCTATATAGCCGAAAATGAACACGGCTATTATCAGTTCTACCAGCGTGAACCCGCTCCTTCTCTTCATAGCTACTCCGTGTACGTCAGTTGGAACACCACCTGCTTGCAGGCCCCGGACCCGGTGCCGAAACCGCAGTCGACGTCGGTGACGTTGTACTGGAGCGAAGCGGCGGGGACTCCGGGCGGAGAAAGCGGGTTGGGGGCCGCCACCAGCGACGAAATATAGTGCGGACCGGCGGACAGCGCCCACGCCGGCTGCGGACTCTCCGCGGACCAGCGTCCGGAATTCGGGACGTAGGAAGCGTTGCCTGGGTCGGCGCTGACATAACCCTTCAGCGTCTCCTGCGCGTAGCGCATGGCCATAGCGGCGGCATCGCGCTTGTCCGCCCTTGAGCTGGAGACGAAGCCCGAGAGCACCACGGAAAAGATGGCCGTGGTGGTCACGGCCGCTATCATCGTGGCCATCGTCACCTCGACGAGGGTTTGTCCAGGCCTTCCCCGCGGCTTCATATCGTCAGAACTTAGGGCAGTCGGGCGCGGAACTCCGGGGCGAGCATGAGCCCGTATCCGAGAAGTTGTAGCCCCAGCCCGAGTAATTCGCGCTGGCGCCGCTGCCCCGGCGCGTGCAGGAGACGTTGCCGCCGCCGCAGGAGCCGGCGCCCACATAGAAATTATAAGCCGAGGCCCCCCAGTCCTGCCGGGCCACATAGTTGCACCGGACCAGCCGGCAGGCGGAAGTGTCGCCCGTGGAACAGGCCCCGCTGTTGCAGCCGTTCGTCACCTGGCCGTTCAGGGAGGCACCCGGGTTGTCCAGCTGGAACATGCGGTAGGCATTGCCCAGCATGTGACCGATGGCCACGGAGTCGGTGGCTTTGGAGGTCTCCACGGTCTTGTAGTAGTACGGAACGCCGATGGAGGCCAGTATGCCCATGATCAGGACGACCACGACCATCTCGATCAGGGTGAATCCCGCGCGGTTCTTGTTCATATAGTCCTCCCCCTCCTCACCCCGGTCAGCCGGCGCCGATCTGGGACAGCTGGAATATCGGCATGAAGATGCTCATCACGATGAC
>DAIENX010000044.1:0-3348 GCA_027340875.1 Elusimicrobiota bacterium
AAGCCGCTGCTGGGAGCCGGCATCACCGACATAAGGTCCAACGAGAACCTGCTGCTGGTGCGCACGGTTCCCGGAGCGGCCGGCACCGTGGCCGAGTTCCTGGACTCCCAGCGCGTGCCGGACATGCTGGGCACGGTGGCCGGAGACAACACGGTGCTGGTCATCCCCTCCTCGGTAAAGAGGGTGCGCTCGCTCGAGAAGTACATCAAGGAGAACCTGATAAAGGCCTGACGGGGCCTCAGAGGCGGGGCAGCACGGAAGAGGCGAAGAAGCCGAAGAAGGCCTCTCCGTACTTCCCGATGTTGGCGATAATGTCGGAACTTGCGGGGTTGTCCGGGTCGTCCGTAACCAGCTTGAAGAGATAGCACTTACGCCTGAAGGCGCGGCAGGTCTGTATGAACGCCGCGCTTTCCATGTCCGCCAGCGCGGCCAGCCTGGCCAGTTCTTTCCTGTCCGCCCGGCGCAGCACCGGCTTGTCGGCCGTAGCGACAACGGCCCCTTTAAACCCTTTCAGCGTATCCGGCCTGTGCTCATGCGGCCGCCCGTACCTGAGCCCCGGCCGGTCATGTTCAACCGCCTTGGTCACCTGCAGCATCGCTCCCGGCTTCAGCCCGCGCGAGAGAGCGCCGGCCGCGCCCAGATTCACCAGTCCGCGCGGAGAGAAGAACGAACAGGCCCAGGCCGTGGCCATGGCGGCGTTAGCCTTGCCCATGCCGCTGATGACGGCGCCTAGCTTCCCTTTCCGATAGGCCGGGAAGGGACAGCCGCGCAATGCCTTCAGGCCCAGGCCCTTCAGGAAAGGCGCGGCCTCCAGCCTAGTGGCGAAGACAAGGCAGGTCACAGGAACTTTACGCATCTCTCCTCCAGCGTCCTGAAAGCCTTCAGCCCGGCCTTCCCCATCGAGACCGAGAAATCGTTGACGTAGAGCTTTATGTGCGCGTCGGTGACGGCGTCGCTCATGCCGGGCGCGTTGGCGCGGACGAACCCGCGCGAACTTTCGGGATGCGCGAAGGCGTATTCCACCGACTCCCGTATCAGTCTCTCTACCACTCTCGCGTGCTTTGCGGTATCCGGATCCCTGCGCACGGCTATGCAGCCGAGCGGCAGCGGGCAGCCGGTCTCGCTTTCCCACCATTCGCCCAGGTCGGCCGCCTTCTCGCAGCCGTAGTCCCCGTAGACGAACCTGCCCTCGTGTATCACCAGGCCGGCGTCGTATTTACCGTCGCGTATGCCCGGCATGATGCGGTCGAAGCGCTCCTCGGTCAGGTTCTTCAGCTCCGGGTTCCAGGCCTTCAGCAGCAGCAGCGCCGTGGTATTGAGCCCCGGCACGGCCACGTGCGATCCGGGCCCAAGTTTTTTTCCGGCCGCCGTCACCACCAGCGGGCCGCAGCCGAAACCGAGCGCGCCTCCGGAATCCAGCAGCTCGTATTCGTCCTTCAACCGCAGCCAGGCCGCGGCCGAAAGCTTGGTGACCTGGAAACGCTTTTTGAAAGCGGCGGTATTGAGCGTCTCCACGTCGTCGATGAACGGCCTGAAGGAATATGAGCCGTCGCCGACCAGCCCGTGCAGCAGGGCGTGGAAAATGAAGGTGTCGTTGGGGCAGGGAGAGAAGGCCAGCGACAGCTCCGTCATTTCCCCCTCCCCGGGCTCCTGTCGATGATCCTGTATGAGGAATCCCTCAGCACAGGCTTCCGGCCCGCGTTCCGGATAAGGTCCACGAACTCGGCGACGGTGGCCGTGGCGCCGGAGCCTGTGGCCTTCACCACGCGCTCCTCGGTGAGCACGCCGCCCATATCGTTGGCGCCCATGGCCAGCGCCACCTGCGCGAGCTTCAGGCCCTCGGTGAGCCAACCCGCCTGTATATACCTGACGTTGTCCAGGAAGATGCGCGATACCGCCACCGTGCGCAGGTAGTCGAGGCCGGTGGCCGGCCCGATATGCGCCAGGCCTGTGTTCCCCGGAGAGAAGGACCAGGGGATGAAGGCGCGTATTATCCCGGTCTCGTCCTGCGTGCGGCGCACGACTTCAAGATGTTTAACCCTTTCGCGCGGCGTCTCGCCCATGCCGTAGGTCATGGTGGCCGAGGAGAAGAGCCCGTGCCGTTTCAGCGCGGCCATCACCTCCTCCCACTGTGACACGCTTATCTTGCGCGGGCTCACTTTGGAGCGCAACCGGTCCACCAGCAGGTCGGAAGCCCCGGGCATCGAGGTCAGGCCGGCGGCTGTCAGCCTGTCCAGCGCCTTGTCCAGCGAAAGGCCGCTCTTCTTCGCCGCGTGCACCAGCTCGCTCGGAGAGAAGGAATGCAGCGCCATGGCCGGGTAGCGCCGGCGCACGGCCCGCAGCAGCCCTTCGTACTCCTCCACGCCGTAGTCCGGGTGCAGGCCGCCCTGCAGCATCACCTGCGTGCCGCCCCTCGCGGCCAGCTCGCCGGCTTTCCGGACCACCTCGCGCAGCGTCAGCTCATATGGCGCCAGCGCCGCGCGGGAATGAAAGGCGCAGAAGGCGCAGCGGGCCTCGCAGACATTGGTGAAATTGATTATCCGGTCGAGGATGAAACCGACCTCCGGGCCCGGATGTACCAGCCTGCGCCTGAAGTCGGCCGCCGCGCCCAGCTCCAGCAGGTCCCAGGAGAAGAGCGCCAGCGCCTCCGCGGGCGTTATGCGCCGTCCGGCGTAGATCTTCTTTCTCAGGGCGGCGTTCATAGCTCGAGGTACTCCGGTTCGGAGCGGCCGAGCAGGCCCAGCTCTGCGGCGGTATCCAGGTAGAATTTAAAAGCCTCTTTCCTGGCCGGGGTAAAAACGTAGCGCAGGCCGGCGATATAGGAATCCACGTCGCAGCGTGCAGCCGGGTAGCGCCGCGAGGCAGCGGCCAGCAGCGCCGGCCTTTCGGAAGCCAGGCAGGCCAGCGATGCTGCGTAGGAGCCGGTTACGGCCTTGAAAGCCCCGGGACCGGCCGCGGCGGCGGCTTTGTCGGCCGCGAAGACGGCGAAGACCACCGGGTGCCCAGTTTTCTCGGGCCAGAGCTCGCCCAGGTCGTAGCGGAAAGGCGCCTCGGCGGCTTCGGCGGTCAGAGCATGGTCTCCGATCAGCAGGGCCGCGTCGCAGTCGCCCAGCGAGGGCTGAGGCCCGGCCGTCTCATAGACCGGCTCTACGGAAAAGAATTTTTTCAGCAGCGCCTTCAGCAGGACCACGGAGGTGCGGGAGGCAGAGGTGAGCGCCAGCCGCTTTCCTCCGAGCTCCTCCACTGGCCGGCGGCTGATGAGCAGCACCGAGCCTACGGCCCCTTCGGAGCTGATGCAGAAGTCCGGCAGCAGCGCGGACCGGCCGGCGATGTCCGGCCAGGCGCCGG
>DAIENX010000057.1:0-5039 GCA_027340875.1 Elusimicrobiota bacterium
GTTGATGACCACCAGGCGGGAGGTGTCGGTCAGGTTCTTGGCGTACTTGTAGCACGACACCGGCTTCAGCCCGTCGAACATCAGCTGGTGGTAGATGTCGTCCATTATCAGGTAGATGCCGTTCTTCTCGCAGTATTCCACTAGGCCTTTTATCAGCTCCGCGGAATAGACCACCCCGGAAGGATTGTTGGGGCTGTTGACGATTATGGCCTTGGTGTGGGAGCCCACGGCCTCCAGGACCTCGTCGAGCGTCGGCTCGAAGCGGCCGTCCTCCGGGGTGACTATGACCGGCTTGCCGTAGCAGAGCTTTATCATCTCGGGGTAGCTGACCCAGTAGGGGGCCAGCACTATGACCTCGTCCTGCGGGTCGACGATGGAGACCAGCAGCGCGTAGAGCGCGGCCTTGGCGCCGGCGGCGACCATCACGTTGTCGGAGCCGACCCGGTGACCGTAGTTCTCCTCGGTGTACCGGATGATCGCCTTCTTCAGGGACGGGATGCCGTCCGTAGGCGTGTACTTGACCTCGGCCGAGGTGAGCTTGCCCGCCGCCGCGAGTATCGCGTCGATGGGCGTCTTCGTCTTGGGTTCGCCGCTGCCGAGATGTATGACCGCTTCGCCGCGCTCCTTGAGCAGCGCGGCTTTTTCGTTGAGCGCGAGCGTAGGCGATTCCTGGACCGCGCTCGCCAGCTGGCTTATTGAGGATTTCATTTTTTACCTGCTTTTTTGGACCGTTCAGGCCCGGCGGGAGCCGGGCGCCCTCACCGCAAATAAATTCAAGGCGCGGGCGGGAATCGAACCCGCGAATAGCAGTTTTGCAGACTGCCGCCTTACCACTTGGCCACCGCGCCGTGATTACGTGAATATCTTATCAAAAAAGCGCCCTTTTAGTTAAATCAGCGGGGCGCCGCGGCTAATTTTGTATCATTAGGCCGTGCGGCGCAAGATAAAATGCATGAAATGCGGTTACTGGAACAAGCCGGAGGCCCCCTATTGCGGCCTCTGCTACGAGCCGCTGCGCAAGCCTGCCGCCGGGCAGGCAGGCCGGCGGGAACAGCAGGCCGCGAAGCCGGCAGTAAAGCCGCGAGTGTCCGGGCTGCAGGCGGCGATAGCGGCCGCCCTGCTGGCGCTGGCCGCCTCTCTCGCCATTCACCTGCTCGGACCCGCGCCGGGAGACGACCGGTCCGCGCCGCCTAGCGTCAACCGCTTCAGCTCCAGGACCGACGCGGCGGACAAACTGCTGACCGACTACCTGGCCGCCAAGGAAACGCTGCTCAAGGAAATAGCCGCCGCGCCGCCGGCGCCGGAGGCCTTCTCCATCACCGGGGACTACACGCAGAGGCTTTTCTCGATAGAGGACGCCTATTCGAAGGGAATGACCGCGCTGACCCTGCCTGAGGCGGGAGAAGTGGACCCGAAGAGGGATTCCTTGTACCTGGAGTGGCTGGAGATACACCGCTACCGGGAGAGCCGCTCGATGGAAGACTTCAGCGCGAGATACCAGCGGCAGCTGAAGCGGGCCGGGCTGGCGGAGCAGTAGTCCTCAGCTGGCGCCGCAATAGGCTTTCCTGAACCTGCTTTCGGCCTGATCGTCGCTGTAGTTCCTGCCCAGCAGGTCGTTGAACACGGTATTCTCCTCCTTGAGCACCCGGTCCAACATCAGCCCGTACCTGTAATCATCAAGGCCCGGGCGCGACGCGTTGCCGCAGGCGTCCTGCGGAGTGAACTCCCCCGTGCCGCCGGAGAGCATCTCGGCGTAGCCCCTCACCATCCACTTATCCATCGCGAAGAAGGTCAGCGGCCTCACCTTCAGCCGCACCATGTCCCAGACGGCCGCCGCCACGATCACGCCGCGCAGCGGCCGGCGCTGCTCCGAGCCGGCTCTGGGCCGCGCGTCCTTGGCGGTGAAATCCGCGTTGGCGAGGTAGATGGCGCCGTTGAACGGGCCCACCCGGAAATAATCCCCGCCGAGCAGCGGGGTGAAGAACTTGTACTGGCCCGGGGTGGACGGCAGGTAGATGTCGAACTTGCTGCCCTGCGCGTATATGTCGGACGCGGTTATGGCTTCGGCGGCTTCGTCCAGCACGGCGTCAGGGGATTCCGGCAGCGGGCCGCGGACATGCAGCACGAAAAGGCCGTGCTCCAGCTTGTTGCTGAAATACAGGCCGGGCTTGGCCAGCAGCAGGCCGTAGACGGCCAGCAGGCCCAGCAGCACCAGAGTGATGAACTTGCCCATAGTCTTCCTCCCGCGTTCGGTACTGGTATATTGTACAGCTAAGGCGGTGGAAGGTAAAGGGTCGTTCAGTTACACCCTTTACTAGACCCAGTCTTCGCTCTTTATGCCGCCCTGTATGCCGATCACGACGCTCTTGATCGGCACCTTCCGCTTTGCGGCCTGCGCGGCCTGCTTGACCATAGCCAGAAGGCCGCCGCAGCAGGGCACTTCCATGGTCAGCACGGTAAGGGTGTTCACCTTGGCGTCCTCTATTAGCGCCTGCAGCTTCTCGACGTAGATCTCCTGGCCGTCGTCCAGCTTCGGACAGGCTATAACGATGCTCTTGCCCTTGATGAAGTCGTTGTGGAAGTTGCCGTAGGAGAAAGCGGTGCAGTCGGCCGCCACCACGAGGTCGGCCTTCTCGAAGTACGGCGCCATCGGCGAGACCAGGTGCAGCTGCACCGGCCACTGCCTCAGCTGGGACTTGAAGCCGGGGTCGCCCTGCTCGGCCTCCCCTCCCTCGCGCATATCCATCATCCGGCTGCCGGGGCAGCCTCCGTGAGCGTGTCCGTGTGACATTTCTCCCTCCAGCGGGTTCGGTATTTTGTGTTCCTTCAGATATTCCAGCGCCTGCTTAACGAAAGTCTTCTGGCCGTGGTCCATCAGGTGCTTCAAATGGGCCTTGATGGTGTTGGCGCCGTGCCGGACCATGCCGTCCATCACCTTCTTCTCGTCGTAAGGCTCGGCCGCGCGTTCCTCTATCTTCAGCGCCCCGCGCGGACACTCGCCTATGCAGGCGCCCAGGCCGTCGCAGAGGAGGTCGCTTACCAGGCGGGCCTTGCCGTCTATCATCTGCAGGGCGCCCTCGTGGCAGCCGGTGACGCAGAGGCCGCAGCCGTCGCACTTGCCTTCGTCTATCCTGATTATCTGTCTCTTCCTTTTCATGCCAGGTCCCTGATGGTTATGCCTTCCATCTCCGCGGCCAGGCGGCTCTCTACGCCGGCTATCCTGCGGCGCAGCACGCAGGCGTCGTGGTGCTGGCACAGCTTCTGCTTGAAGACGCATTCGTTGAACTTCAGCGGCCCCTGCAGGGCGCCTATCAGGTCGCTGAGCCGGATGTTCTCCGGCCGGCGGGCCAGCGCGAAGCCGCCGCCCTTGCCCTTCACCGAGTGCACGAAGCCCGCCTTCTGCAGCTTCTGCATGATCTTGCGCAGGAAAGGCCCGGAAACCCCGACCTCCTCCCGCATTTTGACCACCGGCACCGTAGGCCGGTTGGCGCGGGCCATGAAGACCAGAGCGCGCGCCGCGTAATCCACGTCCCTGTTGAGAAGTTTCATTGTGAATAAATGATACCATAGCAGTATCATTTTGTCAAGGGATATTTTTCCCGCCTCGGCTTCGTCCGGGCGCTTTTCTTTTGTAGAATAAGGGGGATCCGGAGGGCGTATGAAGCTTCTTATATATATTTCCATCCTTATGGTCCCGGGAATATGCCGGGCCGACACGTTCATCCTCAAGGACGGCACCAAGCTGGAGGCCGACGTTACGGGGGAAATGGACGACACCCTGCTGCTGCAGACCAAGTACGGCGCGCTGACGATCAAGAAGGCCGATATACAGCTGCATACCCCCGAGGCGGCCCCTTCGGTCTCCACCCAGACCGCGGTAGAGGTCTCCACCGCCCAGCCGGCTGCCCCCCTCCTCACCTTCCAGACCGTGATACCCAGCACCATGACCCGCCAGCTGGTGTATCTGGAGAACGGGGTGGCCATAGCCACGGAGACCTTCGACGCCTCCGGGGCGCTGCTCTCGCTGGATGGCGCGGTAAAGGACGGGACTTACACCGAGTATTACCCCGAAGGCGGCCTGAAGACGGTAAAGACCATGCGCGCCGGCAAGAACGACGGCACGCTCAAGGCCTACTACCCCTCCGGCAAGGTGCAGGTGGAGGCCTATTACCTGGCCGGCGACAAGGACGGCAAGTTCAGCTATTACTCCGAGGACGGGAATCCCCTGCTCGAGTCGGAATACAAAGGCGACAAGCTCAACGGCTGGAAACGGGAGTACGCCCCCGGCGGCATCGTCGCCTCGGAGACGTATTACACGGACGACAAGCCGGCCGCGGCCCCCAGGACGCAGGCCGCGGCGCCGGCCCCTGAAGCCGCCGCCCAGGAGGAGCCGGGTTCGATGGTCACCGTGAAGACCTCCTCGCTGGCGCGCGGCGAGCGCTACGCCTTCAGGCTGAACAACAAGTTCATCGGCAAGATGCAGCTCGACAAGGATTTCAACCTGATGCGGAAGGAAGGGAAGATACCGGACGGCACCATAAAGGCCTTCTCCGCCGGCGGCGAGCTGGAGAAGGAATTCGTCTTCCAGAACAACGAACTGGTCCTGCTGCGCGTTTACAGCGGCGGAGCGCCGACGGAATACACCTACATCAAGGACAAGGCCGTAAAGAAATAACCCCCGCGGCGGATGGGAGCGCGGGTGGCGAGCGGTTTGCCGAGAAAGGCCGTCGCGGAGGGAGGAGCTTGCGTAGCGCGACGACTGAGTGGAGCGAAGCGACACCGCAGCGTGACGAGCAGACACGGTGGCCGCTTGATGAGCATAGCTCCCGATGCGGCACGGGCATAGCCCAGTGCGAGACCCCGTGCCTGACGAGGCAAACCCTCGACAGGACCAGCGCATATATTACCGTCGCCCGATAAAAAAGCCGCCCGGTCACCCGGACGGCTTTTTTATTTCTGGTAAAAACTGGGCCCAGTAGGACTTGAACCTACGACCCAGCGATTATGAGTCGCTTGCTCTAACCAACTGAGCTATGGGC
>DAIENX010000061.1:0-14718 GCA_027340875.1 Elusimicrobiota bacterium
ACAATGCCCTGGCTGCCATAGCCGCGGCCGTCGCGGCCGGCATTCCGGCGGAAGAGGCAGCGGCGGCCGCCGGGCGCCTGCTCAATGTGCCTGGCAGGCTGCAGCGCGTGGAGGAAGGACAGGATTTCACCGTTTTCGTGGATTACGCCCATACCGCGGCGGCCCTGCAGAGCGTTCTGGAAGGGCTGCGCCAGCTGCCGCGCGGGCGCATCATCACCGTCTTCGGCTGCGGCGGGGACAGGGACCGCACCAAGCGCGCGCCGATGGGACGCGCCGTCTGCTCCCTGAGCGACCTGGCCATCATCACCAGCGACAACCCCAGGAGCGAGGACCCGCTGGCGATACTCGCGGAGATAGAGGAAGGGGTCGCCGGGGAATTCTCCAACTACCAGGTAGTGCCGGACAGGGCGGAAGCCATCAGGCTGGCCGTCTCCCGCGCCTCTTCTGGCGACATCGTGCTCATAGCCGGCAAGGGACACGAGACCTACCAGATACTGAAGGACCGGACCATACATTTCAGCGACGCCGAGACCGCGGCGGCGGTCATCAGGGCCAGGAGGAGCGCCAATGAAGCTTGATATGACCCTCGGGGAACTCGCCGCGGCCACGGGCGGCAGGCTCCTAAAGGGGGATCCCGGCGCCCCGTTCCACTCTTTCGTCACCGATACGCGGCAGCTGAAGTCCGGCGAATTCCTCTGGGCCCTGAAAGGCGCCTCGTTCGACGCCCACGATTTCCTGCAGCATACCCTGGCGGTCGGTCCCTCCGGGTGGCTGGCCAGGGAGAGCGTGCTGGCGGACATGAAGGAGCTGCCGCGCGCCGCGGTAGGGGTGGCCGACACGCTTAAGGCGCTGCAGGACCTAGCCGCGGTCCACAGGAAGCGCTTCGACATCCCGCTGACCGCCATAACCGGCTCCAACGGCAAGAGCACCACGAAGGAGATGCTCAAGAGCATCTTCTCCGCCGCCGGCCTCACCTGCTCCAACCCCGGGAACCTCAACAACCAGTTCGGCCTGCCGCTGTCGCTGCTGGAGCTGAGGCCGGAGCACCGCTACGGCGTGTTCGAGCTGGGCGCCTCGAAGAAGGGCGACATCGCGGAGATCGGGCGTGTGGCCCGTCCCACCTGCGGGATAATCACGAACATCGGGCCCTCCCACCTGGCCTTCTTCGGCGACCTGGAAACCGTCTACGAGACGAAGACCGAGCTGGCCTGGTGCCTCGCCGAAGGCGGCACGCTCGTATACAACGCCGACGACAGGTACCTGGAGCGCCTCAACGCGAGGAAGGACCTTAAGAGGCTCACCTTCGGCAGGTCCGAGGACGCGGACCTGCGCATCCTGGAGGAGGTAAAACTGCGCATCGAGTACCGCGGAGAGATCTTCTCTATAGATCTGCCGCACGCCTGCGGCCACAACTACCACAACGCCGCGGCGGCGGCCGCAGCCGCGCTGTCCAGCGGGCTGGACTTCCCGACGATAAAGAAAGGACTGGAGAGCTTCCAGCCGCCGCCGATGCGGATGCAGCAGTTCCGGGTAGGGAAAGCGCTGGTCATACTGGACGCCTACAACTCCAACCCGCAGTCCGCGGCCTCGGCGCTGAAGCACGTCTTCGGCCTGCCCAGGCCGCTCTACTTCATGAGGGGGGACATGAAGGAGCTCGGCGCCCACTCCGAGCATTACCACCGCGACCTGGGCGCCGCTCTGGCGCATACCGGAGCGGAGCGGGTCTTTCTCGCCGGACCGGAGATGAAGCCGGCCGTGGAGACCTACCTGGCGGCGGGGGGGAAAACGGCGGTATACGGCGAGACGCTCGACGCCTGGCTGCAGGAGGCCCGCGATCTCATAAAGACCGGCAAGGGGACTTTCCTTATAAAGGCTTCGCGCTCGATGAAGTTCGAGCGCATCGTGGAAGGATTGCTGCCCTAGAGTATGGCGGGGAACTACGCCCGCCGTCGGCCTCAAAGCTGCGTCAGCACCGCCGCGACCGCCTTTTCCACCTCGGCCATCCTCCCGTAATCGAGCTTCTCCGGAGTATCCTCCGCCTGGTGATAGTACGGGTTCCTGAAATAGGCGGTATCGGAGATCATCAGCGCCTTCTCTCCGGAGAACCAGAAGTTCAAATGATCGGAGATGAACAGCGCCGAAAGCACCGAGGGCAGGAACACTCCCTCCACCGGCAGCGGCGTGGCCTTCCGCCACACCTTCTCCACGTCCAGCATCAACCCCAGGCTCGACAGGTTCGATGAGATGGACACGAAATTCCCCCTGTCGGGGTGAAAGAAGCCCAGGAAAGGCGGGAAGACCTGCGAGCCCGGCGCGTCGTTGTAGTAGCCCAGCATCTCCAGGTTCAGCAGCCCGCGCAACCTGGCTCCGCTCTCCTTCAGATATCTCATGTACCTGTAGCTTCCCATATCGCGGGTGGTGAACGAGGGCGGCTCCTCGGTACCGAAGGCGACGAAGCGCACCCCCCGCGCGGGCGCGGCGGAGCGCAGCCGGCGCGCCGTCTCCAGCAGTATGGCCACCGCGCTGGTGTTGTCGTCGGCGCCGGGTGTTCCCGGCGCGGTATCATAGTGGGCCGAGACCACCCATTCCGCGGCGGCCGGATCGGTACCCAGCAGGACCGCCTCGACGTTGAAGTAAGGGCGGACCCGGCCGGCGGCGTTCTTCCTCCCGCCCCGATATTCCAGCACTCTTGGCTCGTAGCCCGCCTCGCGCAGGCGCGAGACTATATAGTCCCTGGCCCTGTCCTGCTCGTCGGCCTGATAGGCCGACCTCTCCCCGATATCCCCGGCCAGGGCGTATACATGCGCGCGCAGGCGCGCCGCCTCCGGGGAAAGCTCCGCGGGCGGCGCCACCGGGAAGCCCGGGCTCTTCGCCAGCAGCAGCCTGTGCCTGGCGGACGGGTCCACCATCAGGCGCACCGGCCTGACGACCAGCAGCCCCAGCGCGGCGAATACCGCCAGCGCCGCCGCCGGCCGCCGTCCGGACCAGGCGCCGCCGCCCGGCCGCCGCCGGGACAGAGTTTCGGCGAGCTTCCCGCCCGAGAGCAGCGCCGAACCCAGCATGGCGAGGTCCAGCGAGATCATGGCCGGATATGGCCCGGCATGGCGTATGCCGATCGCGGCGAAGATGCCGATAGCCGAAAGGAGGAAGTAAGGCCGGCCGCGGCCCAGCCACAACAGGAGGGCCAGGATGGAGAAGATGATGTCCAGCAGCCAGAAGGTATAGCCTAACCCGAACAGCAGAAGGTAAAGGCCCCACAGGGCGCAGGCCATGCCGGCAATGCGCGAGCGTAACGGGTCCCAGAAAACGGCGCCGGGACGGCGGGAATGGACGAGGAAGATCAGCGCCGAAGCTGCGGCGGCGTACCCGGCGCGGGAGGCAAGACCCGGAGGCCCGTAGAGGAGCCGGGGATAGAGCGCCGCGGCCGCGAGGTTCGCGGCCGCCAGAAGCGAGATCCCGGCCGAGAGCGGATCCTTCAGAACAGGGACCGATAGCTTGCTGTCCATCGGGGGATATTATACAGAATAGCCCTGCGGCGCGAGCCGGTCCAATCCGCCTGCGGCGGCAGCGGCTCCTGCGTCGAAGAGAAAGGGTTGAAAGGAGACGCCGTCACGATGCGGCCCATCTCCACGGCCACGGCGACCCTGGCGGTTGAGCCTGCGGCTTCCATCTCGTTGACGTCCTTGATGGCCTCCAGGCCCAGGTTGTTGCGCGCGCTCACGTAGATCAGTACGGTCCAGTCCCTGGAAGGGCGGGAGTCCGGCGCGGGGACAGGAACTTCAGCGGACGCGAGCCCGGGGACGGAGAGACCCTCCAGTTCCCAGGCGCGAACGCTCGCGCCGCCTGACGCTAGTATAACGGCAAAGAGGATGCAGATACGGATACTCTGCTTCACGAAGAGAGGATACAATTTGGCGACCGGAGTTTCACGGGCACAACGGGGAATTATCGGGTAGGTCAAAAGACCTAAAAATTATAGAATATAGATATCATTCGGGCATGTTGCCGATGCCGGACGGGAGATTATGCTCTACTACGCGTACCAGTTAAGGGACTTCTTCAGCCCTCTGAACGTTTTCCAGTACATCACTTTCCGCGCCGGCGGCGCGGTGATCACCTCGTTCCTGCTGAGCCTCGCGATAGGCCCATGGCTCATCGCCAAGCTGAGGACATACAAGATAGGACAGGTACAGCGCACGGACGGTCCGAAGAGCCATCTTTCGAAGCAGGGGACTACCACGATGGGAGGCCTGCTGATCTTCCTGACCCTCGTGGTGACCACCTGCCTCTGGGCCCGCATGGACAACCGCTTCATCCTGCTGCTCCTTTTCACCACCGTCGTGCTCGCCTTCGCCGGCTGGATGGACGACTACACCAAGCTGGTGAAGAAGAACCCCAAGGGAGCTTCCTCCGCTTTCAAGTTCGCGCTGCAGATGTTCACCGCCGTTGGCGTGGTCGGCTACCTCGCGGCGTATCCGCCGAACCCGCAGTACGCGGACTGGATCTCCATCCCGTACACGAAGGAGCTCTACCTGAACCTGGGCTTCCTGTACGCGGCGCTGGCCATGATAGTGATAATCGGCTCCTCCAACGCGGTCAACCTGACCGACGGCCTGGACGGCCTGGCCGCCGGCTCCATAGTCTTCACGGCGCTGACCTTCGCTATCCTCGCCTATTCGGCCGGCAACGTCAAGATCGCCTCCTACCTGAAGATCATCTATGTGGACGGCGCCGGAGAGATGACCGTGTTCCTGGCCGCGCTGATAGGCTCCTGCCTGGGCTTCCTCTGGTTCAACGCCTACCCCGCGGAAGTGTTCATGGGCGACACCAGTTCGCTGTTCCTCGGCGGCGCCATAGGCACCGCGGCCATCGCGACCAAGCAGGAGCTGCTGCTGCCGGTGGCCGGCGGCATCTTCCTGATAGAGACTCTTTCCGTTATACTGCAGATGGGCTCGTACAAGCTGCGCGACAAGAAGCGGCTGTTCCTGATGGCCCCGATACACCATCATTTCGAGCTCAAGGGGATAGCGGAGTCCAAGGTGACGGTGCGCTTCTGGATAGCGGGCATCATGCTGATGCTGATAGCCCTGTCCTCGCTGAAGATACGCTGACATGTTCGATCCCGGTGAATTCGGAGGGGGAAAGGCCCTGGTCATAGGGGCAGGCAAGTCCGGCATAGCCTGCGCCAACCTGCTGACCGCGCGCGGCTTCGACGTGCTGCTCACCGAGGAAAAGAAAGCGACCGAGGTAAGGGACCGCCTGAAAGCCCTTTCCCGCAGGGTGAAGGTGGAGACGGGGGGGCACGGCAAGGGCGCGTTAGCCTGCGCCTTCGCCGTGAAGAGCCCCGGCATGTCCCACTCCAACCCTCTCATAAAGGCGCTGAAGAAGAAACGCATACCGGTCTTCAGCGAGATAGAGATAGCGCTGGCTTACTCCCGCGCGCGGAAGTTCCTGGCCGTGACCGGCACCAACGGGAAGACCACTACGACCGTCCTGCTGGGCGAACTGATGAAGGCCGCACTGCGCCCGCGCGGCCGTGCCGTGGTCTGCGGCAACGTCGGAGTGCCCGCCGCGCTGGCCGCCCCGAAAGCGCGCCCCTCCGACGCCGTGATAATGGAGGTCTCCAGCTATCAGCTGGAAGACAGCTCGGGGATAAAGCCGGACGCGGCCTGCGTCCTCAACATAACCCCGGACCACCTGGACCACCACGGTGGGATGGCCGCCTATGTCAGGGCCAAGGAGAAGGTGTTCAGGCTGCAGGGTCCCGACGACTGCTGCGTCTTCAACTACGAGGACGCCTACTGCCGCGGACTGGCCAGGACCTGCCCGTCGCAGGCGCTGTTCTTCTCTTCGGCGCGCCGCGGCGGCAGGCTGAACGCCTGGACTGAAGGGGGGAAGCTCTTCTTCCGGAGCGGCGGGCTGAAGTTCTCCGTCGCCCCGCCGGCCCTGCCCGGAGCCCATAACCTGGAGAACGCCATGTGCGCCGGCCTGATGGCGCTTCACTGCGGGGCCCGCCCCGCCCACCTCCGCAGGGGCTTCGCCGCCTTCCGCGGCGTGGAGCACCGCATAGAGCGCGCCGGAGCCGCGCGCGGCATAGTCTTCTACAACGATTCAAAGGCGACGAACGTCGATTCCACTCTGGTCGCGCTCCGGGCGCTGGGCGGCAGGCGCAACATCTGGCTTATTCTCGGCGGCCTCGGGAAGGGAACTCCCTACTCGCCGCTGAAGCCGCTGATACGCAGCAGCGTAAAGGGTATCCTCACGATAGGCAAGGACGCCCCCGCCATCGAAGCCCAGCTGGCCGGCAGCGCGCCGCTGATAACGGCCCAGACCATGCAGAACGCCTGCCGGGAGATACTGGAGCTCGGCGAGAAGGGGGACATAGCCCTGTTCTCGCCCGCCTGCGCCTCTTTCGACCAGTTCCGCGACTTCGAGGACAGGGGCCGCAGTTTCAAGGATTTCGTCGGCACGCTGAAATAGACAAGATGGATTACGCCTCCCGAAGGAAGAAGCCGGACTACAACGTCATCCACAACCGCAGCCTGCGGTTCGTGGACTACCGGGTATTCTTCATCGTGGTCATCCTGCTGATGCTGGGCCTGGTCTCTCTCTTCTCGGCCAGCTCGCTCTACGCGGTGAACAAGGGGCTCGGCTCGCTGTTCTACCTGAAGAAGCAGGCCCTGTACATGCTGCTGGGGTTCGGCCTGATGGCGGCCGCGGCCAAGGCGGACCTGGAGAGGATACGCCCCTTCATAAAGCCGGTCTTCCTGGTTACGCTGGCGCTGCTGGGGGTCACGCTGCTGATGCCCCGCGTCGCCGGAGTGCACCGGTGGATACCGCTGGGCTTCATGAAGCTGCAGACCAGCGAGTTCGCAAAGGTGGTACTGGTGCTCTACCTGGCCGACTTTTTCGACCACAACGCCAGCAAGGCCCTGGCGGACTGGCGCGAGCTGCTGCGCCCCTTCATCGCCTCAATGGTCATGCTGGCCCTGATAGCGGCCGAGCCGGACCTCGGCACGCCCACCCTTCTCTTCGCCGTGATGCTTGGCCTCTTCTTCGCGGCAGGGGTGCGGCTGCGCTACCTGCTGGCGCCGGTCGGAGCCGGCGCGCTGGTCTTCGTCGAGGAACTGATCCGCAAGCCCTACCGCATCGCGCGCCTCAAGAACTTCCTCTCGCCCTGGTCCGACGCCTCGGGCACAGGCTATCAGCTGGTGCAATCGCTGCTGGCGGTCGGCTCCGGAGGCTGGTTCGGCAAGGGGCTGGGAGCCTCCAAGCTGAAGCTGATGTACATACCGGAACCGCATACCGACTTCATCTTCCCGGTGATAGCCGAGGAAATGGGCCTTGTCGGCGGACTGCTGATCACAGGGCTTTTCGCGGCCCTGCTGCTCCGGGGAGCCAGGATAGCGCGCGGAGCCCCGAGTCAGTTCACCGCCCTCGCCGCGCTGGGGTTCACGCTCACGATAACCCTGCAGGCCTTCTTCAACCTCTCCATGGCCATAGGCCTCATACCCACCAAGGGCATCCCGCTGCCTTTCTTCTCGTACGGCGGGTCCTCCATACTTTCCTCGCTGGTCATGGTCGGTTTCATACTAAACGTCTCGGGGCACAGGAGTTCGACGTCAGGATGGTAGAGAACAAACGCGTCATCATCGCCTCCGGCGGGACCGGCGGCCACTTCTATCCCGGCTTCGCGCTGGCGGTAGAACTGCGCTCGCGCGGCTGGCAGGTGCTTTTCCTGGTCAAGAAGGACGATATCGCCAGGCCGGCCCTCGATGAGACCGACTTCCCCTACGCCGAACTCGACATGACCGCGCTGCCGCGTTCGCTCAACCCGCTGGCGCACGCCTCGTTCCTGGTCAAATTACTGCGCTCTCTGACGCTGGCCATGCGCGCGGCGGAAGACTTCGCCCCGGCCGCCGTGTTCGGGACAGGCAGCTACGTGGCTTTCCCGGCGGCCCTGGCCGCCAGGCTGAAAGGGATACCGGTCTTCATCCACGAGTCCAACGCGAAGCTGGGCCTGGGCAACAGGCTGGCCGGCTCCTTCTGCCGCAAGGTCGCGCTGGGCCTGCCGTCTTCCGACAACCCCTTCGCGGGCAGGACGGTCCTTTCCGGCACGCCCATCCGCGCGGACTTCGGAGACGCCCGCAACGCGGCCGGCGCCCGCAAGGCGCTGGGCCTGGAGCCGGGCCGCTTCACGGCGCTGGTCTTCGGCGGCAGCCAGGGCGCCAGACGCCTCAACGCCGCCTTCATCTCCGCGGCCCGCCAGCTGCGGAGCGACGTGCAGGCCATACACCTCACCGGGCGCAGGAACTTCTCCGAGGTGAAGGCCGCCTACGCCGCCGCCGGCATGGAGAGCTGGAACGGCCTGCGGCTCTTCGACTACCGCGAGGACATGCCCGCCCTGTACGCCGCGGCGGACCTGGTCATCTCCCGTTCCGGAGCCAGCACGGTGGCGGAGCTGGTACAGCTGGAAAAACCGTCCATACTGGTGCCGCTGCCTTCCTCGGCCGGCGGGCACCAGAAGGCCAATGCGCTGGTGCTCTCCTCCGCCGGCGCGGCCGTCCGCGTGGATGAAGGGGACGATTTCGACGCGCGGCTGACCGCCGCGATACGCAATTTCATCGGGAACCCGGCGAATATCCGGGAGATGAAGGACTCTTTCGCGCGGGCGGGAGTACCGAAGGGCCTTGGCGCCGCCGCGGCCCTGGCGGACCTGCTCGAGAGCGAGACCATACGGAGGCGGACATGAAACAGGAAAAAGAGCTAAAGTGGGTTGACGCTGGTCTCCTGGAGCGCTTCATGCGGGACGTTTTCAAAGGGGTAGGGGTGCCTCCGGCCGAGGCCGCCGTCTGCGCCGACGTGCTGATAACGGCCGACAAGCTGGGGATAGAGTCACACGGGGTTTCGCGGCTGAAGCCCATCTACTACGACCGCATAAGGGACGGCATCCTCTCCCCCAGGACCAGGTTCGAGATAGTCCGCCAGAGCCCGGCCACGGCGGTGGTGGACGGGCACAACGGGATGGGCCACGTCATCGGCAAGCGCGCGATGGAACTGGCCATCCGCAAGGCCAGGCGCTGCGGGATAGCCATGGTCGCGGTGCGCAACTCCACCCATTACGGCATAGCCGGCTATCACGCGCTGCTGGCCGCAAAAGCCGGCATGATAGGCCTCACCGGCACCAACGCCAGGCCTTCGGTCGCCCCGACGTTCGGCGTGGAGGCCATGATGGGGACCAACCCTATCACCTTCGCTATCCCTACCGACGAGAAGTTCCCTTTCCTGCTGGACTGCGCCACTTCCATCACGCAGCGCGGCAAGATAGAAGTGCTGGCCAAGCTGGGCCAGAAGATGCCGAAAGGCTGGGTGATAGGCTCTAAGGGCGAGGCCAAGACGGACTCGCTGGCCGTACTCGGCGACATCATCGCCGGCACCGCGGCGCTGGTCACCGTCGGAGGCATCGGCGAGGAGATGGCCGGCTACAAGGGCTACGGCTACGCTACCGCCGTGGAGATACTCTCCTCGGCCCTGCAGCGGGGCGCCTACATGAAGATGCTCTCCGGCAGGGACGCCAAGGGAAAGAAGATCCCGTACCCTATAGGGCACTTCTTCATCGCCATCAACGTTTCGGCCTTCACCGCTCCGGCGTCTTTCAAGAGGATCGCCGGCACCATCCTGCGGGAGCTGCGGGCCTCCAAGAAGATGCCGGGGGCGAAACGCATCTACACCGCCGGAGAGAAGGAGCATATGGCCCTGCTGCGCGCGCGCACGAAGGGCGTTCCGTTGAACGAGGAAACGCAGCGCGAGGTACGCGCTATGCGCGAGGAACTCGGCCTCGCTAAGTACAAGTTCCCGTTCTGAGGCCGGGAAGGGGGGATAAGGATGTTCGGCGAGGACTTCAAGTCCAAGGCGTTCCTGTACCTGGGTTTTTTCCTGACGCTGTTCGGCTATGCCGGACGGCTCTTCGCCATCGAACCGATCCATAACCTGTTCTTCCCGTTCGCCGCCTGGAGTTACATCCTGCTGGCGGACAACCTCTCCTGGAGGATAAAGGGCTCTTCGCCGCTGGTGTCCAGGACCGCTGAGCTCTTTTTCGTAGCGGCCGGCTCGATAGCGCTCTGCGCCGTCGCGGAGCTCCTTAACCTGCGCTTCGACGCGTGGCACTACTTCAACCAGAGCTCGTTACTCTCCACGCGCTGGTCCGGCAGGCTGTTCGCCTGGGCCGCCGCGACGCCGTCCATTTTCGTGACCTATGAGCTCCTCACCTCGTTCGGTCTTTTCCGCTCCGCCAGGTCCAGCCCTTTCCAGCTGAGGCCCTCCGCGCCCAAGGCCCTTGCCGCCGCAGGAGGGGCGGCGCTTGCCGCTTCGCTCGCTTTCCCGTCCGGCCTCTGGCCCCTGGCCCTGCCGGGCCTGCTGCTGCTCGCCGAGGCCGCGGACCTGCGCCTCGGCTTACCGTCCCTTTTCAGGGAGCTCGCCGGAGGCCTTCCGGCAAAAACCCTCCGGCTCGCCGCCGCCGGGCTTATCTGCGGCCTGCTTTGGGACTGGTGGAACAAGGGAGCCGGCGGCAGCTGGGAACTCGTTCTCACCTCCTTTCCTGCGGTCTTGCGCTACCTTCCTGCGGGTTTCCCTTTGCTGGGCCCGGCCGCCTATTCCCTATACAGCCTGGCCTCCTGGCTCCGAGCCGGCAGCAGCTGGGAAGATATCCCCTGGACCCTGCCGGGCAGGAAGCCGGGGGAAAGCGCGCTGCTGGTCGCAGCCGTCATAATTATACTTACCTCTTATGCCGCTCTCCGCGCGGTGGACGCCTATACCGTAAGACTGTATCTCGGCTGGCTGTAGATCGAAAACGGTCCCCGCATTACCCGAAGGGCCCAGATAAACCTGGGCCCTTCGGCCATGTCGGGCCTGGGCCCACCGACTATTGACATTGATCAACCCCTGCTGTATAACATAGCGGTAGTTCAGAAGCGGACCAATGGAGGAGTTATGAAGAACCTTAAGACAACCCTGACCGCAGCGGCCGTCGTCCTCATCCTCCCGGCGATCTCCTTCGCCGGCGGCAAGAGCATATACGGCGCGGACGACCGCGTGGACTACTTCGCGGCCTCTTCCGATATGCAGGCCCTTTCCGATTCCGTGGTCTCGCTGTGGAAATCCGCCTCCGTTGAAACCCTCAACCCCGGCGGAGTCCGGCTCAAGACCATGAACTTCGGCGACCGGCTGAACCTCTGCCCGGGAGAGAAGTTCCGCGAGCAGCCCATAGGGGCCTTCTGCTCCGGCTCCCTGGTGGGACCCGACCTGGTCATGACCGCCGGCCACTGCATCAAGACCGATGCCCAGTGCAAGGACACCAAGTTCGTCTTCGGCTACAAGGTCGCCCGCGCAGGCGGAGAGGCGGTCACTACGATGGTGGCCGGAGAGGTGTACGGCTGCGGCAAGATAGTGAAGCGCTTCCTCGGCGGCGAGCCCGGCTCGACCAACCCCGCCGGCCAGAGCCTCGGCCCCGACTTCGCCCTGGTGCAGCTGGACCGCCGCGTGACCGGACACACCCCGCTGCCCATCAACCGCTCCGACAACCTCAGGAAAGGCGACGGGATATTCGTTATAGGCCACCCCGTAGGCCTGCCTCTTAAGGTAGCCGGCGGCGCCACCGTCCGCGATTACTCCAAGGTCGGGTACTTCGTGGCCGACCTGGACACCTTCGGCGGCAATTCCGGTTCGCCCGTCTTCAACGCCCGCACCAAGAAGATAGAGGGAATACTGGTGCGCGGTGACACCGACTTCGTGGACGGCCTTGGCGGCACCTGCACCACAATGGCGACCTACGAGCAGACCGGCGGCCGCGGCGAGGACGTGACCAAGGTCTCGGCCCTCTCCTCCAGCATCCCGAGGCTGGCGGGCAAGAAGGCGGTGGAGCCGCAGGAGACCATGTCTGCGGCCGCCCCGGACGTGAGCGAGCCTTCGGACATCTCCTCCAAGGTCATCTCGTTCGAGTAAGAGGCGCAGTCTCCGCACGGGCCGCCCGAGGGGAAACCCCGGGCGGCCCGTGCTTTGTCATGCCGGAAGCTGGTAAATATACACCCTGGAGAAAAATTTGTATCCTTATCCGATGCGCGCACGCCTGACGCTCTGCCTCGCCGCGGTTGCATTTGCCGCCTCGGGCTGCTTCTCCCTGAAAGGGAGGCTACTCTCCGCCGACCCGGCCGTGAGGGCGGAGGCGCTGCAGGCCGCGGCCAGGGCGGAGGCGCCGGAGCGCCGCGCGCTGGTGGCCAAGATAAAGAAGGATCTGTCTTCGCGCGACACGGACCTGCGCATCTACGCCGCCGGCGCGCTGGAGGACATCGGCCCGGAGGCCGCGGACGCCGCCCCCGAGCTGGTCAAGGCGCTTTTCGACAAGGAGCCTGCCGTAGCCCTGTCGGCCGAGCGCACGCTGACGAAGCTTCCCGCCGCCGCCGACTACCTGGCTAAGCTGCTCGCATCCCCGAAGGCGGAACTGCGCGACAAAGCGGCCTCTATCCTAGTGAACCAGGGAGAGGGGGCGGCCATCCCGCTAGCCGCCAATTTCGACAGCGGCAACAAGTCCCTGGCGATCGAATCCATTGTGGTGCTTGCCCGGATGGGACCGGCCGCCGGCAAGGCGGTACCGGCCCTGGCCCGCGCCGCCGTCAGCAGCGATGCCGAGATACGGGCGCTCGCCTCTTCCGCCCTCTCCGATATCGGGAAGCCGGCCGGGCTCTGGCTGGCCGAAATGCTGCGCTCCCCGAACCCCCGCTACCGCTACGGCGCTTCCAAGGTGCTCGCCGGCATGCTCAGGCCGCCGCCGGAAGCGCTGGACAACCTGGCAGGGGCCGTCTGGGACGAGGAGGAGCGGGTCCGTCTTAACGCCGCTGAGGCGCTGGCGGCTTATGCGCCTTCCGAATTGTCCGCCCTGCCCGAAGACCGCGTGCCTGGCCTGGTCACGGCCGCGTCCGGAGAGGACGCCGTGGCCCCGCTGGCCGCCCGGGCCCTTATAAAGAGCGGCAAGGTCGGGCAGGACTGGCTGGGACAGGAACTCCGGGCCCGAAACCCGGCCGTCAGGCGCGAGGCCGCGGCGGCCATAGCCCGCATGGACCCGCCGCCGCCGGATACGGCACCTGCGCTGCTGAAGGCCCTGAAGGACCCTGATCTGGAAGTAAGGGCCTCCGCGGCCGGATCGCTTTCCCGGTTCTCCGTCAATGCCGCGGCGGCCTTCCCTGCCGGCTGCGCCCGCCAGCTCTACGCCGCGCTCGACAGCTCCGACGGAGAGGTAAGACTGGCGGTATTGACCGCGCTCGGACGAAGGGCCCACACCGACGACCAGGCCTTGTCCTACCTTGTAAGCGCCCTATCCGGCTCCGACATGGAAATCCGCACTGCGGCCGCCGGGCAGCTGGAGGCCCTGCGCGGCAAGGCGGCGGCCGCCGAGAAACCGCTCTGGCAGGCTTTCGGGGCCGGGGACTGCCGCTTGCAGGTGGCGGCGGCCAGGGCCCTGGCCGCGATAAACCCCAGGTTCAGAAAGACGCCGGCCGTCGCCAGGGCCATGAGGCGGCTGTGCCCCGCGCCGGCCGCGGCAAAAAAGGAGGAACGATGAAAAAGTCCTTTCCGCTGTCCAAGGTCTATACTCTGCTGGAACCGGGCCCGGTGATAATGGTGAGCACGGCCCATAAGGGCAAGAGCAACGTCATGCCCATGTCCTGGCACACGATGATAGATTTCGACCCGCCGCTGGTGGGCTGCGTCATAGGCGACGGCAGCCTGACCTTCAGGCTGCTCAAGGCGTCCCGCGAATGCGTGATCAACATCCCGACGAGGGCGATAGCCGGCAAGGTCCTGCCCTGCGGCTCCGTCTCGGGAACACGGGTAGACAAGTTCGAGAAATTCGGACTTACACCGGAAAAGGCCTCTTCAGTGAAGGCGCCTATGGTGAAGGAATGCTACGCCTCTCTGGAATGCCGGCTGCACGACGCCAAGCTGGCCGGAAAATACAATCTGTTCATCCTGAAAGTGGTAAAGGCGTGGGTCGACCCGTCGGTAAAACAGCCGAGGACGCTTCACCATCGTGGCGGGGACAGCTTCATCGTAGCCGGAAAGACCGTGAAGCTGGCCTGACCGGTCAGTACGGCTTCTTGGTCTCTCCCTCCCGGCGCACGGTCTCGAAAGAGAAGGCCGGCAGGCAGACAGAAACGTATTCGGCCCCGCCAGCCCCGGGAGTGGAGTAGCGCACTCGCTCGCCGGGACTGGTGATGACGGCCTGGCCGGCCTTCACCTCCATCACGCCGCCCGCGTGTTCCACTCTCAGCGTTCCCTTAAGCACCACGGTATACTCCGTGAAAAGCGGCTGCTGCGGCGGCTCCTCCCATCCGCAGGGGCTGACCATGCGTGCCACGCTGATCGTGTTGGTACCGGAACTGGCGCGCCCTATATATTCCTCTATAACCTTCGGCTTGTTGCCGGAGGCCTCTACAAGCCTGGGTCTATCTATGAATTTCGGCATAGCGCTCCCCTCGTCCTCTTTACCGGATATTCTACCAAAACCGGCGGCGGGGGAGGCCGGCGACCTGTCAAATCACTTAAGAATGTTACCGAAGGGACCATCCCCAGGCAGTTCCTCCTTTTGATCTCTTTGCTGTCACCACGTCTGCATTGCTGACTCCCGGTGCAGCACTTTCTCATACACCTCAACTCCGGGAAGTTCGG
>DAIENX010000066.1:0-5277 GCA_027340875.1 Elusimicrobiota bacterium
CTCGCCGCGGCAGGCGGCGCAGCCCACCAGGTGCGCGCGCACTTCCGCCTCGATGGCTTCTCCGGCCTCGCCGTAGCGGTACAGTATAAGTTTTTCTCCGAATCCGCAGTTCATATCAGGCTCCTGGGCTATGCCCGTGCCGCATCAGGAGCTATGCTCATCAGGCGGCCATAGGTATAACGCGGGACACCCCGTTTTTATTGCATCCCGTCACCCAGCTTATCCCGCAGCCTGGCGGCAGCCCGGCTCATCCTGGCGAGCACCGTGCCTATCGGCACCTTCAGCAGCTCCGCTATCTCCTTGAAGGACAGCTGGGAATAGTGGCGGAGGTAGAACACCTCGCGCTGATCTTCCGACAGCGAGGCCAGCGCCTCCTCTATGCGGCGGGCCAGGTCCCTGCCGTAGAAGGACTCCGCCGGCCCCGGCTCTGCCGACGCTATCAGGTCGGCGGCGCCCGCCTTCTCGCCGTCGCCTTCCAGCGGGATCTCGCGGCGGGAGGAGTCCCGTCTGAAATGGTCCATCGCCGCGTTGCGGGCCACCGTGAACAGCCAGGCCTTGAACTTCTCCCTTTCGCTGTAGGAGGAGGGGTTCTTCACCAGCTTCAGGAACACCTCCTGGAAGAGGTCGTCCGCCACGTCGGCGCGCCCGGTGAGCCTGAGCAGGTAGCCGTAGACAGCGTCCTTGTGGCGGCCCATCAGCAGCCCGAGAGCTTCCGTATCGCCGGCCTTGAAGGCCGCGACCAGTTCAGTGTCGGATATATCCTCTTTCATCGTCCCGGGCCGGGCCGTTTCTCAGCGCGCGTATAATTTCATACGATATAACGGCCGTGCGGAAAGTTAATCTTATTCTTTTATTCCTCCTCTTTCAATCCCGCCCGTGCACGGCGGCGGACCCGTATTCCCTGTACCTGAAAGGCGATCTCTCGAAGGCGGCCTCGGCCTATCTGGAGCTGGCGGCTCAGGACCAGGCGGACCCGCGCCCGCTGCTGGACGCCGCCATGTGCCTGCGCGAGACCGGCCGCTATTACGAGGCGGCGGCCGCGCTGGTGAAGGCACTGGAGCGCGCCCCTCACGACCAGGACATCTACAGCGAGTTGGGCTGGCTGCGCTTCCACCAGTCCGACTACGACGGCGCCCGCTCGGCCTTCGAGACCGCCATCCGCATGAAGGCCGAGAATCCCAGGGCCGAGCTGGGCCTGGCCAGCGTCTACTCCAACCTGGAGGACAAGGAAAAGACGCTGGAGCACCTGGTGAAGTACAAACAGCTCCGCCCCGACTTCGCCGGAGTGGATTATATCCTGGCCTGGAACTACATGAACTTCGACATGTACACCGAGGCGGAATCGGCACTGATAGAGGCCCTGCGCAAGGACCCCTCATTTACCGAGGCCCGGCTGCCGCTGGCGGGCATCTATACGCGGCAGGGGAAGTTCGACGAGGCCTGGAACCAGTACTACCGCGTGCTCTCCTACGCGCCCGGCCACCCGGTGGCCTCCAAGATGATGAAGGTGCTGGAGGGTAAGCTCTCGAAGCAGCCGGAGGAGATACGGCCGCCGTTCAGGATAACCAAGCCGCTGGTGATGGAGCCGCTGGACGCGCTGGCCAGCCTCTCCTCCTCCGTAAAGATACGCGTCGGCATAGGCACCACCGCCACCGGCAAGCAGGGCCACAACAACCTGCTGAGGATAAAGTCCTTCGAGGGCCTGAAGATAGTGGGCAAGGCCAGCGGCAAGACCTACGCGGAGATACCTCCGGACGAGACCTGGACCGCGGAATACGAGGACGGCAGGGTCAGGCTGACCGGCGCGGACGGCACGGTCCACGGCCGGTTCTCCGGCCCGATACTGGTCATACCGGCGAAGGAAGGCGGCAGCGTCATCTTCGACGCCACCACGAAGACCATCAACCAGTTCTTCCGCTGGGCCGACCGGCAGTACCGCGGCCGTATAGAGCTGTATCCGAACGGCGGCCGCGGCATAGGCGTGGTCAACATAATCGAGAACGAGCTGTACCTGCTGGGCGTGGTGCCGAGCGAGGTGGCTTCACAGTGGCCTTTCGAGTCCCTGAAAGCGCAGGCCGTGCTGGCCAGGACCCAGGTGCTTATCCGGCGGGCCAGGGGCGGGGTGCACAAGAGGGACGGCTATCATATCTGCGACGGCGAGCACTGCCAGGCCTACAAGGGCAAGTCCGCCGAGGCCAATACCACCACCAGGGCCGTCGTGGAGACGGAGGGCGAGATACTCACCTACCACGGCAGGCCGGCCTACACCTTCTACCACTCCAACTGCGGCGGCTGGATACAGGCCTCGAAAGAGGTTAACGGCTGGGGCGACGTGCCCTACCTCGTCACGAAGCCGGACATAGAGCCGGGCAAGACGGAAGCGCCGCTGGACCCCTGGGCCTTCCACCTGTGGATAACCGGGGATCCGTCCGCCAACTGCAACTATCCGGGCATGGTGCACGCCTCCGAATTCCGCTGGCTGAAGATCATCAGGCAGAAGGACATGACCTTCAGGATAAACCGCGACTATTCCGTGGGCGACATCGTGAACATCATCCCGCTGAAGCGCAGCCCGTCCGGCAACGTCAACTCGCTGCGGATAATCGGGACCAGGCGCACCGTGGACGTGGACAAGGAGCACCTGATCCGCAACATCCTCGGCTACAGCTCGCTGAAGAGCACGCTGTTCGACATCTCCGTCAACCGTCTGAAGAACGGGAAGGTGCGCAACTACTGGATCTACGGGGGCGGCTGGGGGCACGGCATAGGGATGTGCCAGAGCGGCGCGGCGGGGCTGGCCGGCAAGTACAACAAATCCTACAACGAGATCCTGGACTTCTATTTCCCCGGCACCAAGATCAGCCGCATCAAATACGTGAAGAAGAACAAGTAACCGCCCGCGCGCGGGTGCCGGCGGGTTCGGGCACGGAGGGCCGTCGCGGACCGAAGCCGTTTGCGCAGCGCGGCGAGGGAGTGACGAGCGGCGAGCACGGTGCTGCGAGACCGCGTGCCCGACGGCCCGACCCGCCGACAGGTCCCGCGCTATGCTCTGGGATAAAAAGAGAAGCCCCGCTTTCGCGGGGCTCTCTTTTTGCTTCCGTTACAGGTCGTGGGCTACTTCATCTCCCAGGCGTCGGGGCCGGTCAGCACCGCCTCGAGCTCGTGCTCCTTGGTGTCGCCCACGTGCTTGATCTGGTCGTAGTAGAGCTCCTCGTAGGCCGGCTTGCGCACGGCCCTGAACACGCCTATCGGCGTCGGGAACTCGGGATGCTTCAGGCCGCTGATCAGGTGGGCCATCTCGTCGTTGGTCTCGTCGTAGACGGCCACCTCGGCCGGCACCGCGCCGCTGAACGTCACGATCTCGGCCTTCATGTTCTTTATCGCTATGCCCTTGTTCTTGTCCTTGCCGAAGACGAGCGGCTTGCCGTGCTCTACGCGCAGTATCATGTCCTCTTTCGTGGCCGGGTCCTTCAGCCACTCGAACTCCTTGTCCGTGAACGGCACGCATTTCTGATAGATCTCCACGAAGGCCGTCCCCACGTGCTTGGCCGCCCGCTCCATCACCGCGGTGCTGCCGGCGATGTCGCTGTCTATGCAGCGCGCGACGAACGTGCAGTCCAGGCCCACCGCGAAGCGGGCCGGGTTGAACGGGTAGTCTATCGCGCCCAGCGGCGTGGTCTTGGTCTTAGAGCCCGGCAGCGTGGTCGGAGAGGCCTGGCCTTTCGTGAGGCCGTAGATGCGGTTATTGAACAGGATTATCTTCAGGTCCATGTTCCTGCGTATCGCGTGCATCGTGTGGTTGCCGCCTATCGACAGGCCGTCGCCGTCTCCGGTGATGACCCAGACGGACAGCTCGGGGTTGGACAGCTTGACCCCGGAAGCCACGGCGCAGGCGCGGCCGTGCAGCGTGTGGAAGCCGTACGTGCTGACGTAGTACGGGAAGCGGCTGGAGCAGCCTATGCCCGAGATGACCGCGAACTTCTCGCGGGGCAGCCCCATGTTGGCCATCGTCTTCTGTATCACGTTCAGGATGGCGAAGTCGCCGCAGCCGGGGCACCACTTGACGGGCAGCCCGGAAGAGAAGTCCTTGGCGGTGAGCTTGGTGTTTTCCATGTTATTTCCCTCCCAGCACTTCTTTTATCTTGGCGAGGACCTCGTCCGAGTTGAGCGGCTGGCCCTGCACCTTGTTCAGGCCGATGGGCTCGAACAGGTATTCCGAGCGGATCAGCATGCGCAGCTGGCCCAGGTTCTCCTCGGGGATCAGCACCTTGCGGAAGCGCTTCATCACCTTGCCCAGGTCCGGCGGCAGCGGCCAGACGTGGCGCAGGTGCACCGAGGAGACGTCCAGGCCCTCGGCCTCCGCTTCCGTCATGGCCGTGGAAATGGCGCCGTAGGTGGAACCCCAGCCCAGGACGAGTAGCTCGCCCTGGTCCTTGCCGCAGATCTTGGTCGGCGCGATGGACTCTGCCACCAGCCGCATCTTCTCCGAGCGGGCGGCGGTGAGCTTCTCGTGGTTGACCGGGTCGTAGCTGATCGCGCCGGTCTCCTCGGCCTTCTCGAGGCCGCCTATGCGGTGCTCGTAGCCCTTCAGGCCCGGCCAGGCCCACGGGCGGGCCATGGTCTTGGGGTCGCGGGAGTAGGGCTTGAACTGGTCAGGCGGCGGCAGCTTGGCCATCTCGAACTTGTGCAGTTCGGAGAGCTTCGGGATGCGGAACGGCTCGGAGCCGTTGGCCAGGTAAGAGTTGGTCAGCACGATGACCGGGGTCATGTGCTTGACCGCTATGCGGGCCGCGGCCAGCGTGGTGTAGAAGCAGTCGGCGGGGCTCGCCGCGGCCATCACGACCAGCGGCGACTCGCCGTGGCGGCCGTAGATGGCCTGCAGCAGGTCGGACTGCTCGGTCTTGGTCGGCAGGCCGGTCGAAGGCCCGCCGCGCTGCACGTTCACTATCACCATCGGCAGCTCGGCGATGACGCCCAGGCCCATGGATTCCAGCTTCAGCGAGAGGCCGGGGCCGCTGGTGCCGGTTGCGGAGAAGTTCCCGCCGAACGCGGCGCCCACGGTGGCGGCCATCGCGGCTATCTCGTCCTCGGCCTGGAACACCACCACGTCGGTGGCGCGGTGCTTGGCCAGGGTCTGCAGGATCTCGGAGGCCGGGGTTATCGGGTAGGAGCCGTAGAACAGCTTCTTCTTGAGCAGCTTGGCGGCGGTGAGCAGCGCGTAGGCGGCCGCCTCGTTGCCGGTCAGGTTGCGGTACTTGCCCGGGGTAACGGCGCTCT
>DAIENX010000094.1:0-26696 GCA_027340875.1 Elusimicrobiota bacterium
GTTGATCAGGTCGGCGAACTTCGGTATGGCTATGGCAGCCAGAATACCGATGATGGCGACGACGATCATCAGCTCTATCAGGGTGAAGCCTTTCTTCATGTTCTTCATTAACTTCCTCCTTGAGTGCCCCCCTATGGATGAGATATCAATAATGCCGCAGGGGTTATTGTCAATTTACATAATCGCTTCGGATGATGTCAACAAAAAAATCCCATAATTCTGCGGGGAAAGAAAAACCCGCTTTCGCGGGTTTTTTAAAAGTGGCGGAGAGGAAGGGATTCGAACCCTTGATACCCTTTAGGAGTATACAGACTTTCCAGGTCTGCGCCTTCAACCGCTCGGCCACCTCTCCGTAATACTGCTGCCGCGCGGTTTTACAATTTTATTATATTTGATACCATGAAACAATGCCGAAGCAGGAGAAAGAGGACAAGATCGAGCCGATCGCGACCAACCGGAAGGCCCGGCACGACTACCTGATAACGGACACCATAGAGGCCGGACTGGCGCTGGAAGGGCCCGAGGTCAAGTCGCTCAGGCTGAAGCAGGCCACGCTGGTATCATCCTTCGCCAGGGCGGAGAGGGACGGACTGTACCTGTACGGCCTCCACATCGCCCCCTACGCCTTCAACACTTTAAAGGAGCTGGACCCTCTGCGCACCCGCAAGCTCCTGTTGAAGCGCCAAGAGATAAAGCGGTTGACATCGGCGCTAGAGACCAAGGGAATGGCGCTGGTGGCATTGGAGCTGTATTTCAAGCGCGGCTGGGCCAAGGTGCTGCTTGGCCTGGCCAAGGGCAAGAAGACGGCGGACAAGCACGAATCCATCAAGAAGCGCGACATCGACCGCGAAATGCGCCGGGAGTTCCGGGAGAAGTTCAAGGGGTGAGCGCCCGGAGATGTCCGGAAAGAGAAGAGGCCCCGCTGAACGGGGCCTCTTCTTTTCGCTGTTCCTGTCCACCGCCTCAGAAGCGGAAGCCGGCGCTGGCGCCGAGGAGGGAACGGCCGTGGGTCTGGGTAACGGATACGGAAAGATAGCCGAGATGCATCTTTACGCGGAAGCCAGCGGAGACCCTGGGCTCCGCCGTACGCACCTGCTTGCCGTCCAGCGCCGTGTCGGCGACGCCCTGCGCGTTAAGACGCGTGAAATCGTAACCGGCGCCGATGAACGGCGAGACCACCGGAACGTTGAGGGAGCAGACCGCGGAGGCGTTGAAATGCACCGCGTAGAAGTAGCGGCTGGCCGCCATGTTGCCCATGCCTATCAGCATCGCGTTGAACTTTCCCTTCTCGTCGGAGACGTTCCACAGCCCGTAGCGAAGGCCGCCGCCGGCCACCGTCAGGCCCTCCACGACGCCGGCGCGGACGAAGCCGTCTATGCGGTAGGGCATGCCTATCTCGGCCTGCACGAACCCGAGGCCGAAGAGGTTGTCCCTCCTCAGCACAGTGTTCCCGCTGGACGGGTTGAACTGCGTCACGGCGCGTATGCCGATGTCGAAACCGGAGAAGCCGAGAGGCCGGGCGGTCTGGTTGGTGCCGGAGCCCAGCAAGCCGCCGAGGTCGCGCGCGAACGGCTTCATGGTCCTGGCTGAGGCGTACTTGAAATTGTCGAAATCCGCGGCCGAGGCGGAGGCGGCCAGGGAGAGAGCGGCGAGAAGGGCGAAAACGGTCTTGTTAAGCATGTTGCGCAACCTCATTCCTTTTCCGCGGCGCCGCCGAGCACTTCCTTCACGGTGGTGTGGCCGAGCAGCACCTTCTCCAGGCCGTCCATCGCGATCGTGCGCATCCCGTTCTTCATCGCTATCTCCTTGACCGGGATGGCCGAGGGGTCCTTCAGTATCTGCAGGCGGATCTCGTCGTTGAGTATCAGCAGTTCGTGCAAGCCGACGCGGCCCTTATAGCCGGTGTTCTTGCAGACCTCGCAGCCCTTGGGCTTCCAGATCTTCGCGCCGGCGGGGACCTTGACGTTGTTAGCCTCGAAGACGGCGACCTCTTCCGGGGTCATGTCCGCCTGCTCCTTGCAGTCCTTGCAGAGACGCCGCGCGAGGCGCTGGGCCAGCACTGATTTCATCGTGTTGGCGACGACGAAGCGCGGGATGTCCATCTGCGTGAGGCGCTCCAGGGCGGAAGGGGCGTCGTTGGTGTGGATCGTGGAGAACACGAGGTGGCCGGTCATGGCCGCCTCCATGGCGATGTGCGCGGTCTCTTCGTCGCGGATCTCGCCGACCATGATGACGTCCGGGTCCAGACGCATGAACGAGCGCAGGGCCGCGGCGAAGTCGAACTTCTTTCCCTTGCCGAGCTCCACGTCGGGGTTGACCGGCACCTGGATGATGCCGTCGATGTTGTACTCGACCGGGTTCTCCGCGGTCAGGATCTTGATGTCCGGGCGGTTGACGTAGTTGAGACAGCCGTAAAGCGTGGTGGATTTACCGGAACCCGTGGGGCCGCAGACCAGCATCAGGCCGAAGTTCTTCTTGCCGCCGATGCCCTGGAACTGCTTGAGCAGCTTCTCCTCCGTGTCCGGCATGAAGCCCATGATCTTGATGTCAACGCGCACGGACGCGCGGTCCAGGATACGCATCACGCAGGACTCGCCGAAGACGGTGGGCACTATCTCCACGCGGAACTCTATGGGGTTGCCCTTCGCGATGATCTGGATGCGGCCGCTCTGCGGGATGCGGCGCTCCGTGATGTTCATCGAGTTGGACATGATCTTGAGCTTGGCCATGATGGCCATGCGGAAGGCCCACGGGATCGAGAACGAGGCGGCGCGCAGCATGCCGTCCACGCGGTAGCGCACCATGACCTTGGAATTCTTGCCGTTCGGGTCCTCGAAGGGTTCTATATGGATGTCGGAAGCCTTGGTGCTGAGGGCGCCGAGGATTATGGCGTTCACGAGCTTCTCCACCTCGGGGGCGCTCGCGTCCACGTCGCTGATGTCCTTCTTCTCCTCGGCCGCCATCGCGATGGCGCCTTCCTCCCCCTCCGGGACGGTCTGGGACTGCTGTACCGACTCCACGAGCTGGGCCACCTGCTCGCTGTCCTGCTTGCCGTAGATCTTTTCCAGCACGGCCATGATGCTCGGGGCCAGCGCGAGATAGGGCTTGACGTCGAAGCCGGTGCGCAGGCCGATATCCTCGACTATCAGGAAGTCCCGCGGGTCGGCCATGGCCAGCGCGAGCGAGTTGTCCTGCTTGGCGAACGGCACGCAGATCTGTTTTTTCGCTATCTGTTCCTGCAGCAACTCCACCACCTCGGCCGGCGGCTCCATCTTGGAAAGGTCCACAGCCTTGAAGCCCCACTCGTCGGCGAGGACCTTCAGGAGCCTTAGGCCGTCTATCAGCTTCATATCCAGCAGGACCTGCTGGAGGTGTTTATTCTCTTTCTTGGCGGTCTCTTCGGCGGCTTTGAGCTGCTCCTCGGGCACGAGCTTATCCTCGAGGAGGATCTCGCTCATGTTCCGCTTACGCTTAAGACCTTGGGGCGGCATGCCAGATTATTATAAATATATTTCGCTGAAACTTACAAGGCCGTTCCCGGCTCCGTCGGGCCGGCTTCGCCGAACTCCAGGACGTCCCCTTCCTCCACCCTGCCGCGGCAGCGGCCGGCCGGCAGCTCCAGGACCCCGCGCGCGCCGAACACCCACGGCGACACGCGCCAGGGCTTCAGCCCTTCGATGACCCGCAGCACCTTCATATCCCTGTCCAGGAAGACCGCGTCTATAGGGAAGCTCATGAAGCACATGTGTATCATCGCGCAGGGCTCCAGCCAGAGGCCCTCGTCCTCGCCAAGGAACCTGCGGGGGATGAGGCCGAAAAGGCGCATGGAGAACGTATCGGCCCGGCCCGCGAAGGCGCTGACCTGCACTTTCCTGGTGGCGTTGAAGACTTTCATGGTCAGCGCAGCAGCGCCATCTTGCCGACGGCAGCGTCCTTGTCCGTCTTTACACGGAAGATGTAGACCCCGCTGGCCACGTCCGCTCCCGCAGCGTTCTTTCCGTCCCAGGACAGGCCGTCCAGCTTCTTAACCAGCTCTCCCTCGGAAGTATAGACGCTGACCTCGGCGCCCGGCGCCAGTATGCGGTCAGGGACCGAGAACGTCACCAGCCGGGCGGCCTTGGGCCGGAACGGGTTGGGATAGGCGACGGCCTTCCCTGTTCCGGCGAAATCCTTGGACCCGGTCGTCGCCAGGCGCATGGCCTTGAGGGCGTTAACGCGTCCCCAGCCGAAGTCCCTGTCCGGGCCGGCCGGGCCCAGGTCGTCCGCTGAATTCTTCATCAGGTCGAAGATCCGCGGCGCGGAGTCGGAAGGCCTGGCGGACCAGAGCAGCGCGGCCAGGCCGGCTACCAACGGCGAGGAGAAGGACGTGCCGGTGGCGGAGGCGTAACCGTTGGAGATATCGGTAGTATAGACGTCCACCCCGGGGGCGGTCAGGCCCTTGTAGGTCATCGTAGAGTCGCTGTTGGAGAAGGAGGCCAGATGGTCGCTCATGTCGGTGGCGCCTACGGCGTAGACCCCGGAGCAGTTCGCAGGGGAGTCGATGTACGGCGCGGACGCGTTGCCGGCCGCGGCTATCAGCAGCAATCCGGCGGAGACCGCCGAGTTAACGGCGGACTGCAGCGGGGCGGAGCAGCTGCCAGAGCTGCCGAGGCTCATGTTTATTATCAGCTTGCCGATGGCCGGCGTGTCGTGCAGGGAGATGGCGTCGTTTATCGCGGAGGCTATCGAGATCTCGCTGGTGCTACAGGAGCCGTAGCCGGCGGCGTCGGAACAGTCGGAACCGCAGTCGGAATCGGAGAAGACCTTGAGCGAGAGAAGCCCGGCGCCCCAGGACATGCCGGCGACCCCCCGGCCGTTGTCGGAAGCGGCGGCGGCCACGCCGGAAGCCCTCGTGGCGTGATTGCAGGCAGGCGTAGGCGGCTGGTTGTCCGAGGCGACACCGGTCACCGGGTCGAACTTGCGGCTGGTGCCGGCCAGCTTGCCGGAAAGCTCAGGATGAGAGCCGTCGATGCCGGTGTCGAGCAGAGCCACCGTAACGCGGCTGGAGGAGCCGGTCTCGTATTCCCAGGCCCCGAAGACCTGCACCTGCGCGAGCGCGTACTGGCGGGCCAGGAAAGGGTCGTTGGAGGTGCGGCTGGTCCTGTAGACCCGGTTGGGCTCCGCGTATTCCACCTGCGGCATCGCGCGCAGCAGGGTAAGCGCGGAGGAGACGCGCATGCCGTCGGGAAGCGCCACCGAGGACCAGTTGAAGAGGCCGAAATCCCGCACCAGCGAGAAGCCCGCGGCTGACAGCGCGTCCGCCGCGGCCCGGGTGGAGACCCCCGCCTTGAAGCGGACTATCGCGCTGCCGGAAGCCACCAGCTGCTGCTCGGTACCGCCGGAAGCGGAGGAAAAGACAGCGAGGCGCTCGACTTTAAGGGCGGAAGCGCCGGCGGCCGGCAGCAGCAGGAGCGCCGCCAGGAGACATCTTGCCGCCGGGCCGGTAGGGCTCATTTCTTCCCTTTCTTGGCCCAGGCGGCTATCACGGCGGATTCCACCGCGCTCTTGAAGGCCGGCGAGGCGAAGGACAGCTGCGGCGGGAAGGCCACCCAGTAGGAGCCCTCCTCCTTCTTCGAGGCCATCACCCCGGCGACCACTAGCAGCTCGCCGTCAAAAGTCACCTCGGCGTTGGCCACACGTGCCTTGGAGCGCAGCGGCTTGAGCGAGGACACCTCCACCTTCGGGGCCGCCGGCGCCTTGGCCGGGGCCGTGAAGCCGTTCTTGAAACAGGCCTCCAGCTTGGAGTAGATGCCGCGGGTCAGCAGCTTTATGTCCGTGTACTTGCGCCCCTTGTTCTCGGTGAACGGCATAACCACGGCATCGTCCGTCCAGGCGACGGAGCTTACGGCCACCTGGCCGAGGGTGAAGTCGGCCGAGGGGGCGTCCTTAACCTTGGCCGGCGAGACGGCGGTGACCTCCAGCGCGAAAGACTGCGCCGCCAGCAGCAGCAGCGCGGAACTAATCAGCCTTTTCATTCTCCCTCCTGATTATCCCCACGAGGTCGTAGATATCGTCGAGCTCGTAGTCCGCGCCGGACACCGGCGTGTCGAACTCGTTGCCGTACTTGGCCCAGGCCGTGCGCATCCCCAGCGCCTTGGCGCCTTTGATGTCCCGCTCGGCCCAGTCGCCGACCATGATCGCCTCGCGCGGCTCCGTCTGCATAAGCGACAGGATCTTCTTGAACGGCTTGGGGGACGGCTTCTTCTCGCCGGTATCGTCGAACGTGACTACGTGCTCGAAGTAGTGGTGCAGCCCGAGCCCGACGATGCGCAGCCAGACGGAGAGGCGCGGGGCGTCCGAGACGACCCCCATGCGCACGCCCATCTTCAGCAGGTCGGTCAGCGCCATCTTGACGTGCGGGTAGAGGGTGAAGTACCCCTCCTTGGCCCGCTTGTAGCCGATGATGCCGGCGGCGAGGATCTTGGGGTCCACCTTGCCGAACTCCTTCATCAGCACCTTGTCGAAGATGTTCTGGTCCTCGATGCCTTCCTTCCAGTAGATCTCGAAGATCTTGTCGCGCAGCTGGTCCTTGGGCATCGGCAGGCCGGCGTCGATCATGGCGTCCACGGCCGCGTCGACGGCGGCGCGCTTCATGCGCATGAAGTCCATCAGCGTATTGTCGATGTCGAGGATGACGGCCTTGATCATATTACTTGGAGACGCGCTCCACGTACGTGCCGGTGCGGGTGTCCACGCGGATCTGGTCGCCCTCGTTGATGAACATCGGGACCTTCACCGTGATGCCGGTATTGACCTTGGCGTCCTTCATCACGTTGCTGACGGTATCGCCGCGCACGCCCGGGACGGTCTCGGTGACGGTCATCACCAGGTTGGCGGGCAGCTGTATGGTGAAGAACGCGTCGTTCAGGTAGACGCCTTCGACGGCCATGTTCTCCGTCATGTAAGGAAGCTTGTCCTTGATCTTGTCCTTGGGCAGGCCCACCTGCTCGTAGGTGGCGTCGTCCATGAAATAGGCCATGTCGCCGTCGGAGTAGACGTAGGTCTTCGGGCGCTTCTCCACCATCACGTCCTTGAACTTGTCCTCCGGGCGGTAGGTGGTCTCGATGATGGTGCCGGTCTCCACGCCGCGCAGCTTCACGCGCACCACGGCGCGGGCCTGCGACTTGCGGTGATGCTGGATGGTAAGGACCTCCACCATCTGATTGTTCTCGTTGATGAACATCGTCCCTTCTTTGAACTGCGTTGCGAGTATCATATTACGTCTCCTGTTGTTTGTTTGGATATCCTCTAGGCCTGCGGATGGGCGAACTGGTAGTCCATCACCTTCAGCGCGAGTATACGCTTCTCCATGGGCGGATGCGTGGCCAGCAGGTCCGCCGTCAGTCCCATCCTCTCCTCTATCAGGCTGCCGCGCGGATCGGTGATGCACATATGCGCCACGCCGTTGTTGATGGCGTGGGTGGGCATGACCGCGGCGCGGATCTTCTCCAGCGCGGAGATAAGGGCCTTCGGGTTGCGGGTCAGCTCGGCGCTGCCGGCGTCGGCCAGGTATTCGCGCTGGCGCGAGATGGCCATGGCCAGCATGCGGGAGATGATGGGCGCAAGGACGACCAGCACCACCCACAGCACGAAGAGGAGCAGGACGGCGGCGCCGCCGCCGCGCCTGTCGGAGGAGCCGCGGGACGACGAGCCGCGCCCGCCGAAGCGCATGCTGCGGCCGGCGAAGTCGGAAAGCAGGGCGACCGCGCCCATCAGCGCGGCGCACACCGTCATCAGGCGGATGTCGAAGTTGCGTATATGGGACATCTCATGCCCCACGACCCCCTGCAGCTCCTCGCGGTTGAGGGAGCCGAGCAGCCCCTCGGTAACTGCGATCACCGAGTTCTCCGGGCTGGTGCCGGTGGCGAAGGCGTTCAGGTCCGGGTCGGGGATAACGTAGGCGGTCGGCGCCGGCAGGCCGGCGGCCGTGGCCATCTCAGAGACCACGTTCATGAACTGCCGCTCCTTGTCGTTATCGCCGGTCGCCCGACGGGCCATGGTGGAGCGGAGCACCATGCGGGGGCCGTTGAAATAGCTGTTGACGGTCATCCCCGCGCCGAACAGCAGCGCGATGATGGTGCCGAAGGGGATGGAGGACGCCCCCGCCGGGCGCTTCGCCTCGTAGAAACCCTCCGAGTTCATAACTACGTCGGAATCCGCGGCCGGGCGGAAGTTGAGGTAGAAATAGTCGAACCCCAGGCCCAGGAACAGGAAAAAAGCGATGAAACCGCCCATGATGAGGGCTGTCATTCTCCTGTTGGAGTCCTGCTGTTCGAGGATGTTCATGCTCCGGACGGACGGCCTCTCCCCCCTCCGGAGGCGGAAGAGGCCGCGGATCGCCGCCTAGCGGCTCAGATGCTCAGATTGACCTTGGGGTTCTCGCGCTCCGGGGAATCGGAGGGCAGTTCCCACAGGGTCGACGGGGAGAAGCCGAGCACCGACGCGAACAGGTTGGTCGGGAACACCTGCTGCGCGGTGTTGAACTTCGTCACGACGTCGTTGTAGAACTGGCGGGAGAAGCCGATCTGGTTCTCGGTGTGCGTGAGTTCCTCCATCAGCTGCTTCACGTTGTCGTTGGATTTGAGGTTGGGATAGTTCTCGGACAGCGCGAACAGCCTGCCCAGCGCCTGGGTCAGCTGGCCTTCCTTGGCCAGGATCTCGTTCATGTTGCCGCCCTGGCCGGCCGAGACGGCGGCCGCGCGGGCCTGGACGACGCGCTCGAGGGTCTCCTTCTCGAACTTCATCTCGCCCTTCACGGATTCCACGAGGTTCGGGATCAGGTCGTGGCGCCGCTTGAGCTGCACGTCGATCTGGCGGAAAGCGTTGGCCACCTGGTTGCGCAGCTTGACCAGGCCGTTGAACGTCATGACCAGCCACGCGCCCAGGACCAGAAGTACTATTACCAGTAATGTCATGCTGATTTCCTCCGTATCACCGCTTCGTGAGAATCTCGCAGCCGTTGCCGGTCACGAGCACAGAATCCTCTATCCGCACGCCGAACTTGCCGGGCAGGTAGATGCCCGGCTCCACCGTCACGGCCATGCCGGCGCGCAGGGACGCGCTGACCCTGGTGTTGAGCCTGGGGAACTCGTGTATCTCCAGGCCTATGCCGTGGCCGGTGCCGTGGATGAAGTACTGCCCGTAGCCGGCGTCGGAGATGACGTCGCGGCAGGCCTTGTCCACCATCATGGAGTTGACTCCGGACCTCACCTTGGCCAGGCCGGCCTTCTGGGAGGCCTCCACGATGGAATAGACCTTGCGGAACTCCGCCGTGGGCTTGCCGTGGAAGTAGGTGCGGGTTATGTCGGAGCAGTAGTGATTGTAGACGCAGCCGTAGTCCAGCAGCACGGCCTCGTTGTTCTTCAGCCTGCGCTCTGAAGTGATATGGTGCGGCAGGGCGGAATGAGGCCCGAAACCGACTATCAGGTTGAAAGAAGGCCCCTTGGCGCCCATCGACTGCATGACGTCCTCGAGCTCGCGGTAGACGGAGAGCTCGGTGCGGCCGGTCCTGATGCGGGGCTTGACGATGCCGAAGGCCTTCGCCGCTATGCGGCAGGACTTGCGCAGGTCCGAGACCTCTTCTCCCTCCTTTATCGCGCGCAGCGAGCCCAGCAGCCCGCCCTTCTCGGAAAAGCCGTTCTTGCGCCACAGTGTGCCGCGGTTGTAGGTCTCGAACTCCGGATCGAAGGCGGTCCTGCGCAGCTTGTATTTTTTGCAGAGGTCGAGCACGGCCTGCTCGAAGCCGTCTTCCGGCACCACGGGCTCCACGAAAGGCGCCCGCGCCTTGATATCCTCTACGAACATCCTGGGGGCCACGGCCCATGCCGCGGTCCGCGAGACCAGCAGCAGGTAATCGTCCATGTGATAACCGGTAAGGAAGCCTATGTCGAGGTTGCGCGTCACGACCAGCGCGTCCAGCTTCTCCCTCTTCAGCAGTCCCTGCAGGTCCTTGATCCGTTTGGAGTGTATGTTCATGGTAGCCCCGTTGCGCCGCGCCTTGCAGGCACGGCCGAAGATCCCGGCCTAGGCCGGTCCAGAAGAGTAATTATACTACTTTGTATTTATCAGCGGTAGCGGAAGGTGGAGAGCCCCGCCTTGTTCAGCAGGAATTCGCCGGCCGCGAGCAGGGTCTCGAGGCCGTAACCGACCCCGCCGGCGAAACCTATGGAGGAGGCCTCCGGGAAATACCGGGCAGGCACCGGGACGTCGCCTATGCGCAGCCCTCTGAAGGCGGCCTGGAACAGCAGTTGGGAATCGAAAGCGAATCCGTCCGAGTTGCGGTCCCAGGGGATGCCGGACAGGGCGGCCCCGGAATAGGCCCGCAGGCCGCTGTGCCACTCCCCGAGGTTCTGACCCGCGGCCAGGTTCTCCAGCACGGTCAGGAACCGGTTGGCGAGGTACTTGTATACCGGCATGCCGCCGGAAAGGGCTTCGGCCCTGGTCCGGATGCGGTTGCCCAGGACGACGTCGCAGATGCCGGCCTCGATTATGCCGGTCATGAACGGGATAACGCGGGGATCGTACTGGTAGTCCGGGTGCAGCATCACCACTACCCCGGCGCCGAGCTCCCGCGCCCAGGAGTAGCAGGTCTTCTGGTTGGCGCCGTAGCCGCGGTTGGACGTATGGCGCCTGGCCTTGAGGCCCAGCCGCAGGGCCAGCTCATAGGTGCCGTCGGAGGAGAAGTCGTCCACCAGCAGTATCTCGTCGAAAGCCCCGCGCGGCAGGGAAGCGACCGTGGCCTCCAGCGTGCGGGAGGCGTTATAGGCCGGCAGCACCACAACCTTCTTCATGCCACCCCCGGCTGGGCCGCCAGAGCCGAGAACTGCTCGAGGGACAGCTCCTGCGCCCTGGCGGTAGGCTTCAGCCCCAGGCGCTCCAGCGCGGCGGCGGCCGCCGTCTTGTCCGCCCCGCAAAGAGCCAGTGAATTGACCAGCGTCTTCCGGCGGTGGGCGAAGGCCTTCTTGACCAGCGCGCGGAACGCGGCCTCGCGCTCCGGAGAATCGAAGAAAGGCCGGGGCCGGAACAGCAGGACGGAGGAGTCCACGGCGGGCACCGGCCGGAAGCTGCCCGCCTTGACGTCGAGCAGCAGTTCGGCCGACGCCCTGGCCGCGGTGAACAGGGCCAGCACGCCGTAGTCCGCGTCGCCAGGCCTGGCCGTGGCGCGGCGGGCCACCTCCTTCTGGAACATGAAAGAGGCCGCCGCAAGCCTGCCGAAGGCGAGGACCTTGTCGAGTATGGCGGTGGAGCATTCGTAAGGCAGGTTGCCGATGAAGGCCGCGGTGCCGGGGCCGGCCAGCTCGGCGGGGTCCGTCTCCAGGAAATCCCTGTTCACCACCTCGAGGCCCTGAAAGCGGGACCTGAGGGCTGGGACCAGGGAGGGATCTATCTCGACGGCCTTCATGCGGGAGCCGTACTTCGGGAAAAGGAACTCGGTGAGGGCGCCGCCGCCCGGGCCTATCTCCACGAGAGCGTCGAAGGAGAACGCGTCGAGCGAGGACGCTATGCGCCCGCAGATCCCCTTGTCCACCAGGAATACCTGGCTGTATTTCGGCATAGCTTGCGGTCCCCGGCTAGCTGAGCATCTCCAGCCTGAGCTTCATCTCCTCTCCGGTCTTCCAGACGTCCCCGGCCCCCAGCGTCATCAGCACGTCGCCGGGCCTGAGCTCCTTAACCGCCGCCAGCACGCCGGGAAACTCCGACGCGGGCGCGCCGTTCCTGCGCAGCTGGCGCAGGATCAGGCCGGAATCAACTCCGGGCAGCGGCTTCTCGCCGGCCGCGTAGACCGGCGCTACGTAGATCCTGTCGGCGGCCCCGAAGGCCCGGCCGAACTCGCGGTAGAGCAGCGAGGTGCGGCTGTAGCGGTGGGGCTGGAAGAGCACCACGAGGCGCCTGCCGGGGAACAGCCCGCGGGCCGCCGCCAGCGTGGCCTTTATCTCCGTCGGATGGTGGCCGTAGTCGTCCACGAAGTCCACGCCGGCCGCGGAACCGTGCCTGTCCATGCGGCGCTTCACCCCCGAGAAGTTCCAGAGCCCCTCGGCGAGGCGCTCGAACGGGAAGCCGAGATAGCTGCCGGCGGCCAGGGCCAGCAAGGAGTTGCGCACGTTGTGCACGCCGCCGCTGCGCAGCTTCACGCGCCCCTTCCGGCGGCCGCGGAAATAGGCGCGGTAGGAGGAGCCCTCTTCCCCGAACGAGACGTCGCGGGCCTGCCAGTCCGCCCCCCGGCCGGTGCCGCAGGTGACGTACGGCGTCCGCAGCGAGGGCAGGAGCTCCCTTATTACCGGATCATCGCTGCACAGCACCGCCTGGCCGTAGAAAGGCAGCTTCGAGAGGTGGCGCAGGAAAGCCCGCTTAAGGCTGGACATGCTGCCGTAATGGTCCAGGTGGTCCGAATCGATGTTCGTAACGCAGGAGACGAGCGGAGAGAAGTAAAGGAACGAGCCGTCCGATTCGTCGGCCTCGGCCACCAGGTACTGGCCGCCGCCGAGCTTGATGTTGGAGCCGGCCCCCTTGATGATCCCGCCGACCACCGCGGTGGCGTCCGCCCCGGCCGCCTCCAGGGCCGCGGCCGTCATGGAGGTGGTAGTGGTCTTGCCGTGCGTGCCGGCTATGGTCACCGTCTTCTTCAGTCCCGCGAGCGCGGAGAGCATCAGCGCTCTCCTGACCACAGGAAGGCCGCGCCGGAAAGCGGCGCGCAGCTCGGGGTTGTCCGGGCCCACCGCGGAGCTGACCACGACCACGTCGGGCGAACCTACGGCGGAAGCGGAGTGCCCCTCGTGTATGCGGGCGCCCTCGCGGGCGAGCGCGCGGGTTATCTCGGAGGCTTTCGAGTCGGACCCGGTCACATTGTAGCCAAGTCCCAGCATCAGCCTGGCTATGCCGCTCATGCCTATCCCGCCGATGCCGATGAAATGCGCGCTCCTGACGGACCGCAGGTCCAGGTCTTCGGTGTAGTTCATTCGTCGTTCCTCATCATGCATGCCTTGGCGTCGAGCCAGGCCTCGGAATCCCTTACCGCCTCGGCCCAGCCCTCTTCGGAGAGTTCCACGCTGAGAGAGCCCTCCATCTTCCGGAAGGCCTCCTCGAAGACGGCGGCGCCGCGCCTGAAGAAGACCAGGCAGGGCGCGCCGGAGAAGAGCAACTCCACGCAGCGGGCGCTGAATCGCTCCGACTTCATCGCCATAGGGCCCAGTTCGTCGAAATAGAGTATCTTGCCTGCGGCGGCCGCCGCTTCCAGGGCAGGCAGCGCGGTGCGCTCCAGCGCGCCGAGGTCCAGCGCGTACTTGTTGAATGAGACGGGCGAGACCAGCTCCCTGGAGGCGAAGAGGGCTTTTTCCCCGCCCAGCGCCTCCACCTCGAAGCCGCCCCTCTTGCCGGCGGACCTGAGCTCCAGCGTGCGGAAGCCTCCAAGCCAGCGGCCGTAGGCGGAGCAGAGGCGCGAGGAGAGGCGCTCCTTGAGAACGCAGTCGTTGAAGGCGATGAACAGGCGCCCGGCCGCAGCCGGCATCATTTGCCCCCCAGCCAGGCCTTGTTGGCCAGCGCGGTCTTGTTGTTGGGGTCTATGCGCAGCGCCTCCAGGCATTCGGAAAGGGCCTTGGCCGGGTCGCCGGCCTCCACCCACGCGGCGGAGCGGCCGAGCGCGGCCCGGGACCCGCCGCCGGAGAACTGCTCCAGCGCCTGCGAAGGCTCGCCGAGCAGAAGATATCCCACGCCCTGGATAAGCCGCGGCCCCTGTCCTTTCTCTCCCGAAGCCTCTATCTCGTCCACGGCCTCCGCGGCGTTGTCCAGCCAGTTGTCGCCCATCACCCAGAGCCCCATGTCGTTGCCCACGTCGCGGGGCCTGTACAGCGCCTTGGCCTCGGGCTTCTTCTCCTGTACCGGAGGGGCCGAGGTGTCGATATTGAAATTGAGCCTGGTGTCCCCGCTCTTCGCGGAGTCCTTGAACAGGGAATCGGTTTCCGCGGCTATCTCCGCCACCCTCTTTTCCCGCTCCTCAGCGGATGCCGCGGGCAGGAAGTACTCGCGCTTGGTATAGTTGACTTTCGGCATCCGGAACGCGGACTTGAGCCGCCCGGACAGTTTCTCCCCCTCGGCGGCGGGCTGCAGGGAGGCTTTCGGGGTCTGCAGAAGCTCCACCACGGCCCTCGCCTCCTGGTTGGGCGGTATGCGCGAGAGGGCCGAGGCCAGCGGACTCTGCGGCTCCTTCTTCCCGGCGGAAGCCGGCGGCCTGCCGGAATACGCCATCGTCATGGAGATCCCGCCCTTCTCGTTGGCCGGCGCCAGCAGGAAGGCCTCCTCTATGCCCTGCAGCGCCTCCTCGCGCCTGCCGGACTTGTAAAGGGCCCAGGCCAGCCTGAACCTGGCCACGGAGTCGCGCGGCTTGACCTTCAGCGCCCGCTTGTACAGCCTGACCGCCTCAGGGTTGCGCCCTTCGCGCTCGCGGAGCACCGCGAGCTCGAGAAGCGCGTCCTCGTAGCCCGGGAAAAGGGAGACGGCCTTATCCAACTGCTCGGCGGCCTCTCTGTTGCGGCCGGAGCGGGAGTAGAAGAGACCGAGCTGGTAGCGGTAGAGCGGGTTGTCCGGATCGGCGGAGACGGCCGCGCGGAAATAATCCAGCGCCTTGTCGTGCCGTCCCAGCGCCTGGTAGACGGAGCCGGCGTTCATCTTGACGTCGGGCCTCTCCGGGGAGAGCTTTTCCGCGGCCAGGAAATCCGAAAGAGCCTGCTCGTACTGGCCGGAGCGGGCGCGCACTATCCCCCGCAGCTGCAGGGCCATGGAGTTCTTCGGGTCCAGCTTCAGCGCCGCCTCGAACTCGTCCAGGGCCTTGTCCGGCTCGCCCAACCAGTAAAGGGCCGAGCCGTACAGCAGCCTGGGCCAGGGGCTGGAAGGGTCCTTCTGCGCGGCCTTGAAGAACTCGTCGGCGGCGGCGCCGTAGTCCTGATCCCCCATCATCGCGTAGCCCCGGCGCAGGTTTATCGCGCTCTGGTCCTGCATGATGCGGTCCCAGACGGTGGGATAGCCGGCCGGGGCGGTATCCGCCCGCGCGCAGGACGGTAAGAGAGAAAGGACCCCCGCCAGCAGGAGGGACAGCGGTTTGGCGCGCCGGGTGGTCATGCGTGGCAGGGGCTACCTTGACCCGCCGACCTTTATCGGCCGCGGCGTGCTGAACTTTCCCTCGAAGCCGAGCAGGTCTATCAGCGCCACGCGCATGAAATAGTCGCCGGGAGGCAGCTTGGAGTTCAGGTCTATCTCGTCGAAGGCGTCGTAGGACCTGTCCAGCGCGAGGGAGGTGAACTCCCTGTTCTTCGAGACCTGCAGATGATAGCTCTGCACCGCGTTGCCGACCGAGATCATCTTGACTATCTCTCCGGCGTCTATCGCCTTGTCGTTGGCGTCGGGGACGGCCGGGCCCTTGCCCAGGTCCTTGGGGACCTCGGCGGTCACCTGTGCGGTCTTGACCGGCTTGCCCATGTTCAGCGAGACCACGCCCCCGGAAGCGGTAAGGCGCGTGCGGCTCTTGCCGGAGAAGCCGGCGGTAGCGGTTCCGTCGAGCTCCGGCAGCGGCGGCAGCTTCACCGGCTGCGAAGGAGGCATGTCCATCTTGACCTCGGAGGCGAAGCCCTCGGACACCTCCACCGTCTTGCCGTGGGCCTCGACGTTGGCCTTTCCCTTGTAGACCTGCACCACGGTGGTGAGGTCGTCGTTGATCTTGGCGCCGAACTCGGTGTCCTTGGTCTTCGGCGTGATCCTGGCGGAGGCGGTGACCACGCGCGAGCGCAGGCCGCGCATCGAGCCGGCCATCAGGCGGACGTCGATGTCCTTGTCTCCGGGCGGGCGCAGCACGGCTATCGAGTTGGGATAGAGGTTCAGGATCTCTCCCGTGTAGAACTTCACGTCCGCGCGGGCGTCGACGCGCGTGCGTACCGTGTCGTTCTTGTAGAGGTCCATATCGGACGCGACGCTTTTCCAGTCAGAGAGTCCGCTGCGCCTGAAAAGGACCTCGTTGAGCACGTAGACGACCTTCGCCGCGCGGTACTCCTCCTTCAGCAGGTTCACCGGCACCTTCAGCGGCATGCCTGGCAGGGCTATGGACGGATCGGCCGCGGGGAGGCGGTTATACTTAAGCAGCTCGTTCCATCTCTTGGGGTCCTTGAGATAGGTGTTGGAGATGCTCCAGAGCGTGTCGCCAGGCTTGACGACGATGGTCTGCAGCTCCTCCGCGGCGGCTGCCGGCAAAGCGGGCCCCGTCAGCAGCAGCAGGCCCAGCAGGAACTTCCTCATTAACCCCCCTTTACGACTACCTTCCCGTTCTCGTCCTTGGCCAGGTTCTTCGGGATGGAGAAGATGAACTTCGCGCCCTGCCCCGGGGGCGACTCCACCCAGACCCGCCCGAGGTGGGCGGAGGCCACGTACTTGCAGATCGTGAGGCCCAGGCCGGTGCCGCCGGCCTTCTGCCCCTTGACCTGCTCGAACTTCTCGAAAACCTTGTCCAGGTATTCAGACGGGATGCCGTCCCCGGTATCGCGTACCCAGGCGGTTATATGGTCCCCGTCGTCCGAGAGGCCGGTGGTTATGGTCCCGTCCTCCGGGGTGAACTTGATGGCGTTACCTATCAGATTGGTGAACATGCGCTCAATAAGGCCGGAGTCTCCGTTTATGACCAGGTTCTCCGCTCCCTCGAGCTCGAACTTTATGTTCTTACGCTGCCCCAGCGACTCCAGCAGGGAATTCACGCGCGCCGCGACGTCGCGCAGGTTCACGGGCGCCAGCGAGATCTCCATCTTGCCGGCCTCCATCTTGGCGGAATCCAGGATATTGTTGATCATGCCGAGCAGCCGGAAGGCCGCGCGGTCGATAGAGACGAGCATCTTCCGTTGCCCGTCGTTGATGGGACCCGGGATCTCCTTCAGCATGAACTCCACGAAGCCCTTGATGGCGCCCATCGGGTTGCGCAGGTCGTGCGTTATGGAGTGAAGGAACTCGTCCTTCATCTTGGCCAGCTGCTTGTCGAGCGTGATGTCGTAGAAAGCTATCAGGCGCCCTATGGGCCTGTCATGACCGGGGGCGACTATCGGGGTAGCGAAGCATTTGAAGAAGCGCTCCGAGGTCTCCTGCACCAGCTGCAGTTCCCGCGAGTAGTTTTCCTTCTCGCTCTTGAAGACGTCTATGACCGGCTCCAGCACCGCCTCTGAGGTGATCAGCTGCTCGAGGAACTTCCCCTCCACCTGCGCGTCCTGCGCTATGCCCAGGACCGAGCGGGCCTTGCGGTTGGCGACCTGCGCCTTCCCGTAGACGTCGGCCATCAGGATGCCGTCCTCGGTGGAGAACAATATCGCCTCGGTGTTCTTCTGTTCGCGTATGATGCGGTCCACCTGCATGTCGGAGTAGGTCTTGAGCTGCGTGACCATCTTGTTGAAAGTGTCGGCCAGGTCCCGCAGCTCGTCCGAGGTGTTCACCTCGGCCTTGCGGGTGAAGTCCCCTCCGGCCACGAACTCGGCCGCGCGCGTAAGCGCCGTTATCGGCTTGGTGAGGCTGCGGCTCATGAACCAGCCGGCGGCGGAGGCCAGGACCAGGAAGAGCAGCATCACGTAGACGGCCTGCGACCGCATGAACATCGCGTACTTGTAGGCCCCCTCCTGCGGCTGCACGACCAGCACGGCGCCTCCCAGCTCCGGGATGGGAGAGAAGGCGCCCAGCATCGCGCGGCCGTCGGCCCCCGTGAACTCTGCCGAAGCCGAGGCCACCGCCTTGGCGGCGTTGGAGGAGATCTCCAGCCCGGCGAAGGCATGAGCGGCGGCCGACGAAATGTCGGCCGGCCAGGCCAGCGGCCTGCCGGAGGAATCCAGGATAAGCGGAAAGCCCTCCGCCCCCACTCGCTTAAGGTCCAGGGTGTTGATAAAAGCCGGCAGGTCGAGCTCGGCGCGCAGAGCCATGTCCTTGCCGAACGGATAGTAAAGCACGGCCGCGCCGGTCTTCTGGTCCACGGAAAGGTGGCGGGAACCGCCGCGGGCCGCCTTGAACCCGGCTGAAGCCGGGTAGCGCTTGAGCTCCGGGTCGCCGCCGCCGAAAGGCGAGAGCACCTTTATGACCTCTGAGCCGTCCCTGGAGAGCACGGAAAGCTGCTTTATCTCCGGCCGCGTTTCCAGCAGGGAGGTAAGCAGCGTCTGCTTGTTCTCCCAGTCCATCTTGGTCATCGCGTTCATGACCGTCCGGAGCGCGGCGTCGGCGCTCCGGATATAGGACTTGAAGTCGGAGGAGATCTTGTCGGCCGTGGCCAGGTTGAGCTCCATGATGGCGGTGCGCACGCCGAGCTGTCCAAGGCCTATAAGCCTGATGCCCAGCAGCGCGATCGGCAGCACGGAGACCAGGGCCATCACGGCCACGAATTTATGGAGCAATCTGAATCGCATAAGGCCTTACATTAAGGATTATAGCAGATGACGCGCAGGCGGCGTCAGGGGAGGCCGGCCGGGAAGCGCTTCAGCAGCTCCGGCAGGATGTTCCTGAGCGCGGCCGCCCGGTGGCTTACGGCGTTCTTCTCCTCCTCGCGGAGCTCCGCCAGGGTCCTCGAACCCCCGGCGGGCTCGAAAAGCGGGTCGTAGCCGAAGCCGTTCGCGCCGCGGGGCAAGCCGGTTATCCGCCCCTCCAGCGTCCCCCTGGCTGTCACGACCTCTCCGGAGGGAGAGGCCAGGGCGACCACGCAGGCGAAACGCGCGGTCCGCCGCTCCGGCGGCAGGCCGGCCAGCTCCGTAAGCAGTCTGGCGCTGTTGCGGGCGGGATCGGCCTCCTCGCCGGCGTAGCGCGCTGAACGGACTCCGGGAGCGCCGTTGAGCGCGTCCACCTCCAGACCGGTGTCGTCGGCCAGCGCCCACGACCCGGTGAACCTGGCCGCGGCGAAAGCCTTCTTCACGGCGTTATCCAGCAGGGTGGCGCCGTCCTCCTCGGCAGGCGCGGCGCCAGGGAAATCGGACAGAGCTTTAAGCTCGGCCGGAAGCCCCGGCAGTATCGCGCGTATCTCGCGCAGTTTATGAGAGTTGAAGGTCGCTATTACCAGGGTCCTGTCCATAAGCGGGGCGCGGTCAAAACCGGGGGCAAATATATTAGAATATAATCGTGGCGGACAACTCGAATCTTAACATTTTTGAAGGCGCGGCGGGACGCTTCCAGGAAGCCCTCCCGCTCTTCTCCGGCATACAGTCCATGGCCCTGCCGGTCCGCGCCGAATCCGACGGGACCACGGGCTTCTTCACGCTAGCGGAAACGAACTCGGACGGCAGACCCGCCCTGGCGGCCTTCACCAGCGAAGCGCTTCTCCATCCGCCTTTCATCAGGCAGGATTCCTCCGAGACCGCGCTGCTGTTCTTCCACGCCCCGCACCACGACCTGTTCATCTTCAATCCCGATCACCCGCAGGTCCGCTCCGGACGGCTTTCCCCGCTGAGTTGTTCCCGGAAGGAGATCTCGCTGCTGGCCGGATTCATCAGGTCGTCGGCCGCCGCCGCCGGAGATCCCGCCGGGTCCGGCGACGCGGAATTCTCTGCGGGGAACCTGCACTCGGCCCATTACCTTTACGCGGCCTCGCTTCAGCGCAACCCGGTCTCCAGGTCCAAGTACCGCCTGTGCGCGACCCTCGTGGAGCTGGGACTGCTGCAGGAAGCCTACGACCTGCTGAGCGGCGACGCCGACCCGGAAGCCAGACTGTGGCTTGCGGTAGTGTATCGCAGGACCGGGGATACGGCGCAGGCCCGTGCCCTCCTCTCCGACCCGGCGATCTCGACCAATTTCGCGGAGCGCCTGCAGATCGAGACGGCCTGGCTGGACATCGAGGAGGGGCGAGAGGAGAACGCGAGAAAGACCTTCGCCAGGCTCTCTTCCTCCGCTTTCGACAAGGCCGAGCCGCTTTCCGGCCTGGCGGCAGCCACCGCCAAGGCGGCCTTCAAGACCAAGGACAGAGGGCTGCTGTCTTTCGCGGTATCAACCCTGAAGTCCGCGCTGGTCTCCCCTTCCCACGCTTCGGCAAGGATCTTCTCACAACTGGGAGCCCTGTATTTCCGCACCGGGGACATACCGCAGGCGGAGAACAGCTATCGCCGCGCCGCCGCCCTTGCCCCGTCCATAGAATCGCTGGCGAACCTGGCGATGACCCTCGTGAAAGCGGGCAAGTTCGCCGAAGCCGCGGCGGTGACGTCCCGGGTAGCCCTGACCGACACGGCCACCGCCAGGCGTCTGGCCGCAGGCTTCCCGAAAGAGAAAGGAGAGGAGCTTTTCAAACTACAGCAGGCCCAGGCGCCGGCACAGCAGCAAGCCGCGCCGACCCCGGAGCCGGCGCCATCAGCGCCCACCGCCCCTACTAAACCCCAGGCGGCGACCACTCCAGGGGAACAGAACATCCCGCCGGCCTTCCGCAAGCCGGCCCAGGCCTCCGCAACGGCCGCGGACCAGAACGTGCCGCCGGCCTTCCGCAAGCCAGCCCAGGCCTCTTCCGGAGCTCCCGAACAGAACGTCCCGCCGGCTTTCCGTCGGGACCAGCAGGTGCCGCCGGGCATAGCCGCGGCCGCGGAAAGCTTCCAGTCCACGAAAAAGAGCGGGGAAACTGACGATCAGGCGTCGCTGGCTCCTGCGCAACCACGCGACGCCTCCGTCTCAGGCAGGTCCAAGCAGACGCCGCCGTCCACAACGCCGCCGTCCCAGGCCCCGGCCCCCGCGCCGGCCAGGAAGGAGCCGCCTGGAATAAAGATCGAGACCTTCCGGGACGTGATGGCAGGCAATGCCGTGATGACCGAGGCAGAGAGCAGGCAGGACGAGTTCATCTCCAGGGCCTTTCGCCTTGCCTCGGACCTGGAGGACGAGCTGGGCCGCAAGGTCTACTTCAACCTGGACGGCCTGACAGAGGTGGAACGCCGGCTCAGGCTGCAGTTCCTGAAGGGCAAGGCCGACCCGCAGCGCAACATAGAGACCGTGAAGGACTGCGCGGCCTTCCTGTGCTATTTCCTGCAGGAACGGCATAAGGGCCGGCTGCTCAAGCTTACGGATTTCGACCCGTGGGGCTGGCCCATGATATTCGAACTTCCTTCGCGCAAGTTCACCACCTATCCTATACAGAGGACCTGGCGCCTGCTCTGGGAAGAGACCGTGCCGGAGCCTGGCTGGGTCCCTAAGTACGCCTCCTGGGTAGCGGACAAGATAAAGGAGACGACGACGCCCGCCAGCGGGGCGGCGGCGGCCAGAGCAAAGGTGATGAGCAATCCCGAGAGACTGGCGGACACGCAGGCCGAGCACCGGCGGATGCTGATCCTTGCCTCCTCCCTGGGCGAGGCTTCCGGCATCGAGATCTCCCGCTCCGGGATACGCAAGCTTGAAGCCGCCATCAAGACAAATTTCAAGCCAAACGTCCCGCCCACTTCCGACGGCTGGAAGCTGCTGCGCTGCTACGGGCATATCCTGGCCGCCATACTGATCAAGGAGTTCAAGGCCCACTGGTACAACACCGACGGCGAGGACGGCGGCTGGTCCATACGCCTGCCGTGGAACACCTGCGTCTTCCCGCTGGGCAAGGTATACAAGACCGCCTCGCTGAGGGACGACCTTACCGTTTTCCTGGAGACGCTGGAGGCGGAAAAGCTCAGGATGCACGGACCCACACCTCAATAGGACCTTTGCCCTTGATTGGGGTGCAAGTTTTCGGCATAATTAATTAAACATCTCGAAGTTCCGCAACGGAGAATCGATGCTATTACAGTTTCTCTCGCACCTGTTGATAACCGCCGCCGTCGCGTCGCCCGCGCTGGATTCCCTCCCTCAGGCCGCGCAGCCGCCGGCCGTCCAGGCGCCCGCCCCGCAGGCCGCGCCCTCCAGGGAATGGACCGTGATGGTCTACATGAACGGCAAGAGCAACATAGAGCCTTTCGCGCTTACGGACCTTAACCGCTTCGAGACCGTCGGGTCCGCCGATAAGGTGGCCATAGTGGCGGAGATAGGCCGTTCAAAAGGGCTCGACAACGACACCACGGCCGACGGCGACTGGGCCGGAGTGCGACGCTATTACGTGACGAAGGACGCCGACCCGGACCATATCGCCTCGCCGATGCTGGCCGATTTGGGCAGCCCCGACATGGGAGACTGGAAAGAGGCCGCCGCTTTCGTGAAATGGGCCAAAGCGGCCTACCCGGCAAAGAAGTACCTGTTCATAATCTGGGACCACGGCTGGGGCTGGCTCGACCCGGTGCGGCCGGGCCAGAACCACGTAGAGGACGGCGACAAGTCCATCTCGCACGATTTCGTGACCGGCAACTACATAGGCACCCGCCAGATGGGCCGCATCTTCCGCGAGGCCGGCAAGGTGGACATGTACGTCTCTATGGCCTGCTTCATGCAGATGGCCGAGGTGGCCTACGAGATCAAGGACGGCGCGGACGTCCTCGTGGGCGCGGAGGAGGTCATACAGCTGCCAAGCCTCAACTGGGAGGGCTTCCTGGCCCTGCTGGACGCCAACCCTTCCGCCGGGCCGGAGACGGCCGGCGCCTACATGGTGGACGCTTTCCGCGAGATGTACTCGCGGCCCGACATGCAGGACCTGCTCGCGCAGGGCGGCTACGGCACGCAGCTTTCGGCCGTGCGCGGTTCCAAAATGCGCGCGCTCGCGAAAAAACTGAAGGACTGGTACACGCTCGAGATGTCCGCCAGTGACAACCAGGCGCTCGCGAAGGCGAAGGCGGACGTGGTGCGCTTCGAGATAGGCGACGCGCAGACGGACCCGGAGAAGCGCATAGCTTTCTACGGAGACCTTCACCACTTCGTGGAGCTGGCGGTGCGCTACGCCGACCCCTCCAGGCCAGGGGCTGCCGGGGCCAAGGCCGCCGGGCAGGAGCTGAACAGATTCATCGATACTGAGCTGGTGATAAAGAACGCGGCGCTGGGTAAGGACCGCACCGGCAAGGATTTCTCCTCGGTCAGGGGGATCTCGATAGACATCCCCGGCAAGCCGGGCTCGCTGATAGAGTATTACCCCACCTACTCCCGCCTGCTCTTCGCGAAGGACAGCGGGTGGGAGGATTTCATGAAATACCTCGACGGCATAGCCGACGCCAGGTAACCGGAGGGAAGCTTGGCGCAAACGGGCGGCTGCAACCATGAAGCGGGCTCTTCGTTCAGGCCCGCTTTCTTCTTCCTCGACGGGGAGCAGCGCCGCGCCCTCTCGGCGTACTACGGTTTCGCGCGGGCCGCGGACGACATAGCCGACGATCCCGCCTCCCCCGCCGGGGAGAAACGCGCGCGCCTGGCCGCGTGGCGCGCCGGCATCGAAGGCCTTTTTTCCGGCAACCCGCCGGACACCCCGCTTGCCCGCGACCTCGCCGGCGCGATAGCCGCCTTCCCGCTGAAGAAGGAGCATTTCCTGCTGGTGCTGGAGGGAGTGGAGTCGGACATCTCCCCCTCCCAGCCCCGGACGCTGGCCGAGCTGCAGCATTACATGTACCGGGTCGCCTCCGCCGTAGGGCTGGCCTGCCTGGCGGTGTTCCGCTACGAGGACGAGAAGGCGCCGCAGCTGGCCGAACAGCTCGGCTACGCCGTGCAGCTGACGAACATACTGCGCGACGCGGCCGAGGATTACGCCGTCGGGCGGGTCTACCTCCCCTCCGAGGACCTGGCCCGGTTCGGCTGCCGGCCGGAAGACCTCGGCGGTTCCAATTACGTGGCCAATTTTATAGAATTGATGAAATTCGAGGCCGCCCGGGCAAGGGACTTCTACGCCGGGGCGCTCGCCCTGGCCGCGCCGGGGCACAAGAGAAGGCTGCTGCCGGCGCTGGTGATGGGCGCGCTCTACCGCGAGCTCCTGGAGAAGCTGGAGCGGGGCGGCTTCCGGATCAAGGCAGGGCGGGTCCGGCTCACCCGCGCGCAGAAGGCGAAGGCGCTGCTCAGGGCTGCGCTGGACTATTGGAGAATCTGACATGCTTAAACCCGATTCCTGGATACGTGAGATGTGCCGCAGGAGGAGGATGATCTCCCCCTACGTCGAGGGGCTGGTCGCGAAGGGCAGGGTCTCCTACGGCCTGTCCTCCTACGGTTACGACATCCGCGTCTCCGACGAGTACAAGGTCTTCACCGACGTGCACAACTGCGTCGTGGACCCGAAGGCCTTCAACGACAAGTCCTTCGTGGACATCGAGGCGCCGTACTGCATAGTCCCCGCCCATTCCTTCGCGCTGGCCCGCTCGGTCGAATACTTCCGCATCCCGCGGGGCGTCATAGGCCTCTGCATCGGCAAGAGCACTTACGCGCGCTGCGGCATCGTCGTGAATATCACGCCGCTCGAACCGGAGTGGGAAGGCCACCTGACGCTCGAGATATCCAACACCACGCCGCTGCCGGCCAAGATCTACTCCAACGAGGGCATAGCCCAGCTGGTCTTCCTGGGTGCCGAGGACGAGTGCGAGATCTCCTACAAGGACCGCAAGGGCAAATACCAGGCGCAGCGCGGCGTCACGCTGCCGCGAATACTCAATCCGGCGGGACGGTCGCGAAGATAATGCGCATCTCAGGGGGGACGTTACTGCTTGCGGCGACCATCGCGGCCACCGCCTCGGCTCCCGTCCGTGCCGCCTCCGAGGCGACGCAGGAGAAGGCGTTCGACGCGGCTATGCTCGGGCTTAAGGAGAAGCCGTCGGACAGGGGCCGGCTGCTGCTGGCCGTGGAGGACCTGCCGGAGAACTCCGCCCCCCGGGCCAGGCTGCTGGCCGCCGCGGCCGCCGGATTCATAGAAAAGAACATTACAGATTACGCCGGCTACCTGGGAGCCTGCAAGTCCCTCCGCGTCCTCTCCAAGCACGCGGAAGCCCTGTCCAACTGCAGGAAGGCCCTAGAGCTAGATCCCATGGCCTACCCGGCCTACCGCGAGCTGGGCCTGACCTATTCCGCCTCCGGCAGCCCCCGCAAGGCGGCCGAGACCCTCTCGCAGGGAATAGAGATATCGTCCTCGTCCTGCCAGGCCTACTATTATCTGGCGCGCGTCCTCGAGAAGCGAGGGGACTACGCCCGCGCAGCCTCGTATTACCGCAAAGGTTTTTCCTTCCCCGGAGCGGCCGCCGCTCCGGACTACGCGCGCTATTCGCCGCTGCTCAGGGCGGGCCTCAAGCGCACGACCGGCGCCAGGCCGGCCGCCAGGACGAAGCCGGCCTCCCGCCAACAGCCGGCCATGTCGGCGGCCGAGTGCCGCGAGAAGCTCCGGGCCGAGTTCCTGCGGGACAGCCTCGGCACCGCGCTGACGCAGAGCGAAGAGTGCATGAAGCTTTCGCCCGCGGACCCGGACCTGGCCGCGGAAAGGGCCCCACTGCTGGTACGCCTCGGCAAATATGAGGAAGGAGTAAAGGAATACGAGCGAGCTGCCGCCCTTTACAAGGAGAACAAACCTTCCGCGGCGCTCTGCCGCATAAAGGCCGCGCAGACCTGGCTGAAGCTCGGGGACAGGGCGAAGGCCGCCGCGCAGTACAAGCTCGCCCTCCAGTCCAACCCGGAGGACATGAACGCCCTGGAAGGCCTGGCAGCGGCGCAGGAGGCGCTCTCGGACTCCGCCGGAGCGGAGGAGACCTATTCCCGCATCCTCAAGCTCGAGCCGGGCAACAAGAAGGCCAAGACGCGCCTTGAGGAGCTGAAAGCCGCCTCGCTGACGGACGCGCAGATACTGGACGAGCTCAAGCTGCGCGGCGCCGCCGGCAAGGACAAGAAGACGGTGGACCAGAACGACGTCAAGCTCTTCAAGGCGATGAAGGCCGCCGAGCTGGGAGGGGCCGTCGATCTCCTGAAAGAAAAGGCCGCCCCCGGGCGCGGCCTGAGCGTCAGGCACAAGACCCCCGACGGCACCAGGGTTCTGCTCACGGCCGTAGGCTACAAGACCTACATCTCGCTGGCGACCAGGGAGGCGGTAAAGTTCTTCGAGTCGGAGAAGGTCGGCCTCAGGGAGATATTCAAGCTGCGCTCCAAGACCGGCGCCCCGCTTTTCAGCTCGGCCGGCATGCTGACCCCGGAGGGAGAGACGGTATGGCGCGCGGCTGTGCCGGGAAAGAAATCCTGGCTCATGCCCTACGAAGCCGTGCCGGCCAGCCCCCAGGCCAAGGCGTCCAGGGAAGCGGAGGAGCGGATAGCCTCCCTGCAGAAGGAAGGCTACCAGGAGATCTCCGAGCCGGAATATCTGTGGCTCCTGAAGGCCACTCACTGCCCGGCGTTCACGCTCAAGAGCTCCCCGGTCAACGCCGTAAAAGAGCTCAATGACGGGGTCAGACCGCGCTATCTGCTGTGCACCGACGGCACCAAGACCTGCATGAACCAGTGCAACAGCCGCCTGCCCGAGTACATCGGGGCCTACCGCGGCGGCAACGCCGAACAGATGGAGGGACAGGCCTACGGCGGGTTCTTCGGCAGCGGGGCCAAGAAGAGATATTTCTGCGAGAACGGCGAGGTCTGGATGGGAGAAATAGCCCAGGAAACCAGTCCCTGCAGCACTGCCGGCGCCAAGCGCTGACACCCTCCTTTGCACAACGGGCGGAAATTTTGTATCATAATACGACTATGATACAGAAAACCACTTTGCCCAAAGCCGACACGGCCGAAAAAACCAGGAAATGGCATTTCCTAGACGCTTCCGACCAGGTCCTGGGCCGGCTCTCCAC
>DAIENX010000037.1:0-10408 GCA_027340875.1 Elusimicrobiota bacterium
CTATACTATCCTATGCTATACTATATCCAGCAGTAAGCGTGTCTTCCCAAGGAGGCATTATGAACGTCCAGAAATACATGCTCCCGAAAGAGTTCAAGGTGTGGATGTGCGCGACTCTCGGGCTTCTCAAAGACGGCAAGATGGGCGCCAGCGCCGACCGCTCCAACCGCATAAAGCTTGCCCTCGCTTACACCAGGAAATAACCAAGGAAGGTAACAATGAAACCACGCTACCAGATAGTCATCTCTCTGTCAGAGGACGACAACGTGAAACTGCAGCAGCTGCGGGAAGACGGCTACCAGATAGTGGACATCTTCCGCCTCGGGCTCACCGAGGCGGAGGATGCCGTAAAAAAGGCCGGCATGGCAAGGCGCAAAGAAAAGCAGGACAAGGACAAGCCGCAGCAGGACAAACTGTTTTAACCCCTCCGCCTCCAACGCCTCCGCCCCCGCCGCCAAGCCTCCCGATAGACGCCTTTCAGAAAAGGGCGCCATGAGCCTGTCCGAATAAGGCTTTCATGCACCTATTATGCCGTACAGACGCCTAGGTCCTTTGGCCCATTGCCGCATAGGAACTATTGCCCTTTCGTTGCGGGGATGATATGGTTATAATATGGATATGAAAAACACTAAAGCCGTTTTACTCATAATCCTCGGGGCCTTCATAATGGCCACCGGCTTCGCTTTCGCCGAGCAAGTCGCCTATAAACAGGCGGAAGACGCAGTAGCCAAACCCCCTGAGGTGGTCTTTGGTAATTCCAACGCCTCGCTGCCCACCGGCACCGCCAGGACCGCGGCCGTAAAGGACCCGGTGCAGGAGAAGCTGGACCAGATCAGGGCCTTAAACATCAAAGCCGCCGACCCGGCTCCCGCTCCGGCCCCGGCCCCCAAGCCCACCATCATGGATGGGGTCAAGAAATTCATCGGCGCCCACAAGGCCGACATACTGCTGGCCGGCGCCGGCGCCTACATCGGCTGGGCCCTGATGGGCACCGTGGCCGGAGCGCTCACCGGCGGCCTGGGCTTCCTGCTGTTCTTCATGTTCGCCAACCTGTAAGCCCTGCAAGGCAAAAAGAAAGCCGGACCGAAAGGCCCGGCTTTCTTTTTTGCGCCCGGTCGCTCAGGCGGCGGCGAGCACCTTCTCGTCGTGGCCGGTTTTGTCCGGCGCGCTCGCGCTCATGCAGACCACGGTGGGCTTGTGGCCGCGGCATTCTTCCGCAGTGTACTGCGCGTAGGAGACTATGATCAGCAGGTCTCCCTTCTGCACCAGCCTGGCGGCGGCGCCGTTGACGCCTATAATTCCCTTTTTTCCGTAAAGCACGTAGGTCGAAAACCTCGCCCCGGTGTTCACGTTGTAGATGTCCACCTTCTCGTGCTCCAGCAGGTCGGCGGCGCGGCAAAGCGCGCGGTCTATGGTTATGGAGCCGTTATAGTTGATGTCCGTCTGAGTGACGGCCACCCGGTGCAGCTTGGATTTCATCAGCGTCCTGGTCATTTTTTCACCTTCTCTTTGTTCATCCTGGCGGCCGCGGCGGTGCCCAGCAGCACCAGGTCCGGTACGGCGTGGTCGAACACCTCCGCGTCCTCGAAAAGCCGGGAAAAGCCGCCGGTGCCTATCACCAGCGCGTCCCCGGAGAAATACTCGTCCTTTATCTTCGCCGCTATGCCCTTTATGGCCAGCAGGCTGGAATAGTAAAGCCCGGATTGTATGGAATCTACCGTGGTCTTGCCGACGAGCTCCGCCGGTTTGGTTATCTCCACGCGCGGCAGCTTGGCGGTGCGCTCGGCGAGGGATTCCATCGAAATGCGCGGGCCCGGCATTATCAGGCCGCCCAGATACTCCTTCTTCGCGCTGACGGCGCAGAAGGTGGTGGCGGTGCCCAGGTCCACGATGACGAGGTTGCGGCCCGGATAGAGGGCCGAGGCCGCTATGACGTTGGCAATGCGGTCAGCCCCGACTTCCAGCGGATTCTTGTACTTGATGTTCAGGCCGGTCTTCACGCCGCCCTGCAGCAGGAAAGGCTCCAGTCCGAAGTACTTCACGGCCATGTGCTGCAGCGTGTAGATCAGGTCCGGCACCACGGAGCAGATGGCCACTTCCTTTATCAGCGACGGCTCTATGCCGTTCTCGCGCAGCGCGTTGCGGAAGAAAGTGCCGAACTCGTCGGAAGTGGCGTTGGAGGAGGTGCAGCGGAACTTGGCCTCCAGCTTCTCCCCGTCGAAGACGCCCGCGAAGATATGGGTATTGCCTACGTCCAGCGCTAGCAGCATGTCACGGCCTCCTTGAGGAAAGAGAACAGCAGTCCGGCCAGGGCCTCCGTCCCGGCCACGTCGGCCGTTTTTTTACCGCAGCGGTAGACATGGAAAGGGTGCGAAAGTCCCATCTCGGCCAGGTCGTTGTGCACCACCAGGTCTGCGCCGCGCACGGAGCGCGCCTTCTTCAGCGCCTCCGCCGGGGAGGCGCCCGAGGTGAGTTTAAAACCGACGACCAGCGGCGGCCTGCGGCCGGCCTTCAGCGCGTAGCCCTTCAGCCTGCCTATGATCTTGTAGTTGCGGCGCAGCGTTATCTTCAGCTCCGGGGCGGAAGAATCCAGCTTGGCCGCCACGCCAGCCTTGAAACGGCGCCCGCCGGCCTCTATGAGGACGGGGGAATAATCGGAGACCGCGGCAAGGTGCACCACCGCGTCGAAGTCCTCGGCCGCCAGCGCCTCGCGCAGGGCGGCGTCCAGCTCCTTAAATGTGGAATAGCGCGTCACGGAAACGCCGCGCCCGGCGGGGATCTCGCCGTGGGCCGCGCAGACGGCATGGACCTCACAGTCCAGTTCCGCCAGACGGACGGCCAGCTCGGCGCCGGTGCGGCCGGTGCTGGTGTTGGCCACGCAGCGCGCCGCGTCTATCGGCTCGCGCGTGCCGCCGGAAGTGAGCAGTATCTTCATACGCCGACGGGCTCCTTAACCGGGCGCGGCGAGAGAGCCGCTATAATTTCCTTATATATGGCCTCCGGCTCGAGCAGGCGGCCTTCGCCCACGTCGCCGCAGGCCTGCCGGCCGGTGGCGGTACCGAGCATCTTTACGCCCCATTCCTGCAGAGTCTTCACCGAGCGGCGCGTGGCCGGGTGCGCCCACATATTGCGGTTCATCGCCGGGGCGATAAGGTAGGGCTTGGAGAAGTCGAAGGCGAGGAAGATGGTGGAGATGTAGTCGTCCGCCACGCCCGCGGCCAGCTTGTTGATGATATTGCCGGTAGCGGGGCAGATCACGGCGAGGTCCATCCAGCGTGTCAGCTCTATATGCTCGAGCGCGGTGCGGTCCTCGAAGGTGTCCGTGTAGACGGGATTGTGCGTCAGCCCCTCGAGCGTGGACTTGCCGATGAAGTTCAACGCGTTCTTAGAGCAGACGGTCTTAACGTTATATCCTTCCTGCACGAGCCGCGAGATGACCGCGCAGGCCTTATAACAGGCTATGGAGCCCGTCAGTTGGAAGAGTATATTGCCCTTATTTTTTGACATTGTCTATCAGCCTCACTTTGCCCAGCTTCGCCGCGGCGAACCTGCGGCCCCAGCGCTCCTCGACGTAATCGGCCTTAAAGCCCAGCGCGGCCAGCTTGCGCTTTACCGCGGCAGGGGAGGCCTTCGAGCGCAGCAGGAGGTTCAGCGCGGGCGCGAGCGCCCGGTGCTCCGGCGTCAACAGCAGGTTGCGGGAGCTCATCGCGAGCCCGTCGCTTTCGCGCAGCGTGGGGCAGGGGACTATCTCCGTCTCCAGGAAGAAGGCGTCGGCCATGCCCTTGATCAGCTTGTACTGCTGGTAATCCTTCTCGCCGAAATAGGCGCGGCGCGCCCGCGCCAGGCTCAGCAGCTTGAGCACCACGGTCAGCACGCCGTCGAAATGCCCGGGCCTGTAAGCGCCGCAGAGCGCGCCGCTGTCGGCGGTCTCGGTGACGCGGTAGGTATAGCCGTCCGGGTACATGTCCGCCGCGGAAGGCAGCAGCAGGAAGTCCGCGCCGGCGGCCTTCAATTTGCGCGCGTCCTCGGCCACCGGGCGCGGGTAGCGCTTCAGGTCGCCCTTGTCGTTGAACTGCGACGGGTTCACGAAGATGCTCACGGCCGCAAGGTCGTTCTCGCGGCGCGCGCGGGCCAGCAGCGAGAGGTGCCCCTCGTGCAGCGCGCCCATAGTGGGCACGAAGCCCAGCGTCTTACCGGCGAAGAGCGGCCCCGTACGGAGCCGGCGCCAGGCGCTTATCGTCCTTATTATCCTCATTCTTCCTCTTGCCGACCGGGGGGAAGACCTGCGCCTTCACCTCGCGGTCGAAATCCTGCAGCGCTTTGCCTATCAGCGCGCGGCCGTCCAGGGACTTCTTCACGAACGACGGCGCCTGCGGGTACATGCCGAGCAGGTCCTGCAGCACCAGCACCTGCCCGTCGGTATGCGGCCCGGCGCCTATGCCTATTACGGGGATCTTCAGCAGCGACGTGATGCGGCCCGCCAGCGGCGCGGGCACGCATTCCAGCACCAGCGCGAAGCAGCCCAGCTTCTCCAGTTCTAACGCCTGGCGCACCAGCTTCTCGGCGGAGACCTCGTCCCGGCCCTGCGCGGCATAACCGCCCAGGCGGTTGATGGACTGCGGCGTCAGGCCTATGTGGCCCATCACCGGCACGTCGGAACCGACTATATGGGAGATTATCTCGGCGTGGCCGTTAACGCCCTCTACCTTTACGGCCTGCGCGCCGGCGCGGGCCAGCAGTTCCACCGCTTCCATCGCGGGGCGCAGGCCCTTTCGCGCGGCCAGGAAGGGCATGTCCGCTATCAGGAGCTTGTCCTTCACCGCTCGCGCTACGGCCGAGGTGTGCAGGGCCATCAGTTCAGGCGTGGCCGCCAGCGTGGTCGGGTGGCCGTGCATCACCATCGCCAGGCTGTCGCCCACCAGCACGCAGTCCACCGGGGACTCGGCCGCCATGGCGGCCAGGGTATAGTCGTAGGCCGTCACCATGGAGATGCGCGGCCCCGGCTTTTTATAGGAGTAGAAGTCAGTTATTCTCATAGATCCTCGCCAGCAGGGAATAGACCCTGGCGTAAGGGTCGTTGCCGAGGGCTTTCACGTCGGAAAATACCGTCTTCCGGTCGCCGCGGCCGATGGGCCCCGTAAGGGCGCGCGACGGGTCCGCCGCGAAGTTCTCAAGCGAGGCGCGCAGGTAGCGCTGCACGGCCCCGCGCGGCACGCCGAAGCCCGCCAGCCCCTTCAGCGCCCTGCTCCAGAGGAGCACCGGCAGATTAGCGCCCAGCGCGCAGAGCGCGTGGTAGAGCGCCCTGCGTTCCCTGGGGACGCGGAACACCGGGTTATTGAATTCCGGCACCAGCGCTTTCAACGACACCCCCGGCTCAAGAGCGAAAGGGATGGCGCGGTACTCGGCCAGGCTGAGCCTGCGCGTCGACAGCGGCATGAAGGGGTGCATGGCCGCGGCGCCAGGCACATGCAGGCAGCCGGAGAAATGCACGAGCTTCTTTGCCTTGAGGAAAGGATTGGAACCTATGAAGTTCTTTATCGCGTTGTCGCTGAGCAGGATGAAGACGGTGCCGCAGCCGCCGAGCACGGACTCGGGCGGCAGGCCGGAACGGCGCGACCAGACTTTGAAGGGTACTTTGAGCAGCCTGAAATAGGCCTGCAGATGGAGGGAAGCGCGGCCGGAGCCGGCTATGCCGTAGGGTTTCTTCATACCGTGGGTACCTGTCCCCGCAGGGATCAAGTCCGCTGGGTATATTCTAGCAAATGGCTATTCTTCGTTAAAAGCCGTTACCGTGTAGGTGTACAGCTCGGCCGAGCCGTCCTTCCAGGCGGAGGAGGACAGGCCGGCCTTCTCCGAGCAGAGCGAGTCCAGGAAGTCCTCCTTCCGGTCGAAGTGCTCCCAGACCTGCGGCAGGTAGGTGCCGGAGCGGCGGCCGCTCTTTATGTAGACGCCGTGCTCGCCCTGCGTCACTTCCTCCGCGCCGGAGACGCGGCGCAGCGGAGAGAGCACCGAGATCTCTATGCCGACCTTCTTCAGCTCGGCTTCGGAAAGCGGGGAGAAGCGCGGGTCCTCGAAAGCGGCGGCCCCGGCGTAGGAAGCGACCATCTCCGCCAGCGTGCCGCGCGGCTCCAGGCTGCCTATGCAGCCGCGCAGGCGGCCGCCTATGGTCAGCGTGACGAAGACGGCCGCCGGCTGGTTGAACTCCGGCCTTTTGTGGAGCCCCTGCTCCGGCGTGGTCCCGGTCTTCAGGCAGGCGGCTATGCCCGCGCGCGCCATGCCAAGCAGCTCGCGGCGCATCTCGCCGTCCAGCTCCAGCGCTCCGGCCGGCCTGGGCGAAGCCTCGGTGAAGAAACCCGCGCCGTAGCCCACCACGGCCGAGTCGTCGCCGGAGATCTTGCCGGAATGGGTGTAGAGGGCCAGCTCGAAATCGTTGCAGCCCAGTTCCAGCGCCGCGGCCGCGCCGGCGGTCATCGCGGCCTCGCCGCAGGCGGTGGTGTCCAGCCAGCGCGAGGCCTTGGAGAACAGCAGCCGGTTGGCCTGCGCGAAATAGGCGGGGGAGGAATTGCGCATCGCCTGCCGCAGCGCCAGCAGCACCGAGCGGTCGGAGGTCTCGGCTACGTCGCCGGGGGGATAATGCGCCAGGTCCGACGAGACGCAGAACAGCGCCTTGCGTTCCTTCATGGCGCGCCCGATGGCGCGGCCGGCATCCGCCAACAGGGCGGCGTCCGAAGTATTGAAAAGGATGGGGACTATCTTCACCTTGTTTCCTTTCAGCGCCTGCAGGAACGGGAGCTGCACCTCAACGGCGTGCTCGCTCTCGTGCGCGTCCGGCGTTTCCGAGAAAAGCCGTTTCTCGGCCAGCAGCTCGCGGCGCAGCCCGTCGTCTATTTCCAGTTTTCCCAGCGGTGTTTCGAAGGCCTCGCTGGAGCTGAGCGCTCCGTTCTTGAGGGCCATGGTGTGGCCGGTGGCCATGACCACCAGCGTGTCGAAGGATTCGTCCTTGAGCGCCGAGAAGGCCAGGCCGGCGGCGGCCCCGGAATAGACGTAGCCCGCGTGCGGCGCCAGTATGCCGGCCAGCCGGCCGGCGGGGGCTTTGCCCTTCTTCAGGTAGCCCTGCACAGCGGAGCGCAGCTCGGCGGGTTCCGCCTCGTAGAATTTACCGGCAACGGCAGGTTTTCTGGTCATAGCCCCTCCGTTCCCCATTATACATTTGTTTTCCGGGCCTGAAAAAAACTAAAATATAGGTCACGGTGGTTGTAGCTCAGCGGTTAGAGCGCTCGGCTGTGGCCCGAGAGGTCGGGGGTTCAAATCCCCTCAGCCACCCCAAATTTCAAAATTCGCCTTTTCGCCCCTCGCCGCGCCTTGCGCGGCGTTAAACTTTTGCAGTTTTTCCCACGGAAAACTCAGTTTATAAGAAAGCCGTTTCCCGCCGATGATTAATTACGAACCGAATTATTTTCCTTATGGCCGCCGGTGCGGCCGGCCCAGCGCTGCTGCGCCTGGCCGGCCTTACCCGCGGCGCGGAGTGGCAGAATAGCACTTAATTCCGTCTTAGCCCTGCCGGGCAGGGCAAAGCCGGAATTAAGAGCAGGGAGGCAAGGTATGCAGAATCACACAATGCGGTATTTTCTATATGCGCGGAAGTCCACCGACGAGGCGGACCGGCAGGTGCTTTCCATAGAGGCGCAGCTCACCGAGTTGCGGGACTATGCGCGCAAAGAGGGCTTTGTTATCGCCCATGAGTTCATAGAAAGCAAAACCGCCAAGGAGCCGGGCCGCGAGGTCTTTAACGAGATGGTAGCGGGCCTGGAACGAGGCGCGGCCCACGGCATTATCGCATGGCACCCTGACCGGCTGGCCCGCAATTCTATAGACGGCGGGCGTATCATCTACCTGGTGGACACGGCCAAAATACTGGAGCTTAAGTTCCCCACCTTCTGGTTCGACCCCACGCCGCAGGGCAAGTTCATGTTGTCTATCGCTTTCGGCCAGAGCAAGTACTACATCGATAACCTCTCCGAGAATGTTAGGCGCGGCCTTCGCCAGAAGCTCCGCAACGGCGTTTTCCCCGCCCTCGCGCCCATCGGCTACAAGAACGACACGGAGAACCACACTATCGTCGTGGACCCGGTTTTGGCCCCCCTCGTAAAACTCACGTTCGAGCTTTACGCTTCAGGCATGTATCCCATCAGGGATATACGCAATAAGATGAACGGCCTTGGGCTGAAGCGTTGGGAAAGAGAGTTGTCTAACTCGAACTATCAGAAGATCCTCAAAAATCCGTTCTACTACGGCGTCTTCCGGTATCTCGGCGAGTATTACGAGGGCAAGCACACGCCGCTTATCTCCAAGGCGCTCTACGACAAGTGCCAGGAGGTAATGACGCGCAAAAGCAGGCACACGCACGCACAGAAAGGTTTAAAGCCATATGTCTATCGCGCCGCCTTCCGCTGCGCGGAATGCGGCTGCTACATTACCACCGAGACGCAGAAAGGCCATAACTACCTGCACTGCACCAAGCGCAAAGTGCCTTGCAGCCAGCTCTTCGTGCGCGAAGAGGTTATCGACGCCCAGGTGCGCGAGATCTTAAAAGGAGTTTCCTTACCCCCGGCCCTGGCCGCCGAGGCTCTTGATAACATCAAAAAGGAAAAATTAAAGGCGGCCCAGGCCGGGGAAAGAGCCGCCCAAAATCTGCGAGATAAAATAGATATCCTGAATCAACGAATGAACGCACTACTGGATATGGTGCTGTCCGGCCAGCTTACGCAGGCCGAGTACGCCCTCAAAAAGCGTTCATTCGTTGAGGAGAAAAAGGAAATCGAAATGAAACTCGCCGCTTTTGCGCGGCAGGGAGATAAGCGGTTCGAACCGGTCAGGGCCTTCTATCAGTCCGCGAGTCACGTCGGAGAGGCCGCGGTTTCGGGAAATCCGTCTGAAAACCTGCAAATATTGAAAAATATCGGTTCGAACTTAATTATTGGCGGGAAACGGATTTCTTATAAACTGAGTTTTCCGTGGGAAAAACTGCAAAATTTTAACGCCGCGCGGGGCGCGGCGTCAGGGAATTTCCTATTTTTAAAGCTTTGGGGTGGCTGAGGGGATTTGAACCCCCGACCTCTCGGGCCACAGCCGAGCGCTCTAACCGCTGAGCTACAACCACCGTGGACTATATTTTAGTTTTTTTCCTGCCCGGAAAACAAATGTATAATGGGGAACGGAGGGGCTATGACCAGAAAACCTGCCGTTGCGGGCAAATTCTACGAGGCGGAACCGGCGGAACTGCGCTCCGCGGTGCAGGGCTACCTGAAGAAGGGCAAGGCCCCGTCCGGGCGGCTGGCCGGCATACTGGCGCCGCACGCGGGCTACGTCTATTCCGGCGCCGCCGCGGGGCTGGCCTTCTCGGCGCTGAAGGACGCTGACTTCGACACTCTCGTGATACTGGCCACCGGCCATACGATGGGCCTCAAGAACGGCGCGCTGAGCTCCGACGAGGCCTTCGAGACGCCGCTCGGCACCCTGGAGATAGACGACGGGCTGCGCCGCGAGCTGCTGGGCTATAAGCGGCTTTTCTCGGAGACTCCGCGCGCGCACGAGGCCGAGCACGCGGTGGAGGTGCAGCTCCCGTTCCTGCAGGCGCTCAAAGGCAACAAGGTAAAGATAGTCCCCATCCTTTTCAACACCTCGGACGCGGCGCTGCTCGCGGAGGCCGGCCGCGCGCTGGGGCTGGCGATGAAGGACCGCAAGGCGCTGTTCTGCGTCTCGTCGGACCTGGCGCATTATCCCCCCGGCGACATAGCCGAGACCTCCGACCGTTCGGTGCTGCTGGCGCTGCGGCAGGCGATGCGCAATTCCTCCCCGGCCTATTTCGCGCAGGCCAACCGGCTGCTGTATTCAAAGGCCTCCCGCTGGCTGGACACCACCGCCTGCGGCGAGGCGGCGATGACCGCCGGCGCCGCGGCCGCGCTGGAGCTGGGCTGCAACGATTTCGAGCTGGCGCTGTACACCCATTCCGGGAAGATCTCCGGCGACGATTCCGCCGTGGTGGGCTACGGCGCGGGCTTCTTTACCGAGGCTTCGCCCCGGCCGGCCGGCGCGCTGGAGCTGGACGGCGAGATGCGCCGCGAACTGCTGGGCATGGCGCGAGCGGGCATAGCCGCCTGCCTTAAGACCGGGACCACGCCGGAGCAGGGGCTGCACAAGAGGCCGGAGTTCAACCAGCCCGCGGCGGTCTTCGTAACGCTGACCGTAGGCGGCCGCCTGCGCGGCTGCATAGGCAGCCTGGAGCCGCGCGGCACGCTGGCGGAGATGGCGGCCTCCTACGCCGGGGCCGCCGCTTTCGAGGACCCGCGTTTCTCCCCTCTCACCGAGGCGGAGCTGAAGAAGGTCAAAATAGAGATCTCGGAGCTCT
>DAIENX010000046.1:0-15045 GCA_027340875.1 Elusimicrobiota bacterium
GACGGCGTGCAGTACCTGGCCAGCGGCCTGACAGGCTTCCTGATGGGCCACTTCCTCGACAAGTGGGGCTGGGGCTCCTGGGTGTGGATGATAATGCCGTTCTCGCTCATCGGCGCGCTCCTGATGACGCGTCTCTGGAACGAGACCCCGCTGAAGAGGCCCGTCCCGGCGGAGGACACGCTCGAGGAGCACCGCCCGCTCGTGGAGGACGAGGCCTAAGTCTTCCGTTACGGACAGTAAAAAACCGCGGGCTTCCCCGCGGTTTTTTATTTACCCCTGTTACGGGAAGCTCACGCCGAACTTTCGGGGGCCGGGAACCAGCCGCGCGTACGCACGCAGGCGGAGCAGACAGACAGCATCACCGGCACCTCCACCAGCACGCCCACCACGGTAGCCAGCGCCGCGCCGGAGCCGGGGCCGAACAGCGCTATCGCCGTGGCGACGGCCAGTTCGAAGAAGTTGCTGGCCCCTATAAGCGCGCCTGGAGCGGCCACAGGGTATTCCACCTTGAACCTGCGCATCAGCCAGTAGACCAGGCCGGAGTTGAAGTAGACCTGCAGCGTTATCGGCACGGCTATCAGCAGCACGTGCGAGAAGCGGGACGTGATGTTCTCCGCCTGGAAGGCGAAGATGAACACCAGCGTGGCCAGCAGGGCCAGCACGCTGACCGGGTGGAACTTCGGCATAAAGGCCGTCTCGAACCACTCTTTCCCGCGGGACCTGACCAGCGCCGCGCGCGTCAGCGCCCCGGCGGAGAGCGGGATCACGATGAAGATGAACACGGCCCACAGCAGCACGGAGAAAGGCACCACCAGCGATGAGGCGCCGCTGACCAGGAACTTCACTATAGGCGCGAAGGCGGCCAGCATGATGAGGTCGTTCACCGCCACCTGCACCAGCGTATAGGCCGGATCGCCGTCGGTCAGATAGCTCCAGACGAAGACCATGGCCGTGCATGGCGCGGCGGCCAGTATTATGACGCCGGCTATGTACTGCTCGGCCAGCTCGGGGCCTATCCACGGCGTGAAGACGTGCTTGAAGAAGACCCAGCCGAGCAGCGCCATACTGAACGGCTTCACCAGCCAGTTCACGAACAGCGTGATAAAAAGACCCTTGGGCTTTCTTCCGACGTTATGGAGCGAGCCGAAGTCTATCTTGAGCATCATCGGGTAGATCATCAGCCACAGCAGCACGGCTATCGGGATATTGATGTGCGACTCCGTGCCGAATTCCATGCGGCGCAGCCAGTCGACAACGCCGGGCGCCGCCTTGCCTATCAGGACTCCCACGGCCATGCAGGCGGCCACCCAGACCGTAAGGTACCGCTCGAAAACGTTCAGTCTCTTTTCGCTCATATCGCCAGTCCTTTCACGAATTCCTTTATCTCGTCGCGGACGCGGCGGTATACCGGCAGCGCGGCTTCGTCGGAGGCGCCCTTGCCCGCCACCGCGCCAGGGTCGTCGAAGCCCCGGTGGAGCTTTTTCCCCTTTCCCCAGTAGGCCGGGCAGGTCTTTTCGGCGTTGGAGCAGACCGTAACTACCAGATCGAATTCCATATCCTTTAACTCGGCCACGCCCTTAGGACGGTGGGAGGAAATATCTATCCCCGCCTCGTACATCACCCTTATCGCGCGGGTATCCACGGCATCCCCCGGCGCCGTGCCGGCGGAGAACGGCTCGACTTTGCCGCCAAGCAGCGCCCTGGCCCAGCCTTCCGCCATCTGGCTGCGGCACGAGTTGCCGGTGCAGAGAAAAAGTATCCTCTTCATTTTCCCCTCTTCAATGCCGGCAGCAGCCAGCTCAGCGCGGCCCGGCTTTCCCCCTTAGGCGAAGCCGGCAGCCTGCAATGCACCCAGCGGCCCAGCTTGCGCGTCTCTATCAGGCCGGCGGCCTCCAATATGGAGAGATGCTTGGAAACGGTGGAAGGAGCGAGTTTAAGCCCTTCGGTAACATGGCAGACGCAGAGCTCCCCCCGCTTGAGCAGCTTCAGTATCTTCAGGCGGGTCTCGTCGGCGGCCGCCTTGGTTATCCTCAGTATGTCCTGCATATGCCCCCGGGCCTGATTTCGTCATTTCGCCACATAACGAATTATACTATAATATCCTTCATGACAGGGAAAGACAGCAGTACCGCCGCCGCGGCCGCCTCAGGCATTCCCTCCGTTACCCGGGAATACGGCCCGGCCGACCGGCTTGCCTCCTGGAAGGCCCGCTGGGGCATTGGCCGCATGAAGATGCGGATAAAGCCCGGCCTCTACGCGCTGGGCTCGCCGGGCCCGGACTCCCCGGTCTTCGCTTCCGCCAACTACAGGCTGAGCTTCGACGCTCTGCGCTCTTCGGTCAAGGACAACGCCTGGCTGCTGGTGCTGGACACCAAGGGCATCAACGTCTGGTGCGCGGCCGGCAAGGGCACTTTCGGCACTATGGAGCTTACCCGCTCCATAATGGAGAGCGGCCTGGAGAAACTGGTGGCCAGGAAGGAGATAATACTGCCCCAGCTGGGAGCTCCCGGAGTGGCCGCCCACAGGGTCAGCGCCTATACCGGCTTCAGGGTCGTCTACGGCCCAGTGCGCGCGGCGGATATTCCGGAATTCATGGCCGCCGGGAAAAAGGCCACTCCGGAGATGCGGCTGGTCCGCTTCGGCTTCGCTGACCGCGTCATCCTCTCCCCGCTCGAACTGGTCTATTTCGCCAAATTCCTGCTTCCGGCAGCGGCGCTGCTCTATTTCCTCGGCCTGAAAGCGGACGCGCTGCTGACCATCGCCACGCTTATTTCCGGAACCCTGCTGGTGCCAGCCCTGCTGCCCTGGCTGCCCGGCCGCGCATTCGCCGTAAAGAGCGCCGCCGCCGGGGCGCTCGCTCTCGCCGCGGTTTACCCCTTCCTTTCGCAGGACCTGCTGCACGCCTGCGCCCGCGCGCTTATCTATCTGCCGGCGGCCTCGTTCATAGGACTGCAGTTCACCGGCACCTCCACCTACACCTCCCTCTCGGGGGTAATGAAGGAGATGCGGTTATCCCTGCCGGTACAGGCGGCGAGCCTGCTGGCCGGGATAGTACTGCTGGTACTGGGGGGGTTCCTATGGGCCTGAAATACCTGCGCGGTGTCTCCACGCTGAAGCTCGACGAGGCGAAGTGCACCGGCTGCGGAATGTGCGTGCAGGTCTGCCCTCACGCGGTGCTGGCGATGAACGGGCGGAAAGTCCGCATAACCGACATCGACCTCTGCATGGAATGCGGCGCCTGCGCCGGGAACTGTCCCGTAGAGGCGCTGAGCCTTAAGAAGGGCGTAGGGTGCGCCGCCGCCGTGATAACCGGCTTCATCAAGGGGACGGAACCGGTCTGCGGCTGCGGAGAGGGCGGGGACGACTGCTGCTGAGCGTATCTTTCCCGGAAATGAACTCACTCCCCGGGCTAAAGCCCGGAGTTTCCCGCATTGCAGAGAACTTGGCCTCCGCTTCGCTCCGGGCTGCCAGAAATCCCCGGCCTTAAAAGACCGGGGATTTCTGGCAAGTTTGTTAAAGGATACGCCGCCCCCTCCGGGCGGCGTTTTCATCGGGAGATAGTTACTCTTCGCGGGCGCGGGCTTCCAGCTCCTCCCAGCGTTCGAACAGGGCCGCAACTCTGGTCCTGGCTTCGTCCACCTTCAGCTGTCGGCGGTGCAGTTCCTCCGCGTCCGTGGCTATGGCAGGGTCTTCCAGCGCGGACTCGGCGTTCGCCACCTTATCCTCGGCGGCCTTTATCGTGCGTTCCATGTTGCGCAGCTCCTCGGCCTCTTTCCGACCGAGAGCGGGAGCTTTCTTCTCCGCCGGGGCGGCGGCAGCGGCAGCCGCGGTGTCGCGCCCGGCCTGCCAGTCCTCCCACTGCTCCAGCCCGCCGAAATAGCCGTGCCCGCCCCTTCCGTCTAGGCCCAGCACCGCTCCGCAGACGCGGTCCAGCAGGTAGCGGTCGTGCGTCACCAGCACCAGCGCGCCGGCGAAATCCTTTAGGCTGTTCTCCAGCACCTCCAGCGAACGGATGTCCAGGTCGTTGGTGGGCTCGTCCAGCAGCAGCAGGTCGGCCGGCCGGCGCATCAGCCCCGCTATCATCACGCGCGACTGTTCCCCGCCGGAAAAGGAAGAAAGCGGCATGTCCAGCTGCTCGGGCCGGAACAGGAAGCGGCGCGCCCAGCTGTTAACGTGCACGAAGGCCCCGTTGTACTCTACGTGCTCGCCCGCCGGGCAGAGCGCGCGGCGCAGCGTGAGCCCCGGGTCCAGGCTGTCCCGGTGCTGGTCGAACACCACTACCCGCAGGCCTTCGGCCAGCTTTACCCCGCCTGAATCCGCAGGCAGCTGCCCCGCCAGTATCTTCAGCAGCGTGGTCTTGCCGCTGCCGTTGCCGCCTATCAGGCCCAGCTTATCGCCGGGGCGCAGGGCCAGGTCCAGCGGGCCGAAGAGCCGGCGGCCGCCCAGGGTCTTGGAGACGCCGGCGGCGCTCACGAGCCTGTTGGCCTGCCTGTCCCCGGCCAGGAAATCTATGGTGGTAGCCCGGCCCTGCGCGTTGCGGTATTCCAGCTCGGAAAGCTCGCCCAGCAGGCGGCCCGCGCGGTCGATGTGGGCCTTCTGCTTGGTGGTGCGGGCGCGCGCGCCGCGCCGCAGCCATTCTATCTCGCTGCGCACTATGTTGCGCAGCGAATCCTCGCGCGCGGCCTGCGCGTCCAGGAAGATCTCCCGGTTCTCCAGGAACTTAGTGTAGCTGCCGGAGCTGCTGAAATGTCCAGACGGGTAGCGCCGGTCCAGCTCTATCATGCGGGTGCAGACGCGCTCCAGGAAGCGCCGGTCATGCGTGACCACGAGGAAAGAGAAAGAAAGGCCGGTCAGCAGCTTCTCCAGCCACAGCACCCCCTCCAGGTCCAGGTGGTTGGTGGGCTCGTCCAGCAGCAGCAGGTCCGGCTCGCGCAGGGTAGCCGCCAGTATGCCGAGGCGCTTGCGCCAGCCGCCGGAGAGCTTCGCCACTTCCTGCGCCGGGTCGCCAAAGCCGGCCCGGTCCATGCCGGCGGAAATGCGCGTCCCTATCTCGTGATCTTCCAGCCCCAGGTCCGCCAGCCCGGCGGCTAGGCGGTCCCGCACGGTGAGCCCCGGCGGCGCCTCCTCCACGCGGTCCTGCTGCGCCAGGTAGCCCACGCGCAGCCCGCGGCGCGGCGCCAGGCTGCCGGAGTCCGGAGTTTCCAGGCCGGCCAGTATGCGCAGCAGCGTGGATTTGCCGGTGCCGTTGGGGCCGATCAGGCCGGTACGCTCCCCCTCGAACAGGCCGAAGGAAAGGCCGGTGAAGAGCGGGCGCGCTCCGAAGCTCTTAGCCAGCTCCTGGCAGCTCAGCAGTATGGCCATTGAAGATAGTTTTCTTTACGCGCGTAGTCGCCGGGAAGCCTACTTTTTGGCGCCGCCCAGGCCGGCGAGGTAGGCCTCCACCAGCCGCACCGTGGCGTTAAGGCCTTTTATGTGCGTGCGCTCCACTCCGTGCGAGGCCGAGACTCCGGGACCTATGACGGCCACGCGCACGTCGTAGCCGGCCCCGATGGCCGCGTGCGCGTCGGAGCCGTAATACGGGAAGATGTCCACCACGTGGGCGATCTTCTTCCTCTTCGCCAGGTTCACCAGCCGCTGGCGCAGCTCGTAGTCGTGCGGGCCGGTGGAATCCTTGGCGCAGATGGAGACCGCGGTCTCGTCCCCGTTCACCTCCCGCCCCACCACGCCCATGTCCACGGCCAGCATCTCCTTCACGCAGGCCGGTATGCCGGAACTGGCGCCGTGCCCGACCTCCTCGTAATTGGAGAAAAAGAAGGCCGCGGGGACCTTCTTCAGGCGCGGCGCCGCCTTCAGGATGACCTCCGCCAGCACCGCGCAGCCGGCCTTGTCGTCCAGGAAGCGGGAGCGGATGAAGCCGGTGCCGGTGGCCTCGAAGCGCGGGTCGAAGAATACGTAATCCCCCGCGCCTATCCCCAGCTTCTTCACTGCCGCCGCCGTCTTCACCTCGGCGTCCAGCCTGATATGCATGTTGTCCGCGGAGCGTTCGGTCTTGCCGATGTTCCTGTTGACGTGGGCCGCCGGGTTGTCGCAGAGGAGCGTCCCGCGCCACTGCTTACCGGAGGAGCTGCGCACCGTCACGTATTCCCCCTCGAAAGAGTTCCACGGCCAGCCGCCTATCTGCGTGACGCGCAGCGTGCCGTCCCCCTCGATGCGCGTCACCATGGCCCCGAGCGTGTCCACGTGCGCCGCGCAAACGGCCAAGGGCTCCGGGTGCTCGCAGACGAGCAGCGCGCCCTTGTTGGTGATCTTCGGGGACAGGCCGGCGGCGCGGAATACCTCCGCCAGGAAATCTATCGCCTCGCGCGTATAGCCGCTGGGCGAGTTTATCGCCTCAAGCCCGCGCAGTATTTCCACTATTCCGGGTTCTTTCATGCCAACCTCCTGTCCCAGTTAAAGGGCCTAGGATAATATACAAAAATGCGCGGCCCGGGCGGGGTTTCCGCCCGAAGCCGCGCAGAAGAAGGGTCCCGGCTAGCTCTTTACGGTGAAACCCTTGGTCTTAAGGACCGCCGCGACCTCCTCCAGGTCTATGCCCAGGCGCCCGCAGCCGGCGCGCACGGTCATCTGCTTGCCGTGGGACTCCCTCATCACGGGGTTCTTCACCCCCATGAAGCCCAGCGCGAAGAGTATGTCTATCAGCTCCGGGTAGTCCGTCGTCAGGTCGTACAGCGTCCTGTCCAGGTCCACGATCTTTGCGGCCATATCAGTCCACCAGCCTTTTTTCGCCTTTTATCTTCTGCAGCTCCGTTATATCCTGCGTCACTTCCAGGGAACCCAGGTATTTCCCTCCTTCGCCGCGCAGCGCGAAGTAGCGTATGTGTATCACCCTGCCCTTCATGTTTATCCAGAACTCCTCGAAGTTCTTCGTGCCGGTCCGGAAGCCGTTAAGTATCTTCTCGACGGCGGCCAGGCTCTTCGGCGGGTGGCAGTTCTGCACCTTTCGCCCTATCACCGACCGGGCCCGCAGGAAGATCCTGTCAGAGCCCTCGGAGAAATACCGCACGGTGTCGTCCGCGTCCACGAAGGTAAGGTCCACCGGCAGCGTGTTGAGCAGGGAGGTCAGCTCCCCCAGGGACAGGCTGCCGCTCGGCAGGCTTACCGCGGCCCCCGCGATAGAGGCGGTATTCTGGGCTATGTCCAGCGCCTCCATCGTTCCCGCCGGCGGCGGGATGAAGACGTAGCCGGTCTGCGCGCTCTCGCGGAAGATCTCGGCCCAGTCGGAGGCCTTCAGCTTCTCGAGGGAGGTCGGGAAAAGGATGTTCTCCTCCTTGAAGATCATCGCGTCTATCTCCTCCAGCAGCGCCAGCGCCGCGGCCGGGAAGTCCGCCGGGGAGGCCGAGGACGCTTTTTTGAACATCTCCCGGACCTCGTCGTGCTTGCCCCACATCACCTTGGAGGGCCCGTAGAAGCCGGCCTTCTCCAGGTACGGGAACAACAGGTGCTCCTTGCGCTCGTAATGTTTAATGACCGCCCGCAGTTCTTCCACTACGCTCCTCAGGCCGGCCGTGTCCCCGCCCGCCTTAATGCCGGGAAGCAGCGCCTTGCCCGCCTCGACGCGCTTCCTGATCTCGGCGTTCTCCGCCTTGAACAGCGCCACCGGGTGGGCCGGCGACTCCGGGTCGGCCATGTTCTTCTCCAGCGCCCCGTCGAACAGCAGCGCGTGCACGTTGCAGAAGCGCTTTATCTCGTCCGGAGTGACGCCGTCGGCCAGCAGCGACTGTTCCAGGTCGAAGATCTCCTGCGACGTGACGGGGCCTATCTCCGCCTCGAAGCGGTTCTTCGCCTCCGCGAGCGGCAGCCCCTTGTGCAGCTCGCCCAGTATCTCCTTCAGCGCCCTTTTTCTGTCAGGTCGTCCGCCCATAGGTCCTCCTTACGCCTTTATCATTATCAGCGCCATCTTGAAGCGCTTGGCGGCCTTCAGCGCGTGCGGCCTGCGGGCCGGCATGATGATGAACTCGCCGGCCTTGACCCTGTGCGGCTTGCGGTCTATCAGTATCTCGGCCTCGCCGTCCAGAATCTCCACCATCGCGTCGAACGGAGCGGTATGCTCGGAAAGCCCCTGGCCCTTGTCGAAGGAGAAGATGGTCACTGTGCCCATCTGCTTCTGGATAATGGTCCGGCTCACCACCGCGTCCTTGTCGTAGGCGACCAGGTCCTTCGCCTTCAGGGTCCGGCCTGTCACGTCTTCCTTTTTTTCGATCCTTTTCATACCGCCTCCTAGTTCAGCGTCTGTCTGAATCTGTTGTAGGCCAGCCCCGCGGCCGCGGCCGCCATCAGGGCCAGCGCCCCAATGTTCGCGAGGAACACGTGCATGTCCCCGCCTTTCAGCATGATATTGCGCAGCAGCCGCATGAAATACATCAGCGGGTCCAGGTAGGCCGCGGCTATTATGGCCGGCGGCATGTTCTCCACCGGGTACATGATGCCGCTCATCAGGATGGCCGGGAACAGGAACATGAAGCCGCCCAGCATCGACTGCTGCTGGCTGCGCGCTATCGAGGAGATGGAGGTACCTATGCTGACCGTGGTTATCACGAAGACGAACGCCGCGGCGGCGAACTGCCAGAGCGGCCCGCGCACCGGCACGCCGAAGACCAGCCAGGCCGCCGTCATCACCAGCGCGGCCACGACGAGTCCGAGCAGGATGAACGGCAGCGTCTTGCCGATCAGGATCTCGGCGTTGGTCAACGGGGCCGAGACTATGGTCTCGAAGGTGCCCATCTCGCGCTCGCGCGTCAGCGACATGGCCGTCAGGATTATCGTTATCAGGCAGATGACCATGCTCATCACTCCGGGCACCAGGAACAGCGCGGACTCCATGGCCGGGTTGTAGAGCACGCGCACGTCGAAGGAAAGAGGAGACGGAGGCCCCGCCCCGTATTCCCGCCTGAGGAAAGCCGCCAGGATATTACGGGAATAAGCCTCTATCACCCTGCCCTTCGTGGCGTTCGAGGCGTCCACCAGCAGCTGCAGCTTTCCCGCCCCCCTGGCCGCGGCCCGGCCCAGCCCGTCCTTAGGCGTTATCAGCACCGCGTCGACCCGGCCGGAGGTTATCAGCTCGTAAGGGTCCTCCGAAGGCGAGAAGGAGGCCGGTTTGAACCAGCCGGAGGAGTAAAAGCCTTCCGCCAGCCTTTCGCAGGCGGCGTCGCCGGGCCGGCTGAAGACTGCCAGCTTTATGTTCTTTATCTCCGTGGAGAGAGCCAGGCCGAAGACGGTCATCTGTATGACCGGGGCGCCGAACAGCAGCGCGCGCATGCGCACGTCGCGCAGCGTCTGCCGCAGCTCCTTCTTTATGAACGCCCTCAGCGTCGGGGTCATCATGGTTCCAGGTCCGTCTTGAACTTTTCCAACGCCAGCGTCAGCAGCAGCAGGCTGAGAACGGTGAGCGCGAGGAAAGGCACGGCGAGCTCCCTAAGCCCGGCGCCTTTAAGATAGATCCCGCGCGCGGCCGCCATGAACCAGCGCGGCGGCAGTATCATAGTGAAATACCTGAAAAAGGCCGGCATGCTCTCCACGGGGAAGATAAAGCCGGACAGCAGCATGCTGGGGAGCAGCCCCGTTATCATGGAGAACTGCATGGCCACCTGCTGCTGGCGGGTCGCCACCGAGATGAACAGTCCCTGCGACAGCGCGGCCACTATGAACAGCACGCAGGCCAGCAGGAACAACAGATGGGAACCGGCGAACGGCACGCCGAACACCAGCCGCGAGGCGAGGTAGACGAAGAAGACGCCGATCAGCACCAACAGGCCGTACGGCGCCAGCTTCCCGATGATTATCTCCATAGGGCGCACCGGCGTGGAGAGCAGCAGTTCCATGGAGCCGTTCTCCCATTCCCTGGCCACCGTAAGCGCGGTGAGAAGGATGGCCAGCAGTCCTATGATTATAGCGGCCAGGCCCGGTATGGTGAACCAGCGGCTGTTGAGCTCGGGATTGTAGAGGAACCTGGTTTCGAGGCTCAAAGGCGCAGCGGGGCGCGCGCCGGCGAGGCGGGCGGAGGCGGCCGTCTGTATGCCGGGCAGGTAGCCCATCATCACCGCGGCTTTCGAGTTGTCGCTGCCGTCTATGACGAACTGCGCCCCGGCGGGCTTGCCGGAGCCGAGGTCCCTGGAGAAGCCCGGCTTGATGAAAAGCGCAGCGGCCGCTTCGCCGGAGTCCAGCATCTCCACGGGGTCCGCCGACGGCGTCAGCCGGAAATAGCCGGAGGCGGAGAAGATCTCCTGCAGGCGGCGCGCGGCCGGGCCGTTGTCCCGGTCGGAGACCGCGAGCGAGAGGTTCTTCACCTCGAAATCTATAGCGTAGCCGAAGAAAGTGACCAGCATCACCGGCAGCCCCAGCGCCAGGGCGAGAGTGAACGGGTCGCGCAGGACGTGCATGACCTCCTTGCGCGCGACCGACCAGGCCCTGTGGACGTTGAAAGCGCTCATCGCTCCCTCCCCTCCACCAGCCGTATGAACACATCCTCGAGGGAAGGCTTTATCGCCCTGCGGGAAACGCCGGCGGGCAGGCCCGCCAGGGCCTCCTCCATTGAGACGGTATCAGCGAACGCGGCGTGCCAGCGCATGCCGTGCGGCGACAGCTCCAGCAGGCCGCGCGCGTCCTTCAGCCCGCGCAGGAAGCCTTCGGGGGCCGGCCCGTTGAAGTCCAGCTCCGCCATCGGCCCGGGGAACGCGGAAGCCTTGAGCTCGTCCGGCGAGCCCAGCGCTATCAGCCTGCCGGTGCGCATCAGGGCTATGCGGCCGCACTGCTCCGCCTCGTCCATGTAATGCGTGGTCACTATCACCGTCTTGCCGAGCGCGGTGACCTTGCGTATCAGCGCCCAGAACCTGGCGCGCGCGACCGGGGCCACTCCGGAGGTCGGCTCGTCGAGAAACACTATCTCGGGGTCGTGCAGCATGGCCGCGGCCAGCGCCAGCTCCTGTTTTATGCCGCCGGGCAGCGAGCGGACCATGGTCGAGAGCGGCCTGTCGAAGCCCGTCAGCTCGAAGAGCTCTTTCCTGCGCTTGCGGGCGTAGGCGGTGTCCAGTTTCCGCAGGCCGGCAGCGAAGTCCAGGTTCTCCCCGACAGTGAGGTCGTTGTAGAGGGTGAACTTCTGGGACATGTAGCCCACGATGCCTTTTATCGCCCTGCCTCCGTCGGAAAAATCCAGGCCGCCCACAGTGGCCGCACCCGAGGTGGGGACCAGCAGGCCGCAGAGCATGCGTATCGTGGTGGTCTTGCCGGCTCCGTTGGCCCCGAGGAAGCCGAAGATCTCCCCCTTGTTGACGCAGAAGGAGACATGGTCCACGGCGGTGAAGTCGCCGAACTTTATGGAGAGGCCCTTTACCTCGAGGGCGCAGGAGCTCATCTCGCCGCCCCCTTTATGAATATCTCCTCGAAGCTGGAGGCGCCGGCCTCCCTCAGCACGGTCCGGGGCTTGCCGGAAGCCAGCAGGCGGCCCGATTCCAGCAGGTGCACGCGGGAACAGCGCTCGGCCTCGTCCATGTACGCCGTGGAGACCACTATCAGTATCTTCCGCTCCGCCAGCCCGTAGAGCAGCTCCCAGAACTCGCGGCGGCTGATGGGGTCCACGCCGTTGGTGGGTTCGTCGAGCAGCAGCGCCGCCGGGGACTGCAGCAGCGCGCACATAAGCCCGAGCTTCTTGTACATGCCGCCGGAGAGCTGGCCGGCCCTGCGCTCCCTGAACTTGCCCAGCCTCGTTATCTCCAGCAATTCGGCGGAGCGCTTTTTGTACTCCTCAGGAGAGAGGCGGTAAAGCTCGCGGAAGAACTCCAGGTGTTCGCTGACCGAGAGGTCCGGGTAGAGGCTGGCCTGCTGCGGCATGTAGGCCAGTACCGGCCGCACCTCCCCCAGCGGCTTCTCCGTCCCGTCGAGGAAATAACGTATATGCCCGACTGACGGACGCAGCAGCCCGGCCAGCAGGCGCATCGTGGTGGTCTTGCCTGCCCCGTCCGAACCTATCAGGCCGTGCAGCAGGCCGGCGGAAAAGTCGAAGGAGACCCCGTCCAGCGCCCTGGCGCGGCCGAAGTATTTCTTCAGCCCTTCCGTACGTATCGAGTACATGTCAGTCCGGCAGCTTTACCTCTAGGGTCATGCCCGGCTTCAGCGCGCCGTCGGGGTTCGGGAAGGAGACCTTCACCGCGAACACCAGGCGCGTGCGCTCTTTGCGCGTCTGCACGTTCTTCGGAGTGAACTCCGCCTCCGGGTAGATGACGGAGATCCTCCCTCTGTACTCCCTGTCCGCCGCCTCCGGCAGGTACCCGCTCACCTCCATGCCGGTGCTGATCCTGGCCAGCATGTCGTGCGGCACGTAGATGTATTCCCAGACCTCGGAGAGGTCGGCCACGGTTGCCAGCCTGGTGCCCGGCGCGACCAGCTCGCCCTTCTCGTGGTAGGAATAGAGCAGCCTGCCGTCCACCGGGGACTTGATAGCGCACCAGTCCACCTTCAGCGCGGAATCGTCGCGCCGGTACTTCAGGCGGTCGTAGCTTTCTTTCGAGGCTGATCCAGACTTGTATAGTTCCGCCGCCCTTTTGAAGTCGTCGTCCGCTATGCCGGCGGCCAGTCTCAGGTCGGCGCAGTCGAGAGCGGCTATGACCTGCCCCTTCTTCACGCTCTCGCCCTCTTTCGCGCCGTAGCGCTCTATGACACCGGGGATGCGGGCGGAGAGGTCCGTCTCCGTAGCCTCGATGGTGCCAGCGTAGCGGAAAGCCCCGTTGTTCCTCATCTTCAGCAGGACGAGGGAGCCGACCACCGCTATTATCAATACAGGTATTTTCTTCTTCATGTTCAGTTCACGCTCCCGGTAAGGCTGTCCAGCACCGCCAGTTTCAGAAGTATCTCGGCGTTAGCGGACGCGGCGGTGGTCTTGGCCTGCAGCTCCTTCAAGTTGGCGCTCTCCACCTCCAGCCAGGTCAGGCTGCCGGCCTTGTACGCCTCGTAGGCCAGTTTCGCCGCGGCGGACGCATCGTCCACCGCGTCTATATTTATGGACTGCTCCTCCATCAACGCCGAATAATCGTCCAGCGCCGAGTAGTATTCGCGGGCCGCGGCGCGGGCGGCCTCGTCCCGGCGCTCCTCCGCGGCCTGCGCGTTCAGCAGGCTTTCCTTTTCCCGCTCCCCCAGCCGCCCCTTCTCGAACAGCGGCATGCTCAGCGAAAGCCCCGCGTAGTTCTGCAGGAAGGAGTACAGGTTCGGCCCGTTCGGATAGTCTACCGAGCTGCGCGCGGTAAACGTTACGCGCGGCAGCTTCTCCGCCTTGTAGGCCCCGGCGGAAGCCCTGAACGCCCTGCCGTTCTCCTCCAGCGCCAGCACGGCCGGCTGGGAGGCGCCCAGCTCCCGCTCGGCCGCGGGCAGCAGGCGGGGCAGGATGTCCAGGTACGACTCCGCGCCCACCACCAGCCCGGCGAACGTATCGCCCGCGTAGTCGTGGCCGGCCATCCTGGAATCTATCGGCAGCCCCGCTCCGGCCGGCGGCTCGATCCCGGTCACGAAAGAGAATTCCTTTATCACGTCGGCCAGCGCCGCGCGCGCGCGCAGCAGGTCCCTGCGGCGCTCGGTGACCTCCTGCCTGGCCCTGATGCCGTCCAGCCGGCTGCGGGTGCCGGCCTTCACGCCGGCCTCCACGTCGGAGAGCTGGCTCAGGGAGAGTTGCAGGTTCTCCGCTATGAGATAGACCTTCTCGAGCGCCAGCTGAAGCCGGAAATAGGCCGAGCGGGCCGACAGCAACGCCTGTCTGCGGGCCGCCTCCTCTTCCTCGGTGCGCGCCGCGGCCAGCCGGCCGGCGGCCTCGCGGCCGTAGCGCAGGGCCCCGGCGTCCAGCGTCCAGTAGGCGGTCGGGCCTAGGGAATAGCCCCAGTTGTCGCCCAGCGGCTTCGCCCCGCCCATTACCGCGGGCAGCGATATCTCCGGGATCACCGCCGTATATCTGAGAGCGCCTTCCAGGCTCAGGCGCGGGTAAAGAAGGCTGGAGGCGGCCGCCTGGGCGGCCCTGGCGGCCCCGGCGGAAAGCCTGGCCGCGCGGTACTGCCCGGAACGGGCCAGCGCGCCGTCCTCGGAGGCCTTCAGGGACACCCTGAACTCCACGGCGCCAGCGGGCACGGATAAAGTAAGGAATATAATAAGCAGCTTCTTCACAGGCCCACCCCCCTGAGAGCTATTTCGGCCCGCTCGGCTATGCCTTCCTCGGAGAAGACCTCGTTCATCACGCTCTTCAGCGGCGTGCCGGAAAGCATTTTGACCCCGTTGCGCTCCATGATGCCGCCTACGATCACCGGGAATACCATGACCGGCAGCAGCGCGGCCACCATGTAAGGCACGGAACGCCCCTTCAGGGCGCTGGCCTGACGGCATTCGGCGGCCAGCAGGGCCACCTGCATCACATGCTCGGTGAAGTTGCCGCTGAAGAAGTCGAAGGCCTCCTTCTTGCCCTGCGCCAGGTCCGAGAAGATCATCGGCGCCGCCTTGCGTATGCCTATAGCGAAGCGGGCCACTTCCACCAGCGCGTTCTTGAGCCTTTCCCGCGGCGTGCCGGCGGCGGATACCCCCGCCTTGAAATGTAGCATAAATTCCGCGTACATTTCCTTCATCACGGCCTTCACGAACTCGTCCTTGGATCCGAAATAATAACGGAACATCGCGGGATTAACGCCGGCCAGGCGACAGGCCTCCCGCAGGCTGAAGCCGGTCAGCCCTTTTTCCTGTATCAGGCGCCTGCCGGCAGCCTTGAGCTTTACGTCCGTCCCTGACGGGGGTCTTGCCATACCTTCTCCTTATCGTTATACGACTGTTTAATTATACATCCGTATAACAACTCCGTCAATCCCCTATTAGGGCTAAGAGGCGCAAAAAAAGCGCCCCGGTCACCCGGGGCGCTCAAGACCGTTAAAGGATCTTAGATTACCACTTGTCGCCGTAGCCGCCGCGGCCACCGCGATCGCCGCGGCCGCCGCCGCCGAAACCGCCGGAGCGGGGGCGGGCTTCCAT
>DAIENX010000050.1:0-8212 GCA_027340875.1 Elusimicrobiota bacterium
CAAGGCCCGCCGCCAAAAACGGCGGGCCTTTAAACTTAAACCAGTCAGAGGGAAAAATGCGCAAACTGAAAACTCTCGCCGCCGCCGCGGCTCTGTTGTTAGCTTCCGCTCCCGCTTTTGCCAGCGAAGCAGAGCTGGTCATACCCGACCTGTCCAGCGTCTCGTTCCTGGGCATGACCGGGCATAACCTGCTGCTCGCCGGCCTCGTGATCTGCGTGCTGGGCGTCCTGTTCGGCATCGTGCAGTCGATGCAGATCTCGAAGCTCCCGGTGCACAAGTCGATGAAGGACATCTCCGAGCTGATCTACGAGACCTGCAAGACTTACCTGGTAACCCAGGGCAAGTTCCTCGCCATTCTGTGGGCCTTCATCGCGGCGATCATGATCTGGTACTTCAGCCGCGAGATGACCGCGATGAAGATCGTCATTGTGGTGCTGTTCTCCATAGTGGGCATCCTGGGTTCCTACGCGGTGGCGTGGTTCGGCATCCGCATCAACACCTACGCCAACTCCCGCACCGCCTTCGCGGCCCTCGAGGGCCTGCCCTACCCGGCGATGCACATCCCGCTCAAGGCCGGTATGTCCATCGGCATGATGCTGATCTCGGTAGAGCTCGTGATGATGCTCTTCATCCTGCTGTTCGTGCCTGGCGACTACGCTGGCCCCTGCTTCATCGGCTTCGCGATAGGCGAGTCCCTGGGCGCGGCGGCGCTCCGCATCGCCGGCGGCATCTTCACGAAGATAGCCGACATCGGCTCCGACCTGATGAAGATCGTCTTCAAGATCAAGGAAGACGACGCCCGCAACCCGGGCGTGATAGCGGACTGCACCGGCGACAACGCCGGCGATTCCGTGGGCCCTACGGCCGACGGCTTCGAGACCTACGGCGTGACGGGCGTTGCGCTGATCACCTTCATCTCGCTGGCGGTCTCCCCGGCGCTGTTCATGAAGAACGGCCTCCCCGAGGCGGACGCCACCGCGCTTGCGCACACTACCCAGATACAGCTGCTCGTCTGGATCTTCGTGATGCGCATCGGCATGATCATCACCAGCGCCTTCTCCTATTTCGTCAACGGCGCGATCTCCAAGGCGATGTACGGCAGCGCGAAGAAGTTCAACTTCGAGCACCCGCTGACCATGCTGGTCTGGCTGACCTCGGTGGTCTCCATCGCGATGACCTACCTGGCCAGCTACCTGCTGATCCCGCAGCTGGGCGACGGCACGCTGTGGTGGAAGCTCTCCACCATCATCACCTGCGGCACGATAGCCGGCGCGCTGATACCGGAACTCGTGAAGGTCTTCACCTCCACCAACTCCGGCCACGTGCGCGAGGTGGTGACCGCCTCCAAGGAAGGCGGCGCTTCGCTTAACATCCTCAGCGGCCTCGTCGCCGGCAACTTCAGCGCCTACTGGATGGGCATGTCCATCATAGCGCTGATGGCCGTGGCCTCCGCGGTCAGCACGATGGGCCTCGGCGACCTGATGATGGCCCCGGCCATCTTCGCGTTCGGCCTCGTGGCGTTCGGCTTCCTGGGCATGGGCCCGGTGACGATAGCCGTGGACTCCTACGGCCCGGTGACCGACAACGCGCAGAGCGTCTTCGAACTGTCGATGATAGAGAGCCTGCCGAACATCAAGGAAGACATCAAGAAGGAGTTCGGCTTCGAGCCGGACTTCAAGAGCGGCAAGATGCACCTCGAGGAGAACGACGGCGCGGGCAACACCTTCAAGGCTACCGCGAAGCCCGTGCTGATAGGCACGGCCGTGGTGGGCGCGACGACGCTGATCTTCGCGATCATCCAGCTGCTGGCCTCCAGGTTCGGCACCGAGGGCCCGGGCGGCATCTACGCCGGCCTGTCGATCATGAACCCGCTGTTCTTGCTGGGCCTGATCACCGGCGGCGCCATAATCTTCTGGTTCGCCGGCGCTTCCACGCAGGCGGTCTCCACCGGCGCTTTCCGCGCGGTGGAGTTCATCAAGAAGAACATCAAGCTGGAGGGCGGCGGCGAGAAGGCCTCCATCTCGGACTCGAAGAAGGTCGTCGAGATCTGCACGCAGTACGCGCAGAAGGGCATGTTCAACATCTTCCTCGCGGTGTTCTTCAGCACGCTCGCCTTCGCCTGCGTGAACCACTACTTCTTCATCGGCTACCTGATCAGCATCGCCATCTTCGGCCTGTACCAGGCGATCTTCATGGCCGACGCGGGCGGCGCCTGGGACAACGCGAAGAAGCTGGTGGAGACGGAGCTGAACGCGAAGGGCACGCCGCTGCACGACGCCTCCGTCGTGGGCGACACGGTGGGCGACCCCTTCAAGGACACCTCGTCCGTGGCGATGAACCCGATCATCAAGTTCACCACGCTCTTCGGTCTGCTGGCGGTGGAGCTGGCGATCACGCTGGACGCGAAGGTGGCGCACATGCTGGCGCTGGTGTTCTTCGTCATCAGCACCGTCTTCGTGTGGCGCTCGTTCTACGCGATGCGCATCCCGCAGGACCTGAAGTAACAAGGCCTACTGCGGCCTACAGGAAGATCCCCGCCCCGGAGGGGATCTTCTTTTTTGTGTCAAACGTGTGGGGCTGGGCGGGGTATGGGGCTTCGGGCACGGTGTGCGAGACCCCGTGCCTGATGGGCCCATACCCTTGCCAGGCCCCCGACTTCGCATCTCGCGGTTTTTGCCGCGCCCGTCCATGAGCGAGCGTCGCCCCTCTCGAACTTGGACCGGATTTAGTATGATAGGTGCTGATGTTCCTGATCAAGAAGATACTCGAAGCTTTCGTGCTGCCACCCGGAATAATGGTGGTGATCCTGGCCGCCCTGGCCGCCTGGCTGTGGAAGCGCGAGCGGAAGGCGGCCGCGATCTGCGCCGTCCTGTCGGCGGTGATCTGGGCCGGGACTTCCAAGGTGTTCTCCGACGAACTGATAAAGCCGCTGGAACTGGCCTATGCTCTTCCGGATAACCCACGCGGCGACGCCATAGTCCTGCTTTGCGGCGGCTTCCGCGGCGGGGGGAGGCCTTATTCTTCCTCGGAGCGCCTCGCCCCCGGCACGCTGGAGCGCTCCGCCGCGGCCTACAAGCTTTTTAAGGACATCGGCCTGCCGATAGTCGTCTCCGGCGGGGCCCCGTTCTCCTCCGAACCAGAATCCGAGGCCGCGGCGGCCTGGCTCAAGGAGCTGGGCGTGCCGGACGGCAAGCTGACGGTGGAAAAGGCCTCCAGGGACACCAGGGAGAACGCGCTTCTCACGATGAAGCTGTGCGGCGAGAAGGGCTACAAGCGCCTTATCCTCGTCACTTCCGCCTACCACATGCCGCGCTCCGTGCTCCTCTTCGCGAAGTCGGGCGCCTCGGACCTCGTGCCTTTCCCGGTGGCCCGGCGCTCCGGCGGCCCGCTCTATGTGCGCGACTGGCTGCCCGGCAGCGGCGTGGTGGAGGCCAGGCTGGCCCTGAACGAGTACCTGGGCCTGGCGTGGTACCGCCTGTATTTCACCTTCTTCTAGCCTTCCCTAAATGGTAGAATATAAAGCCCGGGTCCCTATGAGACCCGCGCAGGCGGCTTTTGCCGCCGGGGTAATTCAGGAGGAAAAACGTTTGTATCATAATAACAAGCCAAGGGTCAGGATCAACCGTTATATCACCGCGCCGCAAGTGCGCCTTATAGACATGCATGGGACCATGCTCGGCGTAAAGCCGCTAGCGGAGGCCGTCACTATGGCCCGCGGCGCCAACCTGGACCTGGTCGAGATATCGCCGATGGCCAATCCCCCGGTCTGCAAGGTGATGGACTTCAACAAGTTCCTGTACGAGAAGGAAAAGCAGGAGCGCGAGAACAGGAAGAAGCAGAAGGCCGGCTCGCTGAAGGAGATACGTCTTAACCCCCGTATAGCCAGCCACGACCTGCAGACCAAGGTAAAGCACATAGAGGAGTTCCTGAAGGAACACAACAAGGTGCGCGTCACCGTGGTGTTCCGCGGCCGCGAGAACCAGCACCGCAACCTCGGCGAAGAGATCCTGATGTCCATAAAGGACAACCTCTCCGAAGTCGGCATCATAGAGGGAAAACCTCAGCTGATGGGCAACCGCATGAGCATCATGCTGGCCCCCACGCACGTCAAGCCCCATAAGCCGTCCGGCCAGCCCAGGCCCGAGGGCAAGCCGGAGCAGGAGGCCTGACCTTCCCAAGACGGCCGGTAAAGTTATATAATAAGCAGAATAAAGCGAGAAAAACTATGCCTAAAATGAAATCCCACAGCGGAGCCAAGAAGAGATTTAAGAGGACCACCTCCGGCAAGTGGCTCCACCGGAAGTCCGGCCTGCGCCATCTGCTGACCCCGATGTCGGCCAAGCGCGGGCGCAACCTGCGCACCGCGAAGGTGGAGGAGAAGAACTCCGCCGAGGGCCGCATGCTCAAGAAGTATCTCCCCTACGAATAACTATACTAAAGGAGCCGCCGCCCTTACACGGCGCGGAGCAGCGATATGAGAATAAAATACAGCGTAGCGCGCAATAAGCGCAAGAAGAAGGTCTTAAAGCTCTCCAAGGGTTATTACGGCAACAAGGGCAACCGCCTCCGCCAGGCCAAGCAGCAGGTGGCGAAGTCCCTGACCACCGCCTATATCCACCGCCGCGACAAGAAGGGCGACATCCGCCAGTTGTGGATAATCCGCCTGAACGCGGCCGCCCGCGAGGAGGGCCTGTCCTACAGCAGGTTCATGGACGGTCTGAAGAAGGCCAACATCACCCTGAACCGGAAGATGCTGTCGGAAATTGCCATCCGCGATCCCCAGTCCTTCAAGCAGCTCGCAGAGATAGCGAAAAAGGCCGCCGGCAAACCGGCGAAATAAGGACTTTCCGTGAACGCCACGGAATGGAAGGAGAAACTGTCCGCAATACGGGACAGTTTCTCCGTTTCTATAGCCAGGAAGCCCGCGGAGAACCCGGAGGCGCTCGAGCTGCGCTACCTGGGCCGCAAGGGCGAGCTGGCGCTGCTGCTGCGGGACCTGAAGGACATCCCGCTGGAGGAGCGCAAGCCGCTGGGCGCGCTGGGCAACACCGCCAAGGCCGAGATGGAGGCCAGGCTGGCCGAGCTGAAGGGCTCCGCCGCTTCCTCCTCCGCGGCCGTTTCCGCCGGCATGGACCTGACCATGCCGGGCCTGCCCTATCCCAAGGGCAGCCTGCACCCGCTTACCATCACGATGAACCGCCTGGCAGAGGGCTTCCTGAAGCTGGGTTTCACGATGTCCGATGGGCCGCTTATCGAGGACGATTACCACAACTTCGAGGCGCTGAATTTCCCGCCTTTCCACCCGGCGCGCGACATGCAGGACACGTTCTACGTGGACGCGAAGGACCACGCCGGCAAGGGGATGCTGCTGCGCACGCATACCTCCCCGGTGCAGATCCGCTCGATGGAGAAGGTTGAGCCGCCTATCCGCGTGTTCCATACCGGCCGCGTGTTCCGCTCCGAGGCCGTGGACGCGAGCCACTCCTTCGCCTTCCACCAGATAGAAGGCCTTTACGTAGACAAGGGCGTCAGCATGGCGGACCTGAAGTGGACGGTGGACACGTTCATGAAGGACCTTTTCGGTACCGGAGTGAAGACCCGCTTCAACCCGTCGTACTTTCCGTTCGTGGAACCGGGCGCGGAAGTGGACATGAGCTGCATCTTCTGCAAGTCCTCCTCCGGCCGCTGCCCAGTCTGCAAGGGCACGGGCTGGCTGGAGATGATGGGCGCGGGCCTCGTGCACCCGAACGTGCTGAAGGCCTGCAAGTACGATCCGGAGAAGTGGAGCGGCTTCGCGTTCGGAGCGGGCATAGAGCGCTTCGCGATGCTGCTGTTCGGCATCCACGACATGAGGATGCTGTACGAGAACGACCTGCGCGTGCTGAAGCAGGTGCAGTAGTCGGTTGAGGGCCGCCGCCGGGACCGGAACGTAAAACGCGCGGGGAACTGTCGCTTCGCTCCATCCGCCCACACCGGTACCGAAGGTTTTGCTGGGCTATGCCCGTGCCGCATCAGGAGCTATGCTCATCAGGCGGCCTAACCCGGTCCCAACGTCGGCCCGAAGGCCATATTAACGCAGATCGTTTTCTGGTTGGGGTTTTAAAAAATAATGTATGAAGATCTTATATTCTTGGCTTGCTGATTTCATAGAGAACCCGCCGTCCGCGGAGGACGTGGCGGCCAAGCTCAACCGCATCGGCCTCAAGGTAGAGGATATGCACAGGAGCGGGGCGTCCTTCTCCGGAGTGTGCGTGGGGCTCATCGAGAAGATAGACAAGCACCCGAACGCGGACAAGCTGTCGCTGGTGGACGTTAGCGACGGGCGGGGCGTGATGAAGGTGGTCTGCGGCGCGAAGAACATCGCCGTGGGACAGAAGATCCCTTTCGCCAAGGTCGGAGCTATGCTCACCGAGGGCGAGCTGAAGAAGGCGAAGATACGCGGCGTGGAGTCCGAGGGCATGATCTGCTCCGCGGAGGAGCTGGGCCTCGAGGGCTACGACAATACCGGCATACTCGTGCTGCCGGAAGGGACGCCGGTCGGCATAGACGCGGCGGCCCTCTTCCAGAAGCCGGAAGTGGTGATGGAGGTGGAGATGCTCCCCAACCAGGCGCATTGCCTCTCCCACTACGCTATCGCCCGCGAGCTCTGCGTGTTCTACGGGCTTAAGCTGAAGGAGACCGGGGTCTTCACTGGAGAGGCTTCCGGGACGGCGGTGCCCGTGGAGATAAAGGTCCCGGACATGTGCCCGCGCTACGGAGCGATAGTGCTCAAGGGCGTGAAAGGGGCTAAGACGCCGGAGTGGATGGCCAACCGCCTGCGCGCGATGGGCTCCAATCCAAAGGGCAACATCCTGATAGACGGCTCCAACTACGTGATGTACGAGCTGGGGCAGCCGACGCATTGTTTCGATATAGCCAGGCTGGGCGGCCCGAAGATAATCGTGCGCCGCGCCCTGCCCGGGGAGATGCTTAAGACGCTCGACGGGCAGGACCTGAAGCTGGACCCGGGCATGATGGTGATAGCCGACGCCTCCAAGCCGGTGGCGCTGGCCGGCGTTATGGGCGGAATTGATTCCTCGGTATCCGAAGGGACGGACTTCATACTCATCGAATCCGCCAGGTTCGACGCCCCGACGGTGCGCCAGGCCTCGAAGGCGGCGGGCATAAAGAGCGAGTCGTCCTACCGCTTCGAGCGCGGCACCGACCCGGAGCTGCCGCTGAAGGCGGCCCGCCGGCTCGCCGGCCTTATCCTCGAGGCCGCTGCCGGAGCTAAAGTCGAGCAGGTCACCGACAACTGTCCGGTGAAGTACCAGTCTCCGGTAGTGGAGGTGGCCCCGGCCAGGATAAACGCGATACTCGGCACGGGCATCGCCGACGGGGAGATCTATGCCTGCCTGAAGGCCTTTCAGCCCGACCTGAAGGATTCCAGGCCCTGGAAGTTCGAGGCCCCGTCCTACCGGCAGGACCTGGAAGGCATCTGCGACGTGGCCGAGGAGGTGGCACGTTACATCGGCTACGACGTGATCCCGTCCTCCTCCAGCATGCCGATGCGCCCGTCCGCGCCTACGCCGCAGTGGCTGGCCGCGGCCGAGCTTAGGACTGTCCTGGCCGCGCTGGGCTTCAGCGAGGCCTACAATTACGATTTCGTTTCGGCGAAGGAGCTGAAGGCCTGCGGGCTGGACCCGGCGGCGGAGCTGGAGGTGAAGAACCCTCTTTCCTCCGATTTCCAGTATATGCGCCCGACTCTGCTCGCCGGCCTGCTCAAAACGCTGCGCTACAACCTGAACCGCGGCCGCGAGACCGTGCTGGTCTTCGAGGTGGGCAGCGCGTACGCCCGCAAGGGCGAGGGCAAGGCTGAGGAGGTCCGTTGCGCCGGGCTGATGTACGGCCCGCTGCCCGAAGGCGGCTCCTGGCAGGGCGGCGGCGCCAAAGCCGATTTCTACCACCTCAAGGGCGTGGCAGGCAGGCTGTTCGCCGGCAAGGGAGGCTTCCGCTACGAGAAGCCTAAGACCGTTCCGGCCTACTTCCATCAGGGACACTGCCTGGAGATGAAACTGGGCCCCGGTTCGGCGGGCTTCCTGGGCAAGATAGGCAGGGACGTCGCCTCGGCCTGCGACCTGAAGGACGACAACATCTTCTATTTCGAGATCCCGCTCGGCGTGCTGGCCACCGCCGGCAAGACGGAGTTCTGGCAGAAGATAGCCAGGATAAA
>DAIENX010000069.1:0-19627 GCA_027340875.1 Elusimicrobiota bacterium
GAAGCGGTTGACGCCCTCTATGCCGCGTATGTTCCACGGCTTGGTGTCCTCCAGCGGGCCCATGAACATCTCGTAGAGGCGGAACGGGTCGGCGCCGTAGCGCTCGAGCACCTCGTCCGGGTTTATCACGTTCTTCTTGGACTTGGACATCTTCTCCACTACCGGCTTGATGATCTCGCCGTCGGATGTCTTCGCTGTCCCGTCCTCGGCTATTTCCAGTTCCTTGTAGTTGCGGTAGGCGCCCTTGGAGTCCCGGTAGGCGTAGGAGAGGATCATGCCCTGGTGCACCATCTTCCTGAACGGTTCCTTGGTGGAGACGTGGCCCAGGTCGAAGAGCACCTTGTGCCAGAAGCGCGCGTAGAGCAGGTGCAGCACCGCGTGCTCGGCGCCGCCTATATAGAGGTCCACCGGCATCCAGGCCTTCTCGATGTCCCCGGCCACGAAGGCCTTGTCGTTCTTCGGGTCCATGTAGCGCAGGTAGTACCAGCAGGAGCCGGCCCACTGCGGCATGGTGTTGGTCTCGCGTTTCGCCGGGCCTCCGCATTTCGGGCATTTCGTGTTCACCCAGCTCTCTATCACGGCGAGCGGGGACTCGCCGGTGCCGGTGGGTTCGTAATTCTCCACTTCCGGCAGCCTTACCGGCAGCTCGCTCTCGGGCACCGGTACCACGCCGCATTTGTCGCAATGCACCAGCGGGAAAGGCTCGCCCCAGTAGCGCTGCCTTGCGAACACCCAGTCGCGCAGCTTATAATTCACCTTCGGCTCGCCTATGCCCTTCTCCTTGAGCCAGGCGATGATCCTCTTCTTGGCCTCTGGGGTCGGCAGGCCGGTGATGACGCCGGAGTTGATGGAAGTGCCGTCGCCGCAGAAGGCCCCCTCGCCCTTCCAGTCCGCCGGGGGCTTGAGCACCTCTATCATTTTGAGCCCGAACTTGGTCGCGAACTCGTGGTCGCGGTCGTCGTGCGCCGGCACGGCCATGATGGCGCCGGTGCCGTAGGTGATAAGTACGTAGTCGGCCACCCAGACCGGTATCTTCTCGCCGTTGACCGGGTTGACGGCGTAAGCGCCGGTGAAAACGCCGGTCTTGTCCTTGGCGAGCTCCGTGCGCTCCAGGTCGCTCTTGTTGGCCGCGGCGGCGACGTAGGTCTCCACTTCCGACTTTTTCTCAGGCGCAGTTATCTTGACGACGAAGGGATGCTCCGGGGCCAGCACCATGTAGGTAGCGCCGTAGAGGGTATCGGGCCGCGTCGTGAAGATCCTCAGCTTCTCGCCGATGGACGGCAGTTCGAAGTCCACCTCGGCGCCCTCGGAGCGGCCTATCCAGTTCTCCTGCATCAGCCGCGTGGAGTGCGGCCAGTCTATGCCCTCGAGGTCCTCCAGCAGCCGGTCCGCGTAGGCGGTGATCCTCAGCATCCACTGCTTGAGGTTCTTCTTCTCTATGGGCGTCTCGCAGCGGTCGCACTTGCCCTGGTAGACCTCCTCGTTGGCGAGGCCGGTCTTGCACTTGGGGCACCAGTTTATCGGCACCTCGGCCTCGTAGGCCAGGCCCTTGTTGAAGAGCTGCAGGAAGATCCACTGCGTCCACTTGTAGTAGCCGGGGTCTATGGTCGTGACCTCGCGCTCCCAGTCGTAGCTGAAGCCCAGCGCCTTGATCTGACGTTTGAAGGTGGCGCAGTTCTTCTCGGTGGTGACGCGCGGGTGCACGCCGGTGGAGATGGCGTAGTTCTCGGCGGGCAGTCCGAACGCGTCCCACCCCATCGGATGCAGCACCTCGAAGCCCTTCATGCGCTTGTAGCGCGAGATGATGTCGGTGGCGGTGTAGCTCTCCGGATGGCCGACGTGCAGGCCGTCGCCGGACGGGTACGGGAACATGTCCAGGCAGTAGAACTTGGGCTTGCCGGGCAGGCGCTCGGCCCTGAAGGCGTTCATCTCCTGCCAGCGTTTCTGCTGGCGGGCGTCTATCTCCTGGAAAGTCCTGGCGTCCGTCGTCTTCACTTTTGCCTCCGTGCGCGGCGGCTCCCGCCGGCGCGGGAGCGCAGATAAAACGCGCAACATCGTTATTTTATCAAATATAAGGGAACCTGGACCCGTGAACCGGCCAGACCGCTTAAAAGCCGCGTTTTTTTGTTATCATAGCGTATTAGCGCCGCGGGGCGCTTTGGGGGGAGAGGAGGAGACGGATGATTACTCTGAAGCAGTTCCTTAAGCACAAGGGCGCCATGATCTGGTCGGTCAGCAGTTCCGCTACGGTGCTGCAGGCCCTGAAGATCATGGCCGAAAAGAACGTCGGCGCGCTGATGGTGATGGACTCAGGCCGGATCGTCGGCATGATCTCGGAGCGCGACTACGCCCGCAAGGTGGAGCTGCACGGGAAGTCGGCCAACGACACCATGGTCAGGGAGATCATGACGGAGCGGGTGGTTTACGTGCGCCCGGACGAGTCCATAGAGGACTGTATGGCGCTGATGAGCGAGAAGCATTTTAGGCACCTGCCGGTCATAGACAAGGAGCATATCCTGGGCCTGATCTCCATCGGAGACGTCGTGCGTATCGTCATCTCGAAGCAGAAGTTCATCATCTCGCAGCTGGAAAACTACATCTCCGGGAACAGGTAGGGTTAAAGTTTCCTGAGCAGGCGGGCGGTCTTCTCGTTCATGCGGCGGCGCAGCGCCGGCGTGGCGTCGTCCATGCCGGCCAGGTGCAGCGCGCCGTGCACGGTCAGGACCAGCAGCTCGGTCAGCAGCGAATGGCCCATGGCCCTGGCCTGGCGGGCCGCCACCGGCACGCAGACGTAGATCTCGCCCCAGGGGGATCCCGGGACCGGCGCCGGCGGCAGGTTGAAGGCAATAACGTCGGTCAGGCGGTCCTTCCCGAGGAAGGCCTTGTTCAGCTTCCTGATGGCGGGACCGCCGGTATAGACCAGGTTGACCTGCCTGCGGGAATGCCTGCCGAGGCCCAGCGCAGCGGCTTTAGCCAGCAGGGCCTTGTCCACGGCCGGCTTCGCGCCTTCGAAGAAAACGTCGAGCGGCATCAGCCGTTCTCCTTTTCCCAGGCGTCGTAGGCGGCAAGTATCTCGGCCACCAGCTGGTGGCGGGCCACGTCCTTGCCGGTGAAATTCACGAACTTCACTCCCGGCACCTTCTTCAGGATATCCTTTACCAGCACCAGGCCGGAGCGGCCCTTCTCCTTGATGTCTATCTGGGTTATGTCGCCGGTGACGGCCATGCGGGAATAGCGGCCGAGCCGCGTCAGGAACATCTTCATCTGCTCCGGCAGCGTGTTCTGGGCCTCATCGAGGATGACGAAGGCGTTCTCGAGCGTGCGGCCGCGCATGTAGGCCAGCGGCACGGTCTCTATGACCTCGTCCGCGCGCAGCGCGCGGAAACGGTCCGGCCCGAGCAGGGTGAAGAAGGCGTCGTACAGCGGGCGCAGATATGGGTGTACTTTGTCGGAGACGTCGCCAGGCAGGTAGCCCAGCTTCTCGCCGGCCTCGACTATCGGCCGCGTCAGGATTATGCGCTTGGCCGAGCCGTCCTGCAGCGCGCGCAGCGCGCAGACCGCGGCCAGGAAGGTCTTGCCGGTGCCGGCGGGGCCTATGCCGAAGACCAGGTCCCTTTCCAGCAGGGCCTCCACGTATTTCCGCTGGTTCTCGGTGCGCGGCCGGATATACTCGCCGTAATGCGTCTTGTAGACCGCCCCTTCCGGCGGACGGGAGTCCCTGCCCGCGGAAGGCTCAGGGAGCGGCTCGGCCAGGCGCTCGCCGTAGAAGCTGTCCAGTTCCGCCCGGAGGCGGCCGATCGCGCGCTCTACGGCGGCCGGCTTGCCGGTGACGGTCAGGTCGGCGCTCTCGGTCTCGTGGTGGTGCCTGACGAAGACGCGCACCTTGAGCCGGCGCTCCAGCTCGCGCAGGCCCTCGTCCTGCGCCCCGAGCAGGGCCAGGATCTCCTCCCGGTTCTTGAGCCTGAACTTGCGCCCTTCCATCTTGCCCAGCGGGGTCACCGGATCACTGCCATTTCGAGATGCCGCGCGGTATCACGACGATGCCGTCGGGATCGATATAGTAGCTCTGCGCGTCCTGGTCGGCGTTGAAGCCTATGGTGGTCCTGGCCTCTATGGTGTTGTAGCGGTCCATGATGACCTTCTTCATCCTGGTGCCGGCCTTGATCTCGCAGGCGTCCATGATCACGCAGTCCTCGAGCTGGCACTTCTCGTGCACGATCACGTCGTTGGCCAGGATGCAGCGCTTCAGCGTGGACTGGTGGATCACGCAGCCGTCGCAGATCAGGCAGTCCTGCAGGTTGGACTCTATAATCTTTGCCGGCGAGGTGGTCTTCCTGGCGTCCTGTATCGGCCAGAGCTTGTTGTTCAGGTCCAGCTTGGGCTTGGCGCCCAGCAGGTCCATGTGGGTCTGCCAGAAAGCCTCGAGGGTCCCCACGTCGCGCCAGTAGTTCTTCTCCTCGTAGGCCCTGACGCCGGGCAGCGTCTGCCCGTCGAAGTTGTACGCGAAGACGCGGTACCGTTTCAGGATGTTGGGCAGTATCGTCTTACCGAAGTCCAGGGCGGCGGTCTCGCCTGATTCCTCGTGAAGGATCTTGACCAGCGCGTCGTAGCTGAAGATGTAGTTCCCCATCGAGGCGTAGGCCGAATGAGGGTCGCCGGGCAGCGGCTTCGGATTCTTCGGCTTCTCCTCGAAGCCGGTCACCCTGTTCTTGGCGTCCACCAGGATGGTGCCGAAGCGGCTGGCCTGCTTGAGCGGCACGGTCAGCGCGGAGATCGTCACGTCGGCCTTGCTGGCTACGTGGAAGTCTATCATCTGCCTGATGTCCATCCGGTAGATGTGGTCGGCCCCGAAGACGGCCACCAGGTCCGGCTTGTAGTCGGTTATCAGGTTCAGGTTCTGCTTGACGGCGTCGGCCGTGCCGCGGTACCATACCTCGCCGAGGCGCATCTGCGGCGGGACCACCGTGATGAAGTGCTCCTTCGTGATACCGCCCAGGTTCCACGTCGAGCGCAGGTATTCGATAAGCGACTGCGACATGTACTGCACCAGCACGTAGTTGGAATAGATCCCCGAGTTTATGAAGTTCGAGAGGACGAAGTCTATGATGCGGTACTTCCCGCCGAACGGCACGGCCGGTTTGGAGCGCTCCTTCGTGAGCGGGTAGAGGCGCTCTCCTTTGCCGCCGGCCATTATTATTCCCAGTGTTTTCATCGTTCCTCCGTCGTGGAAACAGCCCTCAGCTTATGGCGTCCATTATCTCCCGCAGGTCCTTGCCCAGGCACAGGAAGACCGGCTTGTCGCCGCAGGTGTAGCTCTTGATGCGCTGCTGGCGCAGCTCCTGCGTGGCGGAGGACAGGTCGTCGAGGGCCTTGGCCTCGCGGACCACTATCATGTCCGGCTCGTCCAGGCCGTAGGACAGGAAGAAGTTCTCCTGGATGTCGCGGTAGCGCGAGAGGACCTGCGTGCGGTCCGCCATCAGCTTCGCCCTTTCGGCGTCGGAGAGTTCGTACCAGGCGTGGGCCTTCACCACCGGGTGGAACAGCATGAAGCGGTGCCTGCCGAAGGTGTCCTTGGGCAGGAAGCCGAAGTCCAGGTCCTTCTTCGGCGCCTGGGGGTCCGGGCCCGGGTGGACGCCGAGGTAGGTGAAGGACGGGGTCAGGTACCTGCCCGCGCCGGCCGAGAAGGTGCGCGAGCAGATCTCCTGCAGGTAGGGCAGGTCGTCGGACATGCGCCAGAACAGGATGTCGGAGTCCGAGCGCAGGCCGGAGACCATGTACGTGCGCAGGAACAGCTTCTCCTGCGCGGAGCCCACCATGTTCTCGAACTCCTGCTTTGCCGCGATCTTCTCGTTGGAGATCAGGCGGCGGAACTCGGGCTGCAGCTTCACGAACATGAAGCTGGAATAGATGTCAGCGGCCTTTTTTGTCTTTTCCATCCTTCCCCTCGTCCTTTCCGCCGTTCTCCTTCAGCGCCGGCGGCTCCAGATATTCGGAGCTGTGCCCTATCAGCTCCACCTGCTCCTTCGTCTGCAGGCCCGTCTTGACCTCCGTTATCATGAAGGTCTTGCCCTCGGCCTCTATCAGGTGGCCGCGCGGCACCAGCATCGCGTTCTTGTTCTCGCCCACGAACAGCGTGCCGTCGAACTGCTCGCCGATCTTTATGCCGTCCTTCAGGTCCTGCACCTCCAGCCAGAGGCGGTTGACGCGGTCGGAGCCCTTGACCTTCAGGAAGTTTATCAGCTTGGTGGCGAACTTGCGGCCGGTCCGCACGTGCGTCATCTCCGCCTTCATGTCCTCGCCCAGCTCCGAGTAGAGCGGCTCGGTGTTCCTGCCTATGATGATGACCTTCCTGGCCACCGTGAAGAGGCGGTCGCCCTTGGTGACGCGGGTGCCGGCCTCGACGTAAACGTTCGTGACCACGCCGTCGGTCTCCGGCTTGATCTCGGTGTAGCTGTAGACGTCCTGCCAGCGGCGCTCCGTCTGCTTGCGCTCGTCGCCGGTGCTGGAGTCCAGCAGCGCGGCCATCTCGGTGGAGACCATCCTGGCCAGCACGCTCTTCGGCGTTACGAACCCGAACAGCTCGGCCTGCAGCTCCTCTATCCTGCCGTCGAACGGCGCGTAGACGTCGTAGGTCTCCTGCGCGGTGGAGACGCCGGTCACGGGCGTGACGACGGTTATGTCGCCGGTCTTGATGCCGTAATGGCGCAGGCCGGACCACTGGGCCTGGGCCGCGGCCAGCGCCGGGCAGGCCAGCAGCAGCGCCGCCGCCAGGTCAAGATGTCTTCTTCTCATTGAGAGCCTTCCACGCTTCCCAGGTCCACGGCATCTTCGAGCTGAATATGTCCTGTATGGCCTCCGCGTAGCGGCGGATCTCCCATTGCGCGTGCGAGTCCGCCCGCAGATTTATGAAGTTCAGCAGGCTGCGCGCGTTAATGCTCCAGTAGAACTGCGTGTACTGCGCCACCGGCAGCACCATGCGCGCCATCTCGCGGGCGGCGCCGGCGTCCAGCAGTTCCTTGTAGGCGGAGTAGGAGGCTTTTATCGCCCTGTCGTAAATGGCCTTCATCTTCTCCTGGTCGAGCGCGGCGGAGGGCAGGGAACCCTGCCGGTTGCTCCTGTCCTGGCCGCGGAACTCCGAGGGGAAATAGAACTCGTCGTGGACCTCGGTGTAGCGGGCGGAGATCTCGTTGTAGGAGGCTATGCGGTGGCGCATCCATTGGCGCGCCACGAAGATCGGGCACTTGATATGGAACTGGAAGACGGAGTGCTCGAACGGGCTCAGGTGGCCGTGCTCGAGCAGGTAGGCGATGAGCTTCTTGTCCTGCGCCTCCCCCTTGGAGACGGAGCCGAAGGAGACCCTGGCGGACTCTACGGCCCTGCCGTCCCCGCCGAGAAAATCAACGAGCTTAACGAAACCGTTATCCAGGACCTTGTACAGGTCCTGATCTGATCGCGCTGCAGTTCCAGCCATGGGCCCTCCGCGGGCGGATAGCCCGCTTTTTTGCGGATTTACGTTAAAATTATATACTTTTAGCGCTGATTATGAAAGCATCCGGAAAAACCAACCTTAACAGGGCCGGCGCCAGGCTGGCCAGGAGCTCGAGCCTGCGCTCGCTGGAGAAGGTGATGCGCATCCTGCTGGACCCGGGCGGCTGCCCGTGGGACCGCAGGCAGACCCATTCCACGCTGCTCAAATACCTGCGCGAAGAGGCCGGCGAGGTGAGCCGCGCGGTGCGCAGGAAGGACTGGGCCAACCTGAAGGAAGAACTGGGCGACGTGCTGCTGCAGGTGGTCTTTCACAGCGAGCTGGCCCGCCGGGCCGGCCGCTTCCGGCTTGCCGACGTGATAAGGACCGTGAACGCCAAGATGGTCCGCCGTCACCCGCACGTGTTCCGCGGCGGCCGGCTCTCTACACCCGCCCAGGTGCTGAAGCAGTGGGACAAGATCAAGAAGGCGGAGAAGCGCCGGGCCGCCCGCGGGAAGCGAGCTTGAACCAGAAGAACCTGTATCGCCTGATCTTCCCCGGATTCCGGTTCGGCAAGTCCGACCCGGAGCTGGCCCTGAAGCTGGCCGCCTCCGGGGTAGGAGGCTTCTGCTTCTACGGCGGCTCCGCCCCGGAGGTTCGGGAACTCTCCCGGCTGCTGAAATCCGCTTCCGCTACCCCGCTGCTGATAGCGGCAGATTATGAGAACGGAGCCGGCCAGCACGTTTCCGGGGCCACCGAGCTGCCGCCGAACATGGCCATAGGGGCCTCGGGTCGGGAGGACCTGGCCAGGCGCAAGGGGGAGATAACGGCGCTCGAGGCTCGTGCGCTGGGGGTGGACTGGGTGCTCGCTCCGGTGGCGGACCTGGCCGTGCGCGCCGATAATCCCATAGTGAACGTCAGGTCCTTCGGGGCGGACCCCAACCTGGCCGCCGGCCTGGGGGAGGCATATATTTCCGGCCTCAGCTCGCAGGGCGTCCTCTCCTGTCTAAAGCATTTCCCCGGTCACGGCGACACCGCCTCGGATTCCCACCTGGAGCTGCCGGCGGTGACCAAGAACCTCTACGCGCTGGAGCAGGAGGAGCTCAGGCCTTTCCGGGCGCTGTTCAGGCGCGCCGACGCGGTGATGGCCGGCCACCTGCTGCTGCCCGAGCTGGACGGGAACGCCCCGGCCTCGCTCTCCAGGGAGGTCGTTTCCGGACTGCTCAGGCGCAAGCTGGGCTTCCAGGGCGCGGTCATCACGGACGCGCTCGATATGAAGGCCGTTTCCGCCGACCCGGGCGCCGGAGTGAAGGCCCTGCTCGCCGGTGTGGACGCCCTGCTGGCTCCGGAAGACCCGGCCGCGCTGCACGCGGAACTGCAGCGCGCGGCCGAGGAAGGAACTATAACCGCCGCTGCCGCTGCGGCCGCCATCGCCAGGCTGGACGCGCTGGCCAGGAAGCTGACCCCTTTCCGCGGCCTGCCCGCGCCCGAGGACGCGCTGCGCTGCGGGGAGCATCTCGCCTTCGGCGCCGAGGCGGCGCCGTCCTGTCTTGCCTGGGCCTCCACCGGCAGGTTCTCGGCGAAGGCAGGCGAAACGCTCGGTTATCTGGAGCCGCTTACGGCGCGCGGTGACTGGAAGGGCGGCGCTTTCGTCTCCGCGCTGGCGGAGCTGGGGGTGAGGGTGGAGCCGTACCAGCCGGGCTGCGGCATGCGGCTGGCCGCGGCCTGCTTCTCCCGGCCGCGCGCCGGCAGCGGCAGCATCAACCTTTCCGACGAGGAATGGGCGGCCCTTGAATCTGCCGTGGCGGGCGCTTCGGAGTCGGTGCTGCTGGCTTTCGGCAGCCCGTTCGTGCTGGAAGGCCTGGCCCCGTCGGCCGCGCTCTGCGCCTTCTGCGCGCTGGATGATTTCCAGCGCGCCGCCGCCGGAGTCCTGGCCGGCACCGTCAGACCCGGCGGCACCGTGCCGGTCAAAATATCGATGAGGGGAAGAAAATGAACGAAATCTCTGCTTTTCAGCGGTTCACCGGCCTCGGCGCGCTGGACTACTTCATACTCGGCTCTTCGCTGCTCGCGCTGTTCATCATCTCCTATTTCAAGGGACGGGAGGAGGAGAGCACCAGCGACTACTTCCTCGGCAACCGCAAGACCCCGGTCTGGGTAGGCACGCTCTCTTTCGTCGCCACCGAGATCAGCGCGATGACGATAGTCGGCATCCCGCCGATAGGCTTCACCGAGAACTGGCAGTACATACAGTTCTTCATCGGTTCGGCTTCCGCGCGCATCCTGATAGCGTTCTTCTTCATCCCGGCCTTCTACAAGTTCAACTGCACTACCATCTACGAGTTCCTGAAGCACCGCTTCGGCGCCGAGACGCAGTACGCCGGCTCATCGTTCTTCTTCGTCACGCGGCTGTTCGCCTCGGGCGTGCGCCTCTACGCAGCGTCGCTCGCCGTCTCGGTCATCATGGGCTGGCAGCTGGGCTGGACCATCGCTTTCTTCACGCTGATCAGCGTGATCTTCATCGGTTTCGGCGGCATCAAGGCCGTGCTGTGGACCGGGACTTTCGAGGCGCTCACCTTCTACGCGGCCGGCCTGGGGGTGGCGGCCTACCTGATAATGCACATCGACGGCGGCCTGGCCGGCGCCTGGCATGTGGCTTCGGAGGCGGGCAAGCTATCCGTCTTCAAGCTGGGCTGGAACCTGGGAGACCCGAACGTCCTGTGGAGCGCCGTGCTGAACGGCATCTTCGGCTCGATGGCCTCATTCGGGACGGACCAGGAGCTGATGCAGCGCCTGCTGACGCTGGAGACGCGCAAGGAGAGCCAGAAGACGATCATCTACACCATCTTCACCAGCTTCCCGGTAACGTGGCTGTACCTGGCCCTCGGCACGCTGCTGTTCGTCTTCTACAAGCAGCACCCGGCGCTGCCGCTGCCGGAGAACGCCGATAAGATACTGTCCCACTTCACCGTGCACGTGCTGCCGGCGGGCTTAAAAGGGCTGGTGCTGACGGCGGTGGTGATGGCCAGCATAGACTCGCCTCTGAGCTCCCTCTCCTCGTCGTTCATAACGGACATCTACCGGCCGCTGATCCGGAAGGACGCGCCGGAACGCCATTACCTGATGGCCTCGAGGGCCAGCGTGGCCGTCTTCGGCCTGCTGCTGGCCGGCATAGCCTGGCTCTGCGCCGGCGGCTCCGGCCGCATGCTGTGGCTGGCCTTCAAGATAAACGGCGTGACGGCGGGCAGCCTGCTGGGCGTGTTCCTGCTGGGCCTGATGACGAAGCGCGCGGTGAACAAGGGCAACGTGGCGGCCATGTGCCTGAGCGCCGTCCTGGCCGGGGTCATACTGTACCTGTCGGAGAAGGGGATAGCTCCGATAGGCTGGAGCTGGATAATAGTTATAGGCACGGTCTCGACTTTCTCTGTCGGCTGGCTGCTCTCCGGTCCGGGGAAGCAGGCTGAGCCTGCAGCCTGACAGGGCCCGCCGCGAAACAAAGAAGAGCCCCGCGGAACTCCGCGGGGCTCTTTTCTTCTGCCGGGTTTCCTCAGTTGGTCCCGGTCTTGAGGAGATGCTCCTTGCGCTGCTTTATCTCCGCTTCGAGCTTCTCCAGCTTCTCCTTGGCCTTCGCCTTGTTCTCGTCGAACCATTCGCCCAGCTTCTCGCGTGTCTCTTCCCCGCGCGCCGGCGCGAACAGCATGCCGAGGGCCGCGCCTATAAGTCCCCCGACGATGAAAGCTCCGATTATCTCTCCGCCTCTGTGCTCTGACATACTGGTCCTCCCGTAAATTCCCGTCCTGCTAGTGTAATCTTATACATTGCCGCACCCATTGTCAAACCCGCTATGCGAGTCCCTCATCCGGGCTATGCCCGTGTCGTATCAAGACCTATGGTCATCAAGCGGCCAAATCTATATAATTCCGATAATGAGGCGACTGCTTGTCATGCTGGTCCTGCTGATGCTGCCTTCCTTCGCGGCCGCCTACCAGCATGACGCCTCTCTCAGCTCCAGGCTTAAAAAGGAGCTCGAGACTAAACTGTTGACCACCGAGACCGGCAGGGAGCTTCTCGGCAGGCTGAAGAATACGAAAAGCTACTCCCGCCTGCGTGTGCTGGCCCGTACCGACCGGTCGGACTCGCTGGCCTGGTTCGACCCCGATCCCAATGCCGTCTATCTGAATTCCCGCTTCATCCTGAAGTTCTTCGGCGCCGGGAAGTTCAAGGACGCCGGGGTGGTGGACGTCCTGTGGAGCAACAAGGGGGTGCGAGCGGAATTGGTGAAGTACATCGGCCCTGTGTACGTGCACGAGCTGGTGCACGCGCTGCAGTGCTACCTGTACCCGCAGTACCGCCAGGACGCCGGCGCCAACCCGCTGGAGTTCGAGTACGAGGCCTACCTGACAGAGGATATGTACGTGCACGAGCAGATGAAGGCCTCGCCGAAGCTGCTGCGCGAGTACATCCGCGGGGACTACACCGACGTCTACACGGCCGATGCGCTCGGCACCTATTTCACCCTTTCGCTCGATCCCGACAGGTACAAGGAGAAGATCCGCGGGTACTACGAGGAGAGGCGCGGCGGCTACCTCAGCATGGACAAGGCCGCTACGCTGAAGAAGAACGGCCTGGCCGACTCGAAGATACTGGCCTACGCCAACGGCGGAATGGCCGGATACGCGCGCGACAACAAGGCGCTGGCCAGGCTGCAGAAGGAGAAGGAGGCCTACGCCGCCTTCCTGGACGATTTCTACAGGAAGAGGTGGCCGGCCTTCAGCGCCGACGCGCTGCTCTTCGTCGGGAACATCGCTCTCGAGGAGAAGAATTACCCGCTGGCGCTGGACTGCCTGGCCGTCGCGGACGTGAACGCCGGGAAGTACGGTATGGGGGAGGAGGCTCTGAACGCCCTCAAGACCAAGGGCGCTCTGGCCATCCTGGAGACGGCCTCTTTCGTCAGGGACAACCGGGCCAGGATGGACATCGAGGTGCTCAGCCAGCATCTGAAGGCCCTTGAGAAGGCCTGCGCCGCAACCGGAAGGCCGTTCCCGGAGGACCTGCGGGAGCTGAAGAAGGAAGTGTACCCTAAAGCTATGGCCTACTACGCCTCTAAGCACGCCGCCGAGAGCGATCCCGCCAGAAAGGAGTACTACAGGGAGAACATGGAGTATTTCTCCTCTTCCGCGGAGGTATCAGCGGGCGGGGAGTAGGCGGCTTTTTTTATACTTGATAACCCTAATATTAATTGAGTAAATTATCTCTGCGGCCGAAGGCCGCGATCCGCTGAGGAACGAGGGACTTTATGATAGACATCACAAAGAACATCGCAACGGCGCCAAGGCGCACGAAAGCTTCCGTCATCCGCGAACTGTTGAAGATCACCAATAAGCCGGGGGTGATCTCCTTCGCCGGAGGCCTGCCTGACCCCGAATATTTTCCGTATGATTTCGTGGCGGAGTCCGTTAAAGAGATCATGGCCAAGAAGGGCAGGGTGGCGCTGCAGTACGGACCCACAGACGGTCTCCCGGAGCTGAAAGAGGAGTTCCTGAAGTTCCTGAAGAAGCACGAAGGGATAGACGCCAAGCCGGAGAACGTCATCATAACCACGGCCAGCCAGCAGGCGCTGGACATGGTCGGGCGCCTGTTCATAGACGCCTCGGACCCTGTGCTGGTCGAGAAGCCCAGCTATATGGGCGGGCTGCAGGTCTTCAAGTCCTACGGGGCGGACTTCGTCGGCGTGACGCTGGAGGACGACGGCGTCTCCGTGACGGAGCTCGAGGAGAGGCTGGCCTGGCTGAAGGCCCAGGACGAGCACTACAAGTTCATCTACCTGGTGCCGGACTTCCAGAACCCCAGCGGCGTGACGCTCTCCGAGGAGAAGCGCCACAAGGTGGTGGAGCTCTCCGAGAAGTACGACGTGGCCGTCATAGAGGACTCTCCCTACCGGCAGATCCGCTTCGAGGGCGTGGCCCCGAAGATGCTCTACCGCCTGGACCAGGACACCCGCAAGACCAACAACATAATCTCGCTGTTCACGTTCTCGAAGACCTTCGCCCCGGGCCTGCGCCTGGGCATCATACTGGCCCACCCGCAGATCATCCGCAAGATGGAGATCCTGAAGCAGTCGCTGGACCTTTGCTCCTCCAGCCTCAACCAGCTGATAGCCGCCGATTTCCTGCGCAAGGGCGTCTTTGAGACGCACGTGGAGAAGGTCCGCAAGGCCTACAAGCTCAAGAAGGACACCATGGTGGCCGCGCTGGAGAAGTACATGCCGGAGGGCGTCACGTGGACCCGGCCCGAGGGCGGCCTGTTCCTGTGGGTGCGCCTGCCCGAGGGGATGAGCGCCGACGACATGTTCCACGAGGCCATCAAGGAGAACGTCGCCTACGTGATCGGCTCGGCCTTCCACTGCGACGGCTCCGGCAAGAACACGATGCGGCTGAATTTCTCCTATCCCACCACCGAAGAGATAGACGAGGGCATCAAGCGCCTCGCTACCGCGGTCAAGAAGCGCCTGGTCGCAGTGAAGTAGGCGCATGGCCGACTTCTCAGCTGAGCTCAGCGCCAGCCTGCGTGCCGCCGGCGTAGTAGGGGCCGGCGGCGCCGGCTTTCCCGCCTACGTCAAGGCCAAGGGCAGGGCCGAGCTCGCGCTGGTGAACGCCGCGGAGTGCGAACCGCTGCTGAAGAAGGACCAGAAGATACTCGAGTATTTCCCCGAGAAGGTGTTCGACGGCCTGGAGCTGCTGATGAAGGCCTGCGGCGCCTCGAAGGGCGTGCTGGGCATCAAGAAGAAGCACGAGAAGATCATCCCCCGGCTCGAAGGCATAGCGAAGGCCCGCAGGAACATATCCGTGCTGAAGCTCGGGGACTACTACCCCGCCGGGGACGAGCAGTGTCTGGTCTACGAGGCCACCGGCCGCGTGGTCCCGCCCGGAGGCATACCGCTGGACGTCGGCTGCGTGGTCAGCAACGTCGAGACGCTTTACAACGCCGCCTTCGCGCCGCGGCCCGTCACCGATACCTTCGTGACCGTCAACGGCGCCGTGAAGAAGCCCGCCACTTTCCGGGTACCTGTCGGCGTGACCTGGCGGGAGTGCGTGGAGCTGTGCGGCGGTTTCACCGTGAAGGACCCCGCCTACATAGACGGCGGCCCCATGATGGGCAAGGTCCAGATGGATTTCGACCTGCCGGTGGTCAAGGCGTCCGCAGGCATCATCGTCCTGCCGAAGACCCACCCGCTGCTGGTCAAGAAGGCGCAGGGCCGGCCGGTCTTCTCCAGGATAGGACGCTCCGCCTGCGACCAGTGTTCCTTCTGCACCGAGTTCTGCCCGCGCTATCTGCTGGGACACGACGTGCAGCCCCACCGCGTGATGCGCACTATGCTGTTCGCGGGGGGGCCGGAGCACAAGCTGCACAGCCAGTACGGGCTGCTCTGCTGCGAATGCTCCCTCTGCAGCCTCTATTCCTGCCCGGAGAACCTGAACCCGCGCGAGGCCTGCGTGGCGGCCAAGGGGGACCTGCGCGAGGCGAAGATAGGCTTCAAGAACTCGCAGCTCAACACGGGCCGCAAGCCGGATGCCCATCCCGTGCGTGATTTCCGCAAAGTGCCCGTCTCAAAGCTGGTAAGAAGGCTGGGGCTCGAGGATTACAACAAGGACGCCCCCTGGAGCGACGTTGCCTGCAAGCCCGCGCGGGTGAGGATACTGATGAGCCAGCATATAGGGGCGCCATGCTCGCCGTCGGTCAGGGAAGGTCAGCGGGTCGAGAAGGGCTCGGTAGTCGGCGACGTGACGCAGGACAAGCTGGGCTGCCCGGTGCACGCCAGCATCTCAGGCACGGTGACCAAGGTCAACGAAAAATACGTGGAGATAGCCGCTTAAAGGTCTTATTATGCTGAACGCTATAGGCGGAGTGGAACTTTCGAGCGTGGCCAAGGGGCTGGAGACGGCCGACGCGATGCTGAAAACCGCGGCCGTAAAACTGACGCTTTCCCGCTCCATCTGCCCCGGCAAATACGTCATCCTGGTCTCAGGCGAGGTAGGCGCCGTGAACGCCGCTGTGGAGGCCGGTTCTTCCAAGGCGGCGCACGCGCTGGTGGACAGTTTCGTGGTCCCGAACATACATCCTGAGGTGTTCCCGGCCATAGAGGGGACTACTGTAGTGGAGGGGCTGGAGTCCCTCGGCATCATTGAATCCTTCTCCGTCTCGGCGCTCATAGAGGCAGCCGACGCGGCCGTTAAGGCGGCCCCCGTGAAGCTGCTGGAGATACGTCTGGCCATGGCTCTGGGCGGCAAGGCCTTCGTCACGCTGACCGGCCCGGTGGCCGCTGCCGAGACGGCCGTGGGCGCCGGCGCGGCCGTTGTGGCGAAGCGCGGCCTGCTGGTGGAGAAGGTCGTCATACCGCAGCCCAGGCCGGAACTGCTGCGGGAGATAATCTAGGGCGATATTTGTATAATCTTTTTGATATCTAAATTAAGGAGACCGCCATGGCGTCCGAAAAGCGAACCCCGATGATAGCAGGCAACTGGAAGATGCATCTTGTTTCCAAGGAGGCCGCCGACCTCGCCGCCGCCATCCGGAAAGGCCTGGACCCCGACCTGAAGCACGAGGTGCTGCTGGCTCCCACTTTCACCAACCTGCACGCCGTACACGCCGCGCTGGCCGGCTCGAAGATCTTCCTTTCCTCGCAGGACGTAGCCTGGGAGGAGAAAGGCGCCTTCACCGGGGCCGTCTCCCCTTCGCAGATAAAGGACGCGGGCTGCACGCACGCGATCATCGGCCACAGCGAGCGCCGCAAGATCTTCCTCGAGACCGACGAGGTCATCAATAAGAAGATGAAGACCGCGATAAAGGCCGGCATAGTGCCCGTGCTCTGCATAGGCGAGACCCTCGAGGAACGCGAGAGCCAGAAGACGTACCGCGTGCTGGAGACCCAGCTCAACGGAGCTTTCGCCGGCATCACCGCCGCCGAGGCCGCGAAGGTCGTCATAGCCTATGAACCGGTCTGGGCCATAGGCACCGGCAAGACCGCCACCCCGGACCAGGCGCAGGACGCCCACGTTTTCGTCAGGAAGCAGATGGAGCGCATCTACGGAAAGGATTACGCGGAAGCGGTGCGCATCCTCTACGGCGGTTCGGTCAAGGCCGACAACGTAGACGAACTGATGGCGCAGCCCGACATTGACGGCGCGCTGGTCGGCGGCGAGAGCCTGAAAGCCGACAAGTTCGGCCGCGTGATACATTATCAGCCCGTGCTCAGCAAGTGAGGCTTTAAGTGGACGAGAGGCTGCTCAAGGAGATAGTGGAGGACCTGAAGCTCCGTCGGGAGCGGTCCTCCATGCCCGTCCCCGTGGGCGTCTCCAACAGGCACGTGCACCTGACCAAAGAGGATTTTAAGACGCTTTTTGGCGCGGAAGCCGACGATACCCGGCTTAAGCCGGTGAAGCAGCCGGGGCAGTACGCCTGCAACGAGCGCGTTACCGTTGAGGGCCCGAAGGGCGTCCTTAAGGACGTCAGGATGATAGGCCCCTACAGGAAATACAGCCAGGTGGAGGTCTCGCTCGGGGACGCCCGCAGGCTCGGAGTGGAGCCGCCGATACGCGACTCCGGCAAGCTGGAGAACTCCCCCGGGATAAAGCTCACGGGGCCCAAGGGTTCCGTCACGATAAAGCGCGGCGTGATACTGTCCAAGCGGCACATCCATTTCAACGTCAGGGAGGGCGCCGCTTACAAGGTGAAGGACGGCCAGGAAGTGCGGGTCCTCTGCGGCGCCGGCACCGAGCGGGAGACCATCTACGAGCGCGTGCTCTGCCGCGTCTCCGACGCCTACTCGCTGGAGCTGCACCTGGACGTGGAAGAGGCGAACGCCGCGGCCTTGAAGAACGGCGACGCGGCGTACATAGTCTGATTTTGGTAATTTAGTTTAGTTCGACTGGAGGGACAAAATGGAAGCACTCGGAATGATAGAGACCAAGGGCCTGGTGGCCTGCGTGGAAGCTGCCGACGCCGCGGTGAAAGCCGCCAACGTGAAGATAGTCGGCTATGAGAAGATCGGCTCCGGCCTCGTCACGATCCTCTTCAGGGGCGAAGTGGCCGCCTGCCGCGCCTCCTGCGACGCCGGCGCCGCCGCCGCGCAGAAGGTCGGGGAGCTCGTCAGCGTGCACGTGATCCCCCAGCCGCACGGCGACCTCGAGGGCAAGCTGCCGATAAGCGAAGCCAAGAAGAAGTAATCACCGGGAACAGGGACGGTTCCCCGTTCCCGTAACGGGGCCCGTCCCGGTCTCCGCCCTTTTTCTGGAGGTAATATGCTATTCGCACGAGTAGTGGGGAACGTGGTCTGCACGCGCAAGGACGACAAGCTCGTCGGCACCAAGCTGCTGATGGTCCAGCCGGTAGGACTGGACGACAAGCCGCGCGGCAACACCCTGGTCGGCATAGACGCCGTCGGCGCGGGAACGGGGGAACTGGTCCTGCTGGTGCAGGGCTCGAGCGCCCGCCAGACCTCGAAGACCGAGAACACCCCGGTAGACTGCACCGTCTTCGCTATCGTGGACACGATAGAGAAGGACGGGAAGATCGTCTTCAAGAAATCCGTGAACAGGATGGAGCAGTGACGCCATGGCCATCTCCGAAGAGGACCTGAAGAAGATAGTCGCCGAGGTGGTGCGCAACCTGGGCGACGCCCCGCTCGCGGCCGCGCCGGCCTCCTCCTCCGGCGGGCCGGTGTTCGATTCCGTGGACGAAGCTGTGGCCGCGGCGTCCAAGGCGCAGCCCGTCTTTCAGGACCTCGGCCTGGCCGTGCGCGAAAGGATCATTTCCGCCATCCGCGAGGTCTCGCGCGCCAACGCCCGCCGCTGGGCCGAGGCCGCCGTCGCCGAGACCGGCATGGGCCGCGTGGCCGACAAGGTGCTGAAGAACCTGGTCTGCGCGGACAAGACCCCCGGCGTGGAGGACCTCCGCGCGCTCGCCTATACCGGCGACAAGGGCCTGGCCCTGGTGGAGTTCGCGCCTTTCGGGGTGGTCGCCGCGATAACCCCTTCCACTAACGCCGTAGCTACCATCATCAGCAACGCCATCGGCATACTTTCCGCGGGCAATTCCGTGGTCTTCTCTCCGCATCCGGCCGCCAAGGGCTGCGTGGCCGACGCGGTGCGCGTGCTGAACCAGACAGTTGTCTCCGCCGGCGGCCCGGCCAACCTGGTGACCACGATAGCCAACCCCTCTCAGGAGGCCACCAGGCAGCTGCTCTGCCACCCGGGGACACACTTAAACCTGGTCACCGGCGGCCCTGCCATAGTGAAGGTGGCGATGACGGCCGGCAAGGCCTGCAAGACCATAGCCGCCGGCCCCGGTAATCCGCCGATAGTAGTGGACGAGACCGCCGTTTTCCCGGACTGCGCCGAGCAGATCATAACCGGCTGCGGCTTCGACAACAACGTGCTGTGCATAGCCGAGAAGGAGGTCATCGTGACCGAGGCCGCCAGGGCCCGCTTCCTCGAGGCCATGCGCCGCGACCACCGCGCCCACGAGCTGACCCGCGAGCAGATGGACCAGCTGGCCAAGGTGGCCATACCGGAGCCCGGCCGCGAGCCGCGCGTGGACCGCAAGTTCATCGGCAAGAACCCCTCGGTGATAGCGAAGGCGATCGGCCTGAACCTGTCGGACGAGGTCAGGATACTCTGGGCCGAGGTCCCCAACGACCACCCCTTCGTTATCAGCGAGCAGCTGATGCCGGTGCTGCCGGTCACGGTAGCCCGCGACGTGGACGCGGCGATAGAGCTGGCGAAGAAGGTGGAGTGGGACAACCACCACAGCGCGGGCATGTATTCCACCAACGTCAAGAACATGACCAAGATGGGCCGCCGGATGGCGTGTTCCATCTTCGTCAAGAACGGCTGCACGCTGCACGGCCTGGGCCTGGGCGAAGGCTACGCCTCGATGTCCATCGGCACCCCGACGGGCGACGGAATAACCAAGACCAGCCATTTCGTGCGCCCGCTGCAGTGCAGCGTGGTCGGCGACCTCAGGATAGCTTAAGGAGATATTATGCAGGCTAACATAGCGGTAGGTCTTATCGAAACTTCCTCGATAGCCAAGGGCATCGAGTCGCTCGACGCGATGTGCAAGGCCGCCGGCGTGAAGCCGGAGGTGCACCTGCCCATCTCCAAG
>DAIENX010000081.1:0-4295 GCA_027340875.1 Elusimicrobiota bacterium
CCTGCGGAAATACGCGAAGGACCGCTACGGCCAGTAAAAGCCGTATCCCATTGTCGAAAGCGGCGCCGGGCAGACCCGGCGCCGCTTTCGTTTTCGTCCCCCGGGGAGGCTCACATGCGGGGCGTCAATTTGATAAAATAGACATATACGGCGGGGTGCGCTGCCAGGCGCGGCCCGCCGCACCGTCCCCAAGGCCCTCTTTTATGGCTTACAAAAACATGCGGAAATTCATCGAGGCCCTCGAGGCCGGCGGCGAGCTGCGCCGCGTCAAGGCCGAGGTAGACGCCGACCTCGAGATCACCGAGATAGCCGACCGCGTCTCCAAGGCGAACGGCCCGGCGCTGCTCTTCGAGAACGTGAAGGGCTACAAGCACCCGCTGCTGATAAACGCCTTCGGCAGCTACAAGCGCATGCAGATGGTCCTTTCCTGCGGTTCTTTCGACGAGGTCGCGGCACGTATAGAGTCCAGCCTCAAGATGAAGCCGCCGGAGACGCTGGCCGGCAAGATAAAGATGCTGTTCACGCTCAAGGAGCTGGCCGGCTTCATGCCGAAGAAGGTCTCCTCCGGGCCCTGCCAGGAGAAGGTCTTCACGGAAGGGCCGCTGCTGGACCGCCTGCCGATACTCAAATGCTGGCCCGACGACGGCGGGCCCTTCGTCACGCTGCCCTGCGTCATAACGAAGGACCCCGAGAGCGGCCTGCAGAATCTCGGCATGTACCGGATGCAGAAGTACGGCAATACCTCCACCGGCATGCACTGGCAGTACAACAAGGACGGCACGCGCCATTTCGACAAGTACAAAAAGCTCGGCAAGCGCATGGACGTGGCCGTGGCCCTGGGCGGGCCGCCGTCGGTGACCTACGCGGCCACCGCGCCGCTGCCGCCCGACATGGACGAGCTGATGTTCGCCGGCTTCCTGGATTCGCAGGCGGTGGAGATAGTGAAGGCGAAGACCGTGGACCTCTATGTTCCCGCGGAGGCCGACTTCGTGATAGAGGGCTACGTGGACCCGGCCGAGGAGAAGGTGGAGGGCCCGTTCGGGGACCACACCGGCTTCTATTCGGCCGCCGACAAGTACCCGGTCTTCCACGTCACCGCCGTCACCTGCCGCAACGACGCCGTGTACCCGGCGACCATAGTGGGCAAGCCCCCTATGGAGGACTGCTACATGGCCAAGGCCACCGAGCGCCTTTTCCTGCCCATGCTTAAGATGGTGGTGCCGGAGATCGTGGACATGGAGCTGCCCATGGAGGGCGTGTTCCATAACTGCGCGCTGGTCTCTATCGACAAGAAGTACCCCGGACAGGCCAAGAAGGTCATCAACGCCCTGTGGGGCCTCGGCCAGATGGCCTCCACCAAGTTCATCGCCGTCTTCGATAAGGACGTGGACCTGCGCGACGGAAGCACCGTGCTGTGGAAGCTGCTCAACAACACGGACCCGAAGCGCGACCTGCTGATGTCGGAGGGTCCGCTGGACGCCCTCGATCACAGCGCGCCGCACGCCAATTTCGGCGGGAAGATGGGTATAGACGCCACCCGCAAGACCCGCGAGGAAGGCATGGGGCGCGACTGGCCGGAAGAGATAAAGATGTCGCCCGCGATGCGCGAGCAGGTCAGCCTCCGCTGGAAGGAGTATGGCTTTTAAGAAGCTTGCCGACCTGCTGCTGCCCGAGCAGACCCTGTTCGCCCTGCCCTTCGCCTGGCTGGGCGTGGTGTTCGCCGGAGGCGGGAGCCTCAGGGCCTGGCTGCTGGTCACGCTGGCGCTGGCCGCGGCGCGCACGGCGGGCATGGCCTTCAACCGCGCCATAGACGCCCGCATAGACGCGCTGAACCCGCGCACGAAGGACCGGGCCATTCCCCGCGGCGAGGTGAAGGTTTCCGAGGCGGCCGCTCTGGGCATAATTTCCAGTCTCGTCCTGATCGCTTCCGCTTACCTGCTGAACCCGCTCTGCTTCTATCTTTCTTTCCCCGCCGTAGCTTTGCTGGCCGGCTACTCGTATTTTAAGCGCTTCTCGGCCGCTTCGCACCTCTGCCTCGGCGCCACCGAGGCCGCCGCGCCCATAGGCGGCTACCTGGCCGTCTCCGGCCGCTTCGACCCTCTTTCCATAGTGTTGGGCTCGGCTATACTGTTCTGGATAGGCGGCATGGACATGGTCTATGCCCTGCAGGACGAGGCCTTCGACAGGCGCGAGGGCCTGCATTCGGTGCCGTCCAGGTTCGGCGCTTCCAAGGCCCTTGCCGCTTCCGCCGCCTGCTATGTGCTGGCGCTGGCCGCGCTGGCCGCGGCCGGGTTCATGCGAGGCATGGCCTGGGCCTACTGGGCCTCGCTGGTCTTCGTGGCCGCCATTTTCTACTATCAGCAGAAGGAAGCGCGCGGGCCGGATATACTGGCGGCGATGAAGAGGATATTCGCGGCCAATATGTACATTTCTCCGGCCCTGCTGGCCGGCGCCGCGCTGGACCGTTTCCTGAAGTAGGAGAACTTATGATAGCCGTAGCCATAACCGGGGCCAGCGGCCCCATACTAGGGATAAGGCTCATCGAGGAGCTGCTGAAGGCCGGCAAGCCCGTGCACGCCGTGGTCTCCGAGGCCGCCTGGCGCGTGATCGGCCACGAGCTGGGCTTGAAGAAGAGCGGCCCGGAGCCGTTCAGGGCGCTGCTCGCCGCGCGCGGCTTCCGGTTCAGGGCCGGCCTGCTGGCCGAATCCCGCAACGATGATTTCTTCTCGCCGCTGGCCAGCGGCAGCACGCCCATGGAGGCCATGGTGGTGGCCCCGTGCTCTATGAAGACGCTTTCGGCCGCGGCCAACGGCTATTCGGATTCGCTGATAACGCGCGCCTGCGACGTCGCTCTCAAGGAAAAGAAGAGGCTGGTCCTCGTGGCCCGCGAAACCCCGCTCAGCGCCATACACCTGGAGAACATGCTGAAGCTGGCCCGCGCCGGCGCCGTGGTCCTGCCGCCGGCCATGGCCTTCTATCCCCATCCCAAAACGCTCTCCGACATGACCGATTTCGTGGTGGGCAAGGTCCTGAACATCATCGGCGTCGAGCATTCCCTTTTTGAAAGCTGGGACAAGCAGGCGGCGGAGCTTAAGAAGCGCGGGAAAAAATGAAGAAGCTGCCGGATACCATAGCCGACGCGCACCTGCGTCCGATAGCCCGCAGGGTCTGGGAGGGCAGGCCGGTCAGCGGGGCCGACGCCCTGCTGATGCTTAACTCTTCATCCATACTGGACCTGGGCCGGCTGGCCTCCTTCGTGCGCGGGAAGCTGCACGGCGACGCCGCGTATTACGGCGTCAGCATGAACCTGAACTTCACCAATATCTGCGAGCTGCGCTGCCCGCTCTGCGCTTTTTCACGCGACGCCGGCCGTAAGGACGCCTACCTGCTTACGCTGGCCGACATGGAGCGCCGCGTCAAGAAAGCCGCGGCGGCCGGGGTGGACGAGGTGCATATAGTAGGCGGCCTGCACCCGGACCTGCCGCTCTCCTATTTCGAGGACCTGCTGAAGGCGGTGAAGCGCATAGCCCCGCGCATGTTCGTCACCGCCTTCACCGCGGTGGAGATAGACTACTTCTCCCGCAGGGAGGGAATAGCGCCGGAAGAGACCCTGAGGCGCCTGATGGCCGCCGGTCTCGGCGCGATGCCGGGGGGCGGCGCGGAGATCTTCGCGCCGCGCGTCAGGAAGATAATAGCTCCTAAGAAGATATCCGGGCCGCGCTGGCTGGAGATCATGCGCGCCGCTCACGGCCTAGGGCTGAAGACCAACGCCACCATGCTCTATAACCACATAGAGAAACCTGCCGACATCGTGGACCATATGTCCAGGCTGCGCGCGCTGCAGGAGGAGACCGGCGGCTTCAAGACCTTCGTGCCGCTGGCCTACCACGACGCCAATACCGGCGTGCCGGCGAAGCGGCGCTCCACCACCGGCTTCGACGACATCCGCGTTTACGCGGCGGCCAGGGTGTTCCTGCACAATATACCGCACCTGAAGGCGCTGTGGATGTACGTCGGCGAGAAGATGGCGCAGACCCTGCTCAACTTCGGCGTGGACGATTTCTCCGGCACCTATTCCGGCGAGCGCGTGGTGCACGCGGCCGGCGCGGCCACGGCCGACAGGGGCTCGGAGGCTTTCCTGCGGGGGCTGATAAAGGACGCCGGTTTCCGGCCGGTGCGCGTGAACGCCTCCTACGAGCGCTGCGGGAGGCGCGCATGAGGCTGGGCTGCATCGACTACCTGAACTGCTACCCGTTCTATTACCACATGCTGGAGAAGGCCCCGCTGCCCGGCAC
>DAIENX010000112.1:0-31103 GCA_027340875.1 Elusimicrobiota bacterium
GACAATAATTCGGTTCGCATTTAATCATGGGCGGGAAAAAAATAAATTTAAAATTTAATTTTCCGGCGGAGAAAACGCGGGAACTGCGGGAACTAGCGGAGTTTTCAAGTGCCAAATTTCTCCGGGGAGAAATTTGGCGGGGTCAACGGGATTCGAACCCGCGGTCTTCGCCTTGACAGGGCGACGTGTTAACCAGGCTACACCATGACCCCGCGGTAGATAAAGAATAGCAAAAAAGCGGGATGCATTTCCATCCGGCGGTCAGTTCCCGTCGGCGGGAGCGGTGGAACCGTAGATCAGCTCGAAGCCGCGCGGGGCCGCGCAGGCGGCGTTCCCCGCCTCCGCGTCCACGGGGAAAGTCCCGGTCTTCCTGAAGGCCTCCAGCTCGGCCTGGGCCTCGCAGGGGCGCAGGCTGCCGGGAGCGGAATACTCCCGCGCCCGTTCGTCCTCATAGCCGTAGCGGAACACGCGGTACGGCACTCCGGCCTTGCCGAGGGCCGCGGCCATGTCGCGGGCGTTCTTCTCGGTGTCGTCCACGAAGAAAACTATGTCGGGGGAATAGCCGGCCTCTTTAAGAACGTAAAGCAGCTGCTCGCCCTTGTTCTGGCCCGCGGTCTGCAGCACGCCCAGCCGGTACAGGGAGGGCCTGGCGGCCGGACCGACGCGGAAGCCCTGCAGGGCGAAGCCGTAGCCGCCGGGCGCGGAGCTGGAGAAGTCCACCCCCAGGTCCCCGCGCAGGTCCTGCAGGGTCGCCTTTTCCATTTCCGGACCGCGCGCGGTGACGGCCATCATGGCCACTCCCGCTCTCTGGGCCTTCTTTATGGCCTTGGGCACGAAACTCTCCACGGGGAGCAGGGTGATGCCGGCGTGCAGCGTGCCGTTAAGCGCCACCAGCCTTGAGAAGCGGCTGCGGTACAGCGCTTCGGCCTCGGCCGGCCAGAGCGGTGACCCGTCCGGTCCTTTGCGGGGGCCGTATTTTTCCGCGAAGGCGGCGTCCAGGGCTTTCACCTGCTCGTTCCACCAGGGGTCGCTGGCCAGCGAGACGCGGCGGTTCCCGGAGAGCGGGGTGCCGAGCGTGAGGTCTATGTCCCAGGCCACCAGCACCTTGAGGCCCTGCCTGCTCAGGCGGGTGGCGGCTTTGAAAACGTCTCGCTTCAGGCTGAAGTCCTTGATATAGGCCGGGTCGGTGGTGTTGGCCGTATCCGCGTAGAGGGAGGCTGGCGGTTCGGCGCGCAGCGGGGCGGACAGCAGTGCCAGGGAAAGAAGCAGGGAATAACTCATGCTATCAGGATATAAAATCGGCGGCCTGCGGCGCATGAGGCATAAGTACCAGGGCCGGCCAGGGACATACGGCCCATATATAAGGAAGGACTTGACAGGTCGCGCGCCTGTATGCTAAAAAATGAATACTGAACCATTATTCACTTTTGTTCCGGACGCGGCGCGGGGTGGGGACGGTTCTGGGTAAGGGGAAGAACTCCCGGCGGTAGGGCGGGGGAACTCAAAAGGAGAATTGGAATGAACAAGAAGACTGCTGTTATAACCGGCGCGGCCCGCGGCCTCGGCTACGCGGGTGCGGAGAGGTTCCTGAAGTCCGGCCAGTGGAAGGTCGCGCTGTTCGACGTGAACGAGGAGCTGCTGACCCAGGCCGCCCGGAAGCTGGGCGACGCCTACGGCCAGGAGAACGTGCGCTGGTACAAGGTGGACGTGACCAACCAGGCTTCCGTTGAGGCCGCGATAAAGCAGGTCATCACCGACCTGGGCGGCGTGGACACGCTGGTCAACAACGCCGGCATCACCCGCGACGCGATGCTGCACAAGATGGCTGAGAACGACTGGGACGTCGTCATCAACGTGAACCTCAAGGGCGCCTTCCTCTGCACCAAGGCCGTGGCTCCCCACATGAAGGAGCGCAAGACCGGCACGATCGTGAACACCTCCTCGGTGGTCGGCGTGTACGGCAACATGGGCCAGAGCAACTACGCCGCTTCCAAGTTCGGCATCATCGGCCTGACGAAGACCTGGGCCAAGGAAATGGGCCGCGACGGCATACGCGTGAACGCGGTCGCCCCGGGCTACACGATGACCGAGATGCTCGGCACCGTGCCGGAGAAGATCCTGACCGCGATCTCCGAGAAGACCCCGCTAAAGCGCCTCGGCAGGCCCGAGGACATCGCCAACGCCTACTACTTCCTCGCCAACGAGGAGTCGGCCTTCGTGACCGGCCAGGTGATCTCCGTAGACGGGGGGCTCGTCATATAATGACCTCCCCGGCCACCCCGAAAGGTCAGAAGACCCGCGAGCGCCTGATAGCTGCGTCCGGGGCGGTGTTCGCCCGCAAGGGCTGCGCCGCCTCGGGCGTGGCCGATATCTGCGCCGCGGCGGGGCTGGCCGTAGGCGGCTTCTACCGCTACTTCGCCTCGAAAGAGGAGATAATAAAGGCCCTGTCGGAGGAGCTGCGCGATGAACTGGTGGGGGCCGTAGGCGGTCTGCCGGGGCAGAGCACCGCCGCTAAGGAAGCGGCGGCGGCCGCCGGGGCCTTCTTCTCGGTGCTGTCGTCCAGGCTGGAAGCTTTCAGGGCCCTGCGCGAGGCGGAGGCCGGCGACGAGGCTCTGGCCAGGACGTTCTACGGACCGGTGGCCGACGCTTTCGCCGCGCGCCTGGCCCGCTTCACGGACCCCAGGAAAGCCTCCGCGCACGCCTGGGCGCTGCTCGGCACGCTGTATTTCTACGCCGTGAAGTACCTGGTCTGGGAGAAGGGCGTGGTCCCGGCCAGCGCGTCGGCGGCGGCCGCGGTGCTCTGCGCCGAAGGCATAAGCCCGAGGCCTTTCCCGTGGTGGCGTCCCGCCCAGTCCGGACCGTCGGCCGCCAGGCCCGCGCCCGGGGACACCGGCGGGCTCATGCTGGCCGCGGCCGAGGAGACTTTCGGGCGCTGCGGCTATAACCGCGCGCGCGTTTCCGAGATAGCGCGCAAGGCCGGCTTCGCCGCCGGCACTTTCTATCTCTTCTTCAAGTCCAAAGAGGATGCGCTGGAGAAGGTTGTCATGCGCATGCGCGACTGCCTGGTGCGGAAGGCCGCGCAGTACTCGGCCGGCGCGGGCAGCCGCCTGGAGACCGAGGCGATGGCCTTCAGGGCGCTGTTCGACTTCATCCGGGAGCACCCTTACGGCTACCGCATCATGCGCGAGGCCGAGTTCACGGACCGGAAGCTGGCGGACGCCTACTACGGCTACATACTCCGCAACTATTCCGCCCAGCTGAAGAAGGCCGCGAAGCCGGGCGAGTTCACTCTCGGCGACCCCGGCCTGCTCGCGCTGGCGCTGATGGGCATGGGGCACATGCTCGGCATGAAGCGGGTGCTGTGGGGCGGCTTCCGCGGGATGGACGAGGAAGAGCTGCTGAGGACGATATTCGAAGGGATAAGAAAATAAGAGAGGGGAAATTATGTTCAAGATAGCTGGAACGGGGATGTACCTCCCCAAGAACCTCGTGACGAACGAGTCTTTCATACAGAAATTCGGGCCGGACCCGCTCAAAGTGGTGTTCGAGCGCATAGGCCACGGCGCCCGCTACTATTCCGGCAAGGACGAGTCGTCCGCCACGATGGCCGTGCAGGCCGGGCGCGAGGCGCTGGAGAACGCGGGACTCAAGGCCGAAGATATAGACCTGCTGGTGATCTCCACCGATACCCCGTCGCAGTTGTCGCCGGCGACCGCGGCCCAGGTTGGCCACGACCTCGGCATAAAGAGCAAGGGCGCGTTCGACGTGAACTGCGCCTGCGCCGGCTTCGTGACCGCAGTGGACATGGCCTCCCGCTACCTGGACGGGACCGAATACAGGCACGCGCTGGTCATCGGCACCTACGCGATGAGCAAGCACCTGGACCCGGATGACAATATCGCCACGCCGCTGTTCGGCGACGGCGCCGGCGCCTTCGTGCTCAGCTACGCGCCGGAGCAGAAGGGCAAGACCGCCTCCACGCTGAAGTCGGACGGCTCCTTCTGGGACTTCATGGGCATCTACGGCGGCGGCACGGCCCTGCCGGTGGACGAAGAAGTGCTGGCCAAGCGCGCCCACAAAGTGAAGATCCCGAAGAAGTTCCCTGCCACGCTGAACTCGGAGGAATGGCCGCCGCTGATAGAGAAGACCCTGGCCAAGCTGGACCTGAAGCCGCAGGACGCGCAGGCCTACGTGTTCACCCAGATCCGCAAGCCCACCATAGTGGAGGTCATAGAGAAGTTCGGCCTGCCGATGGAGAAGACGCATACGATCATGGAGAAATGGGGCTACACCGGCAGCGCCTGCGTGCCGATGGCGTTCCACGACATGGTGAAGCACGGCAAGGTGAAGCGCGGCGACCGGGTGGTGCTCTGCGCCTCCGGCGGCGGCTATTCGATGGCCGCGATGACGTTCATCTATTGAGCTGGAGGAGCCGCCCCCCGGCAGGGTGCCGGGGGGCCCGGCCCGGACTAGGTCCAAAGCCACTAGCCGGGACCCCGGTACGATAGTAGAATATCTTCACGTGGAGGACACGGTGAAGCTTTTTGCCTTTATTGCCATAGTGCTTAATATTATGCCCGTGACAGCCGATGCCGGCCAGGCCGGCGCCTTCGCGCAGCTTTCCGATACTGTCCCTTCCGCCGCGGCCCCTGCGGTGCCTTCTCCGGTCTCCGGGCCGGAAAGGTCGCCGGCCGGCCTGTCGCTGGTCCGCTCCATAGCCTCTAAATACTGGGAGAGGATAGAATGCTGGCGCGACACGGCCAGGCCTTTCGTCCGGGAGAGCATGCTGAGCAAGTCCCGCCACGACACCCAGGAGATCATCTCCGCTTTCGGCTCGGCCATGCCGGAGACGTCTAATTTCCTGCTGCATTACGGCCCGAAATGGAATTCCAACACCGGCAAGGTGGTGGTGCTGGTGCACGGGGCCTCCGACAACGCCGACCGCGCCTGGGCTACGCCGGCCATCCTGCTGGGCGACGCCTCGAAGCCGGGCCTGCTGCAGAAGCTGGAGGCCGCGGGCTACAGGGTCTTCGCGCTGACCTTCCCGCACAAGCACGGCAGCCTGTTCTACGAGGCCCAGTACCTGGCCGACGCCATAGAGATAATAAAGCGGCAGGCCGGCGCGGGCAGGGTGACGCTGGTGGGGCACAGCGCCGGCGGCCTGGTGGCGCGGCTTTACGTCTCGGGCTATCGCCAGGGACAGGGCTGGACGCCGTACCGCGGCGACGTGGAGAACCTGATCACGATGGCCGCTCCGCACCGCGGGCTGGACTTCGCCTTCCGCCACCCGGAGTTCAACTATTACTTCATGAAGGACGAGCTGGCCGCCAACGCGCCGATGAGCTGGGACAAGGTGCTATACTACGGGGCTTGGAAGGACACCTTCGAGTTCAGCGTCTACAGCGACAACTTCCCGATGCAGCAGCAGGTGCTCACCGACTGGAGCGGCCGGTTCCCGGTCAGCCTGAATTCGCCGGACTACTACACAACGGTGCACGGCGGGCAGGGCTATGTCAGCCATTCGCAGGGGATAGAGAACGCGATGATGCGCGGCGGCAACTTCATGAACACGCTGAAGCGTTACCCGGTGCCTGCGGATATAAAGGTGTCCGTCATAGCCGGGAACGATAATAAGATCGAGAACGTGCCGCAGACCGAGACCGACGGCCCGTCCGACGGCCTGGTCTTCCTGGAGAGCGCTTCCAATACCTCCGACATGACGGCGGCCGGCAGGACGGACCCGATACGGCAGTACATCGTGCACGAGAACCACGTGACGATAACCTTCAGCCCTTCGGTGATGGACCTGGTGGCCGGCCTGGTGAACTGAATCGGAGTCCCGGAAAAGAGAAGGCCCGGTAATACCGGGCCTTTTTCTTTGGTTCTTAAGGGGGTATGGGCAGTGCAGGATTCGGTCACGGGTCCTCCGTTCGCCGTCGCTCACTACGGCCCGCGACCCCGGCGGGGACCTGTCGCTTCGCTCCATCCGGTTCTGCGGCCTGCTGGCCTCGAACCTCCGCCTTTCGAATCCTGCCGCGAGCCATTATTATGGCTCGCTAATACCTCACCGTACGAATACTTCGCTCTGGCTCTGATATTTGGTGGGCAGTACAGGATTCGAACCTGTGACCCTTCGCGTGTAAGGCGAATGCTCTACCGCTGAGCTAACTGCCCCTCTGTCGCACCTCGCGCTTCTGCGCGAGGCGGTTTTACACATTCCGCCCAGCCTTCGTCGGCTGGGTGCTCCACAAGGGGAACCTAAGGTTCCCCGTTTCGTCGTCGCTGCGCTCAGGCCTTGCGGCCCTCGCTTCGCTGAACCCCTCCTAAGAGGAGTTGCTTATTGTCGCACCCCGTCCCTCTACGGGGTATTTTTCACGGAAACTATTCTACAATTTTTTATAATAGGGATATATGGACAAGAACGACGCGGAACTGGTGGAGAAGGCCAAGGCCGGGGATACCGGCAGCTTCGAGGCGCTGGTGAAGAAGTACCAGGACAAGATCTACGGGCTGGCCAACTACGTCTGCATGGGCCTGAAGTCGGAGGCCGACGACGTCTACCAGGAGACCTTCATCTCCGCTTTCAAGAACATAAAGAAGTTCCGGGGCAAATCGGGCTTCGGCACCTGGCTGTACCGCATAGCGGCCAACAACTGCTGGATGAAGTTCCGCAAGAAGAAGAGCGAGAAGCTGGTCAGCCTGGAGGACGTGCGCGAGCTGAAGGACATCACCCACGCCGACGAGGTCGCCAAGAGCGAGCTCTCGGCCAGCGTCGCCAGGGCCCTCTCCAAGCTTTCGGTGGACTACCGCCTGGCCGTCACGCTGGCGGACATACAGGGGCTCAGCATGGAGGAGGCGGCCAGGGTGCTGAAGATCACGGTGCCTGCCTTCAAGACCCGCCTGTTCCGCGCCCGGCAGAAGCTCAAGCAGGAGCTCGGCGAATAACGGGCCTACCCGGAAAGGAAAGAGCCGCTTCCAGCGGCTCTTTTTTTATGCGCCCGTTCAGGCCTAGACGTTGTGGGCCAGGAGGGCCAGCAGTATGAACTGGGAGTCTATCAGGGTCTCGGCGGTGGTGCGCTCCGGTATCCTGCCGAAGAAGAACGTCAGCATCAGCACCATGTAGTACATCATGCCGGTCAGCAGCTCGGAGGCCAGCACCGGCTTCCAGCCGGTGCTCTTCAGGGTCAGCAGGATGGCCGAGAGCAGGACGAAGATGGAGAACAGGGTGAAATAGGTCAGCTTAGGTCCCGCCGCCTTGTAGAAGTTCTCGTTGCCCACTATCATGTCGCTGTGCGCGTGGCAGATGCCGAAAAGGACGGAGCGGATGAACACCAGCAGGAAAGCGAAGAAGACCGCCAGGTGGGTGGAATTGTTGAGCTCTCCGCCCCGCCACAGCGCCGGCACGTAGGCGCACATAAAGGCCCAGCCGAGGGCGGTCACTATGTCCTTCGACGCGGTGAAGCGGCCGAGCTTGTCGAAGCCCAGCGGCAGCTTGTAGGGGTACATCATGCCGATGAACCAGAAGAAGGCCGCCGTCAGGAAGACCTTCCAGCCAAGCGCCGCCGAAAGGAAGATGGCCAGAGCCCCGCTTATCATGGCCGCGAAGCGCGACTGCGTCCGGTAGCGCACGAACAGCAGCTTCCTGGCCCTGTCCGGCGCCGCGGCGCCCTTCTCCACGGCGCGGTTGGCGCTGTGCAGGCTGAAGGCGAACAGTCCGGCCATCAGCAGCAGCTCGCCCGACACCGGGGCGCCCTCCAGCTTCATGCAGACGTAGGTCAGCGCGGTCGCGGCTATGGCGGTGTAGAGCGAGGCCGTGGTGAAAAGCTTCCAGGCGAAGGAGACGCTCTCGAGGAGATGGTTCTCCTCGCGTTCGGCCAGCCCGTGGGCCTTTTCCAGGACTTTCTCTATCATCCAGGTGGGAGTGGACGCGCCGGCGGTTATGAAAACGCTGTAGATGCCGTCGAACAGCTCAGGCCGCAGTTCGTCCTCCTTCTCGATATGAATAGCCTTTTTCGCCTGCCTTTCGCAGATCTGGAAAAGGCGGGCGGTGTTGGCGGAGTTCTTGCCGCCGACCACGATGACCAGGTCGGACTTGCTGGAGAACTCGACCGTCTCTTTCTGGCGCTGCTTCGTGGGATTGCAGATGGTGTTGGAGACGACCAGCTCGCCGGCTATTTTCCTGGCCTCTTCAGCCGCGGCGAGGAAGACGTCTCCCTCCTGCGTGGTCTGGGCTACTATGTTCGCCTTCTCCAGGCGGGGGAGCTTCTTAACTTCCTCGGGGCCGTCCACCACGAAGCCGCGCCCTCCGGTATAGCCCATCAGGCCCACCACCTCGGCGTGATCGCGGTCGCCTACGATTATGGTCGAGTAGCCCTGCTGGGCGTGCTTGCGGATGTTCTCCTGCACGTGCTTTACCAGCGGGCAGGTGGCGTCCACCACCTCCAGGTCCAGCGCGCGGATGCGGGCTTCCTCTTCCGGCGGTATGCCGTGCGCCCGGATGACGAGGATGGCCTTCTTTTCCTTTATCTCGTCCGTGGACTTCACGGAGAGGACGTTCTTTTCCTTGAGGGTCTCGATGACCTGCTTGTTGTGGATAAGCGGTCCGAGGGTGTAGATGGTGCGCTGGCGGCTTTTGGCCAGCTCCAGCACCTTGTCTATGGCGTTCTTCACGCCGGGGCAGAACCCGGCGCTCCTGGCCACGGTTATCTGGACTTTTCCGGACATCTCAGGTCAATTCTATCATTTTGGGGAGAACTCTCTCTGTGTCGGGTCCTGTCGGCGGTTTGCCTCGTCAGGCACGCTATCGGCCGCATAGCGGCCGCGCTCGCGCACTGCGGTGTTGCTTCGCTCCACCCGGTCCTCACGCTTACGCAAGTTCGGACCTGCGCGACGGCCTTCCGAGGCAAAGCCGCCGGCACCCGCCAAGTCAAAATGCCTTCCGGCAAACTTTGTAGAATCTTGGTATGGAAGGCAGGTTCAAGCTGGAGGCGCCGTTCAAAGCGTCGGGGGACCAGCCGGCAGCTATAGAAGCGCTGGCGAAGGGCGTGCTGGGCGGCAAGGCCAACCAGACCCTGCTGGGAGTCACCGGCAGCGGCAAGACTTTCACTATGGCCGCGCTGGTGCAGAAGCTGCAGCGCCCGGCGCTTGTGATCTCGCCCAACAAGGTGCTGGCGGCCCAGCTCTATTCCGAGTTCAAGACCTTCTTCCCCGAGAACGCCGTGGAGTACTTCGTCTCGTACTACGACTATTACCAGCCGGAAGCCTACATCCCGTCCACCGACACCTACATCGAGAAGGACTCCTCGATAAACGACCATATCGACAAGCTGCGGTTGAAGGCCACAACGTCCATCCTGACGCGCAAGGACACGTTGGTGGTGGCTTCGGTCTCTTCCATCTACAATATCGGCTCGCCGGAGAACTTCTCCGAGCTTTGCCTGCACCTGAAGGTGGGGAACAAGGCCGACCGCAGAGAGCTGACCCGCTTTTTGGTGAGCATCCACTACGACCGCAACGAGACCGCCTTCGAGCGCGGTACTTTCAGGATGCGCGGCGCCAACCTGGACATCTTCCCCGGGGATTCCGACACCGCGTGGCGCGTGCAGCTGGGCGATACGATAGAGGCGGTCAAGGAGATAGACCCTCTCACCGGCGACACCATACGCGAGCTGAAAGAGACCTGGATCTTCCCGGCCACGCATTTCGTCTCCACGGCGGGCGAGGTGGAGACCGCCGCGGCCTCCATAGAGGCCGAGCTGGCCGAGCGCCTGAACGTGCTGAAGGGGCAGGGCAAGCTGCTGGAAGCGGAGCGGCTCTCCCAGCGCGTGCGCTACGACCTGGAGATGATACGCCAGACCGGCTTCTGCTCCGGCATAGAGAACTATTCCCGCCATCTAGCCAACCGCGCGCCGGGCAGCAGGCCGGACTGCCTTTTCGATTATTTTAAAGATGATTTCCTGCTGTTCATAGACGAGTCGCACGTGGCGGTGCCGCAGATACGCGGCATGTACGAGGGCGACCGCGCGCGCAAGCAGACGCTGGTGGACTTCGGCTTCCGGCTGCCGTCGGCGCTGGACAACAGGCCGCTGAAGTTCGACGAGTTCGAGACGCTGCGGCCCTCCACCGTCTTCGTGTCGGCCACGCCCGGGCCCTACGAGCTGCAGCACTGCTCCAAGGACGACATCGTGGAGCAGATCATCCGCCCGACGGGCCTGGTGGACCCGGAAGTGAAGATCATGCCGGTGACCGGCCAGATCAAGTCGCTCACCGAGGAGATAGCCAGGCGCGCGGCCAAGAAGGAGCGCACGCTGGTACTGACGCTCACCAAGAAGACGGCCGAGGACCTGAGCGACTACCTGAAGGAGAAGGGCCTGAAGGCGCGCTACATGCACTCCGACATGGACACACTGGAGCGGCTGGACATCCTGGGCGACTTCCGCAAGGGGGAGTTCGACGCCCTGGTGGGCATCAACCTGCTCCGCGAGGGCCTCGATATTCCCGAGGTCACGCTGGTAGCCATACTCAACGCCGACAACGAGGGTTTCCTCCGTAGCGAGACCACGCTGATACAGATCTCCGGCCGCGCGGCCCGCAACCTCTGCGGAGAGGTGATACTTTTCGCCGACCGCATGACCGGCTCCATGGAACGCGCGATAGCGGAGATGAAGCGCCGCCGCGACAGGCAGGTCGCCTTCAATAAGAAGCACAATATTAAGCCGCAGAGCATCGTGAAGAAGTTCGTCGAATACGAAGAGCTGCGCACGCAGGCCAAGCGCCAGGGCATAGCCGTGGCCGAGCCGCTGCCGAAAGGCCTCTCAAAGTCCGGAGCGCAGGCCATGGCCGGCGAGCTCGAGCGCCGCATGCGCGACGCTGCCGACAACCTCAACTTCGAGTTGGCCGCCGATCTGCGCGACCGCCTGATGGAGCTGCGCGAGATGTCCGGCATAAAACTGAAAGCAGTGAAGTCCCGCGGGAAACGCTAGGCTGTTTTTCGGTCCGTCATTCTTTAATTCCGGAACTATTAATTAAGAAATGTATCCCGTAGAATCCTCTCGTTTTTTGTTATTATGGATAACATCGGGCGCGCTTACAGCCGCGAAATTCAAAAAATAGCGCCGCCGGAAGGGTGAAAAAACCGGGGGAAGTGACGGTAACCGCTTGTGCTCCTGCGGGTATGTGCGGTTCCATTAAGTTATACTTGCAGGGAGGAGAATGACCCATGAAAGGACTCTGGAACGATCTGCTCCGCAGGCCCGGCGCGGCTCTCCGCTACGGAGCGATCCTTGCCTGCCTTGCCGTGCCCATGACGGGGCGCGCCCGCGCCGACAGCGCTATTGACCCGGCCAGGCAGATCATGGGGCGGGTGACCTACCCGGCAAAGGCCTGGACCATAGATTCCTGGCTGGATTATCACCTCAACAAGTTCAAGGACGAAAATCGGGACACCCTCAGTCACACTCTGGAGCTCGGCTATGGATTCACCGACAGCCTGAGCATGGAGTGGGGCATTGAATCACGGGAAGGGCCCAGGCGCTCTTTCATCTACGACCGCCTGCAGTTAGAAGCGCGCTATCAGGTACTGAAGCGGCCTTTCCAGCTGGCGCCTGTTTTGGGATACGCTCCTTCCCTGCGCGGAGGGCCGGACAGACTGGAGCTTGCCCTGGAGGCGATAAAAAATTCAGGCGACTATTTCTTTCAGTTCATGGGAGGCGCAGACTCGGAGAACGAGGGCTCGGGCCGCGAGCTCGGGGGCTCCGTGCAATTAGGGGTCTATCATCGCTTCGGCGCGGGGAGCGTGGTGGGCGGAGCGTGGAAATATCAAAGCGACGGCGAACAGGAACTGAGCGTTCCAGTGTCCGTGGTCCTGGGAAAGGACGTGTTTTTCGGTTTCACCCCGTCGTTCGGGCTTTCACGGCGCGCGCCGGAGCTGAGCGCGCTGTTCCTGGTCGATATCTATTTCGGACCTTACGCCCTGCTGGACTGGATGCTTGAATGAAGCGCCTGGCTGTCTTGATAACGGCCGCGGCCCTGGCCTTTCCGGCGCCCGCGCTGCCGGCCGGGGCGGCCCTGCCCGTGCCGCCACAGCAGATGTTCGAGGCCATGCAGCTTTATATAGAGCAGGGCGATTTCGACAAGGCCGGCCGCATCCTGGAAAAAATGGTCCCCCTGCTTGACGAACTCAAGACGGCTTACGGAACCGACCTTTACGGAGAAACCCGCCTGGCGCTGAAAAAGAACGACGCCTGGGAAGCCCAGTCCGCCGTGCTTAAAGTGGTGTATTTCCACATGAAGAGCGAACTCTCCAGGGCGATCGTGCAGAGCGGCCGGTCCGCGGCGGTGGCTGTCCGGGTGGCCTACCTGGATTACCTCTTTCTCGCTCCACGCGTTTCGCGCAAAAACTCCGGGCTCGCGGGCGAGGCCGAGCGGCGCTTCAAAGCGGTCTACGAACTGGTATCTTCCGGCCGTGCCGGCCCGGAGCGAGAAAAGGAAACCTGGGCTCACGTCCGGGAAATAGAGCGGATCTGCCTGCTGGCGCTGGAAACGGGATAGGACCATATGAAATTCCGCACAAAGCTGACTCTGGGTATGGCGGCTGTTCTATTCGGAACGGCGCTGGCCTTTTTAGCGTTCTTCTCGGTGCTGGCGCGGAACCTGGCCGTGGAAAGGATGGAGGAGAAGGCCCTGGCCCTGGCGCGGAACCTGGCCTCCAACAGCAGCGAGGCCGTCTACACCGATGACCTCTACAAGCAGCTCGCGCCTCTTCTCAAAAGCATGCTGGCCACCCCGGACGTGCTCGCGGCCTCGGTGCTGGACGCCTCTGGCAGGGTCCTCGCCTCGGCCGGGGAGGCCGCCCCCGGAGCGGCCGAATCCGGCTGGCGCGACGCGCCCGGCGGCCGGGTGTTCGCTGCGACGGCGCCGGTATCCCCGCCCGCTGCCGGACTTGCACGCAAGGACAAGCCCGTAGGCTACGTACGGGTGGCGGTCTCGTTCAAGAGGCTCCGGGCCGGCATCCGGCGCATGCTGCTGCGGAGCGCTGCCTTAGCGCTTTTAATGGCCGCCACCGGCCTGCTTCTGGCGGCTCTCCTGTCCCGGCGCCTGACGCGGCCGATAGTAAGGATCCTGGAGGCCGACGAAGCGGTGGTGCGCGGCGACAGGGAGAAATCGGATATTCCGGAAGCCGAGATCCCGGACGACGAACTGGGCCGGATCATGCGTTCGCGCTCGGTCATGATAGCGGCCACGCGCCGCTCGGAGAAGGAACTGCAGACTTTAGCGGAAAATGAGCGGAACAGGGCCGCCGAACTGGAAAAAGCCTATCTGGAACTCCGGGGCCTGAGGGAACAGCTTACACAGTCGGAAAAACTTTCTCTGCTTGGACAGGTGGTTTCCGGGGTCGCGCACGAGATCAACAATCCGCTGTCTGGCATCATGGGATTTTCCGAGCTGCTCCTGAAGGAACAGCTCGTTCGGGAGCAGCCCCGGATGCGCGAGGACGTGGCCTCCATCCTGCACGAAGCCAAACGGTGCCAGGCGGTGGTCAAGGGGCTTACCGGCTTCGCACGCAAGCGCAAGCCGGAAAAATCACTGCTCTCCGTCAACGCCGTGCTTGAGCAGTCCCTGAAATTCGAAGCCTCCCTGCTGAAGACCCGCAATATCCTGGTGAAACGGGAGTTCGACCCCTCCCTTCCATACACCTTGGCCGACTACTACCAGCTGCAGCAGGTCTTCATGAACCTTTTCGTCAACGCCCAGCAGGCCATGGCGGAGCAGAAAGGCGGCGGGACCCTGACGGTCCGCACGCGCCTGGCCGGCGGCCTGATACGCGTGGAGGTCGAAGACGACGGCCCCGGCATCCCCCCGGAGAATCTGTGCCGCGTGTTCGAGCCTTTCTTTACCACCAAGGAGCCGGGAAAGGGGACCGGCCTTGGCCTTTCGCTTTCCTACGGGATCGTTTCGGAGCACGGCGGGACGATCCGGGCCGAAAGCCGGCCCGGGAAAGGGGCGCTCTTCGTGGTCGAACTTCCGGTGCTGAAGGAAGCCCCGGCAGCGGGCGGCGCGGAAAGCGCGGCCGCTTCGCCGCTCGCCGGGCTTAAGGTCCTGGTGGTGGACGACGAAATACTGATCCGCAACGTTTCAGTAAGGCTCCTGCGCGCCATGGACTGCGACCCCGACACGGCCGCGGGGGGCGCGGAGGCGATGCGGAAACTGAAAACGAACGATTACGACGTGGTCATCTCCGACATCCGCATGCCGGATATGGACGGCAGGGAGCTCTATCACTGGGTCCGTGAGAACAAGCCGGAATTCGCCTCCAGGTGGATCTTTATGACGGGTTCCACGAGTTCCGACGAGCTGGTCAGTACCGACGGAACAGGAAGGCCCAGCATCCATAAGCCCTTCACCTTCGAATCCCTTCAGCAGCGGCTCCAGAGCATGCCGCGCGCCGCCCGACGGCCGCAGTAATATGGAAAAGGTGGCTTCCTTCCGGAATTTATGGGGGACAAGTATTTAATTTCGGAATTAAGTATTATGTCCCCATAACTGTCCGCGCTTATGCTGCCTGCAGTTTGGTAAAATTTAAGGGATGAAGCAGTTCGACGCGGTCATAAAGGCGGCGCTGAGGGAAGATGTCGGTACGGGTGACGTCACCACCCGTTTTTTTGTGCCGCTCGGGACCAGGTTCAAGGGCAGGATATTCGCCAAGGACAGCGGCGTGGTCAGCGGCCTGGAAGTAGCGAAGCGCGTCTTCCAGCTCGCCGCCAAAGGCTCCAAAGTAAAGCTGGTCAGGAAGGACGGCGCCCGTGTAAAGAAGGGCGACTCCCTGATGCTGGTAGAAGGCCCCGCTTCCATACTCACCGCCGAGCGCACCGCGCTCAACTTCATGCAGCATATGAGCGGCGTGGCCACGAAGGCCGCGCAGTTCTCCGCCGTTATCAGACATCCCCGCACCAAGATCTACGACACCCGCAAGACCCTGCCGGGGCTTCGCGCGATAGAGAAGTACGCCGTGCTCTGCGGCGGCGGCCGCAACCACCGCCTGGGCCTCTACGACATGGCCATGATCAAGGACAACCACGTCGCCTTCGCCGGCAACGACCCCGCCGTCCTGGGCGGCCGCATAAAGGCCATGCGCCGCGCCAATCCTCGCGTCAGGATAGAGATAGAGGCGGATACGCTGGCCCAGGTGAAGGCCTTCCTGCCGCTAGGAGCCGACGTGATAATGCTGGACAATATGCCTTACGGCGAGATGAAGAAGGCCATCGCCTTCATCCGCTCCCGCAAGGGTAAAGTGCCGGAAATAGAGATCTCGGGCGGAGTGGACCTGAAGATGGCCGCCCGCTATTCGAAGCTGGGGGCCGACCGTATCTCGGTAGGCTCCATCACCAGCGGCGCCAGGCCGCTGGATATCTCTTTCGAGGTGAAAACGAAATGAAAACCTGCAAATGCGGTCTCAGCCTGGACGGTCTGCCGGGCATCAGCAAGATAGTCTGTCTGGAGGAGGTGGAGTCCACCCAGGCCGTGGCCCGCGAGCTGGCCGAGGAAGGCAGCGCCGAGAGGACCGTAGTGCTGGCCGAATGCCAGACCGCCGGCAAGGGCCAGCCCGGCAAGGACTGGGAGGCGGCCGAGGGCGGCATCTACCTGACGCTGCTCCTGAAGCCCGAATCCGACCTGAAGTTCCTGCCGGACCTCGGCGTGCTGGCCGGCAAGGTGGTCGGCGAGACCCTTACCGGGCTTTACGGCATCAAAACCCGCATCAAGAAGCCCAACGACGTCTACGCCTGGCACCCGCGCCGCCGCAAGTGGCTGAAGATAGCCGGCATACTCACGGAGTCCTCCTCCAGCGGCGGCGAGACCAGCTGGCTGCTGCTGGGGATGGGCGTCAACCTGAACAATACCCTGAAGCTCGACACCGCCGTCAGCGTGAAGGCCCTCCAGGGCGCCGACGTCAAGCGCGAGGATTTCCTCGGGAAGTTCTTCGAACTGTTCTGGGTGCGGTATTCCGAGTGGGAATACTCCAGCCGGGCGCGCTCGTGAATCCTTCCCGGCTGAAGGAGATAGCCCTCTCAGCCGGGGCCTCCGCGGCCGGTATAGCGCCGGCCGCTTTCCTTGCTGAAATAACCCGCTTTTCCGGCGCCCTGGAGGGCCGACCGCGCGGACTGGCCTACCTGGACCGCGACCTCTCCCGCCGCGAAAATATAAGGAACTGGTATGCGGAAGCGCGCTGCGCGCTGATGTGCGCATTCCGCTACTGGACGCCGGGTATGGACTATTCTTCGGAGCTGGCGAAGGCCGGCGAGCCGATGTCCTACCTGAGGAATTCCGGCCGTAAGCTTTACCAGCCCGTCCTGCTGGCGAGGGCCGGGGCGAAGCTGTCGCGCTATGTGCTCTGCAGGGACTACCATATAGCCGTCAAGGAGAAGCTGGCCGCTATACTGGAGGCGATAAGGAAGGAAGCTCCCGCGGCTGACGGGAAACTTTTCTGCGACAGCTCGCCGGTGCTCGAGAAGGAGCTCGGCCGGCTGGCGGGGCTGGGCTTCAGGGGGAAGAACACGCTGCTGATCTCCCCGGGGCAGGGCAGCTATTTCTTCCTGGGCGGGATAGCGCTGAACTTCGAAGCGGAGGCGGACGCCCCGTGCGCCGGCTCCTGCGGCTCCTGCGACGCCTGCGAGCGGGCCTGCCCGACCGGCGCTCTCAAAGGCGGGACGCTGGACGCCTCGCGCTGCATCTCGTACTGGACCACGCAGGCCAAGGAAAATATCCCTCCCGAGATAGATGCCCTAAACCCCGGCTGGGCCTACGGCTGCGACATCTGTCAGGAAGCATGCCCGTACAACGCGAAAAGTAGCAACTATCGGTAGTGGGCCGGCGCACTGCAGGTTCGGGGTCCTGTCGAGGGTTTGCCTCGTCAGGCACGGCGTCACGCACTGGCCTTTGGCCGTGCCGCATCAGGAGCTATGCTCATCAAGCGGCCACCGTGCCTGTCTCCTCACGCAGACCTGGCCGCTCCGCGGCCATCCGGCCTCGGCGCTTACGCAAGCCTCGGCCTGCGCGAAGGCCTTCCTTGGCAAAACCCTCGCCACCCCTCCAGCTATTCTTGCGCCGGCCTTCGTCCCCGCACCCCACCGCGCCCCTAAAACGTCTCTTCTGTGTTTTGAGCCTGTGGACTGAAATCGTGAAAACAGAAGCCTTTCGCTTTGTGTAGGGATTTTTAGTGCAGCGGGATGGCCGGGAGATGGGTTCTGAGTGCCCTCGCGGAGGGAGGAGCTTGCGTAAGCGCGACGACTGAGTGGAGCGAAGCGACACCGCAGTGTGAGGAGGGGCGGCCACGGTGTGGCCGACCCCGTGCCGAAGAACACATCTCCCGGCCTAGTCCCGCTTAGGTTGGCTGATAATAAAAAAGAACAGGGGAGCTTGGGGCTCCCCTGTTCTCTTGGTGGTGCGGACGACGGTTACGGTTTCTTCGCCAGGCCGTTCTTGACGGCTTCCATCAGGTCGTCGGTGTTGAAAGGCTTGGTCAGGAAGGCCGCCACCTGCGAGAAGCGCTGGAACATCGTGCGTGAAGGCTCCAGGGCGGAGAGCACCACTATGGGCATGCTGCCCAGCGCCTCGTCCTCGGAGATCTGCGTCGCCAGCGAGTAGCCGTCTATGCCGGGCAGCATGACGTCCAGCACCAGCAGGTCCGGCTTGTAGGAGCGCAGCACGTCCATCACCTCGCGGCCGTTGTCGCAGACCTTTATCTGGTGGCCCAGGGACTCCAGCGTGTACTGCACCAGGCTGGATATCTCGGGATCGTCATCAACTACTAGGATCTTGTTCCCCATAGAGTTAATTTAACAAAATCTCACTTGTAAAGCAAGAATTTGGCCGCCTCCGTCCTGAAGGCGGCGTTCTCCTTTCCGAACTCGGCTATGATCTCCTCCGGAGAGGCCCCTGCCTCCAGCATCCTGAAGAGCGACGCCGAGCCGGTCATCTTGCGTATCTCCAGCGGATTCAGGATGAAGTCCTTCGAGTTATATTTCCGCAGCAGCCAGGCCGCATGGACGAAGATGTCCAGCGCCCGGACTTTGGACTTGTCCGTGACCTCCATGCTTATCCCTTTGCACTTCTTGCCGCCGTACATGTCGTAGGAGGGCTTTATGGTCTTGGTATGGAACTTCACGCCTTTCAGGCCGGCCTTGTTCAGCTCACGGGCTATTTTGCCGGCCTTCATCCACGGCGCGCCGAACCAGAGGAAAGGCGTATCCGTGCCGCGTCCTACGGAGATGTTAGAAGCCTCGAAGCAGCCCAGGCCCGGGTAGAGCACCTCGGCGTCCACCGAGCGGATGTTCGGGGAGGGGTTTATCCAGACCACGCCGGTCTGGTCGAAGAACATGGAATGGTCCCAGTTCTCCATCTTCACCACGTTCAGCACCAGGTCCAGTTTCTTGTCCGCCTTGTGGAAGGCGGCCATCTCGCCGGCGGTGAAGCCGTGGCGGGTGGGCACCGGGAAATAGGCCGTGAAGTAGCTGATGTCGGATTCCAGCACCGGGCCTTCCACCGCTCCGCCTATCGGATTGGGCCTGTCCAGCACCATGAAAGGCAGGCTGGCCTTCGCCGCCTCCTCCATCGCGTAGCCCATCGTGGTCAGGTAGGTGTAGAAACGGGCGCCTATGTCCTGTATGTCGAAGACCAGGATGTCCAGGTCCTTCAGCATCTCCGGGGTGGGGCGCTGTCTGTTGCGGCCGTAGAGGCTGTAGACCGGGACGCCTGTCGCGGGGTCCGTGGAGTTGTCTATCATAACGCCGCCCTCGGCCTTGCCCCTGAAGCCGTGCTCCGGGGAGAAGATAGTCGCCAGCCTGAAGTTGCCGGCCTTGCTGAAGACGTCCACCGCGTTGACGCCGTTCTGGTCCACCGAGGTCTGGTTGGTGATAAGGCCCACGCGCTTGCCCTCCAGCTGGGCGAAGTGGTCGCGCTCCAGGACGTCCAGGCCGGTGAGCGTAAGGCTGGCGGCGGAAGCGGACACGGCCAGCAGCAGGGGGATGACGGCGGCGAGTTTTTTAGTCATAGGTTAGTTGGCGGCAACCGCGGGCCTGGACGCGCCGTTCTCCTTGAGCAGCAGCAGGTAGAGCTGGCCCTGGTTCCAGACCTTGAAGGCGAACGTGCGGGCCTTCTTGCCGGCGCCGGCGAAGAAGTCCACGCGGCCCGGGCCCTTGATGGCGCCGCCGGTGTCCTGGCAGAAGACGAAGCGGCTGTCCGGCTTGTAGCCGTGCAGCTCGCCGTCGTCCGTCACGTCCGGCATGTCGGAGCGCAGGAAGGCCAGCGCGCCCATCGGCACCAGGTTGTTGTCTATCGCTATCGAACGCCAGCCGGTCAGCGGCAGGCCGTAGGTGCCGGTGGGGCCGGTCTCCGGGTCGATGTCCAGGTCCAGCTTGAAGAAGGTGTAGCGCTTATTGGCGCTCATCACGGGACGCTCGCGCTCGGGGTGGTCCAGCAGGTACTGCAGGCCCTTCTCGTGGCTGATGCCCTCGCGCGGCAGGTCGCCGGCCTCCACCATGGCCGACAGCCAGCCCTTGAACTTCAGGCTGTTGGTGGCCGCGAAGTTGGCCTTTATCACCTTGCCGTCCGGCAGCTGCAGGCGGCCGGAGCCCTCTATGTGCAGGTCCATGATGTCGGCGCGGTTCTTGAACCAGGCCAGCTCCAGGCCCTTGCCCTCCAGGGCGCCCTTGAAGTCTATCTCGTCGCGCTCCATGTACGGCACCAGCGCTCCGCTCTGCAACTGCCCGCTTATCTTCTCGCCCTTGAACTTGGGATTGAAATCCTCCAGGTTCACGGTTATCAGGTCCTGCGGCTTGCCGTATATCGGATACTTGTACACCTTGGTCTTCTTGAGGCTCGCTTCCAGAGTGGGCTCGTAATAGGAGCTGAAGACCACGGTACCGGTGGAATCGCGGCCAGCCATTTCGTAGATGTCGAATTTCTCCTTTATGGCCCGGTCCAGGTCCGCCGCGGTGGGGGAGGACTGCAGTATCTTTATGAACTCCTCGTTGGTGTCGGACAGCTCCCTGGCGGTCACGATGCGGCCGCCGAAAGGATATGGTATTCCGCCGTTACCCAGGCCCTGGAAGTACTGCCTGTTGAGAAGGGCGGCCTTCATCAGCCTGGCCGTATCCCCCAGATCAGCGAAAACGGGCAGGTCGGCGGTAGCCGGCACGAACATGGCCGGGGGAGCCAGCGGCACGGCCGAGACCGGGACGGTGGAGACCGGCACAGGAGGGCAGGGGGGGCAGGGCGGGCAGCCTTCGGGCCTGGGTTTCACCCCGGCGCAGCCGGCCAGGGCCAGCGCGAATGTAATTAAAGTAACTTTCCTCATGTTGTCCCTCCGCGGGCCGGGAATCCCCTGTACGTGCCGGGCCGCGCCTTCCCCGTCGGGGAGGCCGGCCGGGCCCCGGCTGTGCAGGGGCAGTCTCGGTAACAAAAATCAAAGTTGACCGCGGTTACAGCGGGGACGTTTCCCCTATGAAAACCGGCGGTCCGGATTCACAATTATCCCAAATAACCTTCATTGACACAAGGCGGTTTATCTACTAAACTCTCCCCTATGAGGAACCACATCCTTTCATTATTCCTTCTTTTCGCGCTGCCGGGGGCGGTTTTGGCGGGGGAAGCCAAGATACTCTCTCTTAGCGGCGCCGTGGAGGCCCGCCTGTCCCGCGAGGGGCAGTGGGTTTCCGCTACCGCGGACATGGAGATACCAGAGGGGGGCGGTCTCCGCACCAAGGCCGGGGGCGAAGCCGTGGTACTGATGCCCAATAAGACCAAGGTCTGGCTGAAGGAAGCCACCGGCCTAGAGATAGAGCAACGGCAGACGCTGGCCTCCAGGCTGGCCCTTATATTCGGGAAGGTAAAACTGCGCGTGCCGCACCTGATGCGCAAGGAGAAGTTCGAGGTGCGCACCCCGGCCGCGGTCTGCGCCGTGCGCGGCACCGAGTTCACTATGGGCACCACCGAGGACGGCAAGATGGACCTGCAGGTGCTCTTCGGAGAGGTAAAGCTGAAGTTCACCGTGCCGCCCGCCAAAGGCCCGTCAGAGTTCAGCATACCGCAGGGCCAGGGTCTGGCCAGCGCCGAAGAAGGCAAGGCCAACAGACCCGTGCTGCTGACCGCCAAGCAGGAGCGCGCCGCGCTCGAGGACTGGAGCCCCGGCCTGAAGCCCTCCGAGAGGGAGGCCGGCCTGATCCAGAAGGAGAACGACAGGGCACAGGTGCAGAGCTTCGCCAAGGCCACCAACAACGCCGAGAGCGCGGTGAAGAGCTTCACCAACGTGGTCAAAGAGTCCGACCTCGAGGCCGGCCGCACGCTGACCGATGTGCACGGCAACCTGGTGCGCGTGGACCAGCGCATGGTGCGCCCCGACGCCAGCACCATACAGTTCATGAACCTGGTGAAGAGACCCACCTATAACGCCGCGGTTACCTCCGCGCACGGCTTCGACTATAACGGCGGGGCGGTGTCCAACAGGCTGGACATGGCGCAGATGACGATGGGCTTCAACAAGGACCTTCCTCAGCGCATAGAGGAGTGGCCTTCCTTCTTCAACGGCAACAGCGTCAACCCTACCTACGCCTCCTTCGTCCTGGCGAACAGGACCAACGAGGCAGCCGACGGCATCTTCTTCGTGGCCGAGGGCTATCGCTACGACGCTATCCGTGACGAGCTGGTGGACAACCTCAGCGTGTTCGCCCCCAACAGGACATTCCTGGCCACTGACCCGAACGACAAGCATACCATGATCACCGGCGTGCTGAAGGACGGCGGCGCTCTCGGCAGCGGCCTCACCGCGCAGGACATGTTCAACGCCGTCTCCCGGCTGCAGATAAAGGACCCCACAATCGCCGGCGGCGCCAATACTTCCGCCGGCAACCTGGAGTACCTGAACCCTGTGACCCACGCCTACGTGGCCATGGACAACGCCGGCACCAGCGCCACCAACGTGGACTGGGGCATGCGGCTGACCCAGACCGTCAACAGCGGCAAAGGCTATACCTTCGACTCGGGCTCCGGCGGGCCGCTGGCCCAGTTCCAGGCCGACCCGTATTACATCGGCAACAACCCGTCCAACTTCATGATGTGGTACGCCCGAGAGAACTACGTGATAGGCAACGGCGGCGGCCTCAAGACCGCGAACGATATAACCAACTCCTCGCAGGACCCCTTCACGCTGCTCAAGAGCCTGGCGGCCGAGACCGTGGTCTATGTGAAGCAGTCCAACACCGCGCTCGCTTCGGCTCTGACGGATAACACGGCAGCCAAGAGCGCCGTGAGCGGCCTTGACCATCTGAGCAGCCGGAACATAGACGTGGTCTTCATACCCGACCTGATGGTCGCCGCGGTGCAGCGCATGCTGCCCGCCGTCACGAATCTGGGGAAATGATAGGGGAGAATTGATGAAGAGAACCATACTGATCCTCCTGGGGCTTTTTCTCATAAAGAGCTCCGCCTTCGCCGCCATAGACTGGGAGTCGAAGGGAATGCAGATAGCCGGCGAAATACTCGCCAACCCCGCGGGGTTCTTCTACGACTTCCAGCAGGACCTGGAAGGGACCACCCCGCTGCCGCCTGGAAAGAGCTTCGGCATACAGACGGGCCTGTTCCCGACCACGATACCGATGACCTACACCAACGTGTCCGCCAAGCTGCGCCTGCACCCCGAGGGCCGCATAGCCCCGGGCGTGCCGCAGCTGGACCTGATAGGCGGCTACTGGGACATGCTGGCGGCCAAGCTGGCCACCAAGAATTCCGACACCATCGATGACGCGAAGTTCGGCGGCTACTACGCGGGCGGCATACTGAGCACCTCGGTGAGCCCGCGCGTGCGCACCTTCTGGGGCTACAAGCGCAGCGTGCTCAGCGCGAAGGCCAAGTTCCTTCCCAACAGCCGGGGCAAGTATCCGGAACTGCTGGGTACCCCGGTCAAGGACTTCGACACCGGCTTCAAGGACGACTTCTTCATAGCCGGCATCGAGACCCCCAAGGGGATAGGTAAGCTCTGGAGCATACAGCTCAACTACGGCATCAAGACCAAGATCTTCTCCAGCAAGGTCAGCTGGTACGGCAAGCTGTTCGAGCTGGGCTTGAACATCTACCCGGAGGGCGTGCTGGTGTTCCACCCCGTCTGGAACTTCCACCTTAACTTTTAAGGACCGAAAATGAAAAAGACGATATTAAGCGCATTCATAGCGGCGGCGATGGCCGGCAGCGCCTGCGCCACCGTGGCCGAGGATTCCAAGATCTTCACGCCGTACTTCGACATGACGCTTTCCGAGGCGGCTTTCCTGCCTTCGGAGGGCAACATCTTCAGCGGCGGCAACATCAATACCCAGGTCGGCCTGCTGTCGAAGATCACGCGGAAGGACCACCTGTTCGGCCTGTACACGTTCAACTACGCCGGCCAGGGCTTCGCGCCGCAGGACTCCAAGCAGTTCACGGACCGCTCGATGTCGCACGGCTTCAACTTCGAGTACCGCAGGAGCCTGACCGACAGCCTCAGGGTGCGGCCCGGCATAGCCTTCAGCAAGGAATACCGCCGCACCGGCGCCAACGAGGCGTGGGACAACGGCCTCTACAACATGAACTCCTCGGGCGGCCAGCTGGCGCTGGACTACTCCTTCGATATGGAGAGGAACGGCTACGTCACGATGCAGTACCTGTTCAGGAACGTCAAATTCCCCAACTACACGGACCTGCTGCGCGAGTTCCAGAACGCCGGTAACACCGCCGAGACCTCGGGCGGACTGCAGGACCAGACTATGGGCCAGGTCAGCCTGCGCCCCAACTGGAACAAGTTCTTCGGCGGCGTGACCTACACGGTCCAGAACTACAAGAACCAGAAGGTCGTGGCCGATACAGGCGTGTACGGCGATACCAAGCAGAAGGACACCGACACCGCGTTCGACTTCGGCTTCCACCACAGCCTGTGGATACTGGAAATGTACCCGATGGTGTCCTACACGATGCACAAGTCCAACCAGAACTTCATGAAATATAAGTTCCTGGGCGACACGGCCCCCGAATTCGGCAAGGACTACTACAGCTTCAAGGAGTTCGCCCTCAGCGTGCCGCTGGACCTGAACATCACCAGCAAGTGGGCCATCGGCGGCGCCTTCAACATACAGCGCCGCGCCTACGACAGCCGCTACGCCCGCAACGAGACCAACGACTTCACCACGGCGAAGCAGGTGAACACGATGACCACGCTGACCGGCTCCATCCGCAAGCGTATCAACGAGGTGGCTATGGTCAGGCTGTTCGGCTCCGTTATAGTGGCGAGCTCGAACAACAAGTTCGAGAAGTACATGCCGTACAACTATACCGGCAACAGCTTCGGCATAGCTTACAACCTGTCGTACTGAGCGGGGCCGAGGCGCAGGCGGGGCCCGGGATACCCCGGGCCCCGGCCCTTTAAAGGGACCGGCGTGCTCCGATTTAATATAATGTGAGGGGGCAGGGAAACCGCGCTCCGGGAATAATGCGACTCTTAAGAATAGGAACGCTGCTGCTGATGGCCGCGCCCGCCTGCGCGGGAGGCCCGGGCACCACCGCGGCCAATTTCCTGAAGATACCGGTGGGCGCCAGAGAGACGGCGCTCGGAGGGGCCTTCACGGCCGTGGCGGAGGGCCCGGGCGCGGTCTTCTACAACCCGGCCGGACTCTCGCAGCTCGACGTGATGGAGCTCGGTTACTCCTATAACAACTATTTCTCCGGAATTTCCCAGCACACGGCCTCCGCGGCGCTGCCGCGCGGCAGCGGCGCCTGGGGGCTGGGGCTGAACTATTTCCAGGTGGGGGCCTTCGATTCCTACGACGCGGCGGACAACAGGACCGGCAGCGTGTCCGCTTACGGCGCCGAGGTGGTCCTGGGCTACGGCGGCGCGCTGCGCACCGGCCTGGCCGCCGCTCCCTCGCTGCGCTACGGCGCGGCCGCCAAGTACTTGCTGGAGAGCCTCGACGACAAGAGCGCCGACGGCGCCGCGCTGGACGCCGGCGTGCTGCTGCAGGCCGGCCTGCCGGGGCTCGGTTTCGGAGCGGCGGTGCAGAACGCCGCGGCCAGCCGGCTCGACTTCTACGGCTCCGGCGCCAGGCCGGCCCGGACGTTCAAGACCGGCCTTTCCTACCGCGCCGGCGGCAAGCCGGTGTCGGGGCTGCTCACGGCCGAGCTGGCCTTCCCGGAGGACGGGAAACAGTACTTTTCCGGCGGCGTCGAGGGCAGGCTTTACGGCGCCGTCTACCTGAGGGCCGGCTACACCGCCTACGGCGACGTCTCCGGCGGGCTCACCTTCGGGGCCGGCATAGACATGCCGGCGCGCCTGGGCCGCGGAGTGCGCCTCGACTATTCCTTCGGCTCCACCTACGACCTCGGCAATATACACCGGTTCGGCCTGACCTACCGCTTTGACAAGCTGCCCGGCGGGGCGCTTACCGAGGCCCTTGCCAGCGAGCCGGTCCCGAAGGACCCGGCGGCCGTGCCTCCTTCCAAGCTGGACGACCTTTACGGCTACGACCTGGACAAGTCCATAGCCGCAGCAGAGGCCCTGGCTGCCGACTGTACACCCAAAATACTGCAGCATTTCTCGTCGCTACTTAACTCGGGCCGCGCCGAATGGAAGAAGTCCGCCCTGCGCGGCCTGGCGGTATGCGGCGCCCCTGGGGCGGCGGACCTGCTCAAGACCGGTCTGCGCGACCAGAACCCGGGAGTGCGCGCCCAGGCCGCCGCGGCCCTCGGCGCGAAGGGTGGGGGCGACAGCGTAGCCGTGCTGCAGCAGGACCTGAAGGACGAGGAGTCCGACGAGGTTAAGGGGGCCATCCTGGAAGCACTGGGGAAGGCCCAGAGATAATATGAGGATACTGCTCATCTCCCTTTTCGCGATCGCGGCGAACCCGGCCGGCGCGGCCATGACCGGCGGGGTCTTCAGCGTGCCGCTGGTGTCTCCGCTTTCCGGAGGCGGCTCGTCCTCCGGGGGCGCTTACTCTGTATCCTCCAGCGTCGGCGCACCCGCATATTCTTCCTCGTCCCCGTCCGGCGGTTCCTTCACCCTTTATTCCGGCGGCGGCTCGGCCTTGCTGGTCATAACCGATACAGCCAGGGGTGACCTTGGCGCCGCGCACTGCTACCCTGTGCCTTTCAAGAGCGCCCTCGGGCATACGAAGATAACCTTCACCGGCCTCACCCGCTCGGCGGTAGTGCGTGTCTACACCGTCAGCGGCGAGCTGGTGCGCACGCTGGAGAAGAACGATAACGGCGAGACGCTGGACTGGGACCTGCGGAACTCGCGCGGCCAGCAGGTGGCCAGCGGGGTCTACGTCTACGTGGTGAAGAGCGGCTCGCAGAAGAACAACGGCAAACTGATGGTCATCTGGTAGGGATAGCGGAGACAATATGAAGAACAGAGCGTCATACATTAAATTCCTGGCCCTGGCCGCGCTGCTGGCGGCGCCGCAGGCGCGCGCCGGAGCGCCGCTGAAGCTGAACTTCCAGGGGCGCCTGGACCAGAGCGGCCAGCCCGCCGAGGGCAGCAAGACCTTCGTCTTCAAGATCTACGACGTGATCTCCGGAGGTACGGCCCGCTGGACCAGCGCGTCGCAGGCCATAGACGTCTCCAACGGCCTTTTCAGCGCGGTGCTCTCCACCGGCACCCCGGCCGATCTTTCCACCGCCACCTTCTCGGGGGCCCGCTACATAGAGATAGCCGTGGACGGGGTGCCGCTCTCCCCGCGCCAGGAGCTGGTCTCCGCGCCTTACGCGCTGGTGGCGCAGTCCCTGGCTCCGGACGCGGAGCTGCCGCCGGCCGCCATAACTGACGGTTCGGTCACCGACGTTAAGGTGCTGCTGACCACGGCCGCTATAAGCTCCGGCAAGTTCGGCAACGACCGGGTGGCGATAACCACGAACGCCGTCAGCGGCCTCAGCGCCCTGGCAACTGGCGGCTCGGAGATCGACCCGGTCTTCACGGCCGCGCCGGCCTACGCTATAAACGCCTCGAGCGTGACCAACTGGAACGCGGCGTACGCCTGGGGCAGCCACGCCGGCCTGTACCTGGCCGCGCCGGCCACGTTCACCTATGTCTCCGCCGAGACCGACCCGGTCTTCACGGCCGCGCCCGCCTACGCGATAAACGCCTCGAGCGTGACCAACTGGAACGCGGCGTACGGCTGGGGAAACCACGCCGCCGCGGGCTACGCCACTACTACGCAGGTCAATACCGCGCTGGCCTCCTACGCCGCCCTCTCCGCCACGCAGACGTTCACCGGGGTAAATACGTTCTCCTCCACTGCGGCCTTCACCTCCCAGTCCGGCTCTCAGCCGGGCGTGACCATCTCTTCCGGACTTGTCGTTTCGGCAGGGAGCGTGGGCGTGGGGACCGCTTCCCCTAACTCCGCGCTTACCGTCAACGGTTCCATGTCGCTGCCGATAAAGACCATAACGATAACGAACTCTCCGTACGCTGTCACGGGAGCGGACAGCACCATACTGGTGAACGCAGCGTCCTCCGGTGCCGAGCTGTTCCTGGACCTGCCGGACGCCGCCGGGGTCAAGGGCAGGATCTACACGATGAAGCGGCTGGACGATCCCGCGGCGATCGGGGCGTTCCCGGTCACCATACGGCCCTCCGGGGTGCAGACCATAGACGGGCTGGCGACTCTGCAGCTGGTCGCCATGCAGTGGGTGTCGGTGGTCATCCAGAGCACCGGCTCCAACTGGGTGATCCTGTCCGTCTACGACGTGGCGATCTAGCGGTCCCGCGCCGGAACGGTCCGCCGCCGCCTTTCCCGGCCAGGTTGACGGAGACAGTCGGTCGTCTTTATTTATATAATTTGTGAATGTGCGGACGCGGCGGGACCGTAATGCCCGCCGGGTTTCCGCTGTTCAAACTCTATCCCGGAACTGGAAACTCTAAATGTACCTCAAAGCGCTCGAGATCTACGGTTTCAAATCCTTTGCCAACAAGGTCAAGCTGCCGCTGAAACCCGGCATCACCTGCATAGTCGGCCCCAACGGCTGCGGCAAATCCAACGTGGTCGACTCGATCAAGTGGTGCATAGGCGAGATGAGCTGGAAGTCGCTGCGCATGCCGTCCATGATGGACGTGATCTTCGCCGGCACGACCAAGCGCCAGCAGCTCAATATGGGCGAGGTCTCGATGACCTTCGATAATTCCTCGCGCAAGCTGCCTCTCGATTTCGAAGAGGTCTCGGTCACCCGCAAGATCTACCGCTCCGAGGAGTCGGAGTACTTCATCAACAAGGTGCAGTGCCGCCTGAAGGACATCCGCGAGATGTTCCTGGACACCGGCATCGGTACGGACGGCTACGCGATCATCGACCAGGGCGAGGTGGAGACGGTGCTGAACGCCACCGCCGAGCAGCGCCGCGAGCTGTTCGAGGAGGCCGCCGGCGTCTCCAAGTACAAGGCCAAGCGCGAGGAGGCCGGCCGCAAGCTGGAGAAGGTGGATGCCGACCTGAACCGCCTCGCCGACAGCATGGTGCTGCTGGATGAGCAGATCAAGAAGCTCGACAAGGAGGCCGCGAAGGCCCGCCTGCAGGCCAAATACAAAGACGAACTGACCGGCGCCGAGGTGGCGGTGCTGCTGAAGGACAGCGACGATTTCGCGGCGAAGTCCGCTGCGGCCGCCGAGCGGCTGGAGCCCGTGAAGAAGGAGCTCGAGGAGATCGCGGTGGCGATAACCGGCCTCGAGGGCGAGATAGCCGCCCTGAACCTCACGCTGACACAGAAGACCGAGGAACAGCGCGTGCTGAAGGAGGCCATCAGCACGGTCAAGACCGACAAGGTGCAGGCCGAGGGCAAGATAGTCCACGGCGAGGAGACGCTGGCCGACATAGCCAGGCAGCGCGAGCAGCTCGAGGTCTCGGAGAAGCGCAACGCCGAGAAGCTGGCCGCCACCGAACCGCGCATCGAGGAACTCCGCGCGAAACTCTCCTCCGACGAAGGCGGGCTGCCGGCCCTGCAGGCCGAATACGACGCCGCGGCCAGGGCGCTGGCCGAGGTCAGCACGCAGATGCAGGCCGCCGACGAGGCCGCCGAGAAGCTGGGCCGCGAGATGAACGAGGCCTATTCCCGCGAGGTTGACATCTCCAACAAGATAGCCGTGACAGGCTCGAATATAGGCCATTTCAACGAGGCCAAGGGAGGCCTCGAGAAGGACATGGAGGAGATCGGCGCAGCCGTGGCCGCGATAGAGGCCCGCATAGCCGGCCTCAGGGAGCGCTCGTCCGTCCTCACGGCCGAGCTTGCCGCCGAGAAGGGTAAGGCCGCGGCCGCCGAGGCCCGCGCCAGGGAACTCGCCGCCAGGCTGGACCAGATAGACGCCAGACAGGCGGAGATACGCGAGAGGAAGGCCTGGGACCAGAGCCGCCTGGAGGCGATACTCGCCCAAGGCGAGCACGATTCCTACTGGGTAGGCATCAACAGCGTGCTGAACTCCGGGGTTGCCGGCGTCAGGGGCACGCTGCGCCACCTGCTGTCCATGCGCAAGGAGGACCGGGTGCCCGTGGACGAGGCCCTCGGCCGGTTCATGGACTCCATAGTCTGCGACACCGCCGCCGCCGCCGAGGAGGCCATAGGCTACCTCAGGCATATAGGCAAGGGCCGCTGCCGCTTCCTGATACTCGAAAAGGTCCCGGCCCCCGCCGCCCAGGACGCCTGGAGCGCGCCCGGCACGCAGAAGGTGCTGGACAAGATCTCCTGCGACCCGCAGTACCGCCCGCTGGTGGAGGGCCTGCTCTCCGGGGTCTACGCCGCCGGCGGCGCCGTGCACGGCCCGTTCTGGATGACCGGCGGCGTGGAGGAGGTCGTCTCCAACGAGCCGTACTGGGAGGAGGGCGACGACCTCAAGGAGCAGATCAGGAAGCTCGAGGAGGAGAACCAGGCCCTCGAGGCGGAGAAGGCCTCGCTACAGCCGCGGCTGGAGACCGCCCGCGCGGAGGAGGCCGCCGCGGAGGAGAAGGCCAGGACCATAGACATAGAGTTCCACAAGAACGGCACCGAGGTGACCGGCGCCGAGGAAGACCTTAAGCTCAAGCGCGAGAACCTGGCGCTGGCCCGCTCCGAGAAGGAGAAGGCCGAGAACGACATAGTGCGGGCCGAGGCCGAGTTCGCGGCCCTGCAGGAGGACAAGCAGGCAGCTGCCGCAGCCACCGAGACCAGGCGGGCCGAGCAGGCCGCGCTGGGCGAGCGCAAGGACGCGCTGCACCAGGACTTCGCGCACAAGAAGGAGGAGCTGGGCACCCGCAAGGCCAACCTGGACAACTACCGCCAGAACCTCGAGGCGCTGAAGGGCGAACTGGCCCGCGCCGAGGGCGACCTGGCCTCGCTGACCGAGGAGAAATCCCATTTCGAGGGCCAGCGCGCCGAACTGGCCGCACGCTCGGCCAGGTATTCCGCCGAGATAGAGGCCGCGAAGGTCAGGAACGCGGAACTGATGCACGACCTGGCCGAGAAGGAGATCATCGACCGCGCGATGGAGGACGAGCTCAACGTGATGCGCGGCGACCTCGCCCGCCTGAACGCTAACGTCAGCGATAACCGCTCCCTCTCGGCTGAGAACGAGCGTATCCGCTACCAGATAGAGACCGAGCTGGCCACGATAGCCGCGCGCGCCGAGGAGACCGCCAAGCGCATGCAGGAGGAGTGGAACGTGACGCCGGCGGAGGCCCGCGAGCGCTACGCCGGGGTGGCGGCGGACCACGACCGCGTGCTGTTCCTGCGCCGCCGCATCCAGGAGATGGGCAACGTCAACATGACGGCCCCGGAGGAGTACGAGGCGCTGACGCAGCGCTACAACTTCATGAACTCGCAGGTGGAGGACCTGAACCGCGCGAAGGCGGACCTGCGCTCGGCCATCAACAAGATCAACGACACCACCCGCGAGAACTTCAAGGCCACGTACGACAAGGTGCGCGGCTACTTCAAGGAGATATACTCGCTGCTGTTCAACGGCGGCGAGGCGGACCTGATCCTGACGATGCCGGACAACCTGCTGGAGACCGGCGTGGAGATCATGGCGCATCCGCCCGGCAAGAAGCTCGTCAGCATCTCGCAGCTCTCCGGCG
>DAIENX010000012.1:0-13038 GCA_027340875.1 Elusimicrobiota bacterium
GCCTTCTCCATGGCCTCGAAAACGGTAACGGAGTAGCCCAGCATGGCCAGGTAATGCGCGGCGCTCATGCCGCCGGGGCCGCCGCCTATCACGGCGACCTTGCGGCCGTTCTTCGGCGCCATCTCGGGCTTCCAGGCGTCCACCGAACAGCGGTCTATGTCTGAAACAAAGCGCTTCACCTGGTTTATCGAGACGGGCTCGTCCACCAGGTTGCGGCGGCAGTGGTCCTCGCAGGGGTGGGGGCAGATGCGCCCGCAGACTGAGGGGAAAGGATTGCGCTCTTTGATGATGCGCAGCGCGTCCGTGAAGTTGCCGCGCATGGCCTCGGAGAGGTAAGAGCGGATGTCGATGCCGGCCGGGCAGACCATGTTGCACGGCGCTATGCAGTCGCCGTGGTGGTTGGAGAGCAGCAGCTCGAGGCCTATGCGGCGCAGCTCGCGTATGGCCTCGGTGTTCGTGCGCACCGTCATGCCGTCCTCGGCCTTAGTGGCGCAGGCCGGGGCCATGCCGCGGCGGCCCTCCACCTCTACTATGCAGACGAAGCAGGAGGCGTAGGGGGGCAGGCGGGGATCGTAGCAGAGCGTGGGGATCTCTATCCCGTTGGCCTTGGCTATCTGCAGCAGCGTGGAGCCCGCGGCGGCCTCCACCTTGCGCCCGTCGAGGTTTATCGAGATCTTCTTCATGCTGTCCTCCCTGCGGCGGCGGGACCGGGCACGACGTCCACCGCCTTGAAGCGGCAGACGTCCTTGCAGACCCCGCAGCGGGTGCATATCGAATCGTCTATCACGTGGAGCTTCTTCGGCTCGCCGGCGATGGCCTTCACCGGGCAGCGGCGCGCGCAGAGCGTGCAGCCGGTGCAGTTCGGGTTGATCTCGTAGTGTATCAGCGGCTTGCAGACGCCGGCCGGGCAGCTCTTGTCCGTTATATGGGCCCGGTATTCGTCCTCGAAGTAGCGCATCGTGGTCAACACCGGGTTCGGAGCGGTCTGGCCGAGGCCGCACAGCGAGGACTTCTTGATGCTCTCGCCGAGGCTCTTCAGTGTGTCCAGGTCCTCCAGCCTGCCCTTGCCGGCGCAGATGCGCTCGAGTATCTCGAGCATGCGCTTGGTGCCGACGCGGCAGAAAGTGCATTTGCCGCAGGACTCGTTCTGGGTGAATTTGAGGAAGAAGCGCGCGACGTCCACCATGCAGGTGCTGTCGTCCATCACGACCATGCCGCCTGAGCCCATGATCGCGCCGGTGGCGTTCAGCGAGTCGTAGTCTATCGGGGTGTCCAGCAGGCTCTCCGGTATACAGCCGCCGGACGGGCCGCCCATCTGCACGGCCTTGAGCTTGCGGCCGCCGGGCACGACGCCGCCCACCTCGTTGACCACCTCGCGCAGCGTCAGGCCCATCGGGACCTCCACCAGGCCGCCGCGGGCTATCTTGCCGGCCAGCGCGAACACCTTGGTGCCTTTGCTCTTCTCGGTGCCGAACCTGTTGAAGGCCGAGGCCCCGTTGGAAAGTATCCACGGCACGCAGGCCAGGGTCTCGACGTTGTTTATAGTGGTGGAATGGCCGAACACGCCGCTCTGCACCGGGTAGGGGGGGCGGATGCGCGGCATGCCGCGCTTGCCCTCCACGGAGGCGATCAGCGCGGTCTCCTCGCCGCAGACGAAGGCGCCGGCGCCTTCCTTCAGGTAGGCGGTGAACGAGAAGCCGGTGCCGAGTATGTTCTTGCCCAGCAGGCCCTTCTTCTCCGCTTCCTCGATGGCCCGGTTTATGCGACGCACGGCAAGAGGGTATTCGGCGCGTACGTAGAAGACGCCCTTGTTGGCGCCCACGGCGTAGGCGGCTATCATCAGGCCTTCGAGGACGGCGTGCGGGTCGCTCTCCAGCACGCTGCGGTCCATGAACGCGCCGGGGTCGCCCTCGTCGCCGTTGCAGATCATGTACTTCTCGCCGTCGGACGGCACCGCCGCCGCGAACTTCCACTTGGTGCCCGTCGGGAAGCCCGCGCCGCCGCGGCCGCGCAGGCCGGACGCCAGTACCTCGGCTATGACCTGTTCCGGCTTCATCGAGGTGAGCGCCTTGCGGAGGGCGGAATAGCCGCCGGCTTTCTCATAGGCCTCTATGGAATCCGGATCGATGACTCCGCAGTTGCGCAGGACTATGCGCTGCTGCTTGGCGTAGAAGGGGTTGGAGGCCGCGGGCTTCTCGGGAGATATCAGCAGGCTCTCCGTGACCGGCCTGCCCTCCAGCACGTGCTGCTGCATCACGCGGGCGGCGGTCTCGGCGGTGGCCTTGCCGTAGAAATAGGAGTGCCCGTCCTGCACGACCTCTAGTAACGGCTCCTCGTGGCACATGCCGTTGCAGCCGGTGGACAGCACCGGGACGTCCAGCCCGGCCTTCGCCGCTGCTTCGGTCACGGCCGCCAGCGTCTTGCGGGCGCCGGCAGCTACTCCGCAGGAGCCCATGCCCACGCGGACCAGGGTAACGCCCGGCGCGGGCTTGGCGGAGGCGGGCGCTTTGGCGGCTTTCGCGGCCGCTTCGGCGCAGGCGCAGCTTCCGGCCCTGGTCTCCTTGACCAGCTTCTTGACCTTGTCCGGCGTAATGCCTCCGTAGGTCTCGTCCTGCACCATGACCACGGGCGCCAGGCTGCAGCAGCCCAGGCAGGCCACGTCCTCCACGGAGAATTCGCCGTCGGGGGTTGTCTGGCCGTGGCCTATGCCGAGCTCCTCGTGCAGCGCCGAGCTGACCTTGTCGGCGCCGGCCACGTGGCAGGCGGTGCCGTGGCAGACCTTGATGTGGTGCTTGCCCACCGGAGTCGTGCGGAACTGCGCGTAGAAAGAGTAGACCGCTATTATCTCGGCGGGGGCCACGCCCATCCGTTCCGCCAGCCTCTCTATGGCCGGGCGGGGAAGGTAGCCGAAACGGCTCTGTATCAGCTGCAGAAGGGGGATAAGCGAGCCTTTTCTGTCGCCGTACTTGGCGGCTATGGCGTCCACTTCGCTGATGATGGCTGAATTCTGCATAGAGGCAGGCTCCTTAGTGAGAGTTGCGCGCGTTCCGTAATGTTAATTATACTAAAAAGCAAAGTTCACCTTATTCCGCCACGGCGGGCGAGCCGGAGGCGCGGAGGCGTTCACAAATGCGCAAAGATACGGCCAGGATAACCGGTTCCCATATCATAGGCTGCTCGTTCTCCCGGGGAAGCGGGGGAAAGACCTTCCGCGGCGTAGATCCCGCCACCGGGAACGGTCTCCCCGGGACTTTCCGCGAGGCGGGCCAGGCCGAGGCCGACCGCGCCCTCAGGGCGGCGCAGCGGGCCTTCGTCGAGCTGCAGGACATGCCCGTCGGAAAGATAGCCGGGATGCTGAAGCGGGTCGCGGCCGGCCTGGAAACCTGCGCCGGGGCCATAATAGAGCGGGCGCACCTCGAGACCGGCCTTCCTTACGAGAGGCTCAGGTCGGAGCTGTCCCGAACCGCCGGGCAGGCCCGCGTCTTCGCAGAGCTCATCCTCGAAGGCTCCTGGGTGCAGGCCAGGATAGACAGCGCCATCCCGGGCAGGAAGCCGCTGCCGAAGCCCGACCTGCGGACGATGATGATGCCGATAGGCCCCATAGCCGTCTTCGGCGCCAGCAACTTTCCGCTCGCCATCTCCGTGGCCGGCACCGATACCGTGGCGGCCTTCGCGGCGCGCTGCCCGGTGATAGTGAAAGGCCACCCGGCCCATCCCGGCACCTGCGAGCTGGTAGGCCGGGTGATAGCGGAGGCGGTGCGCCGCTCCGGCCTGCCGCCCGGGATGTTCTCGCTGCTGCAGGCCTCCGGTTTCGAGGCCGGGCTGGCCCTGGTGAGACATCCGCTCACCGCCGCTGTCGCCTTCACCGGTTCCCTGGTCGGCGGCAGGGCCCTGGCCGACGCGGCCGCCGCCCGCCCCGTTCCCATACCCGTTTACGCCGAGATGGGCAGCGTGAACCCGGTGTTCCTGCTGCCGGGCGCCCTGAATTCGCGCCCCGAGGAGATAGCCGAGGGCCTGGCCCGCTCGCTCAATACCGGAGTGGGACAATACTGCACCAACCCGGGCATGGTAATAGCCGCAGACTGTCCCGGCTACGCCCGTTTCCTCGCCGCGCTCTGCGCCAGGGCCAGGGCCGTGCCGGCCGCCCCGATGCTGCACGCCGGCATACAGGCTGCCTATGACCGCGGCACGGCCAGGCTGGCCGCCATACCGAACGTGCGCCTGGCGGCCGCGGCCCCGGAAGGGGAGGCGGGCCCTAAGAAGGCCGTCTGCAGGATCTTTACCGCCGATGTCTCGCTGATAGACCGCAGGCCGGAGCTCGGCGAGGAGGTATTCGGCCCGGCCACCGTGGTCTACCGCTGCAGGAGCGAAGCGGCCATGCTCAAGGCCGCGGACGGCATGAGGGGGAGCCTTACGGCCACCGTCCACGCCATCCCCGGGGAACTGCGGCGCTGCGCCCCGCTGCTGCGGGCCCTGCGCCGCAAGGCCGGCCGCATTGTCTGCAACGGCTATCCCACCGGGCTGGAGCCCTGCCCCAGCCTGCACCACGGCGGCCCTTACCCCGCCACCACGCACAGCTTCTTCACCAGCGTCGGGACTGCCGCCATCTACAGGTATGTCCGGCCCGTCTGTTTCCAGGGATTCGAAGCCCCCGGCCTGCCTGAAGAGCTCCAGGAAGCCAACCCGAGGGGGATAAGGCGCCTGGTGGACGGCGTCCTCCGGTAGGACCCCAAAATGCTATACTATTCCTTAGGTAGGGTCCGCCTTTCATTAGACGAGCTTTGCGATACTTCCTTAAGGAGTCAATTATAATGGCAAATAAAAAAGTTGCGATGGACGGCAATACGGCCGCGGCTTATACGGCCCACAAGACCAACGAGGTCATTGCTATATATCCCATAACCCCTTCCTCGGTGATGGGCGAACTTTCCGACGTCTGGTCCGCCAAGGGCGAAAAGAATATCTGGGGCACCATCCCGCTGGTGTCAGAGCTGCAGTCCGAGGGCGGCGCCTCCGGCGCGGTGCACGGCTCCCTGACCGCCGGCGCGCTGACCACCACCTTCACCGCCTCCCAGGGCCTGCTGCTGATGATCCCGAACATGTACAAGATCGCCGGCGAGCTGACCAGCACGGTCTTCCACGTGTCCGCCCGCGCTGTGGCCTCCCACGCCCTGTCCATCTTCGGCGACCATTCCGACGTGCTGGCCTGCCGCCAGACCGGCTGGGCCATGCTGGCCTCGGCCAACCCCCAGGAGGTCATGGACTTCGCGCTGATAGCCCAGGCCGCCACGCTGAAGACCCGCGTGCCTTTCCTGCATTTCTTCGACGGCTTCCGCACCAGCCACGAGCTGAACATGGTGGAGCCGCTCCCCGCCGAAGTCATGCGCAGCATGATCAGCGAGAAGCTGATAGCCGAGCACAAGGCCCGCGGCCTCAACCCGGAGAAGCCGGTCCTGCGCGGCACCGCCCAGAACCCCGACGTCTTCTTCCAGAGCCGCGAGGCGGTGAACCGCTTCTATGACGCCGTCCCCACGATGGTCAAGGAGGCCATGGGCCAGTTCGAGAAGCTGACCGGCCGCAAGTACAACCTGTTCGACTACGTGGGCGCCCCCGACGCAGAGCGCGTCGTGGTCGTGATGGCCTCCGGGGCCGACACGGTCGAGGACACCGTCAACTACCTCGTCGGCAAGGGCGAGAAGGTGGGCGTGCTGAAGGTGCGCCTGTACAGGCCCTATTCCGAGGCGGACTTCATAAAGGTCCTTCCGAAGACAGTCAAGGCCATCGCAGCGCTTGACCGCACCAAGGAGCCGGGCTCCCTGGGCGAGCCGCTCTACCAGGACGTGGTCACCGTCTGCGCCTCGGCCTTCAAGGCAGGCGCGCTGAAGGAGCTCCCGGTCATAGTCGGCGGCCGCTACGGTCTCGGCTCCAAGGAGTTCACCCCGGCCATGGCGAAGGGCGTCTTCGACAACCTCGCCGCCAAGAAGCCGCTGAACAGCTTCAGCGTGGGCATCGTGGACGACGTCACGAACCTCAGCCTGAAGTACGACGAGAACTTCACCACCGAACCGGCGGACACCTTCCGCGCGCTCTTCTTCGGCCTGGGCTCGGACGGCACGATCGGCGCCAACAAGAACACCATCAAGATCATAAGCGAGGAGACCGGCCAGTACGCGCAGGGCTACTTCGTCTACGACTCGAAGAAGGCCGGCTCGATGACCGTCAGCCACCTCCGCTTCGGCAAGTCCTACCTCCGCACGCCCTACCTGGTCTACAAGGCCAGGTTCATAGGCTGCCACCAGTTCAGCTTCCTCGAGAAGTACGAGATGCTCGACAAGGCCGAGGACGGCGGCATCTTCCTTCTGAACAGCCCGTTCGGCGCGGGCGAGGTCTGGGGCAGGCTGCCCGTGGAGGTCCAGGAGGACATAGTCAAGAAGCACCTCAGGTTCTACGTGATCAACGCCTCCAAGATCGCCGAGGAGACCGGCATGGGCGCGCGCATCAACGTGATCATGCAGACCGCCTTCTTCGGCATCTCCGGCGTCCTCCCGAAGGACGAGGCCATCGAGGCGATCAAGCACTCGATCAAGAAGACCTACTCCAGGAAGGGCGACGAGGTGGTCAACAAGAACTACGCGGCCGTGGACCAGACCCTGGCCGCCATCCAGGAAGTGAAGGCGGGCAAGGCCGACTCCAAGATCAAGAGGTCCTGCGAGGTCGAGGGCTTCCCGAAGTTCGTGCGCGAGACGCTGTGCGAGATGATCGCCTTCCGCGGCGACCAGCTCCCGGTGTCACGCATGCCCGTGGACGGCACGTTCCCGACCGCGACCAGTCAGTACGAGAAGCGCAATATCGCGCTGGAGACCCCGGTCTGGGAGAGTCACCTGTGCATACAGTGCGGCTTCTGCTCGCTGGTCTGCCCTCACGCGGCCATCCGCATCAAGGCCTATGACGGCGCGGAACTCTCCAAGGCCCCGAAGACCTTCAAGTCGATGGACGCCAAGGCCCCGGCCCTGAAGGGCCTGAAGTTCACCGTGCAGACCGCCGTCGAGGACTGCACCGGCTGCGGCGCCTGCGTCTACAACTGTCCCGCCAAGGAGCGCAAGGACGGCAAGGAGACCGGCAAGAAGGCCATCAACCTGGCTCCGCAGTTCCCGCTGCGCGAGACCGAGCGCGAGAACTTCAAGTTCTTCCTGTCCCTGAAGGACCAGGGTTCCTCCAAGGTCAACCGCAACACCGTGCAGGGCTCCCAGCTGGTGCGCCCGCTGTTCGAGTTCAGCGGCGCCTGCGCCGGCTGCGGCGAGACCCCCTACGTGAAGCTGATGACCCAGCTGTTCGGCGACCATCTGAGCGTGGCCAACGCCACCGGCTGCTCGTCCATCTACGGCGGCAACCTCCCGACCACGCCCTACTGCGTCCGCGAGGACGGCAAGGGCCCGGCCTGGAGCAACTCGCTGTTCGAGGACAACGCCGAGTTCGGCCTGGGCATGCGCCTGGCCTACGACAAGATGGGCGAGGAGGCCCGCGAGCTGCTGACCGCGATGAAAGAGGGCCCGCTGAAGTCCCAGGCCAAGCTGGCGGACGACATCCTTAGCGCCGACCAGTCCGACTGGGCCGGCATAGAGCAGCAGCGCGGCCGCGTGGCCGACCTGAAGAAGGCCCTGTTCGCGGCCGGCGGAGAGCAGGCGGCCCGCATGGGCACGCTGGCCGACTACCTGGTCAAGAAGAGCGTCTGGATACTGGGTGGCGACGGCTGGGCCTACGACATAGGCTACGGCGGCCTGGACCACGTGCTGGCCAGCGGCAAGAAGGTCCGCGTGCTGGTGCTGGACACCGAGGTGTACTCCAACACCGGCGGCCAGATGTCCAAGGCCACCCCGCTCGGCGCCGTGGCGCAGTTCGCGGCCGGCGGCAAGCCGCTCCCGAAGAAGGACCTGGCCATGATCAGCATGACCTACGGCAACATCTACGTGGCGCAGATAGCCATGGGCGCGGATTATAACCAGACCGTGAAGGCGTTCGCGGAAGCGGAAGCCTACGACGGTCCGTCCATAATCATAGCCTACAGCCACTGCATAGCCCACGGCATCGACATGGGCGCGGGCATGAACGAGCAGAAGAAGGCGGTCATGTCCGGCCGCTGGCCGCTGTTCCGCTACAACCCGGCCCTCAAGGCCCAGGGGAAGAACCCTCTGACCATAGACAGCAAGCCGCCCACCATCCCGGTGAGCGAGTTCATGAACGGGGAGAACCGCTTCCGCACTCTGCAGAAGAGCAACCCGGAAGTGGCCGCCCGCCTCGCCAAGCTGGCCGAGGAGGAGTACAAGTGGCGCCTCAGCGTCTATCAGCAGATAGCGCAGATGAGCTGCGAGACTCCCGCCAGGGAAGGGGAGAAGGTAGCGGCGTAAACAGCCGCGGCCGAAGAAGAGGGCGGACCGCCTGGTCCGCCCTCTTTTTTTCGCATAGGCCAAAGGACCTAGAAGCTTCCGGCCGCACCGGCAGTTTTCCGCTGGGCTTTCCGCCAGTTCCCCGGTATTTACAATGTATTGCATTGTTTTTATCTTACCCAGAGGACCCAGGAGGGTCTGGGCCCAAATAGTTGCCGAGCCTGGGCCTTTGGACGGTGATGGATATCTGCTGGCGGGGTTATACTTTAAGTGTAAGAACTGGAAAAAGGAGTACACAGCATGTATAAATACCTCTCCTCCTTCTCCGCGCTGATGGCCACCGTCCTCGTTTGCGCCTTGACGGCCTCAGCCCAGGACCTCACGGTCAGGGATACCCCGCAGGATTCCGCAGGATTCACCGCCTACCAGAAAGAATGGGCCAAGAAGTACCCGGACTATTTCATCATCAGCACCGGCTCCGTCCGCGTGACGCTGCAGGAAGTGAAGGAAGAACCGGACATGAGTTATGTCCGGTTGCAGGAAGAGCCCCCCAAGGACCTGAACAGCGTTCTGGTCAGCGTTGAGAAAATAGTCAATATAGCCTCAAAGCTCTGGGAGATAGTAAAGGACGGCAAGCCGGTGGCCAACATAGACACCAAGTACGCCACCGCCTACCCGGACGGCGTGACCTCCGCCACCCAGCTGGCCCAGTGGACCAAGCCCAAGACCTACGTCTACGGCTTCTACGCGGCGAATCTCTACGGCTCCACGATGATAGACTGCAAGTACAAGGTCTCCTATACCTATAGCGGCTCCTATAAGGGCGTGGGCAAGTTCCTGACCGGCGTGGCCGTGATCCCCACCTCTATCACCGTGGGCTGGGGTTACCGCTTCGACATGTCGGCCCAGGTGCCGGATTCGACCATAGCCAACGTGGGCACCGACAAGTCCCCGGTGGCGGCCATGCAGCTCAAACTGACCTGGAAGATGTCCACCGTTCTGAAGGAAGTCACCGGCACCAGCGTCTATTACGTGCAGGGCGACGGCTACTACGAGGAGATAGCCAGCCCGTGGAAGAAGGACCAGAAAGAGCCGGAAAACGTTAAAGCGGCCGCGCCGCTAATCACATTTTTTAACCAGCAGAAAGGAACTGTTGGAGACGTTTTTGCTCGGAATTCTGGTTTGGGAAATGAAACCTGCGCTATTTCAGACTCCAGGCCAATTGTTCCGATTCCGACTCCAATTCCAGTCCCTCTGCCTCCTGTCCCGCATCCGGCAGTTCCTCCGGCTGAGAAGCCTTGTTCCCCATGTCCGGAGCCTCCTCCCTCCGAGATTCACACGGATCATCAGCATGGGAACTGCAAAAATGGACATGAGCACTACTTTGAATACCATCAGGAACCTGCTCCGGGATGCAAATGCCGGTTGGTAAAAAAGACAAAATGTTTATGAAAAAGCTGAAAACCTCAAAAGGTATATTCGAGCTTTTAAGGAAGTTAAATTTCTTCCATGATGCGTTCATCAAATCGGTAAAGATAGAATCAGCAGACTCTTTCTCGCGGTTAAAAGGTGAAATGGTGAAAGAAGTCACAGGATCCATGAGTTTGCTCCTGCACATAAAACATTATAATTATGCGCAAAAAACCGCATTGGCGGTTTCGGATATTCTATTGCACTTCAATAACGTAAAAATTTTAAAGTTTCAGGCAGGCACATTGGAATATCCCTCCGGGTTTGATATTGTCAGCGCCAAAATTGAACCTATTGGAAGTATGCTTAAGATGGTTTTTGAGGGGAACTCGCGCGGAACTGCTAAAAAAAACTGCGATCTGCTGGAGATCGTATTTTCCGATTTGCGGTTACTTAACTAAGGAGGAAGCGAAAATGAAGAAACTGCTAGCACTTGCCGCAGCCGCCACCGCGGTGTTCGCGGGCCGGGTCTCCGCAGCGGAGAACCTGGACATGAAGTACTTCACCATTGACCAGGACTCCGTGATGATAGAGGAGATCTCGGACAAGGGCGGCACCATACCGCCCCCGGACCAGCTGCCCAAGCCGCCCTCGGGCCCGCAGATCAACCCGCCGAAGCCCGGCGACGGCCCCCAGCAGCCGACCGGTCCTGACATCAACGGCACTATCGACACGCTGGACAAGATCGTGAACCTGATGGAGAAGATCTTCGGCATCATCGAGAAGAACCAGCCGGTCGTCAACATCACCACGAACTACGCCAACGCCGTGCCTTTCGGGACCAGCCACTGGACCCAGTTGCAGGGCTGGAGCAAGCCGGCCACCAAGAAGTACGCGTTCTCGATGAAGAACGCTTATGGTTCCCAGGTCGTAAAGGTCACCTACCAGGTGCACTACACCTATAACGGCAACTTCCAGGGCAAGGGCAAGTTCCTGACCGGCGTCACTATCGAGCCGCTCAGCGTCACCACCGCCTGGGGCTACAAGGTGTCCCTGGTCTCCGAGGTTCCGGATTCCACGATAGCCAACGTGGGCACGCACGAGGACCCCATCGCCTCCATGCAGGTTCAGCTCCGCTGGACCGTGCACACGATGGTCAAGGATATCACGCAGAAGGGTATCTATTACGTGCAGGGCGACGGCCTCCTCCAGGAGATCGGCACCCCGTTCAAGAACGCGGAGAACGCCAGGACCCAGAAGAAGATAGACGCGGCTACGCTCGACATAGCCACCTCGACCTTCAACTAAGTCCTCCGCGCCCAGCGCGGAACGCTCCTCCTTACCCCGGCGCCCTGAGAATGGGCGTCGGGGTTTCGTCTTATTACGGTTGTCCCGGCCGGCGGAACACAAAACACGCTCGGGAACACCGTTCCCTCGCTCGGCATTCGGGTTCGGCGCTGCGCAAGCCTCGCCCTCACGACGGTTTTGCTTATCCGCCGCCCGGTCCAACCTACATGCGTGTTTTAGGGGGGATTGGGAAACTTATTCTAACTCTTTTAGCTTTTTGAAGAGGTCGAGCTGGTGGGGGGAGAGGTGGTGCGGAAGGCGGATGGTGACGACCGCGTAGAGGTCGCCGCGTCCGCCGTCCTTGCGGGGCAGGCCGCGGCCGGAAAGCCTCAGCTTGCGGCCCGTATCGGAGGCCGCCGGAAGCTTCACTTTCACCGGGCCGTCCGGGGACGGAACCGAGATCTCCGCGCCCAGAGCCGCGTCCCAGGACTGCACGTCCACGTCGGCTTAGAGGTCGTCGCCGTCGACCCTGAAGCGCGGGTCGGGAAGAACCCGGATCTTCAGATAGAGGTCCCCGGCGCGGCCCCCGGACTCCCTGCCCTGGCCCCTGAGGCGTATAGTGGAGCCGTCCCGCAGGCCGCGCGGCAGCTTCACGTTGACGTTCCGGGTCTCGGTGCGTCGTCCCGCGCGGTAGCTGAACGAAAGCTGCTTGTGGCCGCCGCGCACCAGGTCCTCGACCGTCAACTGCAGCTCGGCCTCCATGTCCAGCTGCGAACGCGGCTCCTCCCCGGGCATGCCGCCGAATCCGCCGAAACCCTCGGAGCCGCCGAACATCGATTTGAAGAAGTCGCTGAAATCCCCGAACTGGTCGAAACCCTGGCCGCCGGAGGACTGATAGCGGTACTGGAAACCGCCCGGGCCCCTGCGCTGCTGGCGCCCCGCGCCCGGGCCGGGCCCGTAGGCTCCGGCGCCGGCCTGCCAATCCTTGCCATACTGGTCGTAAAGCGCGCGCTTTTTCGGGTCGGAAAGGACCTCGTAAGCCTCGTTTATCTCTTTGAACTTGCTCTCGGCGGCCTTGTTCCCCTGATTCCTGTCGGGGTGATGCTTCAGGGCCAGTTTGCGGTACGCGGACTTTATCTCCGCCTCTCCGGCGGTCTTGGAGACGCCGAGGACGGAGTAGTAGTCTATGAAGTCCGGCATGGGCTATTTGAGCTTGTAGAGGAAGATCCCTATAAAGGCCGCGAAACCGAGCATCACCCAGCGCTCTATCACGCTCTCTGATACTCCGGGGAGAGCGGCGTCGAGCGCACGGGCTATGATCACCGCGGCGGCGACGCCTATCCAGAAGGTCCAGAGCTGGGCTTTTGAGACGGAGTCCTCGACCTTGGGCTGCTGCGGGGGTGGGACCGGCTGAGGGGCCGGCTCGGGAACAGAATGGTTCTTCTTTGCCATATTATTTCTTCGTTACGAAGGAGATGTCCTGGAAGATGACCGTTACTCCCAGTTCGGCGCCTTCGTGGTTCTTGACCAGCATGGTGCTGTAGCCGATGACCAGGGGCGTATTGGCGTGCATAACGGAGATCTCCGCCCGGCGCACGCATTTGCCCGTCTCCAGCGTCTCTTTTATTACTTCGATAAGGGCGGGAAAGCCTTCGAAAGCCTCGTCGTACATCTTGTCGGTGCAGCAGGTGTCGGCCGGCATGCGCAGGATCTTGCCGGCCATGGGGTTGAGATAGACCACCCTGCCGGACATATCGACGCTGATAAGTCCTCCGGTAAGGTTATCCAGTATGCACTGGTAGTATTCCTGGATGTTCTTTATCATGCGGATATTCTACAAAAAATGCGCGCCGGCTTTTTGAGCGCGGGAATTTTTTGTATAATTTATACAGTTCATTCGCCGGTAGCTCAATGGTGGAGCATTCGGCTGTTAACCGAAGGGTTGCTGGTTCGAGTC
>DAIENX010000027.1:0-9499 GCA_027340875.1 Elusimicrobiota bacterium
GGCCGCGCGGCGTGGCCGACCGCGCGACATCTCGCGGATAAGCTTCCCCGGACCGCAGAATCGGAGGCGGAAAGCGGTATTTATACAGTTTCCGCGGGATGTTGCGCAAAGTAAGTTCGAACTTTATCCCTGAAACTCCGCCAGATTTCACATTTTTGCTTTTCGGAATTTTTTTCCGAAATTTTTGCGCGCGAAAAATTAAAATTTAGCAGAAACACCCACGGATTTTTTAATTCAGGCTACAGGCGGTTGCCGGAAGTTCGGCGCTGGCGCGCCGGGAAGCTGCGCTTCCCGAACCAATCTCTTCCTTATGCGCCGCCTTTAAGGCCGGCCTCGCTTTGCAGCCAGGCCGGCCTTAAACGCGGCGGAGCATTATAGTAGGCCCTTTATGCCGGTTTCGCTTTTGCTAAAGCCAAACCGGCATAAAGCGCAAGGTAAAGGCGAACTTATGGGTAAGGTGAGCGGAGCCTGATAAAAAGGTAGGGGGAACTTATGTCAAACCAGACAATGCAGTATTTCCTTTATGCCCGGAAATCCACGGACGAACCTGACCGGCAAATCTTATCCATAGAGGCGCAGCTTGCCGAGCTTAGGGAATACGCCAAAAAGGAAAACTTGATAATCGTAAAGGAGTTCATTGAAAGCAAAACGGCCAAGGCGCCGGGCCGCGAAATCTTCAATGACATGATAGCCTCCATAGAGCAGGGCGCCGCGCAGGGCATTATTGCCTGGCACCCTGACCGGCTGGCCCGCAACTCAATAGACGGCGGGCGTATTATCTACCTGGTAGACACTGCCAAGATAACGGCTTTAAAGTTTCCTACCTTCTGGTTTGACCCCACGCCGCAGGGCAAGTTCATGCTGTCTATCGCTTTCGGGCAGTCCAAATATTACGTTGACAATCTTTCGGAAAACGTAAAGCGGGGCTTCCGGCAGAAATTGCGCAACGGCATTTGCCCCGGCACCGCCCCGCTTGGCTATATAAACGACAAGAATACCCGGACCATATTTCCGGATAAAGACCGGGCGGTCTTTATCCGGAAGACCTTTGAGCTTTATGCCACAGGCGATTATCCTTTGGCGGAAGTGCGCCGTATAATGAACGGGGCGGGCCTTAAAGGCCGCCACCACCCGGAGCCGCTTTCCACTTCAAACTATCAGTACATGCTGCGTAATCCGGCCTATTACGGCGTTATACGCTACACTGGCGCGATCCATGAGGGTAAGCACGAGCCGATCATAACCAAGGCCTTGTTTGATAAATGCCAGGAAGTTATGAAGCGTAAGAGCAAGCCAAAGGGCCCTAAGCTTAAGCCCTACATCTACCGGGGCCTGTTCCATTGTAAGGAATGCGGCTGTTTTATAACCACGGAAACCCAAAAAGGTCATAATTACCTGCGCTGCACCAAGCGCAAGGGGCCTTGCAATGAACCCTATTTACGGGAAGAAGTTATAACCGAGCGGATAAAAGGTGAATTACAGGCTGTTTCCTTACCCACGGCCCTGGCCAACGGGCTCATCCTTATGGCGGAAGAGGAAAGAGCCGCGTTGGCCCAGGCCGTGGGATTGACCGTCCAAAAGCTGCGATTTGATATTGATATCCTGAATAAAAAAATGAACGCTCTTTTAGACCTGTTGCTTAGCGGGGAGATAACGCAGGATGAATACGCCCTTAAGAAGCGTTCATTTTTTAATGAAAAGATGGATTTACAAGATAAAGTTGCAGCTTTTGCACGGCAGAGCGCGAATCGGTTCGAACCGGAGATAGCGTTCTACCGGGAGGCGGCTCACGTCGGGGAAGTTCTCAAGTGGGAAAATCCGGAGGAAAACCGGGAAATAATGAAAAAGATTGGTTCGAACTTCCGGATAGGCAGGAAGGAGCTTTCGTTTGAATTAAAAAAACCGTGGGAGTTTCTGTTAAATTTTAATTTTTCGCGCGCAAAAATTTCGGAAAAAAATTCCGAAAAGCAAAAATGTGAAATCTGGCGGAAGGAGTGGGATTCGAACCCACGGTACGGATTAACCGTACACCGGTTTTCAAGACCGGCGCCTTAAACCGCTCGGCCATCCTTCCATCTGTCGCACCTCGCGCGAAGCGCTAGGCGGTTCTACGCAACCCGCCCGGCCTTTGTCGGCCGGGTGCGACGCGAGGGAAACTTGGTTTCCCTTCGCCGCTGCGCTATGCGCGTGCCGTATCAAGGGCTATGCCCTTCAGACGGCCTCGCTTTTCACGGCATTTAAGCCGTGACCGCTCGCTGAACCCTTCTGGAATGGCCCCGCGCTTGCTGCGAAGGAAGCGCGCGGGCTTATTGTGCGCCGGGATTTCAGCGGCTTACGGCAGAATGATATAATATAAAATTAAATTAGCGGCACAAAGCGGGGCTTTAATGGGAAAACTTTTCGGCACCGACGGCATACGCGGCATAACCTGGGACTATCCGTTCACTCCGGATTTCATCCGCAAGATAGGCTATGCCGCGTCGCTGGTGCTGCCCAAGTATAAAAAGAAAGGACATGCCGGGAAGCCGGTGGTCCTGATAGGCATGGATTCCCGCGCCTCCGGCAGGCTGATAAAGAAGTACCTGGTGGAGGGCCTGGGGGCGAGCAAGTTCAAGGTCGTGGACCTGGGCATCATCCCGACACCGGCAGTTTCCTACCTGGTCAAGCGCGAGAACGCCGACTTCGGCATAGTCATCTCGGCCAGCCACAACCCGCCGGAGTTCAACGGCATCAAGTTCTTCTCCAACGACGGCCTCAAGCTCAACGACGCCATCGAGAACAGGATAGAGGGACTGCTGCTCGGCAAAAAACCGCTCAAGTTCCGCCCGTCGCATCCAGGCCTGCACAGGAAGGATTTCACCCGCGATTACGAGGAATTCCTCAAGAGCACTCTGCCGGCCGGCTTCACGCTGAAAGGGCTTAAGATACTGCTGGACTGCGCCAACGGCGCGGCCTATAAGATCGCCCCGCGCATCTTCCGCGACCTGGGCGCGAAGGTCAAGGTCATAGGCGACAGGCCGGACGGCAGGAACATCAACGTGGGCTGCGGCGCGCTGCACACGGAAAAAATGGCGAAGGCGGCCGCGGCCTGGGGCGCCTTCTGCGGCATCAGCTTCGACGGGGATGCCGACCGCTGCATGTTCGCCGACGAGAAGGGCGCGCAGCTCGACGGCGACGACGTGATAGCGATGGCGGCGCCCTACATGCGGTCGCGCGGCCGGCTTACCAACGACGGAGTGTCGCTGACCTTCATGTCGAACTACGGCCTTATCAAGTACCTGGAAGGGCAGGGCATCAGCGTGGCCCAGGTGCCGGTCGGCGATAAGAACGTCACCGACGCCATGGAGAAGGGCGACCTCAAGCTCGGCGGGGAGACCAGCGGGCATATCATTTTCAGGGAATTCGCCCCTACCGGCGACGGCATCCTGACCGCGCTGCAGACGCTGGCCGCGGTGCTGGACATGGGCAGGCCCTTCAGCTGGTTCCGCCGCCACTGGAGCCGCTACCCGCAGGTGCTGGAGAAGGTGAGGGTCTCCAGCAAGCCGGCCTTCAAGGACGTGGCCGGTTTCAGCGAGAAACTCGAGAGGCTCGAGGGGGGGCTCAAGGGCAACGGCCGCATCTTCATCCGTTATTCCGGCACGGAGCCGCTGCTGCGCCTGCTGGTGGAGGGGAAGTCCCGCGCCGAGATAAAGGCGATAGCGGACGAGCTGCTGGCCCATTACCGCAAGCATTCCGGGGCCGTGGCGGCGTCCTGACCGATTTCGTTCTGATAGCATGGAGGTTTCATGAGGCACGTTAAACTCGGAGTGAACATAGATCACGTGGCCACGCTGCGCCAGGCCCGCAAGGAGAAGAACCCGGATACCGTCGAGGCGGCGCGCGTGGTGCTGAGCTCCGGCGGGGACATGGTCGTCATGCACCTGCGCCAGGACAGGCGCCACGTCCAGGATTCCGACCTGGACCGCGTCAGGCACGAGGTGAAGGGCCTGCTGCACCTGGAGATGGCCGCGATACCGGAGATGGAGAAGATAGCGCTCAAACTGCGCCCCGATTCCGTCTGCCTCGTTCCCGAGAGCCCCAAAGAGGTCACCACGCAGGGCGGCATGAAGCTCGAGGGCAAGAACCCCGACCTGGTCAAGACCATCAAGAGCCTTTCCGACGCCGGCATAGGCGTCAGCGTCTTCGCCGATCCGGAGCCGGGCGCGATACGCGCCGCGCACAACATGGGCGCCGACTCGATAGAGCTCTGCACCAGCAAGTATTCCGAGGCCTGGGGCAAGAAGCTGCAGGCCAAGGAGCTCGAGAAGCTCCAGCTCGCGGGCTTCCTGGTCAAGGAGCTCAAGATGGACCTGCACGCCGGCCACGGCCTGGATTATTACAACGTCGGCCCGGTGGCCCGCATAGAGGGCATGGACTGCCTGAACATCGGCTACTCCATCATTTCACGCGGCATGTTCGTGGGCCTCAAGAGCGCTGTAGCGGAGATGAAGCGGCTCATACAGTAGCAGCGGACAGCGGTCAATACGGCGCCGGAGGGCGGCATTGTCCGTCCCCGGCGCGGCCATAAAGGAACACCTGCAATATGTGCGGAATAACCGGCTATATCGGCGAGAACAAGACCACCGACATCCTGATAGACGGGCTGCGGCGGCTGGAATACCGCGGCTACGACTCCTGCGGCATAGCCGCCGTAGGCGCGAAGAGCTCCCTGTACCTGAAGCGCGTGACCGGCAGGGTGGACGCGCTGGACAAACTGGTGGCGGAGGACCCGCTGAAGGGCGCCGGCGCCGGCATAGGCCATACCCGCTGGGCCACGCACGGGGCTCCTTCCGAGGACAACGCGCACCCGCACACCGACTGTTCCGGCCAGTTGGTCGTCGTCCACAACGGCATCATCGAGAACTACCTGGAGCTGAAGGAGAAGCTGGGCGGCCACCAGTTCAAGTCGGAGACCGACACGGAGGTCATAGCCCACCTGCTGGAGCAGCACCTGAAGGGCCTGCACGTGCAGGAGAAGGCCATCCGCTCGGACATGCTGGAGCCGGTCTTCTTCGAGGCTTTCCGCCGCACGCTGGCCGAGCTCAGGGGCTCCTTCGCCATCTCGGCGGTCTGGGCCCGCTGCCCCGACATGCTGCTGGCCGCGCGCATGCACAGCCCGCTGGTGGTCGGACTGGGCCGGAACGAGAATTTCATCGCTTCCGACGTCTCCGCCTTCCTGAAGTACACTAAGAAAGTGGTCTTCCTCAACGACGGGGAGATGGCCGTGGTCAGGAAGGGGGGGGTGGACTACTTCAATTTCCACGGCAGGAAGACCGTCAAGGACTCCGTCACCATCCAGTGGGATTCCACGATGGCGGAGAAGGGCGGCTACAAGCACTTCATGCTCAAGGAGATCCACGAGCAGGCCGAGGCCGTGGAGAACACGCTGCGCGGCCGGCTGCTGCCGCTGGGCGGCGACATCCTGAAGGCGGAGATGGGGCTGACGGCCGAGGCCATCAAGGGCTTCACCGGCCTGCAGTTCATAGCCTGCGGCACGGCCTACCACGCCTGTCTCGTCGGGCGAGGCCTGTTCGAGAACTTCGGCGTGCCGGCGTACGCCGACGTAGCCAGCGAGTTCGCGGACCGAGCGAAGCTGATGCCGAAGGGCACGCTCGCGGTGGCCATCTCGCAGTCCGGCGAGACCGCCGACACGCTGTTCGCTATGCGCGAGGCCAAGGCCGCCGGCGTCAGGGTGCTCTGCATAACCAACACCGTGGGCTCCACGCTGACGCGCGAATCCGACTACGTCCTCTACACCCACTGCGGCCCGGAGATAGGCGTGGCCTCTACGAAGGCATTCCTGGGCCAGCTCGCCGCCATCTACCTGCTGGCCGGGCATTTCGCCGCGGCCCGCGGCCGGCTGGGCCCTGCCGACGCGCGCCGTTACGCCGAGGATCTGCTGCGCGTGCCGCGCCTGATAGAGGAGACGCTGGCCAAGGAGAAGGAGATAGCGAAGGTCGCGGAGAGCTTCGCTGTCAGCGAGCATTTCCTGTTCATCTCGCGGCACCTTAACTACCCTATTGCGCTCGAGGGCGCGCTGAAGATCAAGGAGATCTCGTACGTGCACGCCGAGGGCTACGCCGCCGGCGAGATGAAGCACGGCCCGATAGCCATCATCTACAAGGGCATGCCGCTGCTGGCGGTGGCCACCAGCGGCCGCACGCTGGAGCTGATGGCCGGCAACGTGGAGGAGGCCAAGGCCCGCGGCGCCGACGTGGTGGCCATAGTGGACGCCGAGTCCCGCAAGACCGTCAAGGCCAGCCGCTACATCGTCCTGCCGTCGGCGCCCGAGCTGTTCACGCCGATGCTGACCGTGCTGCCGTTGCAGCTGTTCGCCTATTACGTGGCGCTCGCCAAGAAATGCGACATAGACAAGCCGCGCAACCTGGCCAAGAGCGTGACCGTCCGCTGAAGATGACCGCTAAAAAGACTAATTTCGCCGTGGCCGGGCTGGGCGTGGACCTCGCCGAGGTGAAGCGCGTCCGCCGCCTGGCGGCGAACCAGCGCTTCCTCGCGCGCGTTTTCACTCCGGGCGAGCTGGCCTACGCCGGAAGTTCCAGGAACAGGTTCGAGCGCCTGGCCGCGCGCTTCGCGGTGAAAGAGGCCGTCATCAAAGCGCTGGACGATACCTCGATACCGCTGAAGGACATCGCGGTGGAGAACACCGCCAGCGGCAGCCCCAAGGTCGCGGTGAAAGGCCGCCGCTGCTCCCTGCTGGTCTCCATCTCGCATACCGCGACCCACGCTTTGGCGGCCGTCATAGCTTTCAGATGAAAACGGTAACGAGGGCTTTCGTAAAGGCGCTGCTGCCCGCGCGCCGCGGGGACTCCAACAAAGGGGATTACGGCCGCGTGCTGGTCGCGGCGGGTTCCCGCGGCATGGCCGGAGCGGCCGTGCTGGCCGCCAGGGCCGCCCTGAAGTCCGGGGCCGGGCTGGTGACCGTGGCCTGCCCGGAAAGCGAAAGAAGGACCATCGCCTCGGCCCTCCCTGAAGCCATGACCTTCGGCGCGGCCTGTTCCGGCGGGGCCTTCTCCGCGCGCGCGGCCTCCCGGGTGCTGGCCTTCGCCAGGTCCAAGCGCATAGACGTTCTGCTGCTGGGTCCGGGACTGGGTTCTTCCGCGGGCGCCAGAGGCTTCGCCGCCAGTCTGCTGCGCGGCCTGGATATCCCGTCCGTGATAGACGCCGACGGCCTGAACGCTCTGGCCGCGGCCGGCTTCCGTTCCTTCAGGTTCCCGAAAGCTCCATTCATCCTGACGCCGCATCCCGGAGAGGCGGCCCGTCTGCTCGGTAAGAAGGTAGGCGACAGGCCGGCAGCCGCCAAAGAGCTGGCTGATATCTCGGGAGGCGTGGCCGTGCTGAAAGGCCAGGGTACATTGATAAGCGGCGAGGGGCGCACGCTGAGGAACGCCACCGGCGGCCCGGCGCTGGCCAAGGGCGGCTCCGGGGACGTGCTGGCGGGGCTCTGCGCCGGGTTCTTCGCCCAGCAGGGCGCCGCGCGCGGCTTCACCGCGGATACGGCCTTCGCCAGCGCGGCGCTGGCCGTCCACCTGCACGGGCTCTGCGGGGACCTGGCCGCGAAGAAGTTCACCGAGCGCTGCGTGCTGGCCGGCGAGCTGCTGGACTTCCTGCCGGCCGCGATAAGGAAGGCTGGAGGAAAGAGATGAGCAAGCGCGGCGAAGCGAAGCTGCTGGAGCATATAGAGAAGACGTTCCGGTTCCCGCTGGACCGCCGCCTGCTTTTAGGGCCGGGCGACGACTGCGCCGTGCTGCGGCATTCTCCGGGCAGGGACCTGGTGATCACCACCGACGAGATGGTGGAGGGTACGCATTACCTGGAGCGCTTCGCGACCCCCGAGGACATAGCCAGGAAGCTGACCCGCATGAACCTGAGCGACCTGGCCTCTATGGGCGACGTGACCCCCGTCTCCTGCGTGGTCGGCGCCGGCCTGCGCAAGGACATGCCGCCGGAGTTCGCGCCGCGCTTCATGAAGGAGCTGAAGGCCGAAGCCCTGCGCTTCGGCATCTCTATAGCCGGCGGCAACCTCGCCGGCGCGAGGGAGAACCATTTCTACATGACGGTCTGGGGCGAGGCCGGCGGAACTCCGCTCGTTACCCGCTACGGCGCGAAGCCGGGCGACCTGCTGTTCAATATCGGCCCGCTCGGCCTCTCCGCCGCCGGCCTGGAGATACTGATGAACGGCACTGCCGCCGAGAGGAAGAAGTTCCCCGGCCTGATAAAGGCTTTCTGGCGGCCGGAGCCGATGCTGAAGGCCGGCGCGCTTATCGGGCGCCGCGGCCTGGCCTCGGCCATGCTGGACAATTCCGACGGCCTGGCCAGGAGCGCGGAGCTAATCTCCGGGCTGTCGCGCTGCCGCGTGATAGTCAGCGTCGGCGAGGGGGCCTGCGCGCCCGAGCTGCGCGCCTACGCCGCGCGCAAGGGGCGGCCCTGGCGGCATTACGCCGTCAACGGCGGCGAGGACTACGGCCTGGTCTTCGCCGCGCCGTCCCGCAGCCTGACCAAGGTGAAGAGGCTGCTGCCCGGGGCCTGCGTGGTGGGCAGGCTGGAGAAAGGCTCCGGGGCCGTGATAGAGAATTTCGATGGCAAGATCAAAAGCTTCGAGCACTTTTAAGAGCGCTTCCCCGGCGGAGACGGCCAGGCTGGCCGCGCTGTTCGCCGCCGAGCTGCGCGGCGGGGACGCCCTGTTCCTGGAGGGACCCATAGGTTCCGGGAAGACGTTCTTCGTGCGGGAGCTGGCCGCCGCTCTCGGGGCAAAAAAACTGCCGGTCAGCGCCAGCTTCAACCTGATGAGGGCCTACCGCGGCCGCCTGAAGCTTTATCACTTCGACCTGTTCCGCGCCGGAGAGGCGGACATGGAGAACATAGGACTGGACGAGTACCTGGGCAGGGAGGACGGGGTCACGGCCGTGGAGTGGCCGGCCGCCGCGGAGGACCTGGGCGCGGACGCGGTCAGGCTGGAGCTGGAACTGGCGGGCGGCGACCGCAGGACGGTAAAGGTCCGCACCGGACGGGATTTCGCGGAGAGACTGGAGAGGATAGCGGGGAAATGGCGGAAGATACGATCTTAGGCCTCTGTACCTCGGGTTCACGCCTGAAGGTGGCCGTCTCCGACGGGCGGAGCTTTCATCGGGCCCAGCGCAAGGTATTCAACCAGGAGCGGGAGCTGTTCGCGCTGGTCCGACGCGAACTGGCGAAGCTCGGGTCCGACCTGCGCGGAGTGGGCACGGTCTGCGCGGCCCGCGGCCCGGGGCGCTTCACCGGCATAAGGATAGCCCTTACGCTGGCGGGCTCGCTGCAGGCCCTTTCCGGAGCCGTCGTGCGCACGGCCACCATCTTCGAAATACTGGCCCTGCAGGCCGCCGGCAGCGCCGACTACGCGCGCAGGGCCGGGAGCGGCACGGCCGGCCTGGCCGTGCTGCTGCACGCCTTCAAGGACGAATAT